>CAVSRN010000041.1:0-116716 GCA_963730195.1 uncultured Alphaproteobacteria bacterium
TTAGCGGCCAGGAGCTGTTCTACGCCGCAGCCGTGGTCGAGGCCGCCTCGGAGCAAGAGGGCTATGACTTTGGCTACGCTTGGATCTATCCCTTCATTAACCTGATACCGCGCGCCTGGTGGCCGGACAAGCCGTATCACAGCGACTGGTCGATCAACCGGCGCCAATTGGTCCAACAATACGCGGGCTGGACCGTCGCGGGCGGCGTCGCCACGACCGGCATCGCAGATGCGTTCCTCGACTTCTCGTGGTTCAGCATTGTCGTCTGGCTGATCTCGGCTGGTGGGGCGACGTAATTTGGCGGCGGGCAACCACGACGAACTGCGCGATCGACGTTGCTTGCTTATGGGCCTTCCTGGTAATGGCCGTCTACTTCGTCACCCCGGGTTACGATGCGGCCTGGCACGCTTGGCTTTTTTGTATGGTCCCGATCTGGTTCCTGAACTTTCTGATGTCGACAATGGCGGCTCGCCCAGAGCTTGGGCAGGTCGTGTTGGGCTCGCTCCGTGCGCGGGCGGCTCATAAGCTTCAGAGCCCGGCACCATGAGCCGATCCTCGACGACGGATCGCCATGTTTCCGGGCTGGACCTTCCCACCATGCGCGCTTGGCGGCGGCGGCTGCCCGGTGTGGCGTCGTTGCTGTGGAGTTCTCGCGGCAGGACAACGTCAATCTGTGGAACTACGTTCGGGGCGCGTGCGGCTTCGTCCGAATGACCGTCTTCAACGACGATGTCGACCTGGATGACCGCGAGCCGGCAGAAATCAAGCGTGAGGTGCAGCGTACTCTCGACCAAATCGATACGGTAGCATTGGCGATTCCGGGCTTGTTCACCCTGGTGCTCTCGCCGGCCTGGACTGGTGCGTGCAACGTGAGCGAGCAGCGGTTCTCTTGCCCGACAGCGCCGCGCATGACAGGCCGCGCCCCTTGTGGGGGGAGGCGGTGAAACGGCGAGTGGTGGGTATCTTCGGCGCTGCGCTCCGTGGGAGGTCCCTGCCCCATCGGGCCTATGCCCGCTCGCTTGGTATCAGCGATGATGCCGTGTTTTACGGCTACGATGCCGTCGACAACTCGCATTTCGCTGGTGGGCCTCGGCAGCCCGCGCCACTGCCGGAACCTGGCGCGAAGCGCTCGGACTGCCGGAACGCTTTTTCCTCGCCGTAAGCCGTTTCGTGGAGAAGAAAAGCGGATTCGGCTTCTCGACGCCTATGCGTGCTATCGACGAACCGCGACGGGAACCTGTTGGTCGTCAGTCGTGCTTGGAGATGGAGCACTCGGTCGACCATCGAAGCGCAGGTGCGCGGCCTGAGGTTGGACGAGCGCATTCTCCTCGGGGGTGTCAAGCAATACGACGAGCTGCCGATCTACTATGGCTTGGCGTCCGCCTTCGTCCACGCCAGCACGACCGAGCCGTGGGGCCTCGTGGTCAACGAGGCCATGGCGAGCGGGCTGCCGGTGATCGTCTCCAACCGCTGTGGCTGCGTCGCCGGACCTCGTGCGCGACGGCGTCAACGGCTTCACCTTCGATCCCTACGACGTCGAGGCGCTTGGCCGGGCTGATGCAGCGGGTCGCCGCCATGACCGACGAGCAACGCCACGCGATGGGGCAGGCCAGCCAGCGGATCATCGCCGACTGGGGGCCGGAGCGCTTCGCCGATGGCCTGATGCAGGCGGTGCAGGTCGCGCTGAGCCGGCCGCCGCCGAAGGCGTCGTGGCTCGACAGGTCGCTTGCTCTGGGCGCTGGTGCATCGATGAGGGTCGGACTGCTCACGGCGCACGCCTCGCGCCGCGCCGCCGGCGTCTGGCTCAGCGTGGAGCGCCTGGGCAGGGCCTTGGCCCAGAACGCCGTCGAGGTGGAGATGTTCGGCCTTGTGGACGCTTCGAGCGGCGTCGATGACGGGCAAGCGGGCGCGCCGCCGCCGAACCTGCACCCCGTGATCGGGAGCGCTGCCTTCGGCTATGCGCCGGGCCTTGGCGCCGCGCTCGAGGCCGGGCGTCTCTCGCATCCTCCACGTCAACGGTATCTGGATGTATCCCTCGCTCGCGAGCCTGAGGTGGAGCCGGCGACTGGGCGGGCGGCGACCCTACGTCGTGAGCCCGCATGGCATGCTCGACCCTTGGGCGGTGCGCAACGCCGCCTGGAAAAAGCGGCTGGTCGGCTGGTGGTTCGAGGATACGCATCTTGCGGGCGCGGCATGCTTGCATGCCCTCGCCGGTTCCGAGGCGCGCGCGATCCGCAGCTACGGGCTGCGCAGCCCGGTTTGCGTCATCCCGAGCGGCGTCGATCTGCCGGCAGATGACCCGCCGGGTCCCCCCGCGTGGGCGCCCGAGGCGGGCGGTCACCGCGTGCTCCTGTTCCTCGGCCGCCTGCACCCGAAGAAGGGGTTGCTCAACCTGGTCCGCGCCTGGGCCAAGGTGCAGGCCGATCGTCCGGCCGGGGCCGCGGACTGGGTGCTGGTGATCGCCGGCTGGGATCAGGGCGGCCACGAGGCGAGGCTGCGGCGCCTGATCGACGAGCTCGGCGCCGCCGGGACGATCCGCCTGGTCGGTCCGCAGTTCGGCGACCAGAAGGCGGCGAGCCTCGCGTTCGCCGATGCCTTCGTATTGCCCTCCTTCAGCGAAGGATTGCCGGTGGCCATGCTGGAGGCATGGTCCTATGGCTTGCCGGCGCTCATGACCGACGCCTGCAACCTGCCGGAGGGCTTCGCCGCCGGTGCTGCGTTGCGCACCGAGCCCGATCACGTGCCGATGGCCGAAGCCCTGCGCACTCTGCTGGCGATGTCGGACGTCGACCGGCAGGCGATGGGGGCCCGCGGTCGCGCCCTCGTGCAGGAAAAGTTTCAGTGGCGCGAAATTGCGCGGCAGTTGATGTCCGTCTACGAGTGGGCGCTCGGCAGCGGGCCGCCGCCGTCCTGCGTCGTGACGGATTAGGCGCGATGATCAACGCGCTTACCGTTATCATCCTGACCTATCAGGAAGAGCACAACCTGCCGGCCTGCCTCGCTAGCGTCCGGCCGCTCGACGCCGACCTGTTCGTCGTCAACTCCGGCAGCACCGATCGTACCTGGAGATCGCGTGCGCGGCCGGCTGCCGGGTCGTGGAACATCCGTTCGAGAACTCAGGCGCAGCAGCTCAACTGGGCGCTCCACCAGCTCCCGATCGTGACGCCCTGGGTGATGCGACTCGACGCCGACGAGCGCCTGACGCCGGAGCTGGCGGAAGAGTTGGCGGCGAAGCTTCCCGGGGCTGCCGGACGATGTCACCGGCATCCTCGCCAGACGGAGGGTCTACTTCTGGGGCCGTTGGATCAAGCACGGGGGCTACTACCCCACCTGGCTTCTACGGATCTGGCGCAACGGACGCGCGCGCTGCGAGCCGCGCTCGATGGACGAGCACATGATCGCCGATGGCGGCCGAACCCTGCGGCTGGCTCACGACATCATCGACGAGAATCGCAAGGGGCTGACCTTCTGGACGGACAAGCACAATCGCTATGCCGATCGCGAAGTCGAGGACCTGCTGGCACTTCAGGATCGCTCCCGAACGGCTGTCGAGCTCGCCGACCAGCCCGCCAGCCGCCGCTGGCTGAAGGAGAACCTCTACAGCCGGACGCCGCTGTTCTGGCGCGCATGGGCCTACTGGCTCTACCGGTATATCCTGCGCCTCGGGTTCCTGGATGGCGGGCCCGGGCTGGTCTTTCATTTCCTACAAGGGTTCTGGTACCGCTTTCTGGTCGACGCCAAGCTCGTCGAACGGCAGCGCGCGCGATCGCACACGCTCAAATCGCGGCCGCCACCATCGCGCCTCTGATCCCACATTTCCTCCCGGGGGCGGCCGCTCACATCACGGTTGGATGATCCCGGCGGACGACGAGCCTGACATCCAACCGTGGACGAAGGTGGTCAAGGTCCTACGTTTCTCGGGAAGCGGCCGCCAGACACAGCTCGGATCACGCGGTGGTCACCGTGGCGCCTGCCTGAACACGCGGCCAGGCCCGGAGGGTTGTCGACGAGCGGCCCTCGGACCCGGCACTAAGAGCCTACAGCTGATCAACCGAGAGTCAAACAAGATAGGACTGGAAGCAAGCAGTGTCGGCCGCCGGAGGCCTGCCCTCGCCTGCCCGCCGCCACGGAGCCAGCGGGCCATTGCACCTGCGACGCTGTGGCGCCGTTATCTCTTGACATAGGTTTATAGTCTTATTACAAGACTGAGACCCACATCCAGCAGCCGGAAGATGCCATGTCCTCAACTCGCCTGACGGTGATCGCCCTCCAGCCGCGCCCCCTGCCGTCGGGCGCATTGCCGATGATCGAGGGCATTGGTCGATGACCGCGCTCACCCTGAGCTCCCTCAGCCGGAGCCTCGGCCTCAGCCCGCGCCAGCGCACGATTCTGGAGGTTCCGATCCCGATCGTTCAGGCCGGCCTGATCGCCGAATGGCGCTTCAACGAGGGCGCCGGGCAGGTGCTCACCGACCAGACCGGCAACGGTCACCACGGCCGGCTCGGCAGCACCACCGGCGCGGATGTCAACGATCCGAGCTGGACGGCGCAGGGACTGAGCTTCGACGGCGGCGACTACGTCGAGCATGACCCCGTCGGGATCTCCGGCGGTGCCGCTCGGACCGTCCTGGCTGTCGTCAAACCCGGTCCCAGCGCAACGTTTGGTCTCGAGTGGCCCGGCACCGGCCCGAACTTCCAGCGCTGGACCCTGCGCGACAAAATAGAGGTGTTCGCCAAGATCAGGCTGGAAGTCGCCGGGGCCGGTCATACCACGACCTTCGCCGTACCGGCTTCCACCTGGATCTTCGTCGGCGTCACCCAGTCGGGCAGCAATCTCAACACCGCCATCGTCTATCTCAACGGCAGCTCGCAAAACGTCACGGCCGCGGCGACCCTCGATACCAAGGGCAATTTCACCTGGGGGCGCGAGAACGGGGCGACCGTGCCCATGCAGGCGGCCTACGGCCTCGTCTACAACCGGGCCCTTTCGCCAGCGGAAGTCGAGCAGAACCGCAATGTGTTGAAGGATATGTTGGCGCCACGCGGCATTGTGCTGCCATAGCCAAATCATCCGGTGATGACATCCTTGCGGCGAAGTCCTGAGGGCGGCGCGATCAGAGCTCGCGGTCGAAGATCCGCAACACCGGGGCACTCCCGAGGCGCCCGCACACCCAGTCCGGGTCGCGCACATAGATCCGGTTGGGCCCGCCGGCCGTGGTCTGGCCCCGAAGCTCGCGGGTGAAGGGAGCATAGCTCTGCGCCGAGAACCCGAGCTCGAGCAGGTGCCGATGCGTCTTCGCGTCATCGAAGCCGTAGCGTCGGCCGCTACCGTTCAGCTCGACGATCATCGCCTTCAGCCTCGGGTCCTGAGCGTCGCCACCGCGCCGGCGAGCACCGCGGCCTCGGAGCCCTCGACGTCCAGCTTCAGGAGAACCGGGCAGTTAGCGCTGAACAATGCGTCAACCGTCGTCTGCTCGACTTCCTCCTGAGGCCCGTCGTGCCGTCCAGAACATGGTTCGTCGTATCGAGCCCGTCGTGAAAGCGACCCTGCGCTGCGCAGCGCCCAACGCCACGCCCTCGACCCGCACGAGGTCGCCCAGGCCGTTCAGCTCGACATTGTCGCGCAGCGCCGCGCGCGCGGCCGAGCCCGGCTCGACCGCCACCACCCGCGCCCGGCGCACCCCCGCGGCGAGCACCGTGTAACTGCCGACGTTGGCGCCGAGGTCGGCGAACCGATCGCCCGCCCTCAGGAGATGAAGAACGAACGCCATCTCGGCGAACTCGTGCAGCCCGGCATAAATATTGCCCGTGGCTCCGGTCATCCCCCGTCTCACGAGCAACCGGGTTCCGGCGATCCACGGCACCACCACCTCAGGCCGAAGTCGACTTTCGATCTGCCACCGGGCTACCCGGCCGAGCGCTCTCGGCAGGTCGCCACGGGTCAGCGGATGTTGCGCCAGAAAACGGATCAGCCGGCGTGGACCTGCGAGCATGCGGCCATCATGCGTCTGCCAGGCTGCCTGTTGCAAGCTGGGAGCGCGGATCATCGGCGCCGCCCGAACGTGAATGCGCACCTTGCGTAATCGGAAAATCGGAAAATCGGAAAATCGGAAAAAACAGGGCGCATCGAGCGATTTCCCGGAAAATCCATAAAAAACCGGAGCCTAAAAAATATGTGGGCCGAAAATCGGAGAAAATCACAAGCGCCCTTGCAAATTGCTCGTCGCGGCGCGGCATGCCTTGCCCGACGGCCCGGTCCCGACTTGCTCCAGTTGCCGGCTCCATGGGGGATTGCAGATGACCAGCAGGACCAGTCTGAACGGCCGGGCGGAGGCCAGTCGGCGCAATGGCGCCCGCTCGCGCGGGCCCGTGACCGCCGAGGGCCGCGCGGGCTCGGCGCGCAACGCCCTCAAGCACGGGCTGCGGGCGAGCAAGGTTCAGCTGCTCAGCAATGAGAAAGAGGCGGAGTTTTTGAGCCTCGCCACGGCGCTGCGCGAGGAGCTGGCGCCCGCAGGCCCGCTGCAGGAGCACCTGGCCGGCCAGATTGCGCTCGCCATCTGGCGCGCGCGCCGTTCCGATCGCATCGAGACCGAGCTGTTCAACTATTATTTGGAGAAGGACCGGGTTGGCGGCGCGACGGTGCCGAACTTCGGCCTGCTCGTGATCCGTGACCGCAATGGCGCCCGCGCCCTCGACACCCTCCTGCGCTACCGCGGCTCGGTCCAGGCGGAGCTGTTCCGCGCGCTTGCCGCTCTGAAGGCGCTCCAGGCCGAGGCGGCCACTGCAACCGCGACCGTGGCGAGCCTGCCGTCGCCGGCCGCTGCTACCAAACGAACCCAAAACCCGCTCTGAGCCTCGCCTTCAGGCCGATACGGCGCCCGCCGGACCGGCTGCGGCGGCACCAACCTAGCTGATCTTCTGCGCGATCTCTTTGATGGCCTGCTCGTAGGCCGAGATGATCGACGTCACGGTAGCCGATGTCGGAACGGTTCCAGAACCGGACAGATCACGCGCTACCTAAACCGGCCAACTCACCCGCTCCCTACACTGACGGAACTGGACGTTGACAGCCGGCTCCGGCCCGTGTAGCATGAACTAAAGTTGGGGGCTCGAACAAAAGTGCAACGAGGGACCGTCAGCGTGCCGGCAGAGCCTAACCGCTTCGCGGCGCGAGCGGCTTGGTTGTCCTACATCGGGGGGCTGCGGCAGGAGGACATCGCCGAGCGGCTCGGCGTCTCGCGGGTCAAGGTCAACCGCCTGATCGCGCAGGCCCATCGTGAGGGGCTGATCCGGGTCTTCGTCGATGGCCGGCCGGACGAGTGCGTGGTCCTGGAGGATCGGCTGCGCGAGAGCTACGGGCTCTCGTTCTGCACGGTCGCACCGACGCTCGACGAGTCCGAGGTCCTGCCGCTCAAGACCCTGAGCGCCGCCGGCGCTCGCTTCCTGATGCGGGCGCTCGAGGGCGACCGCCTCAGGATCGTCGGCATCGGCCACGGCCGCACGCTGGCGGCGGTGGTCGAGAACCTGCCGCGGCTGCCGCGCACCGACGTCCGCTTCGTCTCGCTGCTCGGCTCGCTGACCCGCCACGCCGCCGCCAACCCGTTCGACGTGATCCATCAGCTGGCGCAGGCGAGCGGCTGCGAGAGCTACTTCATGCCGGTGCCGTTCTTTGCCGACAGCCTCGCCGACAAGCAGGTGCTGATGGCGCAGAAGAGCGTGCGCGACGTGTTCGCGCTGGCGCTGGAAGCCCAGCTGCACGTGGTCGGCATCGGCCAGATCGGCGAGCAGGCGCACATGTACGAGACCGGCATGGTGACGCCCGCCGAGTTCGCCGAGCTCGAGCGCGCCGGCGCCGTCGGCGAGGTGCTGGGCCAGTTCGTCGACGCCGATGGCCGGCCGGTCGATGCGCCGGTCAACCAGCGCTCGATCGCGCTCCGGATCGACGATCTGCGGGGCAAGGAGGTCGTCGTCATCGCCGGTGGCCAGGGCAAGGGGCGGGCGATCGATGCCGTGCTCGCCACCGGGGTCGTCACCGGCCTGATCACCGATGAGGCCACGGCCCAGCGGCTCGTGCGCCTCGGCGCCAGACGTGAGCGGACGCGCGGGTCCGACAACGCCCTCGCGGCATCCTAATCAGGGAGAGGAGCATGTACGAGAAAGGCAAAGATCTAGCCAGCGCCTTCGTCGCCCAGCGGCTTGGCCGGCGCGAGCTGGTGCGGCGGATGGGCCAGCTCGGCCTCACCGTCGCGGGCTCGAAGTTCCTCCTGAACCAGGCCTCGACGGCGGCGCTCGCCGCCGACTTCGACTGGAAGAAGTATCAGGGCACCAACCTCCAGCTGCTGATGAACAAGCATCCCTACATGGATGCCCTGGTCGCCGATCTCGACAACTTCCAGAGCCTGACCGGGATGACCGTCAAATACGACGTGTTCCCGGAGGACGTCTACTTCGACAAGGTGACGGCGACCCTGTCGTCCGGAGCCTCACAGTACGACGCGTTCATGACCGGGGCGTATCAGACCTGGCAGTACGGCCCGGCCGGCTGGCTGGTCGACATGGCCGAGTTCATCGGCAACCCGGAGCTGACCGCGCCGAACTACAATTGGGATGACATCCTGCCCAACCTGCGCGCCTCGACCGCCTGGTCGGGCGTGCCAGGCGCGCCGCTCGGCGGCGATGGCGCCAAGCAATGGGCGATCCCGTGGGGTTTCGAATTGAACTCGCTGTCGTACAACCGCCGGATCACCGAGCTCGCCGGGATCAAGAACCCGCCCAAGGACCTGGCCGAGCTGCTCGAGCAGGCCGCCAAGATCACCAAGGACGTCCCCAACGTCTATGGCATCGGCGTGCGCGGCTCGCGCAGCTGGGCGACCATCCATCCGGGCTATCTGTCCGGCTTCTCGAACTTCGGCGCCAAGGACCTCGACGTCGCCGACGGCAAGCTCAAGGCCGCGATGAACAGCGACGCCGGCAAGAAGTTCACCGAGCAGTGGGTCAAGATGATCCAGGACAGCGGCCCCAAGAACTGGTCGACCTACACCTGGTATCAGGTCGGCACCGACCTCGGCGCCGGGGCGTCGGGCATGATTTACGATGCCGACATCCTGGGCTACTTCCAGAACGGCGGGACCGCCGAGGCCGGCAATATCGCCTATGCGGCGTTCGCGCCCAATCCGGAGGCGAGCGCGCCCACCCCCAACGTCTGGATCTGGTCGCTCGGCATGAACGCCCATGGCCAGCAGCAGGAAGCCGCCTGGTACTTCATCCAGTGGGCGTCCGGCACCGAGCACGATCTGTTCGGCGCGCGCAAGATGGACTTCGTCAATCCGGTCCGCCAGTCGGTCTGGGACGACCAGGAGTTCCGGGCGCGGATCTCGAAGAGCTATCCGGGCTACCTCGAGCAGTACGAGGCCTCGGCGCCGGGCTCGAAGATCTACTTCACGCCGCAGCCGCTGTTCTTCAACCTCACGACCGAGTGGGCGGCCTCGCTGCAGCGCATGGTCGCGAACGAGGTGCCGGTCGACGAGGGCCTCGATCAGCTGGCGGACAGCGTCAACCGCCAGCTCAAGTCCGCCGGTCTCGGCTGAGCCGGGAATTCGCGTCGCCCGGCCGCACCGCGGCCGGGCGACCCCCTCTCGTCGAAGCGGGAAGATCGATGGCGACCCAGGCGGGCGAGATCGTGACCACGCCGCCGAGGCGCTCGGCGCGCCACGTCTTCCTTCCCTATCTTTTGAGCCTGCCGGCGCTCCTGGTCTGCATCGGCATCCTGATCCCGTTCTTCACCGCGGTCTGGTACTCGCTGCAGCGCTACAACCTCGCCCTGCCGTATATCCGCGGCTTCATCTGGTTCGACAACTACAAGGACTTCCTGACCGACCCGAGCTTCTGGAACACGGTCCGGGTCTCGCTGCTCTACACCGTGCTGACCGTCGGCAGCGAGCTCCTGCTCGGGCTCGGCATCGCCATGCTGCTGCGCCGGTCGACGCTGCTCAACAACGCCATGAGCGTGGTCCTGATGCTGCCGCTGATGATCGCGCCGGCGATCGCGTCCCTGATGTGGAAGCTGATGACCAACCCGAATTTCGGGGTCCTCAGCTACCTCGTCAGCCTGGTCGGCCTTACGAACTTCAAATGGGCCTCGGACCCGGCGACCGCGCTGCTGACGGTCGTGCTGGTCGACGTCTGGGTCTACACGCCGTTCATGATGGTCCTGCTGCTGGCGGGGCTGCGCGCTTTGCCGCCGCAGCCGTTCGAGGCCGCCGAGCTCGATGGCGTCCCGGCGTCGTTCGTGTTCTTCCGGATCACCCTGCCGATGCTGACCCCCTACATCATCACCGCGTCCTTGTTCCGGATGCTCGACAGCATCCAACAGTTCGACATCATCTACGCCATGACCCAGGGCGGCCCCGGCGACACGCTCCTGGTCTTCCAGGTGGCGGCCTACCTCGAGTTCTTCCAGTACACCAATGTCGGTCGCTCGGCGGCGCTCTTGATGGTGCTGTGGGCGATCACCTTCCTGCTCAGCAACCTCTTCATCAAGCAGTGGCTGCGGCTGCGCGAGCGCGCCCGCGGCGCGGCGTGAGGCGGCCATGCACCGCACTTCCCCCCTTGGCCAAGTGATCCGCGGCGTTCTGCTCCTGCTGGTCGGGCTGTTCTTCCTGTTCCCGATCTTCTGGGTCCTGCTGATGTCGTTTCAGACCAACGCCCAGATTTTGCGGATCCCGCCCAGCCTGTTCTTCACGCCGACCCTCGGGAATTACGCCGCGCTGATCTCGGGCAAGCTCGAGACCTCGGCCGGCACCCTCGAGATCTCGTTCATGAACAATCTCTGGAACAGCGTGATCTTGAGCGCATCGGCGGTCGTCCTGGCGCTGATCCTCGGCGTCCCGGCGGCTTATGCCTTCGCCCGCTTCCGCTTCCGGCTCGGCGAGGACATCGCCTTCACGCTCTTGTCGTTCCGGTTCGCGCCGCCGCTGCTCGTGCTCCTGCCGCTCTCGCTCTATTTCCAGGAGATCGGCCTGAACGATACCTATACCGGGCTGATCTGGGTCTACCAGCTGATCGTCCTGCCGCTGATCTTATGGATCGTCCGCGGTTATTTCGAGGACATCAGCCCGGACATCGAGCACGCCTATCGGGTCGACGGCCATTCCTGGCTCCAGACCTTCCTCAAGATCGCGATCCCGCTGGCGCGCCCGGGGATCGCCGCCGCCGCCCTGCTCGCCTTCATCTTCGCCTGGAACAATTTCATCTTCGCCCTGATCCTGGCCTCGGCCGACAAGCAGCCGGTGACCGTCGGCGCGCTCGCCTTCGTCACCGCCTCCGGCATCCAGTACGGCCAGATCGCCGCCGCCGTGGTGCTGTCGGTGACGCCGACCCTGCTGCTCGCGCTCTACGCCCAGCGCTACCTGGTCGAGGGGCTCTCGCTTGGCGCGGTCAAGGGCTGAGGAGGGGAGCGATGAGCTATCTCGTGCTCGACCAGGTGACCAAGAGCTTCCGCAAGGACGAGGTCCTGAAGGGCGTCTCGCTCAGCATCCAGCGCGGCGAGACCGTGGTGGTCTTCGGCACCTCCGGCGCCGGCAAGACCGTGCTGCTGCGCCTGATCGCCGGCATGTACCCGCCGGATGCCGGCGATGTCCGGATCGACGGCCGCTCGGTGATCGGGGTCGGGCCGGAGGCGCGCGACGTCGGCATGGCGTTCCAGAACTTCGCGCTTTACCCGCACATGGCGGCGTTCGAGAACATCGCGAGCCCGCTGCGTGCCCGCGGCAGCTCCAACGACGAGATCCGGACCAAGGTCCACCAGATCGCGGAGCTGCTGCGGATCGATCACGTCCTCGACCATCTGCCGCGCGCGCTCTCCAACGGCCAGAAGCAGCGCACGGCACTCGCCCGCTCGCTGGTCTCGGGCCCCTCGGTGCTGCTGCTCGACGACCCGTTGCGCAACGTCGACGCCAAGCTGCGCTACGAGATGCGCCTGGAACTGCCGCGGGTGCTGCGCGCGTTCCAGGCGACCGTGATCTACGTCACCCAGGACTACAAGGAGGCGATGGCGCTCGGCGACCGGGTCGCGGTCCTGATGAACGGGCGGATCGAGCAGGCGGCCCCGCCGGCCGAGATCTATACCGAGCCCGCCAACACCAGCATCGCCCGCCTGTTCGGCGATCCGACCATCAATCTCTATCCCTGCACGCCGCAGCCGCAGGGCAACGGGATCGCGATCGAGCTGTTCGGGCAGCAGGTGAGCCTGCCGCCGGCCTACGCCGGGGCGGTCGGGCGCGAGTGCCTGGTCGGGCTGCGGCCGGAGACCGTGCAGGTGGCGATGGCGGGCGGCGGCCAGGCGATCGCGGTCGATCTCGATGCGGTGACCCCGCTGAACGTGCGCTCGGTCCTCCTGCTCCGAGCGGCCAACGGCGAGGAGATCCTCGCCAGCTGCACCGAGGAGGAGGCGCAGCGCTTTCCGCGCGGTCATCGCAAGGTCTTCGCGCAACCGGCCTTCGATGCGGCGCTGCTGTTCGACCGGACGAGCGGCGAGCGCATCCTGCCCCGGCCGCATTGAGGGAGCTGGCATGGCGGACCTGACCCTGGAGTCGGTCAGCAAGGTCTACGGGGCCGACGGCCCGCACGCGGTGCGCGCGGTCGACGACGTCAACATGACGATCGCGGATGGCGAGATCGTCGGCCTGCTCGGCAGCTCCGGCTGCGGCAAGACCTCGACCCTGCGCATGATCGCGGGCTTCGAGAGCGTGAGCCGGGGCGAGATCCGCCTGCGCGATCGGGTGATCAACGATCTGCCGCCGGCCCGGCGCAACGTCGCCATGGCGTTCGAGGGCTACGCGCTCTATCCGCCGCTCAGGATCCGCGACAACATCGGCTTTGCGCTCCTGCGCGACCGGCAGCCGCGCGCCGAGGTCCAGGAGAAGGTGCGCAAGATCGCCGAGCTGCTCGAGATCGGCGACATCCTGGAGCGCTTCCCGCCGACCATCTCGGCCGGCCAGCAGCAGCGCACCAGCCTCGCCCGGGCGCTGATCCGCAAGGCCGACGTCTTCCTGCTCGACGAGCCGATGTCGCAGCTCGAGCCGCAGCTGCGCGCGGTGCTGCGCGCCCGGATCAAGGACTGGCTGATCCAGCACAAGATGACCACCGTGTTCGTCACCCACGACCAGACCGAGGCGATCGCGCTGGCCGATCGGATCGCGGTCATGGAGCAGGGCGTGCTGCAGCAGTTCGCCTCGCCGGGCGAGCTCAAGGAGCGGCCGGCCAACCTGTTCGTCGCCGGCTTCATCGGCGAGCCGCCGATGAACATCTATGAGGGTCGCGTCGTCCAGGACGGCGCGCGGCTCGCGATCCGGGTGCTGAACCACCGCGAGCAGGTCGCGTTCGAGGTCGTCCTGCCGGCCCCGGGCGAGACCGCCGGCGCACTCCAGCGCCTGAGCGAGGGCCAGGCACTGCATCTGGGCGTACGCCCGCATCGGGTCCAGCTCGGCGCCGGCGCCGGCGCGGTCCGCGGCACGGTCTCGTCCAACCACTGGCTCGGCGATCAGAGCCACATCGGCATCGATCTCGGCGGCAACCTTCTGATCGCGGTCGCCGACGGCATGGTCGCGGCGCCGCTCGGCAGCGAGCTCGCGGTCCGCCTGCCGGCGCGCAGCCTGCACCTGTTCGACGCCGAGACCGGGGCCGCGATGGCCCACGGCATGGAGCCCGCCTGACCATGGCGGGCGATCTGATCGTCGGCATCGACGCCGGGACCTCGGTGATCAAGGCCGTGGCCTTCACCCTCGACGGCCGGCAGCTGGCGATGACCGCCGAGGCCAACGCCTACACGACCCTGCCGGACGGCGGCGTCGAGCAGGACATGGCGCGGACCTGGCGCGAGACCGCGGCGGTCCTGCGCCGGCTGGGCGACGAGGTGGAGGGCCTGGAGCGGCGCTGCGCGGCGCTCGCGGTCACCGGCCAGGGCGACGGCACCTGGCTGATCGACGCGGACGGCGAGCCGGTGGCACCGGCCTGGCTGTGGCTCGATTCGCGCGCCGCGGCCCTGGTCGAGGAGCGGCGCGCCGACGGCACCGGCGCGCGCACCTACCGTCTGACCGGCTCGGGCCTGAATGCCTGCCAGCAGGGCGTGCATCTGGTCTGGCTGGCGGAGCACCGGCCCGAGCTTTTGGAGCGCGCCACGACCGCCTGTCACTGCAAGGACTGGCTGTACTTCAAGCTCACCGGCGAGCGCGCGACCGACCCGACCGAGGGCAGCTTCACCTTCGGCGACTTCCGCCGCCGCGCCTACGCGCCCGAGATCCTGGACGCGCTCGGCATCCCCGAGCTCGCCCGCCTGCTGCCGCCGATGGTCGATGGCACCGCGCTCTGGCATCCGCTCGACCACGAAGCCGCGCGCGGCGGTGGGCCTCGCTGCCGGAACCCCGGTGGTGCTGGGCAGCGTCGACGTCGTCTGCACCGGGATCGGCGGCGGTCTCTACAGCGAGGCGCGCGAGCTCGGCTGCTCGGTGATCGGCTCGACCGGCATGCACATGCGGATCGCGCATGGCGTCGCCGACGTGACCCTGAACGAGGCCTGCACCGGCTACACCATGGTGCTGCCGGCCGCGGACACCTGGGCCCAGATGCAGTCGAACATGGCGGCGACGCTCAACATCGACTGGCTGCTCGACCTCGCGGTCGAGGCGGCGAGCGCGCTCGGCGCCAGGACCAGCCGCAAGGCCGCGCTCGGCGTGGTCGATGCCCGGATCATGGCGGCGCGGCCCGGGGCGGCGCTGTTCCATCCCTACATCCATACCGCCGGCGAGCGCGGCCCGTTCGTCGCGCCCCAGGCCCGGGCGCAGTTCACCGGCCTCGCCCACGACCAGGGTTTTTTCGAGCTCGCCCGCGCCGTCTACGAGGGCCTCGCGTTCGCGGCCCGCGACTGCTACGCGGCGATGGGCCATCGGCCCGAGGAGGTGCGGGTCACCGGGGGTGCGGCGCGCAGCCCGGCGCTGCGCCAGATCTCTCGCAAGCACGCTCGGGGCGCCGGTCCGGACCTGCGCGCGCGAGGAAGCGGGCGCCGCCGGTGCTGCCATGATGGCGGCGGTGGCGCTCGGCGTGTTCCCGGACATCGCGGCCGCCTGCCGCAGCTGGGTCGAGCCGCTGCTCGGCGACGCCGAGGCGCCCGATCCGACCCTGCAGCGCCGCTACGACGCGCTGTTCCCGGTCTACCAGCAGATCCGCCAGAGCATGCTGCCGGTGTGGCGCGACCTCGCCCGCATCCGGCGGGAGAGCGCGTATGAGCACTAAGCTTGCGGTGATCGGCGATCGCTTCATGCAGCCGGAAGTTTTCGTCGCCGCGCTCCAGGCGCGGGTCGACGCCGCGCTCGAGCTGCGCACCCGCGAATTGCCGTGGCCGGATGAGCCGATGCAGCACGGCTACGCCGGCGATGCGCTCGAGGGGCTGACCGAGTTCATGGGCCGGCCCGAGGACTTCGTCGAGCTCCTGGACGGCGTCGAGATCCTGGTCAACCACCTGGCCCCGGTGACCGGCTGGCTGCTCGATCGCTGCCCGAAGCTGCGGCTGATCGCGGTCGCGCGCGGCGGGCCGACCAACATCGACATGGCGGCGGCCCGCGCCCGCGGCGTCGCGGTGGTCAACGCGCCCGGGCGCAACGCCTCGGCGGTCGCCGAGTTCACGATCGGCGCGATCCTGGCCGAGACCCGGCTGATCCGGCTCGGCCACGAGAGCCTGCGCCAGGGGATCTGGCGGGGCGACCTGTACCGGGCCGACATGACCGGCGACGAGCTCTGCGAGAAGACCGTCGGCATCATCGGCTACGGCCACATCGGCACCCGCGTGGTGCGTCTGCTCAAACCGTTCGGCTGCCGGATCCTGGTCGACGATCCCTATGTGCCGCTCAGCGAGGCCGACCGGGCGGACGGGGTCGAGGCGGCGGGTCTCGAGCGGCTGCTCGAGCAGTCCGACGTCGTCAGCCTGCACGCCCGGGTCACGCCCGAGACCAGAGGCTTCCTCGCGGCGCCGCAGTTCGCGCGGATGAAGGCCGGCGCCTATTTCATCAACACGGCGCGCGGGACCGATGGTCGACTACGCGGCGCTGCGCCAGGCGCTCGAGAGCGGCCATCTGCGCGGCGCCATGCTCGAGACCTTCTGGCAGGAGCCGCCGCCCGCCGATGCGCCGCTGCTCAAGCTTGCCAACGTCACGCTCACCCCGCACATCGCCGGCGCCTCCCTCAAGACGGTGAGGTATGCAGCAGGCCTCGTCGCCGACGAGGTCGGTCGTTATCTGCGCGGCGAGCCGTTCGCCAACCCCTGCTGAGCCAAGGTCCAACCGATGAGTGATCTCGAGACCGAACTGCGCCGCGGCATCATCGAGGCCGCACGCCGGATGAACGCGATCGGCCTGAACCAGGGCACCTCGGGCAACATCAGCGCCCGCTTCGAGGACCGCATGCTGATCACGCCCTCGGGCGTGCCCTACGACGAGCTCAAGCCCAAGGACATCGCCGCCCTGCCGCTGAAGGGCAAATACGGCGCCTGGAAGGGGCGTCTCAAGCCGTCGACGGAGTGGCGCTTTCACCTCGACATCACCAAAGCGCGGCCGGAGGTCGGCGCGATCGTCCACGCCCACTCGACCTTCGCGACCACGCTCGCCTGCTGCCGCAAGGAGATCCCGGCGGTCCACTACATGGTCGCCGCCGGCGGCGGGCCGACCATCCGCTGCGCCGACTATGCGACCTACGGCACCAAGGAGCTGTCGCGGAACGCGCTAAAGGCGCTCGAGGGTCGCACCTGCTGTCTGCTCGCCAACCACGGCATGATCGCGACCGGCCCCGATCTCGCCAAGGCGATGTGGCTCGCGGTCGAGCTCGAGACGATCGCCAAGCAGTACTACTACGCGCTGGCGTTGGGCGGCCCGGTGGTGCTGCCGGACGCGGAGATCGCCCTGGTGATCGAGCGCTTCAAGGACTACGGCCCGCGCACGAAGGAGGTCGTCGGGGTCGAATAGCGGTGCAGCCGGCGCGCGAAAGCTACGACCTGCTGGTGGTCGGCGGCGGCGTCAACGGCGCCGGGATCGCCCGCGATGCCGCCGGCCGCGGCCTCAAGGTCCTGCTGTGCGAGCAGGACGACCTCGCCGAGGGCACCAGCTCGCGCAGCGGCAAGCTGGTCCACGGCGGCCTGCGCTATCTCGAGTACTACGAGTTCCGCCTGGTGCGCGAGGCGCTGATCGAGCGCGAGGTCCTGCTCGCGGCGGCCCCGCACATCGTCTGGCCGATGCGCTTCGTCCTGCCGCATACGCAGGACCAGCGCCCGGCCTGGCTGATCCGGCTCGGGCTGTTCCTGTACGATCACCTGGGCGGCCGCAAGCGCCTGCCGCCGACCCGGGTCCTGGATCTGCGCCAGGACCCGGCGGGCGTGCCGCTCAAGCCGGACTTCCGGCGCGCGTTCGAGTATTCCGACTGCTGGGTCGACGATGCTCGCCTGGTGGTCCTGAACGCGCTCGACGCCCGGCAGCGCGGCGCCACGGTGCTGACCCGGACCCGCTGCGCCACGCTCCGGCGCGCGGCCGGACACTGGCAGGCGGCGCTCGAGGACACGCGCACCGGCGAGCGCCGCGAGGTCGTCGCCCGCGCGGTCGTCAATGCCGCCGGCCCCTGGGTCGAAGACGTCCTCGCCAGCGTCGCCGGGCAAAACGCGCCGCGGCGCGTGCGCCTGGTCAAGGGCAGCCACATCGTCACCCGCAAGTTCTGGCAGGGCCGCCAGGCTTACCTGCTCCAGAACACCGACCGGCGGGTGATCTTCGTCAACCCCTACGACGACGATCTCTGCCTGATCGGCACCACCGACATCCCGTATCAGGGCCGGCCGGAGGTGGTCGCGATCGAGCAGGCCGAGATCGACTACCTGCTGGGCGTGGTCAATCGCTACTTCAGGCATGCGCTCGGCCCGGACGACATCGTCCATTGCTTCTCCGGCATCCGGCCGCTCTACGACGATGCGGTCGAGAACCCGTCCGCGGTCACCCGCGACTACGTCTTCGACGTCGAGCCGAAGACGCCGGAGGCCGATCGCGCGGCGATGCTGTCGGTCTTCGGCGGCAAGATCACCACCTATCGCAAGCTCGCCGAGCACGCGCTGGCCAAGCTCGAGCCGTTCCTCGACCGTCTCGGGCCGGCGTGGACCGCCGGCACGCCGCTCCCCGGCGGCGACATGCCGGATGCCGACTTCGACGCCTGGCTGGCCGGGTTCCGGCGCGAGTTGCCATGGTTGCCCGAGGGCCAGGCGCGTCACTACGGCAGGCTCTATGGCACCCGCGCCCGGGTGCTGCTCGAGGGCTGCACCTCGCTCCCCGACCTCGGCCGCCATTTCGGCGCGCGGCTCTACGAGCGCGAGGTCCGTTACCTGATCGAGCACGAGTGGGCGATCACGGCGGAGGACGTGCTCGAGCGGCGCACCAAGCACGGGTTGCATCTGAGCAGCGGCGAGCGGGCGGCGTTCGCGGCCTGGATGGCCGATCAGGCCGCGCCCGCCCGGACCGCGCGCAGCGCTTGAGCCGTGGCGGCCGGGCTCTACGTCGGCCTCGATCTCGGCACCTCGGGTGCCCGCGCGGTCGCGATCGACGGCGAGGGCACGGTCGTGGCGAGCGCGTCGCGCGCCATGCCGGCGCCGCTCGAAGGCGAGGATGGCGCCCGCAGCCAGGACCCGGCCGTGTGGCGAGCGGCCGCCTTCGGCGTGCTCGCCGAGATCGCCCGGAGCGGCGCTGGCGAGATCCTGGCACTCGCGGTCGACGGCACCTCCGGCACGCTGCTGCTGTGCGATCCGGCCGGCCGGCCGCTCGGCCCGGCCCGCATGTACAACGACGCCAGCGCCGCCCCGCTCGCGGCCCGGATTCGCGCGGTCGCACCGCCCGAGAGCGGCGCCCATGGCGCGACCTCGCCGCTCGCCCGGCTCCTGGTCATGCAGGGCGAGCATCCGGCGGCCCGGCATGCGCTCCATCAGGCCGACTGGCTGGCCGGCCAGCTGACCGGGCGGTTCGGTCTCAGCGACGACAACAACGCGCTGAAGCTCGGCTGGGACCCGGTGCGCCGGGTCTGGCCGGACTGGCTCGAGCGCCTGGGCGTGCGCCTGGAGCTTTTGCCCGAGGTCGTGCCGCCGGGCACGGTGCTGGGCCCGCTGGTGCCTGAGGCCGCGGCCGAGACCGGTCTCGGCGAGGGCTGCCTGGTGGTCGCCGGCACCACCGACGGCTGCGCCTCGTTCCTGGCGACCGGCGCCGCCGGACGGGGTGACGGGGTCACCGCCCTCGGCTCGACGCTGACGATCAAGCTGCTGTCCGAGCGGCCGATCTTCGCGCCCGAATACGGGGTCTACAGCCACCGCCTGGGCGATCACTGGCTGGCGGGCGGCGCCGCCAATACCGGCGGTGCCGCCTTGGCGCGCTTCTTCACCGCCGAGCGGATCGCCGAGCTCACGCCCACCCTTCGCCCCGAGACCCCGACCGGTCTCGACTGGCACCCCTTGCCGGGCCGCGGCGAGCGCTTCCCGATCGCGGACCCGGAGCTGATCTTCGCGCCGGTGCGGCCGGACGACGACGCGACCTTCCTGCAAGGCCTCCTGGAAGGGATCGCCGCGGTCGAGGCGCGCGCCTACGGCTTGCTGGAAGCCCTCGGCGGCCCGGCGCTGCGCTCGGTGCGCACGGTCGGCGGCGGGGCGGCGAACCCGGCCTGGAGCCAGATCCGCCAGACGCGGCTCGGCGTGCCCCTGCTCCGCCCGAGAAGCCTCGAGGCCGCCTACGGCTCGGCGCTCCTGGCCTGGCGCGCGGTCGGCCCGGGTGCTGGAGCTGGGGTTGGCTGAGCCGCCCGGTCAGTTGCCGGTACTCAGGCCCCCGTCGACGTAGATCACCTGGCCCGTGATGAAGGATGCCGCTGGAGAGGCCAGGAAGACCGCGATGCCGGCGAGGTCGCTCGGCTCGCCGACCCGACCCATCGGGACGCGGGCGACGGTTCGCCTGAGCCAGTCCGGATCGCTGAAAAGATGCTCGCTGAGCAGCGTTCGGACCGGGCCCGGCCCGATCACGTCCCGCTCCTCGCGTCGGCGACAGGCGCGCCCTCGGTCAGCTCCGCCAGCTCCTCGCGCGTCCGGGCCGAAGCTGATAGTCTCGTCGCCGTGGAATTCTCCAGGTTCGTCACCGGAAGCCATGACCGCTCGCGACCCGGCAGGCGGCGCGCCCGGACGATCGAGGACCAGGCGGCGCCCCTTAGGGCCGACCGCGCGCCCTCGCCCCGGGCCGATGACTGGCGCAACCCGCCGGAGATGTG
Organism: uncultured Alphaproteobacteria bacterium; assembly: GCA_963730195.1. Classification (GTDB taxonomy): domain Bacteria; phylum Pseudomonadota; class Alphaproteobacteria; order Geminicoccales; family Geminicoccaceae; genus DATAOG01. The sequence goes on from CAVSRN010000041.1 coordinate 20,316, forward strand.
ACCGCGATGGCCTTCCTCGATGCCCGCCGGAACGCCCCGGATCGGCCGCTGCTGGCCGACCTCTGCATCGTCGGTGCCGGCGCCGCCGGCATTGCGCTCGCGCGCGAGTTCATCGGCAGCCGCTGCCGTGTGGCTGTCCTCGAGAGCGGCGGCCTTCGATACTCGCCTCGCGTCCAGCGGCTCTATGCCGGCGAGAACGTCGGCGCGCCGAGCTACGCGCTCACCTATTCGAGGTTTCGGGGCTTCGGCGGCTCGACCACGCGTTGGCCCGCCCAGTGCCGTCCCCTCGACCCGCTCGACTTTCAGCCCCGACCAGGGATCGCCCACAGCGGCTGGCCGTTCGACCACCACCATCTCGAGGCTTGGTATCCGCGCGCGCAGGCGGTCTGCGGCCTCGGCGTCGACGAGCAACCGGCCTTTGCGCCCGGTCCCGGCGGCTTGCCCCTCGCCGGCGACGAGCTGGAGACGATCCTCTTCCGCTTCGGCTATCCGCGCGATTTCGGGCAGGCGTACCGGCAGGAGTTCGAGCGGTCGACCAACGTCGACGTCGTCCTCGGCGCGAGCGTGGTCGAGATCGAGCCGGCCCCCGATCAGCGCTCGATCCGGACGATTCGGGCGAGCCTTCTCGAGGGGCGTGGGTTTGAGGTCGAGGCCCGGGTCTATGTCCTTGCCTGCGGCGGCATCGAGAACGCCCGTCTGCTCCTGGCCTCCGACCGGATGGTGGCGGGCGGAATCGGCAACCAGCACGATCTGGTCGGCCGCTTCTTCATGGACCATCCCTATCTGACGACCGGGCATTTCGTGCCGGCGGCGCCGCAACATGCCGACGGTCCGCACGTGATCCGAAGCTTCAAGCGGGCCGGGCTCGACCAGAAGTCCCACCTCGGCTTCGCGCTCGTCCAACGGATCAGGCGCGATGAGGCGTTGACCGGCTGCAGCGCCTATTTCATTCGCCGCCTCGCCTCGGAGACTGCGCCCGAGCATTTCAGCCCCGGCGGCAAGTCGCGATTGCGTCTGGCCGAGTTGCTCGAGCATCGGGTCCTGGCGGGAGCGGAGGTCGGCCGACATCTTCGCGAGGTCGTGAAGGGCTACCGGGAGGTCGGCCTGACGCTGGCGCGCCGCGCCTCCGAGGTGATCTGGCCGCGGCACGTGCTGGCCTTGCGGACCGTCCTCGAGACGACCCCGCGGCCCGACAGTCGGGTCACCCTCGGGAGCGCATGGTCGAGAACTGGGAGCGGGTCATCAGCAGGGAGCGCCGGCGGTACCCGGGATTGACCGACGCTGTCGAGCGGGAGGCGCGGGCGCACCACAGGCTGAACGTCGCCGCGCGCATCTGTGCAGCCGGCGCCGGTCGCCCAGCCCGACGTCTACTCATCGAGGCGTGGTCCCAGCATCCGGCCGTCGTGGCATTCCAGTGGCAGGGTTGGACCGTGACCGCGGCCGTGGTGCTGGCGTCGCTCCCGGTCGTGATCGGCGCGCCAGTCTTCCGCGCGATCCGCTGGTCCAAGCGTAACTTCGCACGGCTGCAAATGGCACAGCGACGAACGACCCGTCCATCGCCCGCGCCAAGGTCGGGTTCGTGCCGAAGGTGATCTTCAGCGCATCCTCCGGGGCTCGACGAACCCGAGCGAGACCGCGTCGCCCCAGTGACGACCTTCCCCTGGACGCAGCCGCGGAGAGGCTTCGGCGACGCCTTGGTCCGGTCGCGACGTCGATCAGGCCTTGGGACATGTCCGCTCTTTCTCGACCCGCTCAGGCACGATCCGATGCGACCGCTGCGACAGAACCGTCACATACACCTCACGCGTTCGGCGCGCGATCTCCGCCCAATCTCCTCGCGCGAGGTCAGGTTCCCTCGCGCGGCGGGCGTTGGCCCAGGCGCAGGCGGTTTCAAGGTCTTCGGATCGGAGGTCGCCGGCGTAGAGCCGGATCCAGTCGGCGCCGAACGCCGCCTGCTGCTCGCGCATCGAACCCAGGTCGGGCACCAGGACCGGTCGGGCGAAGGTCAACGCGAGCATGACCGCCCCCGAGTTCAGGATCCGACGGTAGGGCAGCACCACGAGATCGCTGGCCGTGAAGAAGGCCTCGACGTCCTCCGGCGGCACCCAGCGGAGGTCGAGCCGGATGTTCGACGCTCCTTGCGCGGCGTCGCGAACCTCGCGCTCGATCGCGGAATCGAACGGCTTGCCGACCACCAGCAGCACGGTGCCCGGTCGCGGCATGGCGCCAAACCTGCGGATCAGGTGCGGGACGTTCTTGTAGGGCCGCATCAGGCCGAAGTGCAGCAGCACGGTCGCCTCCTGGGGCAGTGCCAGCTGCCGCCGCGCCGTCTCGCGGGTCATGGTGCGGGGATAGGCATCCCGATAGTGGCCATGCGGCACGACGTGGGCCGGTCGACCGATGAGCGCCGGAAAGCGCTCGAACGCCATCGCCCGGCCACGCTCGCTGAGGCAGATGACCGCGTCGACGGCCGGGATGAACGCCCGCCGGAACCAGGCCTCGAGCCGTGGGTGCAGGCCGTCGTTGCTCCCCAGATCATGCATCGTCCACAAGATCCGGGTGCCCCGCAGGCGCGCGAGCCAGAGCAGGCCGAGAAAGGCGATCGTCTCGAACAGACTGCCAGCGAGGCTTCGGCGGTAGACCACGCCCTCAGGATGGTGCAGGTGCCAGAGGTCGCGAGGTCGCAGCAGCGCGCGCAGCGGCGTCCAGTCGACCACCCGGGTGCCCATGGCGATCAGCTCGCGCGCGAGCAGGGCTGCGTGCGGGTTGGCCGCCTGCTTGCGAAAGGCGGGCCAGGCGAGCACCCGGAGGCCGCCGGGGCCACTCGGCCGTCGCTCGGAGTCAGAGGTCAACGATAGGAACCGGTGGCTTCGATCCGGCCGCCGCGGAGCGCCAGTAAGATGCCCGGAATTTCCAGCGCATGCGCCCAGGCCGCCACCGCGAGCGCGGCCGGCAGCTCATACCACCGAATGCCGTAGCTCGACGCATGCTTCAGGCAGCGCTTCCAGCTCCCGGCGATCGCCATGGCCATCACCAGGGGAAGCCCGAGGACGCCGGCCTTGAACATCCAGGCATGGGTGGACGCACCGTTCAATTGCCGGTAGCGCGTCATGGCAAATCCGATCCGACGGCGGTCGGTCTTCTGCATCGGCCAACCGCCGTAGGCGTGCTCGACCACCATGCCAGGCTCGAACCGGAGTTCGCCGCCGGCGGCCTGGATGCGCTCGGCGTGCGCCTTCGAGCCGAACGGCCCGAGGTCGTTCTCCAGCGGGAACCTGAGGAGGAAATCCCGCCGCAGGGCACCGTTGTTGTTGGAAATCGCCCGGGTTCGGCCGGGCCCGCCACAGTCGACGTAACTGCGGTCGACCAGCGCGAAGATCCGGGGCAGGAGGCCTTCGGCCCGGTACTGGGTCTTGCCGCTGATCGCGGCCGCCTCGGGGTGTTGGCGGCGATGCTCGATCAGGGCCCGCCACCAGCCCGGAGCCGGCACGCAGTCGGCATCGAGCAGCACCACGAAGTCCGATGCCGCCGCCTCGGCGCCGGCGTTCTTCAGATCGTAGGAGGTGGTCCCGGGCGTCCGGACGACCCTGAGGCCGGGCAGGATGCGCTGCAGGTCGTCGGGCACCGGCCGGCCGTCGTCGGCCTCGACCAGCAGGAACTCGACCGGCTCCCGATAGTCCTGACGCGCCAACCCGTTCAGCGTCTGCCGGAGATGATTCCAGGCTTCGCTGCCACCCGCCTTGTAGTCGACGACGACGACGATCGACGCGATCAGCCGATCTGCAGATACCATCCCGACGAGCCATGTCCCTCGATCCCGCGCGGCAGCCTAGCCCGTAACGAGTGGCAGCACAATCCGCCGTAGAGAGCGGCGTAGAGAGCGGGTGAGTTGGCCGGTTGGTCGGGACCGCGCTGTTCGGGGGTCCGGCTAGTTGGCGCGCGCCGGGGCGAGGGTGCGCAGGCGACCGCGGGCGAGGGGCGCGAGCGGGCTCTTGGGGAAGGCCTCGAGGTAGCTCTCGAAGTCGACCGGGTCGCCGCTGCTCTTGATCAGGCGCCAGGCGGCCAGGTCCTGGCCGGCGTAGTCGGCGCCCGCCGACCGGCGGGCGGGGCGGCCTCGGGCAGGCGGAAATAGAAGTCGCCGGTGATCGAGGCGCTGGTCCAGGGTGTCTGCAGGCCCCTGGTCGCCGCGCGCACCTCCGCGAGCACGCGCTTGAACACGTCCTCGAGCCGGAGGCCCGGCACCTCCAGCGCCTTCATCAGCGCCGCCGTGTAGGGGCTGTCGCGCCCCGCGCCATCGCTCGCGACGCCGCCCGGCGAGGTGGCGTAGGCGATGAACACCCCGGCCGGCGCCGGGGTCGCGGCCAGGCCGCGGCTCAGGCCGCGGAAGCTGCGCGCGAACGGGTTGTCGCGGCAGGCATCGAGGATCACGATGTTGAGCCGGCTGGGCGCGGCGCCCATCCGCCAGAGCACCTGGTCGAGCTCGACCGTCTCCAGCGGCACCAGGTCCTCGCTCTCGAAGGTCGCCCCGATCGGGATCAGATAGTTGCGCCCGCCGACCTGGATCGCGTGTCCGGCATAGTAGAACAACCCGACCCCGCCGTCGGCGAGCTCGCGACTGAACTCGATCGCCGCCCGCAGCATGGCATCCCGGGTCAGATCGAGCTTGAGGGTGACCTGGAAGCCAAGGCCCCGCAGCGCCGCCGCCATGCCCCGGGCGTCGTTCGCCGTGTTGCCGACGACCAGCGCCACCCGCCGTTCCCCCCGCTGCGCCGCGTCCGGGCCGGGCGCGGCCGGCTGAACCACCGAGGGCGTTTGGACCGCGACCGGCTCGACCGCTGCGACCTCTCAGGCTTACTCACGTCCACTTTGCTCGACGCGGCAAGCCGACCCAGAGTAGGCTTTGGCACCTCGCTAGCTATTCCCGGGCCACGCATCGAGGACTCTCTGACAGTCTCTGCTGGCCAGATTGGGGTTCTGAAGTTCCTCGTATACTTGCGCTCTAACGAACACTGCATATGTGTTGTTAGGCACTAAGTTGATAGCCTTGGACAGATCACTTATCGCATTTGCAAAATGCTCCAAATCGTAGTAGGCTTCTCCCCGAACTTGTTAGGATTTGGGAGACGGAGTAATCATTCTGGGGCGTAAGGTCGAGTGCTTTGGTACAAGAGATAATCTTCGAACTTGCCGTTTCTTTGATGTAGAGGCAAGTGTCCAGATCGCTCCTGCGCATCTGGCTCGAGCCCGTCGAAGACTGGCAGCCGGCGGTAGCCATGAGCAACGCGAAGAGAAGCCAGCGTGGCGGGTGCCTGGGCATGGCCGGTTCCATTCTATCCCTCCGACCTGAGAACACTCACGATAGCGCAGGTCTGGCGCGAGCCCAAGCGTTGCGATAGGTCACGCCGGGGTGGCGTTGGCGCTTGAATTCCGCAGGGCGTGGGGGTTGAGTGGAAAAAAGCGCGCAGGAGGTGAGGATGCTGGCGGGGTTGTTCGCGCGAATCGAGGATCGGCGGGAGGCGCTGGTCGAGCTCACCCGCGAGCTGGTCCAGATCCCGACCGTCAACCCGCCGGGCGAGGCCTACGAGGCCTGCGCGCGGCATCTGGGCGAGCGGCTGGCCGCCGCCGGCTTCGAGATCGCCTATGTGCGCGCCGAGGGGGCGGTCGGCGACAGCGACCGGTGGCCGCGGGTTAACCTGATCGCGCGGCGCGAGGGGCGCGGCCCGGGCGCTTGTGTTCACTTCAACGGCCACATCGACGTGGTCGAGCCGGGCGACGGTTGGACGATCAACCCGTTCGCGGGCGCGGTCCGGAACGGCCGCCTCTACGGCCGCGGCGCCTGCGACATGAAGGGCGGGATCGCGGCCGCGGTGGTGGCGCTCGAGAGCATTCTCGAGGCTGGCGTCGAGTTTCCCGGCGCGCTCGAGCTGTCGGCGACCGCGGATGAGGAGTCGGGCGGCTACGGCGGGGTTGCCTATCTCGCCGAGCGCGGCTGGTTCTCGCCCCCCCGGGTCGACCATGTGATCATCCCCGAGCCGCTCGGCGTCGACCGGATCTGCATCGGCCATCGCGGCGTCTGGTGGGCCGAGATCGAGACCCTGGGAAAAACCGGCCATGGCTCGATGCCGTTCCTCGGGGTCTGCGCGATCCGCAACATGGCCGCGTTTTTGAACCGGATCGAGCGCCAGCTGATGCCCAAGCTCGCGGGCCGCCAGACGGCGATGCCGGTGGTGCCGCGCGAGGCGCGCCAGCCGACCCTGAACCTCGCGGCGATTCACGCCGGCCCGGCCGAGGGCCTGGCCGGCCTGCCGAGCCCGCTGGTCGCCGACCGCTGCCGGCTGGTGATCGACCGCCGCTTCCTGATCGAGGAGCCGCTCGCCGACGTCAAAGCCGAGATCGTCGCCATCCTCGAGCAGCTCCGCCACGACCGGCCGGGCTTCGGCTATCGGATCAGGGACGTCATGGAGGTCGAGCCGACCCTGACGCCGCGCGATGCGCCGGTCGTGCGCGCGGTCGCCGCCGCAATCGAGCAGGTGCTCGGCCGGCTGCCCGATATCGTCGTCTCGCCAGGTACTTACGACCAGAAGCACATCCATCGGATCGGCGGGCTTCAGGACTGCATCGCCTACGGGCCCGGTATCCTCGAGCTCGCCCACCAGCCGGACGAGTACGTGCTGATCGACGACCTGGTGAACGCCGCCAAGGTCATGGCGGCCGCGACCCTCGGCCTGCTCGGGGTCGAGGCGTAGCCGCGCGCCCGGGTCGACCCCAGGCTCAGCCTTCGCGGGGCGAGGTCCCCCCGGGCGGGCGCCGATGCTGCCAACGGCCGCGCGGCACCTCGATCACCCGGCGCTCGCGGGGTTCCAAGGCCGGCGCCGGCCCGGACGCGCCCGCCGACGCGGCCAGGCGCTGCTCGCCGGCCGCCGGGCCGGCGGCCGCGGCCGGTCGCGCCACCGGGCCCGGGGCATGCACCGTGCTCCGGTCGGCGGCGCAGGCCGCGGCCGGCCATCCCGGCGGCAGCCAGGGCGCCGCCAGCGCCCGCCAGAGGCCGGTCGCGAGCTCGGTGTAGAGCGCCGAGCCCCAGAGAGTGAACTGCATCGGAGAGGGCGGAATCATGGTCGGAGCCACCTTTGCCGGAGGGGTGCCGACCAGCCTCATGGCGATGGATTAAGAACCCCTTAAGCGGGGCTTGTCAGGAAGGGTGGCGCCGGACTCGAGGCGTCCAGACCGCCAAGCATGTTTAATCCTATCGTAGGAATATACGCCCGTCAAGATGCGAGTCGCGGACATAGAAAAAGCCCCCTCGGTCTCCCCAGGGGGCTCGCAAACCTGGTTGCTGGTCCGGCTAGTTGACGAGCTTCAGATTCTCGGCCGACGTCTTGCCGTTCTGGCCTCGCACGAGCTCGTACTGCACCCTTTGGCCCTCGTTCAGGCGGTCGACACCCGCCCGCTCGACCGCCGAGATGTGCACGAACGCGTCGCCGCCGCCGCCATCAGGCTGAATGAAGCCATAACCCTTGGTGGCGTTGAACCATTTCACTGTTCCGGTCTTCAAGAACGTAACCTCGTGTTAGCGAAGTGCACGCCGGGCGACATGCCTCGGCGCGAGACAGTCTCAACGTTCAGCGTGGAGCATAGCGGACAACGCCAGAGAGCGAGGCAGCGACTGCAACCGGTAACGTCGGAACTGGCCTCGTCAGTACATAGTGTACCCTACCTCGGCGCGCAAGCGGGCGCCGGCGGATCAGCCGTAGACCGATGCCCGGGATCGCGGCATAGATGCGCCGGCGTCGCACCCATCGGCGCGATCCGGAGGACCGCTCATGGCCGAGTACCGGCTCTACGGTTTCGCCCAGTCGGGCAACGCCTACAAGGCAGCCTTGATGCTGAACCTGTGCGGCGCCGACTGGGAAGCCCGCTTCGTCGACTTCTTCAACGGCGAGACCCGCACGCCAGAATTTCGCAGGATCAACGAGATGGGCGAAGTCCCTGTTTTGGAGCATCAGGGAACGCGGCTGGCCCAATCGGGCGTGATCCTCGACTGGCTGGCGGCCCGCTTCGGCAAGTTCGGCTGGCAGGGCGAGGACCAGCGGCGCGAGATCCTGCGCTGGCTGCTCTGGGACAACCACAAGCTCACGAGTTACGTCGCGACCCTGCGCTTCCTGCTCGCCTTCCAGAAGACCGGCGAGACCCCGGTGACCGAGTTCCTGCGCGCCCGGGTGACCACCAACCTCGGCCTGCTGGAGCGACACCTCGACGGGCGCGAGTTCGTGACCGGGGCGCGGCCGACGATCGCCGACCTCTCGATCTGCGGCTATCTCTACTGGCCGGACGAGTTCGGGGTCGCCTGGGCCGATTATCCCCACATCGGCGCCTGGCTCGCCCGGATCCAAGCCCTGCCCGGCTGGGTCCACCCCTACCAGCTGATGCCGGGCCATCCCCTGCCGGCCAAGGGCTGATCCGGGCGGCAGGGCGGACATGAGCGGGTGATCGTCGCCGACAGCCGCGGCCACGGTGCAGCACACGCTCGGCAGAGCCCTGCAGACGACCTTGGCGCGGCCTGCCGGCCGTCACCGGCGGGCCGTCCCTTGTCGTGCCGGGTGGGCTTTGATAACGTCACCAACAACCAGAACAACCGATCAGGAGAGGCACGATGGTCCGGACCTTCACCACGGCGCAGAGCCGGCGTGACTTCCTCAAGCGCACCAGCGCGCTCGCCGCTTTCGGCATCACGACGTCGCTGACCCCGGACCTCGCCTTCGGCCAGGCCAAGACCGACCTGAGCGGCGTCACCATCGACTACTGGAACATGATCGGCGTCCAGAACAAGATCGTGCGCCAGGTCTCCGAGGACATCGTCAACGCCTTCCAAAAGCGGACCGGCGCCACGGTCAACGTGACCTGGAACGGCTATGGCGACATCATCGGGCCGAAATACCGGACCGACTTCCTGGGCGGCGTGCAGCCGACCGTGTTCGACACCGCCAGCCGGTGGGTGAACCAGCTGCGCAAGTTCCTGGTGCCGCTGAACGACTATGTCGACAGCGCCCTCGACCCGGACACGCGCGCCGGCATCGAGTGGTATTTGCCGCTCAACGAGGAAGAGAACCGCGGCTTCCCCGACAAGGACCGGCTGTACGGGCTGCCCTTCAACATCGTCATGCAGGCGCCGTACCTGGTCCGCCGCGATCACTTCGAGAAGGCGGGCATCGACTTCGAGGCCAACTATCCGATCCGCGACACCGATCACTACATCGAGCTGTGCAAGGAGCTCCAGGCCAAGGCCGGGATCCCCTACCCGACCGAGGTCTACGGCAAGATCTGGGACTTCGGCGACACCCAGCTGAACGGCTGGATCCGCTCGCTCTCGATCAAGGACAGCGACTTCCTGAACGCCGACTGGACCAAGAGCAACGCGCGCTCGGACGCCTGGAAGCAGGGCTGCCAGTTCTACGTCGACGTGTTCCGCAAGTACAAGCTGTCCTCGCCCAACACGCCGCAGAGCACCGACGAGGATGCGGTCGACCAGTTCATCGTCGGCCGCAAGAGCATCGTGCACTGCGACATCCTGAACCGGGGCACGCTGCTCGACCGGATCCCCGAGCAGGTGGCGGACGGGACGGTGATGTGGGGCCCGCACTTTCCGATCACCGGCGGCACCTCCGGCTCGCAGTGCTTCCTCGGGCCGAACTCGTTCTACATCGTCAAGCAGGACGGCGCCGACGCCGAAGTCAAGCAGCAGGCGGCCTGGGAGTTCATCAAGGAGTGGTTCCTGCCCGAGAACATGATCGCGGTCGCCAAGAGCTCGGGGCTCTGCTCGCGCAAGGACCTGTGGGACCAGCTCAAGGGCGAGCCCGATCATTCGGTCGAGGCCGAGATCGCGACCATCGGCGACAACCCGGGCATGTGGACCGGCCATCCGCGCTCGGTCGACTTCCAGTACAACCTGCTGGCGCCGCACGGCCAGAAGATGCTCCAGGGCGCCTCGGTCGCGGACGAGCTGAACGCCTACGCCGACGAGGTCGACAAGGTGCTCAAGGGCTGATCCGCACGCTGCCGATGCACGGCTGAGATGGCCCAGACCATCGAGGATCGCCCGGCCCTCGGCCGTCCGGCCGTCTCAGCCGCGCCCAAAGGACGCTCGGTGCTCGCCGAGGACCGCTGGCTGATCGTCCTGTTCCTTTTGCCGACCACCTTGTTCATGGTCCTGCTGCTCTGGCTGCCGTTTCTTCAGGGCATCTGGATGAGCCTGCACAACTGGCCGTTCATGGGCGAGCCGAGCTGGCGCGGCCTCCAGAACTACGTCGACTTCCTCGATGCCGACTATTTCTGGGTCAGCATCGAATCGACCCTGATCTATTCGCTCTCGACCCTGTTCCAGCTGATCGTGGCGCTGACCGCGGCCCTTGCCCTCAAGCAGCGCTTCGTGCCGCTGAAGCTCTGCTGCGCGGCATCATGATCATCGCCTATGCGATGCCGCCGGTGGTGGTCGGCGCGATCTGGCTGTTCCTGCTCGACCCCGGGCTCGGCATGATCACCCACTACCTGCTCGCGTTCGGGATCGTCGATTCGCCGATCTACTGGTTCTCGGACAACACCTGGGCCAAGTGGATGATCACGCTGATCGCGGCCTGGACCTTCTGGCCGTTCATGTTCCTGATCATCCTGTCGTCGTTGCAGGCGATCCCGGAATCGCACTACGAGCTGGCCGAGATCTACGGGGCCAACCTGTGGCAGCGGTTCGTCAGCGTGACCTGGCCGAACATCCAGGGGGCGATCCTGGTCGTGGTGATCCTGCGGATCGCCTTCAACCTGGCCAAGATCGACCAGCCCTTCCAGCTGACCGGCGGCGGCCCGGGCTACGAGACCAGCGTGCTCAGCATCCTGATGTACCGCTTCGCGTTCATGTCCGGCGATTTCGGCATGGCGTTCACGGTCGGCATGTTCCTGGTGGCGATGACCGCACTCCTGCTGGCGCCGTTCGCGTTCCTCTATCAGCGCCACCTGCGGCACACCGGCCGATAGCCATGGACGACCGCTCGACCCCGATCCAGAAGCTGCTGACCTACGCCAGCCTGACCGTGATCCTGGCGCTGGTGCTGATCCCCTACGGCTACGTAATCGTCACGGCGTTCAAGCCGCCGGCCGAGATCTACGACGTCAGCTGGCTGCCGCAGCAGATCAGCTTCCAGGCCTGGGACGACGTGTTCCGCATCAACCAGTTCCACCGCTACCTGCTCAACAGCCTGATCGCCGGCCTCGGCTCGGCGGTGCTCGCGGTCGCGATCGCGCTGCCCGGCGCCTACATCTTTGCGCGCAAGGAGTTCCGGTTTCGCGAGCCCTTCTTCTACATGATCGTCGGCACGCTGATCTTCCCGTTCATTCTGTTGATCGTGCCGATCACGATCACCTGGATCAAGATCGGCCTGTTCAACACCTTCCTGGGCCTGTGGCTCGCGTTCCAGATCTTCGCGGTGCCGTACTCGATGTGGATCCTGCGCGGCTACTTCGCCCGCCTGCCCCGGCACCTCGAGGAGGCGGCGCAGGTCTACGGCTGCACCCAGTTCCAGGCGTTCTACCGGGTCATGCTGCCGATGGCCAAGCCGGTGATCGTCTCGGTGCTGTTCCTCGCCTTCCTCCAGGGCTGGAGCGACTTCCTGTTCTCCAACATGCTGACCACCGGCGACGGGCCGCGCACCGCCTCGGTCGCGATCTACGCCTCGACCGCCGGCGGCGAGCGGGTCGAATGGGGGCCGCTCATGGTCATGACCCTGCTCGCCGGGATTCCGCCGGTGGTCCTGTACATGCTGGCGCAAAAGCACCTCGCGAAGACCTTCGCCGGCGCGGGTCACTGAGGGGCGATCGGGGCAAGGGCGGCATGAAGACGAACGGGACGGGGCTCGAGGTCCGGCATCTGCGCAAGACCTTCCGCGGCGGCGCGGTGGTCGCCTGCGAGAACGTCGATCTGGCGATGCCCGAGGGTGAGCTTTTGGTGATGCTCGGGCCTTCGGGCTGCGGCAAGACCACGACCCTTCGCTGCATCGCCGGGCTCGAGCATCCGGACAACGACGACGCGATCTGGATCCACGGCCACAACATGACCCGGGTGCCGCCCCGGGACCGCAATCTCGCCTTCGTGTTCCAGGAAACCGCGATGTTCCCGAACCTGTCGGTGCGGCGCAACATCGCCTTCGGTCTGGACATGCGCAAGCGGCTGGCGCGCGCCGAGATCGACCGCCGGGTCGAGGACGCGGCCCGCCTGCTGCGGATCGAGGAGCTGCTCGACCGACGCCCGCACGAGCTCTCGGGCGGCCAGGGCCAGCGGGTGGCACTCGGCCGGGCGATCGTGACCGAGCCCAACGCTTTCCTGCTCGACGAGCCGCTGGCCGCGCTCGATGCGGCGCTCAGGGTCGAGATGCGGACCGAGATCAAGCTGATCCAGCGCAAGCTCGCATGCACCATGATCTTCGTCACCCACGACCAGGAGGAGGCGCTGACCATCGGCGACAAGATCGCGGTGATGCACGAGGGCGTGGTGCAGCAGGTCGACACCCCGCACAACGTCTATCATCGCCCGGCCAACCTGTTCGTCGGCACCTTCATCGGCCTGCCGCCGATCAACCGGTTCGACTGCGCGCTCGAGCGTCGTGGCGACGTTTTGACGCTCACCCACCCGAGCTTCTCGCTGTCGCTGCCGGCGGCGGTCGCCGGCCGGCTCGCGGACGCGCGCGGGAGGATCACGCTCGGGGTCCGCCCGGAGCTGATGTCGCTGGGGGCGGCGGGGGCGATCCCGGGCACGGTCAAGCTGATCGAGATGATGGGCAGCCGGACCCTGGTCCTGGTCGAGAACCCCGGCCAGGACCTCCGGGTCCTGATGCAAGGCGAGCCGCCGGTGCGCGAGGGCGACCGGGTCGGCGTGACCCCCGACCTCGCGCGCGCCTTCTACTTCGACGCCAACGGCCGCAACCTGCTCGCCTGAGGTCGGGGCAGTCGGACCCACGTGAAGGTCCTCTCGGTCGAGCATCGTCCGTGGTAAGACAGATGGCAAGACGCGGTTGGACGGAGCGGCAGATCGTCGAGGCCTTGCGCACGCGGGGCATAGCTACCCGTGGCAAGAGGAGCCCGCGACCCGATATGTTCATCCAGGCACCGGTCGCTCGGTCGTCGTCGATGACGCGACCGGGGAGGTCTTTCACGTCGGCGGCGACCGCCTCGAGTATCCATGAGCACTGAACACGAAACCATCTACGTAGCCCTGCTGGACGAGGGCATCGACGTCTGGCGACCGGTGGCCGCCCGCAAGGTCGCGACCGACGCCTATCTCATTCTCGACCAGAACTACGATCGGGAGGTCGAGACCTGGCAATTCGAGCCGGGAACTGTCGTACGCTGCCGCAAGGAGCGACGAAACGGTCGCGAGGTCCTCATCGCCACCGAGATCGGCGGGCCCGCGGCGAGCGCCTCTGCTCCGGACGGCTCAGCGAGCCGTCAACCTCGCGGTCGCCTTCAAAAGCATAAGGTTTAGCCTGGGCCCGTCCATGAGGGGCTCACGCGGCGATGTCGGTCGCGGCGTAGATCGTGTCGAGCTCGAGGGTGACCGGGGGGGCGTCGAGCTCGAGCATGCCAGTGCTGAGGAAGCGCTCGCGCCAGACATCGCCGGCGCGGCTGTGGACGTGGACCAGGCGTTGGTGCTGGGCGACGATGATGTAGTGATTGAGGCTCTCGATCTTGCGATAGCTCAGCCATTTGAGGCCGTGATCGTCGCCGGCGCTCGAGGGCGACATGACCTCGACGATGATCACCGGCTCAGCGATCACCGGCGTCGCGAGATCGATCGGCGCGCAGGTGACCACCACGTCCGGAATCGCCGAGATGTCCTCGGTCAGAATCTGCGGGCCGTCCACCAGCGCGGCGCAGCCCCGGTCGGCCAAGGCCTGGCGGAGCGCGAAACCGACATTGTTCTTGATGATCGAATGGCGCATCGAGGCCGGCGCCATCAGCCGCGGCCGGCCGGCGACGAACTCCCAGCGCTCCGGCTGGAGCGCGTGCCATTCCTCGAACGCCGCGACCGTGCGCGGCCAGTCCTCGATCGGTGCTGCCTTCGCCATCGCTCCTCCAGGTGGCTGTCGTGCGCATCTTAGCGCAGCCCCGGCCGCCCTGCACCCAGGCGAGGCCGCCGGCTTCCTGGCAAGCTCACGCTGCGACGTCGGTGGCGGCGTACACGGCGTCGAGTTCGAGGCGGACGGGCGGGTCGTCGAGCTCGACCGCGCCGGCGTTGACGAAGCGCTCGCGCCAGATGTTGCCGGCGCGGCTGTGGACGTGGACCAGGCGTTGGTGCTGGGCGACGATGATGTAGTGATTGAGGCTCTCGATCTTGCGGTAGCTCAGCCATTTGAGGCCGTGATCGTCGCCGGCGCTCGAGGGCGACATCACCTCGACGATGATCACCGGCGATGCGATCACCGGGGTCGTGAGATCGATCGGCGCGCAGGTGACCACCACGTCCGGGATCGCCGAGATGTCGTCGGTCAGGATCTGCGGGCCGTCGACCAGAGCCTCGCAGCCGCTGGTCGCGAGCGCCTGGTCGAGCGCCCGAAAGACGTTGCGCTTGATGACGGAGTGCCGCATCGAGGCGGGCGCCATCAGGCGTGGGCGGCCGCTGACGAACTCCCAGCGCTCCGGCTGAAGCGCGTGCCATTCCTCGAAGGCCGCGACCGTGCGCGGCCAGTCCTCATGCTCGATCGGTGCTGCCTTCGCCATCGCTCCTCCAGGCGGCCGTCAGCTTAGCACCGCCGGCCCTGCATGTAACGCCGTCGGCCAGTGAAAACGATTTCGGTTCACGGCTGCGGCGATCTGGGTTAGGGGTGGACGGTCGGAGGCCGGTTCGCCGAGAATCAACCAAGCCGCACAGCGGGAGAGATGAGCATGGCCAAGCTCCTGTCTGAGGCCCAGGTCCGGCAGTATCGTAGGGACGGCTATCTCTGCCCGATCGACGCGCTGACGCCGGAGCAGGCCGCGCACTACCGCGCCAGGCTCGAGGCGGCCGAGGCGGCGGCCGGCGGCAGCCTGCCCGGGCCCTACAAGCACAAGCCGCATCTGGTCTACACTTTCGCCCAGGAGCTGGTCCGCCAGCCGCGCATCCTGGATGCGGTCGAGGCGGTGATCGGGCCGGACATCCTCTGCTGGGAGTCGGTGTTCTTCAACAAGGAGCCGCGCACGCCGGACTTCATCAGCTGGCACCAGGACATCACCTACTGGGGCCTCGAGGCCGAGGGCGACGTGGTCACGGCCTGGGTCGCGCTGTCGCCGATCGACGCCCGAGAGCGGCTGCATGCGGGTCGTGCCCGGGACCCATCGCCGCGAGGTCGTGGCCCACGCCGACACCTTCGCCGAGGGCAACATGCTCTCGCGCGGCCAGGAGATCGCGGTCGAGGTCGACGAGGATCACGCGGTCGATCTGGTGCTCGAGCCCGGCCAGATGTCGCTGCACCACGTCAAGATCTTCCATGGCTCGCATCAGAACCGGTCCGGCGACCGGCGGATCGGCTTCGCGGTCCGCTACCTGCCGCCCAAGGTCCATCAGGAGGTCGGGGCCGACAGCGCGACGCTCGTGCGCGGCCGGGACGACTTCGGCTATTTCGAGCTCGAGCCGGCGCCGGCTCACGATCTGGCGCCCGAGGCGATCGCCTGCCATCAGCGCGTGCGCGACCGGCGGATGGCGATCCTGATGCGCGGCGCGGCCCAGACCTCGAAGGCGGGCCACGCAGCCCCCGCGATGTAAGCGAACCAGGGAGGCCGCCCATGCGTCTGTCCGAAGCTCAGATCCGGCAATATCATGAGCGGGGCTATCTCTGCCCGATCCGGGTGCTGAGCGCCGAGCAGGCGGTCGCCTGTCGGCAGCGGCTGGAGGCCGCCGAGGCCGCCAACGGCGGGCCGTTCAAGGGCGCCATGAAGCAGAAGCCGCATCTGCTGTTCACCTTCCTCGACGAGCTGGTCCGCCAGCCGGCGGTGCTGGATGCGGTCGAGGGCGTGCTCGGGCCGAACATCCTCTGCTGGGCCAGCGGCTTCTTCACCAAGGAGGCGCACGACCCGAGCTTCGTGACCTGGCACCAGGACCTGACCTACTGGGGCCTGGAGCCGGCCGACATCGTCAGCGCCTGGATCGCGCTCGCGCCGAGCACGCCCGAGAGCGGCTGCATGCGGGTGATCCCGGGCAGCCATAAGCAGGACGTCATCCCGCACCGCGAGACCTTCGCCGCGCACAACCTGCTCTCGCGCGGCCAGGAGATCCAGGTCGAAGTCGACCCGGCGCAGGCGGTCGACCTGGTCCTCGAGCCCGGCCAGATGTCGCTGCACCACGTCAAGCTGATCCACGGCTCCGAGGCCAACCGCTCGGACGACCGGCGGATCGGCTTCGTGGTCCGTTATGTGCCGACCTATGTCCGCCAGACCGCCGGCGCGCGAGGACAGCGCCATGCTGGTGCGCGGCGTTGACCGCGAGCACAACTTCCTGCCGGAGCGGCCGCCGGTCGCCGATCTCGACCAGGCGGCGCTCGCCGAGCACGCCCTGGTCACGGCGCG
Source organism: uncultured Alphaproteobacteria bacterium (assembly GCA_963730195.1). Taxonomy (GTDB): domain Bacteria; phylum Pseudomonadota; class Alphaproteobacteria; order Geminicoccales; family Geminicoccaceae; genus DATAOG01. Next base: position 36,894 of record CAVSRN010000041.1, read on the forward strand.
TGCAGCCCGGATTCTGATGCGCGGCACCGGCCGGGAGGGATTCCGCTAGCCGCCCCGGATCGAAGCCGACCTCAATCAACCTCGAACAACATCAGGGAGAGCGAGCATGATCGAGGGCAAATCGGGCGCCATCCGCAGCGCCGTCCTGGGCGGGATCGCGGCCGTCCTGACGTTCGGGCTGGCGGCCAACGCCGGCGCCGCCGACTACCAATGGAAGTGGCAGTCCTTCTGGCAGCCGGGCACGGTCAACCAGCAGGCGTTCGAGCGCTTCGCCGCCAACGTCAAGGACAAGTCGGGCGGCCGGATCGAGATCGAGACCCTGCCGGTCGGCGCGATCGTGCCGCCGAGCGAGATGCTGGACGCGGTCGCCGCCAACATCATCCAGGGCATGAACGGCGGCACCGGCTACTTCGTCGGCAAGGACCAGGCGTTCGCGATGCTCGCCGACTTCAACGCCGGCTACGAGAACCCGCAGCAGCTGACCGCCTGGTTCCACGAGGGCGGCGGCATGGAGATCGCCCGCGACCTCTACGGCCAGTTCGGGGTCTACTATCTCGGACCGGTGCTGTGGGGCGCGGAATCGATCCCGTCCAAGATCCCGATCCGCAACATCAAGGAGTTCGAGGGCGTCAAGATGCGCTCGCCCGAGGGCATGGGCGCCGCGATCTTCCGCAAGCTCGGGGTCGGCGTCTCGACGCTGCCGGGCACCGAGGTCTACACCGCCCTCGAGCGCGGCAAGATCGAGGCGACCGACTGGGGCACGCTCGGCATGAACGACGAGCTCGGCTACGGCGCGATCGCGCCTTATGCGATCTATCCGGGCATCCACTCGATGCCGTCCTCGGACGTCTCGCTCAACATGGACATCTGGAACGGCCTGCCCGACGATTTGAAGCAGGTCCTCCTGGACGCGACCGTCGCGTTCAACGAGGACAGCCTCGCGGCGAATGAGAAGCTCGACGAGAGCTTCGTCGCCAAGCGCGACCCCAAGACCCTGATCGCCTGGGGCCCGGAGCAGCGGCGCGAGCTGCGTGAGGTCGCCCAGCAGGTCTGGGAGGAGTGGTCGCAGAAGAGCGAGATGTCGAAAAGGATCTACGACAGCCACATCGCCTACATGACCAAGATCGGCCTGCTGTAGGCAAGGTGCCGCACCGGCCCGGATGACCGAGGTCTGACGCGAACGGCGGGGCGGATGGCAGCCGCCATGGCCTGCCGCCCGTCCCCCTCCGACCGCCATCCGACCGGTGCGCGCGCCCGGCGCCCGCCATGACCGACCTGCGCTCCGTCGACCGGCTCACGCGCGCGATCGGTGACCGCCTCGCCTGGCTGTTCCTGATCTCGGCCGCGCTGACCTGCTACGAGGTCCTGATGGACTGGGTGTTCCGGGCGCCCACCATCTGGGTCCACGACACCACGCTGATGATGAGCGCCACCTGCTTCCTGTTCGGCGGCGCCTACGCGCTCGAGCGCCGCGAGCACATCCGGATCACCTTCCTCTACGACGCCCTGCCGCGCGCGCTGCAACGCGTCTGCGACCTGATCGGCCTCATGGTCGGGCTGGTCTATCTGCTGGCGCTCGGCTGGTTCGCGGGCGGCCAGGCGATCGATTCGATCGGTCGGGTCGAGATGAGCGGCCGGGCCTGGGATTTCCCCATGCCGATGGTGATCCGGACCGCGTTCTGGCTCGGCGCCCTCTTGCTGATCCTGCAGACCGTGGTCCTGCTGGTGCGCCTGATCCGCACCCGGACCAGCCCCTGGTGACGCACCGATGAGCATCCAGCTGATCACCGTCCTGATGGTCGGCTCGCTGCTGCTGCTGCTCATGCTGGGCGTGCCGCTCGCCTTCGCGCTCGGCTTCGTCGCGGTCGCGTTCGCCTACGGCTGCTTCGGCTGGAACGCGCTGCTGCTGATCTCGAGCCGGATCTACGGCTTCGTCAACGTCTACGTCCTGCTCTCGGTGCCGATGTTCCTGCTGATGGCGGCGATCATGGACCGCTCGGGCGTGGCGCGCGACCTCTACGATGCGATGAGCGTCTGGGCGGGCGGCCTGCCCGGCGGGATCGCGGTGATGACGCTTTTGGCCGCGGTCTTCATGGCCGCGACCACCGGCATCATCGGCGGCGAGATCATTCTCCTCGGCCTAGTCGCTCTGCCCCAGATGCTCCGCCTGGGATACGACAAAAACCTCGCGATCGGCACGATCTGCGCCGGCGGCTCGCTCGGCACGATGATCCCGCCCTCGATCGTCCTGATCTTCTATGGCCTGACCGCGAATGTCTCGATCGGCGACCTGTTCCTCGCGGTGGTCCTGCCGGGCCTGCTGCTCGCGGCCTTCTATCTCACTTACGTGCTGATCCGCTGCGGCCTCGAGCCGGGCCTCGGGCCGCCGCTGCCGGCAGCCCAGCGCGACCTGCCGCTCAGGGCCAAGCTCGCGATGCTCAAGGGCCTGATCCTGCCGATGGGGATCGCGTTCGGGGTGCTGGGCGTGATCTACGCCGGGATCGCGGCGGTCGCCGAGGCGGCGGCGGTCGGGGTCGCCGGCACGATCCTTGCCGCCTGGCTGCGCGGCGAGCTCAGCTGGGCGATGCTCAGGGAATGCGTCCAGCAGACCATGGCGACCTGCGGCCTGCTGCTCTGGCTGACCTTCGGCGCCACCGCCGTGATCGGCGTCTACAACCTTTTGGGCGGCATCCGCTTCATCCACGACGCCATGACCGGGCTGCCGTTCGCGCCGGTCGTGGTCGTCCTGATCATGATGGCGGTCCTGATCGTGCTCGGCCTGTTCATGGACTGGGTCGGGATTCTGCTGCTGACGATGCCGATCTTCGTGCCGATCATCCAGCACCTGGGCTACGACCCGATCTGGTTCGGCATCCTGTTCTGCATGAACATGCAGATCAGCTACCTTTCGCCGCCGTTCGGCCCGGCCGCCTTCTACCTCAAGGGCGTGGCCCCGCCCGAGATCTCGCTCCAGGACATCTACAAGGCGCTCTGGCCCTTCATGCTGATGCAGATCGCCGCCATGCTCCTGGTCATGACCTTCCCCGAGATCGCCCTCTGGCTGCCGCATCTCCTGCTCGGCGGCGGCTGACCGCGCTCGAGCGCCTTTATGCTGGAGGGCGCCGCCAGGGATTGAGCGTCGGACTGCCGAGACGCTGGAAATGTCGGACGTTGCGGGTCACCACGGTCAAGTTGCGCACGGCTGCGGTGGCGGCGATCAGCGCGTCCATCAGCAAGTCGTCCGGCTGGCGATGCATCAGCCGGGCCCAGGCTCGGAAGCACCATCCGTCCACCGGTAGCACGTTGTACAGCCCTGCAATCCGGTCGATCCAGGCCTCGATCTCGGCGGCTTTGTCCGCGTCTTGCTCCCGCGTGATCTCGACACCCGCCTGCAGCTCGCCCAGCGTCACCGCGGACACATGCAGCTGCTCATCAGGAATCGTCTTGATCCAGGCAAGCACCGCGCCGTGAGGTCGGGGGCGACGCAACTCCGAGACCACGTTGGTATCGAGCAGATACACCTCATTCGAACTCCGGCGGCGGCCGACGCCGCCAGGCGCGCCGCGGCGGCACCAAGACCTCGAAGCGCGGTCCCTCGCCCAGCAGCAGGTCCTTGAGCGTCGGCTGCGACAGCCGTTGCATTCGCCGCCACTCCGTGATCGGCACGAGCACCGCAGCCTCGACGCCACGACGGGTGACGACCTGCGGTCCCTCCCTCAGGCTCGCGTCGAGCAGCTCGCTGAAGCGGGCCTTGGCGTCCTGCACCTGCCACGTCCGCATCAAAGGCCTTCCCTCAGCGGATGTCGGACTAGTCATAAGCCTAGTCCGAAGACCCGCGAGACGCAACGCCGCGAACCGATCCTGTCGGTTGCGCTCGACCCGCCCGCACTGCCGGCGGGGAAATGTCGGCCAGCCGGCGCTGCCGGCCTAGACGATCTCGACCAGCTTGAGCTCGAAGGTCAGGTCTTCGCCGGCGAGCGGGTGGTTGGCGTCGAGCTTGACCGCCTCTTCGGTGACCTCGACCACGGTCAGGTGCAGGCGCTTGCCGGCGGCGTCGGTGCCCTCCAGGCGGTCGCCGACGTCGACCTTCATCTCCGGGGCGAGCTTGTCGCGGCCGATCTCGTGGATCAGCTCGTCGCGGTGCGGGCCGTAGGCGCCCTCGGCCGGGACGGTCACGGTCTTGGTGTCGCCCGGCGCCATGCCGGCGAGCGCCTGATCGACGCCCGGAATGATCTGGCCGCGGCCGAGCTCGACCTTGAGCGGCTCGCGCTCGGTCGAGGAATCGAACACCGTGCCGTCGGCGAGGCTGCCGGTGTAGTGGAACAGGACCTTGTTACCCGCAGCTGCTCTGCTCATGGCGGTCTCCTCGGGGTTGGCGGTTGGCTTCGGCCGCCCCGCCGCCGCCGGACGCCGGAGCGGTGCCGGCACCGGCGGTGCTGCCGATGGAACTGCCGCACACGTCCTGGGAGCAGACGGCGCTCGCCGAGCTGCGCGGCGCCGGACACACACGAAGACCATGCGAAGCTCAACGGGTTAGGTGAGGGCAACGACCGGGATGTCAACCCGCGCTGCCGGATCGCGCGACTAGTCCTCGGCCCACATCCGCAACAGGTTGGTCCGGGTCTTGGCGAGGGTGTCGAACAGCGGCGACTTGCCGTCGCGGGCGTGGACCGCGCGCAGCGCGGTCTCGAGGTCGAACAGGATCTCGCGCCGGCCGGGGTCGCGCACGAAGCTGCGCACCCAGCCGACCGCGGCGAGGCGGATACCGAGGGTGACCGGCGCCACCCGGTGCAGCGTGGTCGAAGGATAGAGAAACAGCTCGCCCGCCGGCAGCCTGATCTCGCGCTCGCCGTAGGCGTCGTCGATCACGAGCGCGCCACCCTGGTAGCCGTCCGGGTCGGACAGGAACAGGGTGAACGACAGGTCGGTGCGGACGCCCTCCATGAGCGCGTCGTCGACGTGGCTGCCGTAGCTCATGCCCGGCTCGTAGCGGCTGATCGTCAGCCGCGCGATCGCCTTCGGCCGGGCCGCGGCGGCGAACACCTCGTGCTTGAGCAGCGCGCGTCGGATCTGGGCCAGCGCATCGTCGACGATGCCGCCGCGCCGCGCCTGCAGGTTGTGCTTGACCGCGCGCGCGTGCCAACCGGCGGTCGCCCGGCCGTCGGCGTACAGGCCGGGGTCGGCGAGCGCGCCCTGCAGCGCCGCCAGGCGCTCGGGATCGAGCAGCCCGGCGATCCGCAGCATCATGCCGGCGCGGGCCCGTTCAGGCGCTGGCGGCCGTCGCGGCCGTCATTTGACATGGAGGCCGGTGACATGGAGGCCGGCGATCTCGATATAGGCGGCCGCGCCGTACAGCTCGGACGGATCGCCCTCGACCGCGGCCGGCGGCACCAGGCTCGGCCACAGCCCGGCGACCGCCTCGAACTGCGCCTTGGCCTTGGCGATCGCCTCGGCCGCGGTCGCCCGCTCGTCGGCCGGGATCGAGTCGAGCATGGCTCTCGCGGTGCGCACGAAGCCGAGCGCGTCCTGGTACTCGACCGGCTTCACCACCCTTCCCGCCTCGTCGAGCGCCTGGTCGTAGTCCCCGGCCGCGGTCCGGACCAGGTTGACCATGACCGCGAACCGGGTCGGCAGCGCCTGGCGCTCGGCCGCGGGCACCGCCGCCTCGGCGCCCGCGATCGCGCTCAGCGCGTCCCGCCAGGCAGCCTCGACCCGGTCGAGCGGCGCTCGGTCCGCGACCGCTTTCTCGAGGGCCTCGAGCGGCGCCTCGAAACCGGCCACGCTGCGCTCGCCGATCGCCGGCTCGAGCCCACGGTAGAGCTCCTCGAGCGGATGGCCGATGTGGGCCGCGGCGGCTGCCTGCTCGCCCTGCCGGTAGAGGTCCATGCCGACCTCGAGATGGCCGCGCATCAGTCCGAGTTGGGTCAGCCAGGCGACGTCGTCGGCGCCGAGGTCGTCCGTCTTGGCGCCCTCGCCGCCCTCACCACCCTCGTCGCCGGCAGCGAGCTGGATCAGCGACGGCGCGCCGACGCCGGGCTTGACGAGCTTGCCGAGCGCGCCCGCCGGGGCGGCATGGGGCAGCAGGGAGAGCGCGGCGCCGGTCAACAGCGCGGTGCCAAGCCCGGTCCAGACCTTGACCCGGGTCGGGGCCGGGAGCGCCCGCTGATCCTGGTCCGCCGCGCCCGCCGGTACCGCTCGGCGATCGATGTTCTCGGTCATCCTGCCCTCGCTCGTCTCGATGGTGCACGCCCGGCCGCCGTCGCCGCCTGGTCGCCGACATCACTTGTAGCAGCGCGATCATCCAAAGTAAAGCGAAGGACGACATCTCTAGAACTGGAATTGTTCTAAGATCACCGACTTGATCAAGATCGGTGATCATGCCTTCAACTATTCAATGCGCTCCGGATCAAGTTAGAAGCAGACCAATTCAACGCGATTGCGGCGGGCGCCGGTGTTTGCTAGCAAGGGTGGCTGGAGGCTGGGGCGGAGGAAGGCAGAATGAAGCTGTTCGATCTGACGGGCCGGGTCGCGATCGTCACCGGCGGCAACGGCGGCATCGGGCTCGGCATGGCGCGCGGCCTGGCGGCGGCCGGGGCGGCGGTGGTGGTGGCGGCGCGCAACCCCGACAAGAGCGCCCAGGCAGTCGCCGAGCTCGAGGCGTTGGGCGCCAAGGCGCTCGCGGTCGAGGTCGAGGTCACCAGCGAGGCGTCCTGCCGCGCCCTGGTGCAGACGACGCTCGCCCACTTCGGCCGGCTCGACATCCTGGTCAACAACGCCGGCACCACCGTCAGGAAGCAGCCGCAGGAGTACGAGCTCGCGGAGTGGCATCGGATCCTCGAGACCAACCTCACCAGCGCCTTCATGTGCTGCCAGGCGGCCTATCCCGCCCTGGTCGACGCCGGCGGCGGCAAGATCATCAACATCGGCTCGATGATGTCGATCTTCGGCGCCTCGTTCACCGCCCCCTACGCCGCGACCAAAGGCGGCATGGTCCAGCTGACCCGGGCGCTCGCCTGCGCCTGGGCCAAAGACAGGATCCAGGTCAACGCGGTCCTGCCGGGCTGGATCGACACCGCGCTCACGGTCCAGGGCCGGCGCGATATTCCCGGGTTGGAAGAGCGGGTCGTCGCGCGCACCCCGGCCGGCCGCTGGGGCGATCCGGACGACTTCGCCGGCATCGCGGTGTTCCTCGCCAGCCCCGCCTCGGACTTCGTCACCGGCACCGCGATCCCGGTCGACGGCGGTTTTTCCGTACAGGGCTGAGGCCGGACCGGTCCCTGGCGGATCACGACCAGACCGACTGCCAGCGTTCGGTCGCGTAGTCGAAATAGCGGCCGACGCGCCGGCCGTCCCAATGGTATTTCAGATGCCGGGTCTGACGTGGGAGGCCGATCACCGTCGGTCGGAAGACGGCGGCGCAGCGGCCGCCCGGGTCGCGCACGCTCGGATAGACCAGGCCCGGGCTGCCGGCCTCGCGGAGCGCGGCCGCGAAGGCCCGGCTGGCGCCGTAGGAATCGGGGTCGAGGATGGTCGCTCCGAGCGCGGGCGGCAGGCTGGCGACGTCGTGCAGGCGCGCCTCGATCCGCCCGACCAGCACGCGCATGTCCTCGTAGCGCGGCCCGTCCCGGCTGTCGGTCGCGAAGCGTGCGAAGTGCCAGGCGGTCTCGCGGAGCGCGGTCCGGAAGTCACGCCCGGCGTAGTAGACGCCGTAGGAGCCGTCGGAAAAGCGCGAGCCCTTCGGGTTCAGATGGGTGAACGCCGCCATGACGTAGCTGGCGCCCGGCCCGCTGACCCGGTCCGCGGGCGGCACCAGGTGGATCTCGCCGAGCTCGTCGCGGACCCTCGGGTTGACCAGGGTCTCGGCCGCGATCAGGGCCTCCCAGACCGCGGGATCGGTCGAGACGCGCTCGAACAGGTCGATCGGCGGATGGCGCGAGGCGATGATCCGGGTCGCTTCTGGCCAACGGACCCGGCGCAGCCTCGGTTCACGACCAGGGAGCGCGGGCGGCATCGAGGTAGGCGCGCACCGCCGCGAGGTCGGTGACGTCGCCGGCGGCCATGCGCGCGAGCGGCGTCTGATCGCCGAAGTGGCGGTTGGGCTGGTGCACCCATTGGTCCGCCTGCGCCGGATCGGCGTACAGGATCTGCAGCGCCTTGTAGATCCCGGCGACGTAGCCGATCCGCCGGAACGCGTCTGCCGGCAGGCGCTTCAGGCGGCCCGACTTCCATTCATAGAAGGTCCGCTCCGGCGGCGCGCCCAGGATCTGGCGCGCCTCGCGGTTGCCGACCCGCCAGAGCTCCATGATCCGGAAGAAGCCCGCGAGCGCGGGCCGATGCTGATCGGCCGCGCCCTCGAGCGGGCGAGCCAGGGCGTCGGCGGATGCACGCATCGCGGGGCTCCCTGCAGGTCTGCACTAATATAGCAGAGTAACGCAGATTTGCAAGGCGCGCCCAGCCAGGACCTGCCGCCGGGATCAGGTTGGTGGATGGCCCTCGACCAGGAGCAGCCGGCTGATCGCCGCACGTTGCCGGATGCCGATGATCGCCTGGTAGTCCGGCAACTCGTAGAAACGCTTCGCGGCGGCCACGTCCGGGAACTCGATCACGACCAGGCGGCCCGGCTGCCGGTCGCCCTCCAGGACCTCGGCAGCGCCGCCGCGGACGATGAAGCGGCCGCCGTAGCGCTCGATCACGGCCGGGGTCTGGGCGCGATAGGTCGCGTAGGTCTCGGGGTCGGTCACCTCGACCTCGGCGATGATGTAGCCAGCCATGGGCTGTCTCCTCGTTCCAGATCCAGTGGTTCCAGGTCCGGCGGCGGTCGGTCGACCACGGCCGAGCCCCCGAAAGGTAGCCAGCGGCGGCCGCCTCGGCTATGATTGATGGCAAGCAGAACTCAGGGAGACTGACATGATCGATCGCATCCGAGGCTTCAGCGTCGCGTTGACCGCGGCCGTCGCCGTGCTCGGGGTGAGCGCCGCCAGCGCCGACACGATCACCCTCAACGGCGCCAGCCAGTTCGACGACGATCACGCCTTCACCAAGACCATGGTCAAGTTCGAGGAGCTGGTCCGCCAGTACTACAAGGGGCCGGAGCAGCTCGAGTTCGTCCTGCACAAGAACAGCGAGCTCGGCCTCGAGAAGGACTATTTCGCCTACATGAGCCAGGGCATCTCGGTCGACTATGCGATCGTAGCGCCCTCGCACATGTCGACGTTCTCGCCGATGGCGCCCCTGATGGACATGCCGTTCCTGTTCCGGGACGTCGACCACTGGAACAAGGTCATGGAGGCGGATGCGCTCAAGCCGATCGCCGACGAGATCTACGACAAGTCCGACGTCAAGATCATCGGCTATGCCGGCGGCGGCACCCGCAACCTGATCACCAAGGAGCCGGTCGCGACCATCGACGACATCAAGAACATGCCGATCCGGGTGATGGGCGCGCCGATCCAGACCCGGATCTTCGAGGCGATCGAGATGGCGCCGACCGTGATCGCCTACGACGAGGTCTACAACGCCATGCAGACCGGGGTGATCGATGCCGCCGAGAACGAGGCGGCCGGCGTCCAGCAGATGAAGTTCTACGAGGTCGGCCCCTATATCGACCTCACCCAGCACGCGATCACGGTCCGCCCGTTGTGCTTCTCCGGCAAGACCTTGCGCAAGCTGCCCGAGGACCTGCAGGCGGCGATCGTCAAGGCCGGCAAGGAGGCGGGCGCCTACGGCCGCCAGATCGAATCCTCGGAGGACAGCGCCAAGCTCGCCCAGATGGAGAAGGACGGCCTGCTCACCCTGGTCGAGTTCAAGGAGCGCGACAAGCTGCTCGAGCTGGCCGAGCCGGTCAAGCGCGCCTATGCCGAGGACCTCGGCGCCCTCGAGGTCTACGACGCGATCAACGCGATCAAGTAAAGCCGAAATCGACGGGTGTCGGGTCGGCGTACCCTGCCGGCCCGGCACCCATCAATTGCCGAGCGCCGATGTACGAAAAAATCCTCGACACCTACTATCGCCTGCTGCAGGTGGTGCTGACCCTGTTGATGACCGGGCTGATCGTGCCGGTCAGCATGCAGATCCTGTCGCGCTATACGGGCCTGGTGCCGCGCTACATCTGGACCGAGGAGATCGCCCGCTTCTGCTTCATCTGGATCGTGATGGTCGGGGCGATGATCGCGGTCCGCGACGGCACCCATTTCGACGTCGACCTGCTGCCGAAGGGAAGTGTCAAGGTCGAGGCGGGCTTCCGGCTGTTCGTCCACTTCGCGATGCTGCTGGTCGCGCTGATCTTCGTCACCTACGGCTACCAGTTCGCCAAGTTCGGGTCGATCCAGGTGTCCGAGATCGCAGGCCTGCCGCTGCTCACGATCTACATCGCCTGGCCGCTCACCGGCGCCACCATGCTGTTGTTCCTCTTGGAGAAGTTCCTGGAGGATGTTCGGATCTACCGGGGCGAGCTGCCGCCGCCCGTCCACGAGATCCCGAAGGTCGAATGAACGCCCCGCCGCTCGCGCCCGATCCCGGCCTCGAGGCCTGCGCATGAGCCCGGGCGAGGTCGCGGCGATCCTGTTCGGGGTGTTCGGCCTGCTGGTGGTGCTGCGGGTGCCGGTCGCTTTCGCCCTCGGGCTCGCCTGCATCCCGGTCTTCTTCATCGACCCGCGCCTGTCGCCGTTCGTGCTCCTGCAGCAGATGTTCAAGTCCTACAACTCCTTCATCCTGCTCGCGGTGCCGTTCTTCCTGCTGGCCGCCAACCTGATGAACTCGGCCGGCATCACCGATCGCCTGGTCCGCCTGTCGCAGGCCGTGGTCGGCCATCTGCCGGGCGGGCTCGGCCACATCAACGTCATGGTCAGCATGCTGTTCGCCGGCATCTCCGGCTCCTCGACCGCGGATGCCGCCGGGATCGGCTCGCTCCTGATCCCGCAGATGAAGAAGCAGGGCTACGACACCGCCTTCTCGGTCGCGATCACCGCCTGCTCCTCGGTCATGGGGGTGATCATCCCGCCCTCGATCCTGATGGTCGTCTGGGGCGGGCTGATGAGCGTCTCGATCGGCGGCCTGTTCCTCGCCGGCGTGGTCCCGGGCCTCCTGATCGGCCTCTCGATGATGGCGACCGTCTACGTCTACGCCAAACGCTACGGCTACCCGATCTACGCCCGCTCCTCGCTGATCGAGTTCGCCCGCGCGCTCGCCCAGGCGCTGCTCGCGCTGATGACCCCGGTGATCATCGTCGGCGGCATCATCGGCGGCTTCTTCACGCCGACCGAGGCGTCCGTGATCGCGGTCCTCTACTCGCTGGGCCTCGGCCTCCTGGTCTACCGCTCGATCGCCCCCAAGGAGTTGCCGCGCGTCCTCTACGACTCGGCCCGCTTCGCCGCGATTTCCCTGTTCTGCATCGGCACCGCTTCCGCCTTCGGCTGGGCGCTCGCCTACTTCCAGATCCCGCGCGCGCTGGTCCACCAGATCGAGCTGATGGGCCTTGGGCCTACCGGCATCGGCCTGATGACCGCGTTCGCGTTCCTGCTGATCGGCATGTTCATCGATGCGATCCCGGCGATCATCATCCTCGGCACGGTGCTGTTCCCGGTCACCCAGTCGGTCGGCATGCACCCGATCCACTTCGCGATCATCGGCGTGATTTCGCTGGCCTTCGGCCTGGTGACGCCGCCCTACGGCCTCTGCCTCCTGATCGCCTGCGCGATCGGCGAGATCCAGGTGCTCAAGGCCTTGAAGGACGTCGCGATCATCCTGATCCCGATGCTCGCCGTCCTCCTCCTGGTGATCCTCTTCCCCGACCTGATCCTTTTTCTGCCGCGCCTGATCATGCCGCGGTTCGTGAGCTGAGCCGCGCCCCGGCGCCGCCCGCGTTAGCTTTTTGTTAACTTTCCCGTGACATGGTCGCGGATGGTGGAAAGGGACCGCCGCAGCAGTTATTGACAGTCGTGCGGCGCCGACCGCCCGGTCGAATCGCCGGGAGGCATCGGTTCAAACGTCAGATGACGGCAAGTACTGATCCGGGTCATACTAATTTAGATCGTCAGTGGTTGGCGAGGGCTGGCAGCAGGTGGCGCATGATATGTTTTCCGTGTGACCGACATGGCGCATCGAGGATTCAAAAGTGGCGCATCTTAGCAAAGTATATCCGGTAGCATCAATCGGGTTGATGCGGATCAACCTCCGATCAACCAGATTATGACAAATTTTCCCGGCAAACTGGCAATAAAGACCAAGACAACGCCAATTGTTGCGGGGATGACTGTAGTGTTGATGAAATGCAAATTTGATCGTCGACCCATGTCGGTGGCCGCGCCTCCGGGCTGGCTGGAGCTGCGAATCCGACGCATGGAGGCGCCAGAAGCGTGCGCCGCAGGCGACACGCGACCCCCGACTACGACCCGCCCGGCTTCCAGTCCTCCCACCAGGCACGCGAATCTGGGTCAGCGTAGCGGATCTCGACCGGCGGCAGCGCCTTGGGCCGATCGAGGCCGACGCCCTTGCGCTGAAGCTCGACGGGCAGCATGAGCCGGCGGAGCGCCGGCAGCTTCGCGACCTCGGCCAGCGCCGCCGGCAGGAACGCGCCTTCGAGCCGCAGCTCCTCGACCTTCTTGAGATCGGCCAGCCCCTCGATCCTCGCCAGCGCGTCGTTGTTGTAGATCGTGAGCTGGGTGAGCGCGCCCAGGCCGGCCAGCCCCTCGATCCTCGCCAGCGCGTCGTTGTTGGAGATCGTGAGCTGGGTGAGCGCGCCCAGGCCGGCCAGCCCCTCGATCCTCGCCAGCGCGTCGTTGCCGGAGATCTCGAGCTGGGTGAGCGCGCCCAGGCCGGCCAGCCCCTCGATCCTCGCCAGCGCGGCGTTGCCGGAGATCCTGAGCTGGGTGAGCGCGCCCAGGCCGGCCAGCCCCTCGATCCTCGCCAGCGCGGGGTTGCCGGAGATCGTGAGCTGGGTGAGCGCGCCCAGGCCGGCCAGCCCCTCGATCCTCGCCAGCGCGGCGGTTGCCGGAGATCTTGAGCTGGGTGAGCGCGCCCAGGCCGGCCAGCCCCTCGATCCTCGCCAGCGCTGCGGTTGTCAGGAGATCGTGAGCTGGGTGAGCGCGCCCAGGCCGGCCAGCCCCTCGATCCTCGCCAGCGCGCGTTGTCGGAGATCGTGAGCTGGGTGAGCGCGCCCAGGCCGGCCAGCCCCTCGATCTTCGCCAGCGCGGCGTTGCTGGAGATCGTGAGCTGGGTGAGCTCGGCCGGGTCGATGACGTCGTAGAGGGGCTTCAGGTCGATAAACTCTTTGTCGTTCGCGACCGTCACCGAGCGGATCGGGCGGACCCAGCGCAGCCAGCCATGCAGGCGCGCGAAGGCGCCAGGGTGCCTGGCCGGACCGAAGTCGACCTCGTAGCCGCCGAGCTCCTCCGACCATGGTGTGTAGACGCCCTCATAGGAGAGCGCGTTCGCGCGATCCGCTCCATGATCTCCGGGCCGGCGAAGGCCAGGAGCGGCAGCAGCACCAGCCAGGCGAGCAGGGCTGCGGGCGCGAGCTTCGTCTGCAGCCGGCGGAAGCGCGAGGGGCGCAGGCGCGGGAGGATCTGGCCGAGTTGGCTGGCGACGAAGTCGTGGCTGACCTCCCAGATCCCGCGCTCGGCGTCGAGCTCGCGCACGACCCCGTCCTGCGCGAGCAGCAAGAGCGTCTTGCGCACGAAGCCGGGCGTGCTGCCGGTCGCGGTCGCGAGCGCCGCCTGATCGGCCGGCCGCTTGGTGCCCTTGTCGGTGATCATGTCCGCGAGCAGCCGCGGTGCCAGGGCATCGATCCCGGGCTTGGCGATCGCCTGGCGCAGGTAGTCGTGGATCAGGCGGCCGGGCGCCGTCTTCGCGAGCGCGCCACCCCGGAACTGCTGCAGCACCAGACCCAGCATGTTGAGGGTGATCGGCCGGACGTAGCCCGGCAGGTCGTCGACCTCGCTCGCCTCGTCCAGCACCTTCTCGCGCAGCTCCGGGTCGAGCTTGAGGCGGCGGTCGAGCACGTCGCGTGCGTCGCCGCGCGCGAGCGCGTTCAGGTTGTACCAGTTGCCGTCGCTCCGGACCTCGGGCAGGCCGAGCGCCCGGAGCTGGTCGAAGTCGAGGTAGTCGGTCCGCAGCACGAGCAGGAAGGCGAGCCCTGCGACCGGTGTTCGCGGAGCGCCCGGAACAGCTCGGCGAGGTGCTCGCGGCCGGCGTCGTCCTGGAGGATCAGGCATTCCTCGAACTGGTCGATCGCGATCAGGAGCCGGCCGGGGCGGACCTTGTCGGCGGCGCGCTCGAGCAGGGTGCGCGCGTCGGCGGTCGCGGGCGGGCGCTTGTCCCAGATGACGCCGGGCCGGGTCAGCGCGTCGATGAGCTGCGCGATCGGGTCGGCGTAGCTGCGCACGACCACGGTTCGGGTCGGCGGCTCGGCGGCGGCGAGCTCGGGGATCAGCCAGGCGTGCAGCAGCGAGCTCTTGCCGGTGCCGGAGAAGCCGGTGAGGTACAGGAAAGGCTCGCGCGCGGCCTCGAGCCAGCGGAGCGTCTCGTGGTGCGCCTGGTCGGGCCGCTCGAAGCTCGCATGGTCGCCTTCGTCGTAGGGGCGGAGACGAAAGGTGGTGGGCTGGCGCAGGCGCTCGTCCGGGATCGCGATGACCTTGCGCCGACGCCTGGCCTCGATCGCGGGCATCACCACCTTGCCGACCGCGACGAACAGGAGTGCGACCCCGGCAAGGCCGATCACGCCCCAGCGGATCTCGGGCTGACTCTGCGTCCACAGGGCGGCAGCCGACCCGGCAATAGCCGTCAGCACGGTCGCAATCGCGCCGAAGCGTCCGATCAGCCGCTCCAGCTGATCGAGCGCACCTGGGGCGCTCGGTGCAGCCTCGCCTGCCTGCGTAGCCACAGGGTTCAATCCCGATCGTTCCGACAATCGCGACAGGTTCTATCTAGCGCGACCCGAGCTGAGCAGGCCAGCGTTTCGTCCGGTCACTTGCCGGCGATAGGCGCTGGCGACGGCGCATGTTATGCTTTCGGCAGCTGACTCGTTCCGGCGGAGCGCCATGCACGACGAGACGTTGTTGAACCGGATCAGCGCCGATCCCGCGATCTTCGGCGGCAAGCCGATCGTGCGCGGGATGCGGATCTCGGTCGAGCTGATCCTGAGCCTCCTGGCGCAAGGTCAGACGATCGAGGCGATTCTGGATGACTATCCCGAGCTGGAAGCGGACGACATCAGGGCCTGTCTGGCCTACGCGCATGCCGCGATCGCCGACGAGAGCCTCGACGCCGTGAGGGTGACGTCTGCTTGAAATTCCTGGTCGACCGCTGCGCCGGTCGCCGTCTGGCGGACTGGCTGCGGGGTCAGGGGCATGACGTGCTGGAGGTGAGAGCCCCGGGCGGCGATCCGGGCGATGCGGCTTTGCTCCGCCGGGCCGCGGATGAGAAGCGCATTCTGGTCACGATCGACACCGACTTCGGCGCCCTGATCCATGTCCGTGCCCAGGCCCACGCTGGCCTGATCCGCCTGCCGGACGTGCCGGCGACGAGGCGCATCGACCTGCTGGCGCAGATCCTCGCCGATCATACGGAAGCGGAGCTCTCCCGCGCGGTCGTCACCGTCAAGGGCAGCCGGATTCGAGTTACCCGTCGGCCATAGTGGCGCGTTCACTCGCCAGCCCACGGATCGTGTTTTTCGCGTGTACGGACGAAATGAGCTAGAATGTCTGCGCCGCAACCATGAAGGTGCCCACCAATGGCCAAGGTGCTCGAACGCTCGCTGTACGAGAGCGACTACTACGCCTGGACCAAGGAGCAGGCGGCGAAGCTGCGGGCGCTGGCGGCGGCGCGGGTGAACAGCACGCTCGATCTGGAAAATCTGGCCGAGGAGGTCGAGAGCTTGGGCCGGAGCGAGCTGAACATGGTGCGCAGCCAGGTACGGCGGATCATCGAGCATCTGCTGAAGCTCGAATATTCGCCCTCGAAGCCGCCCCGGGCGGACTGGCGGTACTCGATCGTGCAGGCCCGCGACGAGGTCGAGGATCACCTGACGGCGAGCATGCGGCCGGACGTGGAGGCTGAGCTTGGGAAGCTGTTCGGGCGCGGGCGGCGCGATGCCGCCCTCGGGCTCGACAAGCACGGCGAGCGCGAGGCGGCGAAGGCGCTGCCGACGGTCTGCTCCTACAGTCTCGACGAGATCGTCAGCCACGACTGGTATCCGTTGAACCGGCACGGCCTGGTCGATGATGAGGAGGCGGTCGAGGACGGCCGTTAGTCGGGGATCAGCCAGACGTCGTCCGGGCGCCAGGTGAGGCGGACGGCGGTGCCCGGGGCGAAGCGCGTGCCGTGGTCGGCCGAGGTCGCGATCACGGCCGTGTCCGGGCGCAGCTCGAGGTGGTAGCGGAGCGACTGGCCGAGGTAGATCACGTCGCTGACCGTCGCGTGCAGGCCGACGCCGTTGGTCCCGGAGGTGCCTGCCGGCTCGATCCGGACCCGTTCGGGGCGGACGATCGCGGTCGCCCTTTGGCCGGGTGACAGGCCCGGGATCGGCGCAGGGCATCCGGGCGCCGTCGGCGAGGTGGAGAAAACAGCCGCCCGCGTCCTTGTGGAAAACACCCTCGAAGCGGTTGGCGGTGCCGAGGAAGTCGGCGACGAAGCGGTTGGCGGGTCGGAGGTAGGCGTCCTCGGGGGTCGCGATCTGCTGCACCCGGCCCTCGTCCAGGACCACGATCCGGTCGGACAGCGAAAGCGCCTCTTCCTGGTCGTGGGTGACCAGGATGGTCGTGATGCCGAGCGAGCGCTGGAGCTGGCGGAGCTCGACCTGGAGCTGCTCGCGGAGCTTGCGGTCGAGGGCGCCGAGCGGCTCGTCGAGGAGCAGGATTTCCGGCGAGAACACGAAGGCGCGGGCGAGCGCCACCCGCTGCTGCTGGCCGCCCGAGAGCTGGCTGGGCCGGCGGCCCTCGAAGCCCTCGAGGCGCACCAGGCGGAGCGCGTCCTGCACGCGCCGGTCGGTCTCGGCTCTGGCGAGGCCGCGCACGCTGAGCGGAAAGGCGATGTTGGCCTCGACCGACATGTGCGGGAACAGGGCGTAGCTCTGGAACACCAGGCCGACGTTGCGCCGCGCCGCCGGCAGCCAGGTGACGTCGCGGCCGCCGATCTCGATCCGGCCGGCCGAGGGCGCGCTCAGGCCGGCGATCATGGTGAGCAGCGTGGTCTTGCCCGAGCCGCTCGGGCCGAGCACGGTCACGAACTCGCCCTGGGCGACGGCGAGGTCGATCTCCTCGACCGCGACCACCGGGCCGTAGCGCTTGGCGACGTCGATCAGATCGATCGTGCTCATGGCCGGCCGAGCCTAGCAGAGCGCCCGCCGGCTTCCTATCGGTGAGCGGCCGATCCGGGGCGAAAAGCCCCGCTCTTCGGCAGGACGCGCGGGCCTTGCATCGCCGCAAGCGCGCCGTCATAACCGACCCCAGGGGAGATCTCGGGACCTCGGGGCTCTGCGCTCGAGCGCCTGAAGCCCGGCTGACGGTTCGGCTTGAACCAAGAACAACGGGGGCACCGCCATGAGACTGAGCCGCAGGCAATTCACCCAGGTGGCAGGCGGCACGCTCGCCTTCGCCAGCACCCAGGCGCTGCTCGAGCGCGCCGGGCTCGCCGCCGCGGAGCCGATCCGGGTCGGCAACATCCTCGATCAGACCGGCGGGCTCAACATCTACAGCCTGAAGCAGATCAAGGCGCTGGCGATGGCGGTCGACGAGCTCAACCAGGCGGGCGGGCTGCTCGGCCGGCCCCTCGAGCTCTTCTTCTATGACAGCCAGTCCAATAACCAGTTCAACTCGCAATATGCGACCCAGGCGGTCGTGCGCGACAAGGTGAGCGTGATCCACGGCGGCATCACCTCGAGCTCGCGCGAGGTCATGCGCCCGATCGTCGACAAGTACAAGAACCTGCTTTTTTATAACTCCTTGTATGAAGGTGGTGTCTGCGACCGCCGCCATGTCAGCACCGGCATGGTGCCGGCGCAGCAGCTCGAGCCCCTGGTCGACTACGTCGTCAAGGAGAAAGGGAAGAAGAAAGGCTACGTGCTCGCCGCCGACTACAACTACGGCCAGATCACCTCGAAGTGGATGCAGAAGCTTCTGGGCGAGGCGGGCGGCGAGGCGGTCGCGGTCGAGTTCTTCCCGCTCGACGTCACCAATTTCGCGCCGGCGATCAGCCGCATCCAGGAGAACAAGCCGGACGTGGTCTGGTCGGTGCTGGTCGGCGGGGCGCATATCGCCTTCTACCGCCAGTTCGAGGCGACCATCGGCAAGAAGAACCTGATGCTGGCCTCGACCACTTATGGCGTCGGCCGCGAGAACACCCAGCTGTCCCCGGACGAGCGCGAGGGCATCGTCATCGCGACCTCGTTCGTCGACGACCTGCCGACCGACGCCGCCAAGGCGTTCGTCAAGAAGTACCAGGACTACACCGGCGAGAAGGAATACGTCGGCGAGTACGGCGAATACGGCTATCGCGGGCTGATGCTCTGGGCCGAGGCGGTCAGGCAGGCGGGCGATGCCGCCCCGGACGCGGTGATCGGGGCGCTCGCCAAAGGCGGCGTCAAGTTCGAGGGTGCGGGCGGCCTGTACACGATCGACGGCAAGACCCAGCACACGACGATGGACATCCACATCGTGGTCGGCAACCGGGCCGGCACGTTCGATGTGATCAAATCGTTCCCGCAGCGCCCGCCCCGCGACACCCAGCTGGTCTGCGACCTGGACAAGAACCCGAACGACACGAAGCAATACGAGCCGCAGATTTGACCGCAGGTTCGAGGCATCGGGGGCCGGACGCCCGCGGCCGGTCCCCGCGGCATCCGGCCGGCTGACCGCCGGGGAGCCCCGCGCGCCGTGCCGGAGGTCGTCAACAGCCTCTATCTGGCGCTGTTCTCGATCGGGCTGTTCGTGCTGATCAGCCTCGGACTCGCGGTCATCTTCGGCCTGATGCGGGTGATCAACCTCGCCCAGGGCGAGTTCATCATGCTCGGCGCCTACGTCTGTGCGCTGTCCTCGAACCGGGGCGTGCCGCTCTGGCTCGCGTTCCTTCTGGCCGCGCTCGCGGTCGGGCTGTTCGGCATCCTGGTCGAGCGGCTGATCATCCGCTGGCTCTATGGCCGGATCGTCGACACTTTGCTCGCGACCTGGGGGCTGTCGCTGTTTCTGGTCGGCGGCATCACGACGCTGTTCGGGCCGCAGGCCGAGAGCGTCGGGGCAGCCCTCGGCAATGTCGCGGTCGCGGGGGTCTCGATCTCGCTCTACAACCTGATCCTGATCGGCATCGCGCTCTTGATGCTGGCGGCGACCTTCGCCCTGCTCCGCTTCACGACCTTCGGCCTCCTGGTGCGCGGCACGATGCAGAACCCGGAGATGGCGAGCGCGCTCGGGGTGCCGCGCGAGCGCATCTACATGCTGACCTTCGGCCTCGGCTCGGCGCTGACCGGGCTCGCCGGCGCCGTGCTCGTGCCGATCACCGGCGTTGCCCCGACCATGGGCGTGTTCTTCGTGGCCAAGGCCTTCATCACGGTGATCGCGGGCGGACCGCTGCCGCTGCTCGGCACGATCTCGGCCGCGTCGCTGTTCGGCGCGATCGACGGCATCGTGAGCTTCCGGTTCAGCTCGGTGGTCGGCGAGATTTCCGTACTTCTGGTCGCGATCCTGCTGCTCCGGCTGTTGCCGCTCGGCATCACCGGCCGGCTGCGGCAGGGGCTTTAAGGCGGGATCGATGCGCTTGCCGCTCCTGTCATGGCCAGTCACACTGCCGGGCTCTCGAGGCGAGGCTGGAGACGTTAACCAAAGCTTAACCTCTGCGCGTCAATGCTTTGTTCGGATGGTCCATGCGACCGTGGGAATCCGCGCCCGGTTTTCCAGGCTGCGAACGGATTCCTACGGTCGCATGGACCATCCGGGAAACAGGCTAGCGGTCGATGGTTAACCAGCGGTTAACCGGACACGGAGATTCCGGTCCGTCCTCGACCAGGCGAAATGGTGCCGTCCCGCGCGGTCCGTCGCCGATGAGAGCAGTCGATCCCCCGCTGACCGTGCAGCCGATGAGAGCAGCCCCGCCAACGCGACACCGCCTGGATCTCGCCGCCGATGAGAGCGGGCCGGCCGACATGATGGCGTCCGGATCGCGCTGGCGATGACAGCGCGCATCCCCGGCATGACGCCGCCCTCGGCCGCTCCGCCCTGGTGGTGGTGGCTCGCGGTCGCGCTGGCCGCGGCCTTCCTGCTCTGGCTTGTGCCCCGGATCGACATCGCCCAGCAGCTCGATCTCGCGATCATCCTGATCCTGGCGCTGCTCGCGCTCAGCATGAGCTTTCTCTGGGGCTACGTCGGCATCCTGAGCTTCGGCCAGACCGCGTTCTTCGGGCTCGGCGGCTACGCCTATGCGGTCCTGGCGCTCAACTTCGACACCACCACCTGGCCGGCGCTCGCCGCGATCCTGGTGGCGATGCTGTTCGCGGCGGTGCTCGGTTATTTCATGATCTACGGCCTGGTCAGCGACATCTATCTCTCGGTCATCACCCTCGTCGTGACCCTGATCCTGGAGAAGGGCATCCGCTCGACCTCGGGGCCCGAATACGTCATCGGCAGCGTCCGCCTGAACGGCCAGAACGGCATCCCGAGCGTGCCCTCGCTGCGGCTGCCCTGGGATTCTTCGACCGAGCTGTTCGTGGATGGCGTGCTCTATCTCTCGATCGCGCTCCTGGTCCTGGTCTACGTCGGCCTGCGGCTCCTGCTCACGACCCACTTCGGCCGGGTGCTGGTCGGCATCCGCGAGAACCAGCGCCGGATCGAGCTCCTGGGCTACGACAGCCGGCGCTACAAGCTCGCGGCCTTCGTGCTCGCGGCCGGGATCGCCGCCCTCTCCGGCGTGCTCTACGCCGTCTGGGGCAACTTCGTGGCGCCCGAGATGTTCAACCTCAATCAGGCGGCCCAGGTCGTGATCTGGGTGATCGTCGGCGGCAAGTCGACCCTGATCGGTCCGATCGTCGGCACCGCGCTGGTCCAGCATCTGACCCTCAGGCTCGGCACGATCGGCGTCGGCCAGGTGACGCTCGTGCTGGGCCTCGTGCTGATGCTGTTCGTGCTGGTGTTCCGCGAGGGACTGGTGCCCTCGCTCGGCCTGCTGCTCGGCCGCGTCCTGCGGCGCAGGAGCCGGGCCGGGCGATGAGCGCCGATCTGATCCTCGAGACCCGCGGTCTGGAAAAACGCTTCGGCGGCGTGCGCGCGCTGGCCAGCGTCAGCTTCGGCCTCGAGCGGGGCGAGCTGCGCTGCCTGATCGGCCCCAACGGCGCCGGCAAGAGCACCTTCTTCAAGCTGCTGACCGGTCAGATCAGGCCGTCCGCAGGCGCGATCCTGTTCGAGGGCGAGGACGTCACGAACGCCGCGCCGCACGAGATCGGCCGGCTCGGGATCGGCATCAAGAACCAGGTCCAGGACGTCTTCAACGGCCTTTCCGTATTCGAGAACCTCTATCTCGCCGCGAGCTCGAGCCACGCCCGGCGCCAGGCCGGGGAGCGCGCGCAGGAGCTCGCCGACCGCCTCGGCCTCGTGCAACTGCTGGACACGCCGGTCGGGACCCTCGCCCACGGCCAGCGGCAGTGGGTCGAGATCGCCATGGTGGTCGCGCGCGAGCCGAAGCTCGTCCTGCTCGACGAGCCCTCGGCCGGGATGACCATCGAGGAGACCCGGCGGACCGCCGCGCTGATCCGCGAGGTCAACCGCAGCGCCACGCTGATCGTGGTCGAGCATGACATGCAGTTCATCCGCCAGATCGCGCACAAGGTCACGGTCTTCCACGAGGGCGCCATCCTGCTCGAGGACACCTTCGAGCGGGTGGTCGCCGATCCGGTCGTGCGCAACGTCTATCTCGGCCGCCAGAGCGTCGCCTCTTGATGCTCGAGGCGCTCGATCTACACGCCGGCTACGGCACCATCCCGGTGTTGGCGGGGATCAGCTTCAGGGTCAGCGAGGGCGAGTTCATCGGCATCCTCGGCCACAACGGCATGGGCAAGACCACACTTCTGAAGGCGCTCGCGGGCATCCTGCCGGCGAGTGCCGGCCGGGTGCGGCTCGACGGCGAGGACATCACCCGCCTGCCGAGCCACCAGCGGACCCGCCGCGGGCTCGGCTACGTGCCGCAAGGCCGCGAGATTTTTCCGGCGCTTTCGGTCCTCGACAACCTCCGCTTCGCCGTGGCCGCCAAGGGCCGGGGCGAGCCCGACGCGATTGAGAGGGTCCTGGAAGAATTCCCGCGCCTGAAGCCGCTCCTGGACCGGGCGGGCGGCGCGCTCTCCGGCGGCGAGCAGCAGCTCCTGGCGCTCGCCCGCTGCCTGGTCCAGGCGCCGCGCCTGCTCCTGCTCGACGAGCCGACCGAGGGCATCCAACCCTCGGTGATCGAGCTGATCGCCGACAAGCTCGCCGGGCTCAGGCAGAGGCATCGGCTGACCACGATCCTGGTCGAGCAGAACCTCGATTTCATCAAGGCGCTCTCGGACCGGGTGCTGATCATCCAAAAGGGCCGGATCGTCCGCGAGGTCCAGCCGGCCGAACTCGAGGACCCGGCCATGGTCAGCGAGTTCATCGGCGCCGCCTGAGCATCCAGGGGAAGGAGGAAGCGATGTTAACCATCACGGCGGTGATCCGCGCCAAGGCGGGTCGGGAGCAGATCGTCGAGCGGGCGCTCAGGGCGGTGATCGCGGCGGTCAAGGCGGGCGAGCCCGGGACGATCGCTTACTTCGTGAGCCAGGATCGGGACGACCCCACCGTGTTCACGACCTTCGAGCGCTTTCGCGACCAAGCGGCCATGACCCTCCACAACCAGTCGCAGGCGGTCGCCGACTTCGTCGCCGCCACCAAGGACAGCCTGGCCGGCCCGATCGTCCTGCACAGCTGCCGCGAGCTCGACGCCAAGCTGCCCTGAGCGCGGCGTTCAGGTCGACCCGCTCAGGTCGGTCCGGCGGCGGCGGGCGCCGGGGTCTCGGTCAACCGCCGCCGCGGTGCGCAGATGGCGCCGGTCCGCGGCGGCCGGATCAGGCGGAAGCTGTAGCTGTCGCCCGGGCTCAGCTCGCGGAACTGGCCGCGGTAGGCGACCGTGATCGGGAGCGCCGTGAACCGCCGGCTGGTGATCTTGAGGACCGCCCGGTCGACCTCGACGTCCAGCACCTGGCGCCGGTAGCGGACCCGCATGGTCAACCGGTCGAGCTGCTCGGGCAGGCTCGGATTGAAGTGCAGGACGCCGCCCCTGGGCTCGATCCCGGTGAAGCAGCGCTGCAGGATGTCGACCGCGCCGGCCATGGCGCCGAGATGGATGCCCTCGGCGGTCGTGCCGCCCTGGATGTCGCTGACGTCGGCACCGACCGCCTGGCAGAACATCTCCCAGGAGCCCGGCCGGGTGGCCCGTGCCAGGACCCAGGAGTCGACCACCCAGCTGAGCGTCGAGCCGTGCGAGGTGCGGTCGATGTAGTAGTCGATGGTGCGCGGGATCTGGTCGCGCTCGAACGGGTAGCCCAGCCGCTCGAACAGCTGCGCCAGCTCGTCGGCCGAGAACAGGTAGAACAGCATCAGCACGTCGGCCTGCTTGGAGGCCTGGTAGCGGTTGACCGCGTCGCCCTCGGCCTCGAGGATCCGGTCGAGCCGCTGGATGTTGCCGTGGGTCGCCTTGAGCCTCGCCCAGTCGAGCTCCAGGAGCGTCTCGTAGCCATCGAACTGGCTGATGATGCCGCCATCGTGGAACGGAATCTTGAGCTTGCGGCTGACCTCGTCCCAGCGCTCGATCTCGGCTGGCCCGATGCCGATCTGCTCGCACAGCTGGCGCCGCCGCTCGTCGGGCAGGGCGTCCAGCGCGTCCTGGCCGCGGATCAGGACCCAGGCCGCCATCAGGTTGGTGTAGGCGTTGTTGTCGAGGCCGCCCGCGGTCTCGGGATCGGCGCCCGGATAGGCGGTGTGGAACTCGTCCGGGCCCATCACGCCCTTGATCTCGTAGCGGTCGAGCCGTTCGTCGTAGGTCGCGATGCTCGCCCAGAAGCGGGCGATCTCGACCAGCAGCTCGGCGCCGTAGAAATACAGGAACTCGTGGTCGTCGGTGATCTCGTAGTAGTGCCAGACGTTGTAGGCGATCGCGGCGCTGATGTGCCGCTGGCGGTGGGTGACGTCGGGGACCCAGTGCCGCGATCTCGGGTTGAGGTGGAGGCGCTGGTTCTCCTCGCGCCCGCTGCTGCCGCTCTGCCAGGGGAACATGGCGCCGCGATGGCCCGCCGCCTGCGCCGCCCGGCGCGCTTCCGGCAGCCGCCGGTAGCGGTAGAGCAGGAGCGCCCGGGTGAGCGCCGGCAGGCGGAAGGTCAGATAGGGAAAGATGAACACCTCGTCCCAGAAGATGTGGCCGCGATAGGCCTCGCCATGCCAGCCCCGGGGCGGCACGCCGACGTCCAGATCGATGCTGTGGAAGGAGACGGTCTGCAACAGATGCTGGATGTTGAGCCGCACCTTCATCACGGTGTCGTGGTCGTAGCCGGTCTCGATGCCGATGTCGCACTGCTCCCAGAGGTGGCGCCAGGCGAGCCGGTGCGCCGCCAGCAGCGGCTCGAAGCCCGGCGCCCGGGCGACCGCCTGGCGGGCCGCGAGCCCGGCTTCCGAGACCGTCCGATCGCGCGAGCTGAACAGGGCGACCACCTTCTCGGCCAGGAGCCGGTCGCCGGCCTGCAGGTCCAGCGAGATCTCCTGGGCGATCAGGTCCGGGGTCTGCCCGGTCCGCCGGGCCGGGCTCGCCGGCTCGCCGTTGACGAACAGATGGGTTCGAGCCGCGAGCGCGACCTCGAGCCGGGCCTGAGTGAACCGGCTCTGGAGAAAGATCGTGTGGCCGTCGAGCTCGCTGGTCGCGACCGGTTCGAGGTGGCGGCTGCCCAGATCCCGATAGCGGGCGACGCCGTCGTTGATCACCCGGCCGTCGAGCGCGCTGCGCAAGGTCAGGTGCCCGGACCAGTCCTCGGCCGTGACCTCGAGGGCGATCGCGGCCAGGTGGCGGTCCGCCATGCTGACCAGGCGGCGCTCCTGCCAGCGGGTGGTCCGGCCCTGGCCGTCCCGGAAGCGCAGGTGGCGCTCCAGGACGCTCTCCTGGAGGTTCAGCTCCTGCCGGTAGCTCAGCAGCTCGACCGTGTCCGGGGTCAGCCAGTCGCCGTCCTCGATCCGGATCGCGAGCGGCAGCCAGTTGGGCAGGTTGACCAGGTCCTCATTCTCGATCACGCGGCCCTCGATCTCGGTGACCAGGCGGTTGTAGCCGCCGGCGAGATAGCTGCCGGGGTAGTGGACGCCGTCGGCGACGCAGTCCGGGGCGGCACCGCGGCTGACGACATAGCCGTTGCCGAGCGCGCACAGCGCCTCGCGCCGGCCTTCGTTCGCCGGCTCGTAGTCCTCGTAGACCAGCGACCACCCGGTCATGGCCGTCCCTCCGGGGCGCGCGCGAGCAGCCACTCGAGAAAGCGCCGCACATCCTCCGGATCGGCGAGCGCATAGCGCGCCGCGGTCGGGCGGGCGGCGTCCTCGCCCTGGACCACGATCCCGACGCCGCGCTCGCGGAGTGCTTCGAGCGCATCCTCGTCGGTGACGTCGTCGCCGATGTAGACCGGCAGGACCTCAGGCCGGTCGAGGTCGAGGCGGGCGAGCAGCCAGAGGACCGCGTGGCCCTTGTCCCAGTCGAGGTCGGGCTGCAGGCGCAGGACCTTCTTGCCCTGGCCCCGGCGAAGCCGCGGGTGGCGGGCCGCGACCCGCGCCACGGCCTGCTCCAGCCGGCCGACCTCGGCGGCGGCGACCCGCCGGTAGTGGATCGCGATCGAGAACCGCTTGCGCTCGACCGCGTGACCCTCGATGTCGCGAACGGCCTCCCGCAGCTCGCGCTCGGCGAGGTCGAGCTCGGGCAGCGCCTCGACCCCCTTCTCGAGCGCGTCGTGCCAACCCTTCGGGCCGCCGATCTCGAAGCCGTGGCTGCCGGCATAATAGAGGGCATCGAGCCCGATCAGACGACGCGTCGTGGCCAGGTCGCGGCCGCTGACGATCGCGACCGGGCAGCGGCGGGCGAGCGCCGCGATCGTCGCGCGCGTCGCGTCCGGAAGGAACGCCCGGTTGTAGTCCTCGACGATCGGGGTCAGCGTGCCGTCGTAGTCGAGGAACACCGCAGGCGTCCTGCCGGCGAGCCGGGCGCGAAGCTCCGGCTCGCGCTCCCAGACCAGCGGAATCCGGTCCAATCGGGTCACTTTCACGCCACTCTCCCTGGGTTTCAGGATTGAGACCTCTACATAGGCCCGAAGCGGCTTGGCGCAAATCCGCCCAACGGCCGGTGGCCGATGCCGCCCGGAGCCAAACCAGGGGGACTGTTGGCGCCGGCTCGTTCAACTGCTAAGCTCGCACCCGTCGAGCCGAGATCCCTCCCACGTCGCCGCGGCGGCCGCTGCATCAGGCAGAGTTTGGCCATGACTGGACCCAGGATCTACAACCTCTTCCCGCTGCTCGCCGGGCCGGTGCCGGCGTGGAGCAGCCATCTCGAGCGCATCGCCCTGATGGGCTTCGACTGGATCTACGTCAACCCGTTTCACTACCCGGGCTTCTCCGGCAGCCTGTACGCGGTCAAGGATTTCCACCGGTTGCACCCGCTGCTGCAGGACGGCGGCGCGCCCGCCAAGCTGCTCGGCGGCTTCACCAAGGCTGCCTCCCGACGCGGCATCCAGGTGATGATGGACCTGGTGATCAACCATACCGCCAAGGATGCGCTCCTGGTCGAGCAGCACCCCGAGTGGTTCAAGCGTGAGGCGGCCGGCGAGCTGCGCTCGCCGCGCGCGGTCGATCCGGTCGATCCGCGCAAATTCACGGTCTGGGGCGATCTCGCCGAGATCGACTACGACGACCCGCGCCACCGGCCGGCGCTGATCGCCTGCTGGGTCGAGCTGGTGCGCCAGCACCTGAAGCTCGGCTTCAAGGGCTTCCGCTGCGATGCCGCCTATCAGGTGCCGCTCGGGGTCTGGCAGCCCCTGATCGCCCAGGCCAAGGCGATCGACCCGGACTGCCGGTTCTTCGCCGAGACCCTCGGCTGCACGCCGGACCAGGTCCTGGGGCTCGAGGGCGCGGGCTTCGACTATCTCTTCAACAGCTCCAAATGGTGGGACTTCCGGGCCCCCTGGCTGCTCGAGCAGTACGACCTCTACCGCCAGATCGCGCCGACCGTCGCCTTCCCCGAGAGTCACGACACCGAGCGGCTCGCGATCGAGCTCGGCGACCCGGAGCCCGCGGTGCTCGAGCGGCACTACCGGCTCCGCTACCTGTTCGCCGCGACCTTCTCGACCGGCGTGCTGATGCCGATGGGCTACGAGTACGGCTGCCGGACGCGCATGGACGTGGTCGCGAGCCGGCCCGGCGACTGGGCCTGGGAGACCGCCGAGCCGCGGATCGATCTCACCGGGTTCATAAGCGCGGTCAACGCCATGCGCGCGGCCAGCCCGGCGCTCAACGTCGAGGGCGCGCAGAGGAAGATCACCGCCCCCCACAGCCCGGTGGTCGGGCTGCTCCGGCTCTCGGGCGGCGATCTGCCGTCGTCCGAGGATGCGACCATCGTCCTGATCAACCCCGACCCCGGGCGCGCCTGGGGCGTCGATCCGGGCCCGCTGCTCGGCCAGGCCGGGGGCCGGATCAGCGAGTTCGAGGACGTGACCCCGGCGGCGACGCCGGTCGCCTTCGAGCCGGGCCGGCCGGTCACCCTCGAGCCCTTGCAGCTACGCGTGTTCTGCAGCCGGGCGGCGGCGCTGCGCCGGGCCCCGTCCCGGAGCGCCAAGGCGCTCGCCGAGGCGAGCGAGCGGCGCCTCAAGGCGCTCGCCGCCAACCGGGTCGTGATCGAGCGGCTCGAGCCCGAGCTCGACGGCGGCCGGCACGCGATCAAGCGGGTGGTCGGCGACGTCGTCGAGGTCGAGGCCGACATCTTCTGCGACGGCCACGACAAGATCGCCGCCTGCATCCGCTACCGCGCCCAGGACGAGCCGGACTGGCGCGAGGCGCCGCTGAGCCTGGTCGACAACGACCGCTGGGGCGGCCAGTTCCCGGTCACCCGCAACGCCCGCTACCAGTACACGATCGAGGCCTGGCGCGACCTGTTCGAGAGCTGGCGCGCCGAGATCATGAAGAAGCACGATGCCGGCCTCAACGTCGGCCTCGAGCTGATCGAGGGCCACGAGCTGATCGAGCGCACCCACGCCCAGGCCAAGGGCGAGGGCCAGAAGGCGCTGACGGCGCTGCTGGCGGAGCTGAAGGCGCACCGGGACGACCATGGCCGGCTGCTCCAGATCCTGCTCGGCGAGAGCGTGCGCGACCTCATGCGCCGGGCCGGCCTGCGCACCAACGCGTCGCGCTACAAGGCCGAGCTCGAGGTCCTGGTCGACCGGCCGGCCGCCAAGTTCGCCGCCTGGTACGAGCTGTTCCCGAGATCGCAGAGCGGCGATGTCCGGCGCCATGGCACCTTCGACGACGTCATCAAGCGCCTGCCCTATGTCCGGGACTTAGGCTTCGACGTCCTCTACTTCACCCCGATCCATCCGATCGGCCGGGTCAACCGCAAGGGTCGCAACAACACCCTGACCCCGGCCGCCGACGATCCCGGCAGCCCCTATGCGATCGGCAGCGCCGAAGGCGGCCACGACGCGCTGCACCCCGAGCTCGGCAGCTTCGAGGACTTCCGCCGGCTGGTCGCGGCGGCGCACGCCCACGGCCTCGAGATCGCCCTCGACTTCGCGATCCAGTGCTCGCCCGATCATCCCTGGATCAAGCAGCATCCCGACTGGTTCGACTGGCGGCCCGACGGCACGATCAAATACGCCGAGAACCCGCCCAAGAAGTACGAGGACATCGTCAACGTCCACTTCTATCGCGATGCGCTGCCCGCGCTCTGGTATGCCCTGCGCGACGTCGTCCTGTTCTGGATCGACCAGGGGGTCAAGATCTTCCGGGTCGACAATCCGCACACCAAGCCGGTGCCGTTCTGGGAATGGCTGATCCGCGAGGTGCTCGACCGCCACCCCGATGCGATCTTCCTCGCCGAGGCCTTCACCCGGCCCAAGATGATGCGCGAGCTCGCCAAGGTCGGGTTCACCCAGTCCTATTCCTATTTCACCTGGCGCAACACCAAGGCCGAGCTCACCGAATACCTGACCGAGCTGACCCAGGACGAGCCCAGGGAGTACATGCGGCCGAACTTCTTCGCCAACACGCCGGACATCAACCCGGTGTTCCTGCAGACCAGCGGCCGCGCCGGCTTCCAGAGCCGGCTGGTGCTGGCGGCGACGCTCTCGACCGTCTACGGCGTCTACAACGGCTACGAGCTGTGCGAGGGCACGCCGATCCCGGGCAAGGAGGACTATCTCGATTCCGAGAAGTACGAGATCAAGGTCTGGGACTACGACCGCCCCGGCCACATCCGCGCCTACGTCGCCCGGCTGAACCAGATCCGGCGCGAGAACCCGGCGCTGCAGGAGTTCAGCAACCTGCGCTTCTACAATGCCTGGAACGACCAGGTCCTGCTGTACGGCAAGATGACCGCGGCCAAGGACAACGTGATCCTGATCGCGGTCAACCTCGACCCGCACCACGCCCAGAGCTGCCAGTTCGAGGTGCCGCTGTGGGAGCTGGCGTTGCCCGACTGGGCGAGCGTCGCGGTCGAGGACCTGTTCTCGGGCCACGGCTTCACCTGGCACGGCAAGATGCAGCAGGTCTGGCTCGATCCGCAGATCAACCCTTGCGCGATCTGGCGGATCGTGCCACCCGGTCTGCCGACGTGACCTCCCCGCGGCCTCGAGAGGGTTTTCGGCGATGATCGATCGCAGCGATCTGTTGTGGTACCAGGACGCGGTCATCTATCAGCTGCACATCAAGGCGTTCTTCGATGGCAACAACGACGGCATCGGCGACTTCGCCGGCCTGATGCAGAAGCTCGACTACGTCCAGGAGCTCGGCATCGACACGATCTGGGTGCTGCCGTTCTACCCCTCGCCGCAGCGCGACGACGGCTACGACATCGCCGACTATCGGAACGTCAATCCGACCTACGGCACCATGCGCGACTTCCGGCGCTTCGTGCGGGCGGCCCACGAGCGCGGCCTGCGCGTGATCACCGAGCTGGTGATCAACCACACCTCGGACCAGCATCCCTGGTTCCAGCGCGCCCGCCAGGCCAGGCGCGGTTCGGGCCATCGCAACTACTACGTCTGGAACGACACCGATCAGCGCTACCCCGAGACCCGGATCATCTTCATCGACACCGAGCCCTCGAACTGGACCTGGGACCCGGTCGCCCAGCAGTATTTCTGGCACCGGTTCTACCACCACCAGCCCGACCTCAACTTCGACCACCCGGCCGTGCTGCGCGAGATCCTGCGCATCCTGCACTTCTGGCTGGACATGGGGATCGACGGCCTGCGCCTCGATGCGATCCCCTACCTGGTCGAGCGCGACGGCACGATCAACGAGAACCTGCCCGAGACCCATGCCGTCCTGAAGCGGATCCGCGCCGAGATGGACCAGCATTTCCCGGACCGGATGCTGCTCGCCGAGGCCAACCAGTGGCCCGAGGACGTGCTGCCCTATTTCGGCGACGGCGACGAGTGCCACATGTCGTTCCACTTTCCCGTCATGCCGCGCATGTATATGGCGATCGCCCAGGAGGACCGGCATCCGATCGCCGACATCCTGCGTCAGACCCCGGACATCCCGGCGTCCTGCCAGTGGGGGATTTTCCTGCGCAACCACGACGAGCTGACGCTGGAGATGGTGACCGACAAGGAGCGGGATTACCTCTGGAACTTTTACGCCGCCGACAAGCGGGCGCGGCTCAACCTCGGCATCCGGCGCCGCCTCGCGCCGCTGCTCGAGAACGACCTGCGCAAGATCCAGCTGATGAACAGCCTGCTGCTGTCGCTGCCGGGCACGCCGATCATCTACTACGGCGACGAGATCGGCATGGGCGACAACATCTTCCTCGGCGATCGCGACGGCGTGCGCACGCCGATGCAATGGTCGCCCGACCGCAACGGCGGCTTCTCGCGCGCCGATCCGGCGCGGCTGTTCCTGCCGCCGATCATGGACCCGATCTACGGCTACGAGGCGGTCAACGTCGAGGCCCAGCAACGCGAGCCGTCATCGCTGCTCAACTGGATGAAGCGGATGATCGCGGTCCGCCAGGCGCACCAGGCGTTCGGGCGCGGCACGCTCAGGCTGCTCTACCCGCGCAACCGCAAGGTTTTGGCCTATCTGCGCGAGCACGCGGCCGACCGTATCCTGTGCGTTGCCAACCTCGCCCGCTCGGCCCAGGCGGTCGAGCTCGACCTCGGCGCCTTCAAGGGCTGCGTCCCGGTCGAGCTGCTCGGGCGCAGCCCGTTCCCGCCGATCGGCGAGCTGCCCTATCTCCTGACCCTGCCGGGCCACGGCTTCTACTGGTTCGTGCTCGCCGAGGCGGCCGAGCTGCCGCGCTGGCACGAGCCGATCCCGGAGCCCTTGCCGGATTTCATCACGCTCGTGATCCGGGACGGCTGGCGGCCCATCCTCGAAGGCCAGGGCGCGCGCGAGCTCGCCCGCGACGTCCTGCCGGTGTTCCTCGCCAACCAGCGCTGGTTCGGCGCCAAGGATCTGACCATCGCCAGCACCAGGGTCGCGGCCTGGGCCGAGCTGCCCGGCGGCAAGGACAACTACCTTTTGGCCGAGATCGAGGTCGAGCTCGCCGGCGGCGCGGCGCCGCAGCGCTACTTCCTGCCGCTCGCGACCAGCTACGACGACCAGGCGCTGAGCCACGGCTGGCCGCTGCTGGCGTTCGCGCTCGCGCAGGTGCGCCGGGGCGCCAAGGTCGGCGCGCTCTACGACGCCATGGCCGGTCAGGAGTTTCCGCTCGCCGCCCTCGACGCGATCCGCCGCGGCGTGGAGATCGCGGGCTCCGGCGGGACGATCCGCTGCTGGTCGACCTCGGCCATGGCGGGCGTCGAGGTGCCCCAGGAGGTCGAGATCAGACGCTCGGCGGTCGAGCAGAGCAACTCCTCGGCGATGATCGGCAACCGGGCGGTCTTCAAGGCCTACCGCAAGCTCTTGGCCGGGGTGCAGCCGGAGATCGAGATCGGCCGCTTCCTGGTCGAGACCGCGGGCTTCGCCAACACGCCGCCGCTGCTCGGCGCGATCGAGCGGATCGATGCCGACGGCCAGCCGACCGCGCTGGCGGCGGCGTTCGGCTTCGTGCGCAACCAGGGCGACGGCTGGGTCTATACCATCGACTACCTGCACCGGACCCTCGACGAGCTCCGCCTGCACGCCGCCGCTGGCCCGGAGCCGGGCCGGGTGCCCGGCGCCGAGGCCGACCCGCACGGCTTCTACCTGGCGCAGATCCGGGTCCTGGGCCAGCGGACCGCGGAGCTCCACCGGGCGCTGGCGACCCCGACCGAAGATGCCGCCTTCGCGGCCGAGCCGGTCACGCGGGCGGACCTCAAGGTCTGGCAGCGCGGTGCCCAGCGCCAGGCCGAGGCGGCCTTCAAGGCGCTCAGGCAGGCGCTGCCGCGGCTCGACGAGAGCGATCGCGACCGGGCCCAGGCGCTGCTCGCCCGCCGCCAGGACTGCTCGGCCCGGATCGAGGCCCTGACCGGGGCGCCGGTCAGAGCGGCCAAGACCCGGATCCACGGCGACTATCACCTCGGCCAGGTGCTGATCACCCAGAACGACTTCTCGATCCTCGACTTCGAAGGCGAGCCGGCGCGGCCGCTCGCCGAGCGGCGCGCCAAGTCGTCGCCGCTCAAGGACGTCGCCGGCATGCTGCGCTCGTTCGACTACGCCGCCTGGGCGGCGGTCGCGGGCCTGACCGAGCTGGACCCCGGCAGCGGCGAGGTCGTGCGCGCGCTCGCCGAGCGCTGGCGGGCGGCGAGTGCGGCGGCGTTTCTCGCCGGCTATCGGGAAACCATCGCCGGCTGTCCGAGTTATCCCGAGGATGCGGCCGAGGCGGATCGCCTGTTGAACCTCTTCCTGCTCGAGAAGGCGCTCTACGAGATCTGCTACGAGGCCGCCAACCGGCCGCTCTGGGTGCAAATCCCGCTCAAGGGCGTGTCGAGCCTGCTCGAGCTGGAGGCGAGTGACCATGCCGACCACTAGGACCCGACCGCAACTGGTCGATCCCGCGGCGATCGAGGCGCTGGTGCGGGGCGACCACGGCGATCCGTTCGCCCAGCTGGGGATGCACGACCTCGCGGGCGGCGGGCTGGTGGTGCGCAGCTTTCAGCCCCAGGCCGCGCGGGTCTGGCTGATCGATGCCGCGACCGGCAGCTCGGCCGGCGAGCTCTCGCGGCTCCACGCCGATGGCCTGTTCGCGGTGCCGCTGCCGGACCGCAAGGCGCGCTTTGCCTATCGCCTGCGCCTCGAGGTCGGCGCCGACACGGTCGAGATCGACGATCCCTACCGGTTCCCGCCGATCCTGGGCGAGCTCGACGTCTATCTGATGGCCGAGGGCAACCACCTCAGCTTATACGAAAAACTCGGCGCCCATCCGATGACCCTGGAGGGCGTCGCCGGCACCGCCTTCCTGGTCTGGGCGCCCAATGCCAAACGGGTCTCGGTGGTCGGCGGCTTCAACGGCTGGGATGGCCGCCGCCATCCGATGCGCAAACGCATCGAGTGCGGCGTCTGGGAGCTGTTCGTGCCGGGCGTCGAGCGCGGCGAGGTCTACAAATACGAGATCAAGGGGCCGCACGGCGAGCTGCTGCCGCTCAAGGCCGACCCGCTCGCGTTCGCCGCCGAGCATCCGCCAAAGACCGCGTCCGTGGTCGCCGGGCTCGACGAGCCCGCCTGGTCGGATGCCGACTGGATGAGCAGCCGCGCGCGCGCCAACGCCCGGGAGGCGCCGATCTCGATCTACGAGTGCCACATCGGCTCCTGGATGCGCGTGCCCGAGAATGGCAACCGCTACCTCAGCTACGACGAGCTCGGCGACCGGCTGGTCGCCTATGTCAAGGAGATGGGCTTCACCCACCTCCAGCTGATGCCGGTCTCGGAGTATCCGTTCGACGGCTCCTGGGGCTATCAGCCGATCGGCCTGTTCGCGCCGACCAGCCGGCACGGGTCCCCCGAGGCGTTCGCGCGCTTCGTCGACCGCTGCCACCAGGCCGGCATCGGCCTCGTGCTCGACTGGGTGCCGGGCCACTTCCCGACCGATCCGCACGGCCTCGGCTATTTCGACGGCACCCATCTCTACGAGCACGCCGACCCGCGCCTCGGCTTCCACCTCGACTGGAACACGCTCATCTACAATTACGGCCGGCGCGAGGTCGCGAACTTCCTGCTCGCCAACGCGCTGTTCTGGCTCAAGCACTACCACATCGACGGCCTGCGGGTCGACGCGGTCGCCTCGATGCTCTATCTCGACTACTCGCGCAAGGCCGGCGAGTGGATCCCGAACGAGCACGGCGGCAACGAGAACCTGGCTGCGATCGCGCTGCTGCGCCGCCTCAACGAGCTCGCCTTCGGCGACGTCGAGGGCGCGACCACGATCGCCGAGGAATCGACCGCCTGGCCCGGCGTCTCGCGGCCGACCTGGCTCGGCGGCCTCGGCTTCGGCTACAAGTGGAACATGGGCTGGATGCACGACACCCTCCACTACATGAGCGAGGACCCCGTGCATCGCAAATACCACCACCACGAGCTGACCTTCGGCCTGATCTACGCCTTCACCGAGAACTTCATCCTGCCGCTGTCCCACGACGAGGTGGTGCACGGCAAGGGCTCGCTCCTGGACAAGATGCCGGGCGACGGCTGGCAGAAGTTCGCGAACCTGCGTGCCTATTTCGGCTTCATGTTCGGCCATCCGGGCAAGAAGCTCCTGTTCATGGGTGGCGAGTTCGGCCAGGGGCGCGAGTGGAACCACGATGCCAGCCTGGACTGGCACCTGCTCGACCAGGCCGGCCACCGGGGCGTGCAATCGCTGGTGCGCGACCTCAACCATCTCTATCGCGAGCTGCCGGCGCTGCACGAGCGCGACTGCGAGCCCGAGGGCTTCGAGTGGCTCGAGCTGCACGACAACGAGCAGAGCGTGCTCGCCTTCCTGCGCCGGGGGGCCGATCCCGAGCGGATCGTGATCGTGGTCTCGAACTTCACGCCGGTGCCGCGCTACGGCTACCGGATCGGGGTGCCGCTGCCCGGCCACTACCGCGAGCGGGTCAACAGCGACGCCGCGATCTATGGCGGCGCCAACATCGGCAATGGCGGCGGCGTGACCGCCGAGGGCTTGAGCTCCCACGGCCACCCCTATTCGCTCGCCCTGACCGTGCCGCCGCTCGGCACGGTGTTTCTGGAGCGCGAGGTCGCCTGAGGCGCGGTCGGGGCTGGCGAGGACGGACGAGCAGTGTCGATGTGGCAGCATTCGGCGCGCAGCGACGCCGGCGTTAACCTTAAGACAAGGTTCAACCAGCAAGCTTGGTCGCCTCTGACGGAGGTGACCCTGATGCCGACCCTGTTCTGGCTGGCCCTGCTGCTCGGCTATCTGGCTGGCGTCGCGGCCGCGGTCGTGCTGCTGCCGACGCGGCTGATCGCACCGCTGGCGGGGCCGCTCGCCCTGACCACCGTGATCGCGGTGGTCGCGTTCGGCGTGCTGTTCCGACTGCGCCGGTCCCGGCGGCGGGACCGGTACGCCGAGGCGCCCGCGGCGGCGCCGCCCCGGGCGCCCGCGGCTGCCAGCTCCGGCCCCGCTCGAACCCAGGGCGCCGGATGGCGCGGCGGTGGCGTCGGATGGCGCAACGGTGGCGCCGGGTGGCGCGGCGGCGGTCGAGAGCGCCGATCCGGAGCAGCCTCCGCCGGAGGATCGTTGGCTCCTGCAGGTTCGCCTGGAGCCGCCCGGCGCGATCGGGCCGCGCGAGCTGCAACGGCTGCTCGCCGAGGGCCGGGTCGACGTCGGCCTGCGGCCGATCGCCAGTCTGGAGCGGCCGGAGGCCGCGCTGTATCACGCTCTGCCACGCCTGCATGCCGCCGACGACCACCATGTCGCGCCGGCACGCTACCGGGCGAGCGCCGCGCGCTGCGGGCTGCTCGGGCTGATCGATCAGCGCCTGCTGCGGCGCTCGGCGGAGCTGCTGCGCGAGGCCCGGGCCGAGGGCCGTGAGGTGACGATGGTCTGCGGCATCGCGGCCGACAGCCTGAGCAATCCCGCCTTCGGCGCCGAGTTCGACCGCCAGATGGGCGACGACCCGGAGCTGAGCGAGCATCTGGTGCTGGCGCTCGATCACGCGGTCCGCGATCAGCCGGGCGTCGCGGCGCAGGCCGCGATGCGGGCGCGCGGCATGCGGTTCTGTCTGCGGCGAATCGGCCCGCCACCGCTCGATGCCGCCGAGCTCGCCGCGAGCGGCTTCGACTTCGTCCTGCTCGAGGCGGCGCGCTTCGCGCTCGGCGCGGCCGACGGCCCGATCGATCCGGCCTTGCTCGAGCTGCAGCGCGCGTTCGGGCCGGCCGGGCCGATGCTCCTGGTCGGCCGCACCGGCTTCGGCGAGGAGGCGATCGCGCTCCCCGGCCATTGGGCGCTCTCGGCGGACGACGGCGCCTTCGATCTGGCGCGACCGCACGCCGCCTGAAGGCTCGCACGGCTTCACAAGGGCGCCCGCGCCATGGCATAGACGCTGCCGCCGGGGTCATGCGCCCCGGCCGCGGAGGACAATCGCCTTGGTCGTGCCCGAGACGCCGATTCCCCAGCTCCGGGGGCTGCGCGAGATCGTTGCCGCCTACGACGCCCTGATCGTCGATCTCTGGGGCGTGATCCACGGCGGCATCGAGCCCTATCCCGGCGTGCTCGAGGCGCTGACGGCGCTGCGGGCCCGAGGCCTGCCCGTGGCGCTGCTCTCGAATGCCCCGCGGCGGGCCGCCTCCGCCGGCCGGCGCCTGACCGAGATCGGCGTCCCGCCCGATGCCTACGCTCTGCTCATGACCTCGGGCGAGGCGGCGCACGACGCGCTGGCGCTCCGCGACCGGCCCGAGCATGCGGCCCTCGGCCGTGCCTATCTCTACATCGGCCCGGCCTGGGACGCGGATCTGGTCGCAGGCCTCGACTACCGCGCCGTAGAGGCGGTCGAGGCGGCGGATTTCCTGCTCACGGTCGGCCTCTACGACGAGGCCGATCCGCTCGCGCGCTACGATCCCCTGTTCGCCGCAGCCAGGGCGAAAAATGCCCCCATGATCTGCGTCAACCCCGACCTGGTGGTGCACCGTCAGAGCGGCGTCACCAGCCCCTGCGCCGGGGTGCTCGCCGAGCGTTACCGGGCGCAGGGCGGCCGGGTGATCTACCACGGCAAGCCGGACCCCGCGATCTTCCACCGCGCCGCCCGCGCCCTCGGCCAGGCCGAGGATGCCCGCATCCTGGTGGTCGGCGACAGCCTCGCGACCGACATCAAGGGCGCCACCGCCGCAGGCTACGACAGCCTGCTGGTGACCCGCGGCATCCACGCCGAAGAGCTCGGCATCCAACCGGGCGAGCCCCCGGCCCCCGCCCGCCTCGCCGAGATCTGCGCCCGCCACCGCCAGACCCCGACCGCCGCGATCGCCACCTTCTGCTGGTAGCGTCGCTGCCGACCCCGAGCTTCGGCCGTTGCCTGGGCGGGCGGCGGACGGTAGAGGTGGGGCATGGCGGAAGATCTGGAGTTGCTGCGCGCGAGCAAAGCCTGGCCGGTGGTCGAGGCCGTGGGGCTGATCGAGCGCCTCGGAGGACGGCCGCCCGCAAAGGGCTTCGTGCTGTTCGAGACCGGCTATGGGCCGTCCGGCCTGCCGCACATCGGCACCTTCGCCGAGGTTTTTCGGACTTCCCTGGTCCGTCAGATGTTCGAGCGGCTCTCGGGCTGGCCCTCCAGGCTCTATGCCTTCTCCGACGACATGGACGGGCTGCGCGCCGTGCCCGACAACATCCCCGACCGGGACAAGGTCGCGCAACATCTCCATAAGCCTTTGACGGCGATCCCCGATCCGTTCGGCACTGCAGAGAGTTACGGCGCTAACATGAACCGGCGTCTGAAGTCGTTTCTGGACGGCTTCGGGTTCGACTACGAGTTCGTGAGTGCGACCGAATGCTATCGCTCCGGTCGTTTCAACGACGCGCTGCGCCGCGTGCTCGAGCGCCATGAGGCGATCCTCCGGGTCGTGCTGCCGACCCTCGGTGCCGAACGGCAGGAGACCTACAGCCCGATCCTGCCGGTCTGTCCGGAGACCGGGCGGGTGCTCCAGGTGCCAATCCTGAAGACCGATCCCGAGGCCGGCACGGTCGCTTATCGGAACGAGGCCGGCAAGCTCGTCGAGCAGTCGGTGCTCGATGGCCGGGCCAAGCTGCAATGGCGACCCGACTGGGCGATGCGCTGGGCGGCGCTCGGCGTCGACTATGAGATGTACGGCAAGGACCTGATCGATTCGGCCAAGCTCTCAGGCGCGATCTGCCGCATCCTCGGCGGCACGCCGCCTGCGGGCTTCGCCTACGAGATGTTCCTGGACGACCGCGGCCAGAAGATCTCGAAGTCGAAGGGCAATGGCCTGACCTGCGACGAATGGCTGACCTACGGCACCAAGGAGAGCCTGAAGCTCTTCATGTATCAGGCGCCGCGCAAGGCCAAGCGGCTTTATTTCGATGTGATCCCGCGCAACGTCGACGATTATTTCGGCCTGCTCGACCGTTTTCCCGGACAGAGCGAGGAGCAGCGCTACCACAACCCGGTCTGGCACATCCACGACGGCGATCCGCCGGCGGGGCGGCCTCCCGATCAGCTTCGCGATGCTGCTCAACCTCGCCTCGGTCGTGAACGCCGAGGCGCCGCAGGTGCTCTGGGGCTTCATCAACCGCTACGCCCGCGAGGCGACCCCGGACAATGCGCCGCTGCTGGACCAGCTGGTCGGGCATGCGCTCGCCTACTACCGGGACTTCGTCAAGCCCGCCAAGGCCTACCGGCTGCCCACGGACGCGGAGCGGCCGGCGCTCGAGGAGCTCGCGCGCTGGCTCCAGGCGTTCGACCGGCGCGCCGCCCTCGATGCGGCGAGCTTCGAGCAGGGTGCCGAGGCGATCCAGGAGGAGGTCTACGAGATCGGCAAGCGTCACGGCTTCGCCGACCGTCTGCGCGCCTGGTTTCAGGCGCTGTACGAGATCCTGCTCGGCCAGACCGAGGGGCCGCGGTTTGGCACCTTCGTCGCCTTTTACGGCCCGGCCGCGACCGCCGCCCTGATCGAGCAGGTCCTGGCCGGCCGGCCGATCGACCAGCCGGCGGCCTGACCGTCAGTCCGGCCATGGCGGCCCCGCCGAGCGCGGCCCCGATCAGCGCCCGCCGGATCGCGCTCGACGTGCTCGACCTGGTGCTGGGCGAGCAACGGCCCTTCGACGAGGTCTTCGCCGGCCACCCCAGGCAGGGCTTCGCTGGCGCCACGCGATCGGGCGCACGCGCGCCTGCTGGCGGCGACCACGCTCCGCCGTCTCGGCCAGATCGACGCCATCCTCGACCAATTCCTGCGGGCGACGCCCAAGTCGGTCCGGGTGCGCAACCTGCTCCGCCTCGGCGCGGTCCAGCTCCTGTTCCTGCACACGCCGGCGCACGCCGCGGTCGGCGAGACGGTGGCCCTGGCGAGCGGTCGCGAAAGCTTCGCGCGCGGGCTCGCCAATGCCGTGCTGCGCCGGGTCGCGCGCGAAGGCGAGGCCCTGATCGAGGCGCAGGACGCCGCCCGCCTCGACGTGCCGGACTGGCTCTGGCAGAGCTGGTCGGCGGCTTATGGCGAGGACCCTGCGAGGGCTATCGCGCTCGCCCACCTGATCGAGCCGCCGCTCGATCTCTCGGTCAAGGATCGCCCCGAGGTCTGGGCCGGCCGCCTCGATGCCGAGCATCTCTATGGCAACACCTTGCGCCGGCCGGCTGGCGGCGCCGTCGAGGACCTGCCGGGCTATGCGGACGGCGCCTGGTGGGTGCAGGACGCCGCGGCCGCCCTGCCCGCCCGACTGCTGCCCGAGGTGGCGGGACAGGTGGTGATCGATCTCTGCGCAGCCCCGGGCGGCAAGACCGCGCAGCTGGCGGCGGCCGGCGCCCGGGTGATCGCGCTCGAGGCCTCGGCCAGGCGCGCCCTGCGTCTGAGCGCCAATCTCCGGCGCCTTCGGCTCGGCGCCGAGGTCGTGGTCGCGGATGCGCGCGACTGGCGCCCCGCGCAGCCGGCCTGCCGCGTCCTGCTCGATGCCCCCTGCACCGCGACCGGCACGATCCGCCGCCACCCGGACATCGCCTGGCACAAGACGCCGGCCGATGTGGTGCGCCTCGCGCAGCTGCAGCGCCAGCTCCTGGCGGCGGCGGCGGAGATGCTGGCGCCGGGCGGCGCGCTGGTCTACGCCAGCTGCTCGCTGCAGCCGGAGGAGGGTGCCGGGCTGATCGAGGCCGCGCTCGCGGACGGCCTGGCGCTCGAGCGCTGGCCGATCGCGCCCGAGGAGCTCTCGGGCCTCGCGGTCGAGCGGACGCCGGCCGGCGAGGTCCGCACCCTGCCCTGCCATCTGGCCGAAAAGGGCGGCCTCGATGGCTTCTTCATCGCGCGCTTGCGAGCGCGCGGTTGAGCCGCTACCAGAGCCAGAAGTCCTCTCGGAGCTCCGCCATGACCGTTCGGCCGACCCGGCGCGCCCTGCTCTCGGTCTGGGACAAGACCGGCCTCGCCGAGCTCGGGCGCGCGCTGGCCGGGCTCGGCATCGAGCTGGTCTCGACCGGCGGCACGGCGCGCCTGTTGCGCGACGCCGGGCTCGAGGTGATCGACGTCGCGACGCTCACCGGCGCCGCCGGCATCCTGGATGGCCGGGTCAAGACCCTGCATCCCGCGGTTCACGGCGGCATCCTCGCGCGCCGCGACCTCGAGGCCCACATGGCGACCATCGAGGCGCTCAACATCGCGCCGATCGATCTGGTGGTCGTCAATCTCTACCCGTTCGAGACGACCATCGCCGGCGGCGCCAGCGCCGAGGAGGCGGTCGAGATGATCGACATCGGCGGCACCGCCCTGATCCGGGCCGCCGCCAAGAACCACGCCGGCGTCACCGTGGTCGTCGACCCGGCCGACTACGGTCCGGTGGTCGCCGAGCTCGAGGCCCATGGCGGCGACACCAGCGAGGCGTTGCGCCGCGCGCTGGCCGCCAAGGCGTTCGCGCGCACCGCCGCCTACGACGGCGCGATCGCGCGCTGGTTCGCGAGCCGCGAGGGCGAGCTCCTACCCGAGCGCCTGATCCTCGGCGCGACCCGCCGCCACAGCATGCGCTACGGCGAGAACCCGCATCAAAGGGCCGCATTCTACACGACCGACGCCGCGCGGCCGAGCGTCGCGACCGCCGAGCAGGTCCAGGGCAAGGCGCTGTCCTTCAACAATCTCGCCGATGCCGACGCCGCCTTCGAGCTGATCAGCGAATTCATCGAGCCCGCGGTCGCGATCATCAAGCACGCCAATCCCTGCGGCGTGGCCCTCGGCGCCGACCTTGCGGCCGCCTACCCCCGGGCGCTCGCCTGCGACCCGCAGAGCGCCTATGGCGGGGTCGTGGCGCTCAACCGGCCGCTCGACCAGGCGACCGCCGAGCAGATCGCCCGGGTCTTCACCGAGGTCGTGATCGCGCCGGCCGCCGACGAGGCCGCCCGGGCGGTGCTGAGCGCCAAGCAGAATCTCCGCCTGCTGCTGACCGGCGGCGTGCTCGAGCCGCGCCCGGGCGAGCTGGTGATGCGCTCGATGATCGGCGGTCTCCTGGTCCAGGAGCGCGATGCCCGGGTGCTGGCCGAGGACGAGCTTCGCGTGGTGACCGAGCGGGCGCCGACCGCGGCCGAGCTCGCCGACCTCCGCTTCGCGTTCACGGTCGCGAAATACGTCCATTCGAACGCGATCGTGTTCGCCAGGGACGCTGCTACGGTCGCGGTCGGCAGCGGCCAGATGAGCCGGGTCGATGCCGTCCGGATCGCGATCGAGAAGGCGGCGCTGGTGAGCCGGGAGGCCGAGGAGAGCCAATCCCGGATCGTCGGCAGCGTGGTCGCCTCGGACGCCTTCTTCCCGTTCCCCGATGGCCTCGATGCGGCGCTGCGCGCCGGCGCCACCGCCGCAATCCAGCCGGGCGGCAGCCTGCGCGACGCCGAGGTGATCGCGCTCGCGGACCAGGCCGGCGCCGCCATGCTGTTCACCGGCATCCGCCACTTCCGCCACTGATCGCCCCTACGGCGCGAGCGCGATCTCGACCGGGGGCGAGCTGCGGAGTGTCTGGTAGACCACGCAGTAACGCTCGGTGAGCTTGATCAGGGTCGCGAGCTGGTCCTCGCTGGCGTCGCTGTCGAGCTCGAAGCGCAGCCGGATGTCCCGAAAGCCGACCGGCGCGTCCTTGGCGACCCCGAGGGTGCCGCGGAAAGTCGAGATCGCCCTCGACCCGCACTTTACCCGCGCGGATGGGGATCTCGAGCGCGGTCGCGACCGCGGACAGCGTGACCCCGGCGCAGGCCGCGAGCGCCTCCAGCAGCATGTCGCCCGAGCAGGCGTGCACGCCGCTGCCGCCGGTCGCCGGGTGCAGCCCGGCCTCGACCAGCGCCTTGGCGGTCTGGACCGAGCAGGTCATGCCCTCGCCGATCGCACCCTCGGCGCGAAGCGTGATCAGCGCCGCCGCGGGCGCCTCCCGGTAGCGCTGCTTGAACGGGGCCTGCAATTCCTTGAGCGCTGCCGCATCCATGGCCATGCCTTCTCTCGCCGGTGGTCAGGGTCTACATCCCAAGGTCGCACCAATCGCTCCTCAAGCGCAACCGGCTGCCATCCAGCGCCGTGGAAAGCTCATGCAACGCTTCAAGTTGGTTCCGGAAGTCCATCTGTTTCTGATCCGAGACGGCCAGATCCTGCTGCTGCGCCGGTTCAACACCGGCTACCAGGACGGCAACTACAGCGTGGTCGCGGGCCACATGGACGGCGGCGAGAGCGCGCGCGCCGCGCTGTGCCGCGAGGCCGCGGAGGAAGCCGGGCTCCTGATCCGACCGGATGATCTGCGCTTTGCCCATGTCGTGCACCGCTGCACCCGGGACGAGCGGATCGGCCTGTTCTTCGAGGCGCTCCGCTGGTCGGGCGAGCCGCGCAACCTGGAGCCGGACAAGTGCGATCAGCTCGCCTGGTTCCCGCTCGACGCGCTGCCCGCCAACATGGTGCCCTACGTGCGGGCCGCGCTCGACGGCTGGCGCGCGGGCGTCCCCTATTCCGAGGACGGCTGGGACCGCCCGGCAGCCGGGTGAGATCAGTCGCCCGCCGCGACCAGGATGTCCTGACGCTCGTGGCGAGCCACGGCGGGCCGCCTCAACCGGCGCCCCAGCCAGTGCAGGCCACCGGTGCCCGCGACGGCCAGGCAGCAACCGGCCACGAACAGGACGGTCGCCCAGGGCCAGCCGGTCAGGAAGGGGACGTCGGCGAGGCCGAGATAGGGCACGGTCAGTTCGATGAACGCGCCGCCCAACGCCACCAGCACGAGATAGGTCAGGACGAACTGCAGCCAGAGCCTCCCCTGGCGCGCCTGGCGTCGATCGCTGCCCGGGATCGGCCTGCTCTGCGCCGCAGGGAAGTCCGGGCCGGGCTCGATCAGCCAGCGCGCCACCGAGCGCGCGATGCTGGCCGGGGCCGCCGGACGAGCGAAGTAATGGGTATGGCCGGTCGCGATCGTCCGCCGTTTGTCGTAGCCCCAGTTCTGCGGCAATCCCGGCCGCGTCCCGCCCTCCTGACGCAGGGCCGAGAGGTCACCGACCAGGTCGAGGAAGCCGGCCACCGGATCGACCCGGTCGTACACGTTCACCCACTCGAAGTCCGGCTGGAAGACCCTGACCTCCCTGTTGGCGCCGGCGACATGCGGCCAGAGCACGGTGAACTTGTCGATCGGGGAGCCGTAGGTCAGGAAACCGCGCAGTCGCTGAAAGAGCGCCGCTCGGTCGAGGCAGACGTCGCGCCCGACATGGGCCGGGCGAGGCGGGCGCATCTCCAAGGGTTCGGAGCCAGGCACGACCTTGAGCCATCCGCGCCGGGCCAGCAGTCTGCAGCTCCGCTCATCGAGGTAGTTCGGCAGTGCCGCGTTGGTCTCCATCAGCGCATTGAAGGCGACGATCGAGCCCAGGCTGTGGGCCAGGATGTACCAGCGGTCGTAGTCGGCCGTGGCGGTATCGATCATCGCGCGGATCACCCGCCGGCGGATCGGGATTTTGGGTTTTTGGCCGCGCCGTTCCACGGGTTCCGACGCCGGCTCCTCGTCCTGGTAGAGCTTCACGTCGCCGACGTAGGCGACGATGGTCTCGACCGGTGGTTGGCCGCGGCATAGCCAGTCGACGCCCCTTTTGAGGTAGGGCCCGAGGGCCGCGACCATGAACACGGCCTGGCTGAGGAGCC
Source organism: uncultured Alphaproteobacteria bacterium (assembly GCA_963730195.1). Lineage (GTDB taxonomy): Bacteria > Pseudomonadota > Alphaproteobacteria > Geminicoccales > Geminicoccaceae > DATAOG01. The sequence continues at coordinate 81,311 of CAVSRN010000041.1, forward strand.
GCAGCACCAGGCCGAGGGCGCAAAACAGGTTCGCGGCCAGGAACAGCTCGGCGCGCACCCGAAGGATCTCGCGCCCGGACCGGCGATCGAGTTCCATGTGCGCCTCCGTGCCCGGCAGGAGCGGCACGTGCAAGCCGTTGCGTGCCCACATCGAGAAGCCCCACCACCAGAACTTCACCCGGCCCCAGAAGGTCGATCGATCGTCGAGATCGGCCCAATACGCCTCGTGCAGACGGAGCTCGAGGTCGGGACCCTGGGCTGCGGAAGCTCCGAGACCGCTGACCCGGATCCCGAGGACGGGCGGCATCGGGTCGACGATGGCCGACCGCTCCACCCGCGCGCCCGGAAATTCGGCGGCGATCGCCTGCTCCAGATCGGTCGCCAGGCGATCGACGAACTCACCGCGCTCCTGCTCGCCCATGCCATGCACGGCGAGCACGCCGACGCGAACCGTTTCAGCATCGCCCATGGGTCAATTCTCCCGCACATTGCCTGACCGTCGCGCGGACGCTCCGGACGGCAAGCCTGCAATGGCGGCAGGATCGCATCGATCAACGCTGCGATTGTGTGATCCGGTTCACAGACGTCGTAAGGGTTTCGCCACGGCCGCGAGATGCGACCTCGCGCGGACGGGCTGTCCGTGAGCGGGGCGCCCGATGGCACGCGTGCCGGCGCGCCGAGGACGGCGGCGGCTGAGCGCGCGCCCTGGCCCGCAGCTGGACCTCAGACCTCGGGCGTGAGCTCCTGGGTGAACAGGGCGGTACCGGCGAGGTCCTTGAGGGTCACCGTCATGACCTCGCTGGCGCCGATGTCGACCTGGCCGAAGAACTGCAGGCCGGCAGACGGTGCCAGATTCACCTGGCCTGCGGGCGGCGCCTTCTGGAACACGACCTTGGGGCCGAAGGTGTTGTCGAGCGGATTGGGGCCGAAGGTGCCGGCGTTGAGCGGCCCCGAGACGAACTCCCAGAACGGCGCGAAGTCCTGGAACTGGGCCGCGTTGGGATCGTAGTAGTGGGCCGCGGTGTAGTGCACGTCGGCGGTCAGCCAGACCACGTTTTTGATGCCGGCGTCGCGGATGAAGCGGAGCAGGCCCGCGATCTCGAACTCGCGGCCGCGCACCGGCCCGTCGCCGTTGGCGACCGCCTCGAACAGCGCGTCGTCGGGCACCACGAGGCCGATCGGCATGTCGGCGGCGATCACTTTCCAGGTCGCATCGGACGCCAGCAGCGCCTGCTTCAGCCAGCGCAGCTGGGTCGGCCCCGAGGAACGCCGTGTCCGGCCCTGGGGCTGCCTGATCGTTTTTCGTATTCGGGCCGCGGTAGCTGCGCATGTCGAGCCGGAACACCTCGAGCGTCGGGCCATAGCCGAAGGCGCCATAGACCCGCCGGCGCTCGAGCGGATGCTCGCGGATCGGCATGTAATCGAAGAACGCCTGCGCGGCCCGCGCCGACAGCAGGTCGACGCTCTTGACCTTGTAGGCGGCCTTCTTGGGGTCGCTCGAGAGGTCCTCGTGCGGGAACCAGTTGTTCAGGACCTCGTGGTCGTCCCATTGCGCGAGCATCGGCACCTCCGCGTTGAACCGCCGGAGGTTGGCGTCCATCAGGTTGTACGCGTAGTTGCCGCGGAACTCGGCCAGGGTCTCGGCGACCTTGGAGGTCGCCTCGGTGGTCAGGTTCTTCCACATCGTGCCGTCGGGCAGCGCCTGCTCGGCCGGGAACGGGCCATCGGCATAGATCGTGTCGCCGGAATGGATGAAGAAGGCGGGCTCGACCTCACGCATCGCCTGGTAGATCTTCATGCCGCCCCAGTCGGGGTTGATGCCCCAGCCCTGCCCCCCGGTATCGCCCGACCAGACGAAGCGGATGTCCCGGCGCCCGGCCGGCGGCATCCAGAAGCTGCCGGCGACCGGCTCGCTCACGAGCTTGGGGTCGGCGAGGTCGACGAAGCGCAACCGGTAGAAGACGCGCTGGCCGGGCGGCAGGCCGGCGAGGTCGAGCTTGGCGGTGAAGTCGGCATCCTCGAGCGCCGCCGGACCCGGCAGCGTGCGCGCGTCGGCAAAGCTCTCCGTGGTCGCCCACTCGACCAGCAGGCGCGCCGGCCGGTCGGCCTGGGCCCAGAGGATCGCGCGATCGCCCAGGAGATCCCCGCTCTGCACGCCGGACGGCAGCGCCGGCCGCATCTTGTCGCTCGTGATCACCGCGGGGGCGGTCGCTCGAGCGAATCCGCGCGCCGGCACCAGCGAGCCCGCGAGCAGCCCGCCGCCCGCCAGCGCCGAGCGCTGCAAGAGGGTCCGCCGCGAGAAGGTCGAGGAGGTGGGCCGGATCAGAGCCATGGTTGCGCTCCCCAAGGTGCCAGTGCCGATGGCGACAGCTAACGGCATCCTATGACAATCGCTCGGCGAGAGCGTGCGCAGGCTGCGACCGGCGGGTCAACCCGCCCGCTGCCACCACCGGTCCCGGAATGGGGGCGCGACCGGACGTCGGCCACCACCTCGACGCTCCGGCGCGCGCGGCGCGCTTGCTCCCGATAGCGAGCGGCGACCCATGGTTTATATGAGGTCGGCGAACCGTGGCAAAGTGGTCGCACTGTGCGCGAAACGACACCCGCGGCCAATTCGGCGCTGGCCATCGACCGCCGATCCGCCTAGTTCCCGGGGACAGAAGCTCTCGACGTTCCCGCAGGGATGGCCAGCGCCCATGATGGCGGAGGCGCCCTGGCCGTGATCCAAGAGAGACCGGCATCGATCGATCTGAGGTTGGGGAAGTGATGTCATCCTGGTCGCCGCTCGCGCTGGCGGTCTGGCTCGGGGTCTCGAGCGCCGGCCTGGCGGGGGAGCCGCGTCCGGCGGCGCAGCCCCCGGCGGTCGCGCCGGCAGCGGTCGGTGTCGACGGCCATCTCGGCCTCGATCTGGCGTTGCGCGCCGTGGGCCTGGACGGCTCGGCCGCCCTCCCCGAGGCGGAGGGCGCTAAGGCCGACCCCGACCATCTGGTGCGGCCCGCGGACGAGCCCGGGATGCACCGCCTCGACCTGCACGCCGGCCGGACCTCGCGGGTGGGGCGGAGCCCGGGCGACGCGTCGCCGCTCTTTGGTGAGGTCGGCATCGACCTCGACCCGCAGGCGGCCCTGTCGATCGTGCCGTCCTACCGGCTGGTCCTGGACGAGGGCGACCGCGACCATGCCGGCACGATCGGAGCGCAGGTCCTGAAACTCGGCGCCCGCGTCCGCTTCTAGCCCCCCCCCGGCTCCCGCGACGGCCGGAGCAGCCGACCCAGGTTCAGTCAGGGGCTCGTGGTCGGCGCTTGCGCGGCGGCACTTGCTTGCCGCTGGCCAGCACCAGCCACTCGACCGCCCCGGGGGTCGCCTTCCAGGCCATGCCGTAGGCGCGCGCGTATTCGGCGGCCTCGTCCTCGCCACCCGAGGTGACGTAGGCCGGCAGCGCGCGCGGCACCTTCTTGTCGCCGGCGAGGTAAGCGGGCACGTGGGCGTTGCTCTCGAGGGCCTCGGCCAGGCGCGCGCGCGCCGGCTTGCCGTCGCCGCCGGTGCGGAACGACAGCAGCGTCTTGGTGTAGCACCAGGTGGTGCCGGCGTCCTCGGCGTAGTGCTGCAGGAGCCGGGCGAGCCCGGCGTCGTCACCGATCGCCAGCAGGCAGGCCGCCAGCAGGTCGCGGATGCCCTGGTTGTCGTTGGGGTTCAGGCGCAGCAGCTCGCGATAGTGGGCGATGGCAGCGTCGCGGTCGCCCGCGGCCCAGAGCGTCCGCGCCAGGCCGCAGCGCGCACGCATGTAGGGCCGGGTCTCGAGTAGCCCCCAGAAATGGCCGACGTCCTGCTTGAAGCAGCGCGGGCCGAGCGCGAGCTCGCCCGCCTCGACCCCGCGGGCGTACAGATCCCTGGTTTCCTGAAGCGATTTCGCGCTCTCTTCGGCAAGCAGCACATAGGCATCGGCGCAGAGCGGCGAGATCTTGAGCGCGCGTCGGGCGAGGCTGACGCGCGTGCGGCGGTTGGCCGCGTCCCAGGCGTCGTACACCAGCTCCTGGGCCTCCCTGAGGGTCGCTTCGAGCGCCCGCCCGCGGTGGGCCGCGCGGAAAGCCGCCATCGCGGCGCGGTCGGGCAGCTCCGAGGTCGAAGGTGCCGGCGCCGGCGCTGCCGCTTTCGTCCGGGAACCCGGGCGCTTGGTGGCTGGCGGTCTGGGCATGGCCGAGCGGCCTCCGTCTGGGCGTCGAGGCGTCCGCCTTGGGCGGCGGTCGAACCCATGGTCGCGCCATTGACGGCCCTGCCGCAACCCGGCAAATGGGCGGACCGGCGTCCTGGCGCGCTCAGCCCGCGGCTTGCTCCTCCGGCTCCGGCAGCGGCCAGAGCAGCACGCCGCCGACCACGAAGAACACGAGAATCGTGGCGATCCCGAGGCGCTGGCTGCCGGTCCAGAAGGTCACCGTGCCGAGCAGGAAGGGGCCGATGTAGGCGGTGATCTTGCCGGTCAGCGCGTAGAGGCCGAACATCTCGGTGCGGACCTCGGCGGGCGCCAGACGCGCCATCAGCGAGCGGCTGGCGGCCTGGGTCGGGCCGACGAAGAACCCGAGCAGGCCGCCCGCGATCCAGAAGGCGAGCGGGCTGGTCGCGACCACCGCGGCCGTGCCGCAGGCGAACAGGCCCACGAGCCCGATCAGGATGGTCCGCTTGGCGCCGAGCCAGTCGTCGACCCAGGCGAAGCCGAGGGCGCCCAGCCCGGCGGTGACGTTCAAGAGGATGCCGAACTGGATCACCTCGGTCAGCGCCATGCCGAAGGTCCCGGCGGCGTAGATGCCGCCGAAGGCGAACAGCGTGTTCAGCCCGTCGGTGTAGATCATGCGCGCGATCAGGAAGCGACCGATCTCCCGATAGCGCTTGAGGTTGGCGAAGGTCCGCCTCAGCTGGGCAAGCCCCCGGCGGACCGCTTCGGCGGCCGGCAGGCCGGCGCTCTGCCGGTCGGGCGTGAACAGGAACAGCGGCAGGCTGAAGACCGCGAGCCACAGGCCCACCAGCGGCCCGGAGATGCGGACGTCCTCGGCCGCCTTCGGGTCGAGGCCGAAGGGTGGCGGCTCGGGCTGGACGAAGCCGTAGAGGACCAGGATCAGGCAGGCGAGGCCGCCGGCGTAGCCCAGGCCCCAGGCCCAGCCGGACAGCCGCCCGAGGTACTCCCGGCTGACGATCTCCGGCAGCATGGCGTTGTAGAAGACGCCGGCGATCTCGAAGGCGAGGTTGGTCAGCGCCGCGATCGCGAGGACCATCAGCGCGACCTCGGGCGTCGGCCGGCCGTACCAGAGCAGGCCACAGCCGAGCACCGCGACCAGCGTCCAGGCGAACAGCCAGGGCTTGAGCCGCCCGCCGGCGTCGGCGATCGCCCCGAGCACCGGGCTCACCAGCGCGATCGCGACCCCGCTCGCCGACATCGCCCAACCCCACTCGGCGGTGCCGGCGACCTCGTCGGCCGCGATCCCCTTGGTGAAGTAGGTGGCGTAGACGAAGGTGATGATCACCGCCGAGAAGGCAGAGTTCGCCCAGTCATAGAGCGCCCAGGAAAGCTGCCCGAGACGGGACGCGGCTGCGATCATGGCGGGGATATGCCTGGCGCGGGCGCCGGACACAAGCTCGAACCCGGCATGACGGTGGCTGGCGCATTCGTTTCGGGCCGCGACCGCGCTACCATCCTGGTAACGGGAGACTGTCTGGGCTCAGGGAGGATCGGGCCATGACCGCAATCCAGGTTCCGGAAGCGCAGGCGCAGTTCGGCGCCGCCGAGATCGGCGCGATCGCGCATCTCTATCGGGGCGAGATGTACCGCAGCAAGATCTGGCGCACCCGGCTCGACACCAGCACCAACTGGGCGGTGGTGACCACCGGCATCGCGATCTCGGCGACCTACAGCAGCGCGGCCGCGTCACCGCTGCCGATGGTGCTGGTCTCGTTCCTGGTCGCGGTGTTCCTGATCTTCGAGGCCCGCCGCTACCGCTTCTTCGACATCTGGCGCACCCGTGTCCGGGTCATGGAGACCTGCTTCTATGGGCCACTCCTGCGCGGCCAGGGCCTGCGCATGGACAACGGCTGGGGCGAGGTGCTGGCCGAGGACTACACCGACATGCACTTCCACATCAGCATCTTCGAAGCCGCCGGCCGGCGTCTGCGGCGCAACTACAGCTGGATCTTCGCGGTCCAGATCGTGAGCTACTGGGGCAAGATCGGCATCCACCCGACGCCGATCGCCTCGTTCCAGGAGTTGTGGACCCGGACCGCGGTCGGCCCGTTGCCGGGGCAGATCGTGCTGCTGCTCGGGACAGTCTTCTATCTCGGCCTGCTCGGCCTCGGCATCGGCACCCTGCCGCGGCAGAAGGCGGTCGGCCGGGTGCACCGGTTGCGGGGGTCGTCGGACCGCATCCGCGAGCTGGCCGCGACCGAGGGCGTGTGAGCGGTTGCGAGAATCCGCACCTTGCCTGGCGTCTCGCCAGCGCGCCCGGGCCGCGCTAGATAAGACAGCAGCAGAACCTCAAAAAACGGAGCGACCACCGTGGCCCCAGCAACCCCGATCTGCGACTTCGGCGAGCCGGCGAAGCCGTTCGACCTGCCCGCGACCGACGGCCGACGCTATACGCTGGAGGACGTGCGCGGCCCCAAGGGGACGCTCGTCATGTTCATCTGCAACCACTGCCCCTATGTCAAGGCGGTGCTCGATCGGATCATCCGGGACGTCAGCGACCTCAAGGAGCACGGGATCGGCGTGATCGCGATCAACGCCAACGATCCGGCCGCCTACCCCGACGACAGCTTCGCCAACATGAAGCGGCTGGCGGCGGCCAGGCAGCTGCCGTTCCCCTACGCGTTCGACGAGTCACAAGGCGTGGCGCGGGTCTATGGCGCGGTCTGCACGCCCGACTTTTTCGGTTACAACGCCGATCTCGAGCTGCAGTACCGCGGTCGGCTGGACGCCTCCAAGACGACGCCGGTCCCGGGCGCGATCCGCGAGCTCTACGAGGCGATGGTCCAGATCGCCGAGACCGGCCGCGGGCCCGAGCAGCAGATCCCCTCGATGGGCTGCTCGATCAAGTGGCGGATGGCTTAGGCCCGGCGCTCCGGCCCGCGCCCGCCGGGGTGCCGGTCTGACGCCGGTCGAGCGCGGCACCGACGAATTGGCAAGCCATGGCCTCGGGCGGTGGGCGCGGGTTTGCGCCACCGCTCGACCCCGACCATCGTTCACCGGGACGGGCCGGCCGCGGCCAGCTGCTTCCTCAGCACCAGCCGGCCGCGCTCATCGAGGTCGTGCACCTGGAACACGCTCTTGGCGATGTCCAGCCCGATCGTGGTGACCGGTTGAAGGCTGGCTCGCCGACGGCTGCGGCCGCGACCTGGACCAGCTGAGGCAAGACCAAGTCCGCTGCGGGGCGATCGGCGCGGGCGCTCAGGCCTCGGGGTAGTGCGGCTCGGGCCGGCTGTGCAGGTCCTCGTAGTGGACCAGGACCGGCTCGCCCAGGGAGCAGGGCTGGCCGGCGCGAAATGCCCATTCGCCCCGATCACAGTTGTCGGCGATCACGTAGCCGTTCAGATAGAAGCGCCGGTCGCCGGCCGAGCGGTTCGGCCCGGAGCCGTGAATCAGGTTCAGGTGCCAGAGGGCGACGTCGCCGGGCTCGAGCAGCAGGTCGACCTTGCTCGCCGGATCGAGCCCGAGCGCCGCGAGGTCGTCGTCGCTGAGCGCCCGGTCCATGACCCGGCCGGCGCCCTCGAAGCCGAGCTCGCCGAGCCGGTGGCTGCCCGGCAGGATCGTCATCGCGCCGTTGTCCGGGCCATGGCGATCGACCGCGATCCCGGTCTGGACATAGGAGCGCGCCGGGTCGCGGTAGGCCGCGCGCGGCCGCCGGAAGCGGATGTCCTGATGATAGCCGAACTCGACGCCGGCGGCGCCCGGCGGCTTCCAGTGCATCTGATTGATGATCTGCTTCAGGTCGCGGCCGAGCAGCGGCTCGAGGATCTCGAGGATCCGCGGATCCGTGCGGTAGCGGGCGAGCACCGGGTCGAAATAGGCCGGCCACTGGACCAGGCGCACGATCCGGCCGAGCCCGGCATCCTCCGCGATCCGGAACAGCACGTTCCGATGGCGGAAGCTGGTGGGATGGCGAAGGCCCTCCGCATACACCCGGTCGAAGGCCGCGCCGAGTTCCCCGACGTCCGCCGGCGCGAACACGCCCTTGACGACGGCGTAGCCCTGCTCGCGATACTGGTCGAGGCAGGCAGGATCCATCCGGTCCTCCGGGCAGCATCGGGTCGCGCCACCGCTCCCCGAGCCCCTCCGACCGGCCTAACAGACCGTCGTTAAGAAGCCTCGAAGGCGGAGGACCGCGCCGCCGCCCTGCCACCGCGAGCAATGCCGTTGCCGGCGCGCCGCGTAACCACCCGACGACGATTGTCGGCAGTTGGTTGGTTTCTACTCTTGGAGTTCCTGCTCAAGCACGCGCCACGACTTCGACCAGCCGGGATTCCCCGCCGGCAAAGGCTGCGCGACGATGACACTTCGGTTGAGCAGGTCGAAGGAAGTTCATCGATTCGCCCCCTTGACCTCCCCGGCCGGCCCCCCTAAAAATTGCCTACCCCGAATCTCCAAAAAAGAGCGCCGGGCCCGAAGGCCCGGCGAATTCATCAGGGAGGCTTAACGTCTGGGAGACGTGAGGATCACCGATCCTCAAAAGCTTCAGGCATCGCACCTGAAGCACGAGACTGGCCTCTTCAGGGACAGAGCCCAATCCCGCCGCAGCCAGGACCGCGGAAACGCCGTCCTTGCTGCAATGCACAATATAGTCGGATGACCGCGGCTCGACCAGCGCCTGTGTGCATGGCTGCTATGAATTTTTGCAACGCTGTGACCTGGCTACCACACCGCCTGCTCCGCCATCTTGCGCAGCAGGAAGTCCCGGAACACGCTGACCCGCTTCGAGGCCCGCATTTCCTCGGGATACACGAAGTAGGCGTCGAACGTCGGCCCCTCCAGATGGGGCAGCACCCGGACCAGACGCCGTGAGCTCGAGCACAGGTAGTCGGGCAATGACGCCACACCGAGCCCGCGCTCGGTGGCGCGCAGCATGCCATAGACGTTGTTGATCAACAGGGTCGCCCGCCGCGGCGGCCGCGGATCGTCCTCGGCGCGCCCGGCGATCAGCACCCAGTTCAGGCTCGGCACCGGCGGCGGCGTGGTCTCGGCGCCGTAGACGATCAGGCGGTGGCGGTCCAGGTCGTCCGGGGTCGCGAGCAGCGGTGCCGTCTCGAGATATTCCGGCGCGGCATAGAGATGGGTGTGCACCGTCATCAGCCGCTTCTGGATCAGGTCGGGCTGGCGCGGCGGGTTCAGCCGGATCGCGACGTCGGCCTCGCGCATGCTGAGATCGAGCTCGGTGTCGATGACGATCAGCGATACCGTGATGTCCGGGTAGAGATCGAGGAACTCGCTGAGATGCGCGGTCAGCCAGACGGTGCCGAAGCCGACCGTGGTGTTGATCTTGAGGTGGCCCGCGGGATGGTCCTTGGCCTCGTCGAGCCGGGTCTCGACCGCCGCCATCCGGGCGGCGATCTCCTGGGCGGTCTCGAGCAGGATCTCGCCCTGCTCGGTCAGCACCAGGCCGCGCGCGTGACGGTGGAACAGGGCCGTGCGCAGATCCTCCTCGAGCGCGCCGATCTGGCGGCTGATCGCCGACTGGCTGAGGCCTAAGGACTCGGCGGCGCGCGTGAAGCTGCCGGCCTCCGCGACCCCTCGGAAGACCCGCACCCGGTCCCAGTCGATCATCGAGCCGGCACCTCAGGCACCCGCGCCATAGGCGGCCACCGCCGGCGCTTCGGCCTCGATCCCGGCCAGAAACTTCTCGGCCTCGAGCGCCGCCATGCAGCCGCTGCCGGCTGCGGTCACCGCCTGGCGGAAGATCCGGTCCTGGACGTCGCCGGCGGCGAACACCCCCTCGACGCTGGTCCGGGTGCTGTCCGGCGCGGTGATCACATAGCCCGCCTCGTCCATGGTCAGCTGGCCTTTGACGAGGCCAGTCGCGGGATCGTGGCCGATCGCGATGAACACGCCCTCGGTCGCGAGCTCGCTCACAGCACCGCTCCGGACGTCGCGCAAGGCGAGGCCGGTGACCGCGCGCGGCTGGTCCTGCCCCAAGATCTCTTCGACCACGCTGTGCCAGACGATGCTGACCTTGGGGTTGCGCACCAGACGGTCCTGCAGGACCTTCTCGGCGCGCAGCTGGCCGCGCCGGTGGATCAGGGTCACCTGGCTCGCCATCTGGCTGAGATAGAGCGCCTCCTCGACCGCCGTGTTGCCGCCGCCGACCACGGCGACCCGCTGGCCCCGGAAGAAGAAGCCGTCGCAGGTCGCGCAGGCCGAGACGCCGTGGCCGGCGAACGTCTTCTCGCTCGGCAGGCCGAGCCAGCGGGCCTGAGCGCCGGTCGCCAGAATCAGGGCCTCGGCCAGATAGCGGTCGCCGGCATCGGTCCGGCAGGCGAACGGCCGCCGGCCGAGGTCGACCTCGGTGACGCTGTCGAACCGCAGCTCGGTGCCGCAATGCGCGGCCTGGGCCGCCATCTGCTCCATCAGCCAGGGCCCCTGGATCACGTCGGCGAAGCCCGGGTAGTTCTCGACGTCGGTGGTGATCGAGAGCTGGCCGCCGACCTCGAGACCCTGGATCAGGACCGGCTCCAGATTGGCCCTGGCGGCGTAGATCGCCGCGGTGTAGCCGGCCGGCCCGGAGCCGATGATCAACACCTTGCAGTGGCGCGTCGTCGCCATGCTTCGACCTTTCCTGCGCTTGGCCGGGTAGATTTAAGATGCCGAAGGCGCCGGCGCCACTGCCCGGCGGGCCGCTGCGCTGATCAGTCCCGGAAACCTCGCCCGGATCGCCTCGGCGACCGCCGCGGCCGGGTTGAGCGGCGGCGGGCAGCGCTCGGGCCAGGCGCCGCCGAGCGGGCAGAGATAGCCCTGGTCGGCGAGTGCTGTATGCAACCGCGCGAGCTTGGCCGAGACCCCGCGCGGCCGGGCGGAACAGGAACACGGGCTTGCCGGTCGCCGCCGCTTCCGTGCACATCGATGCCGAGTTCGCGGTCACGATGATCGCATCGGCGGCGCCGAGCAGGCCGACATAAGGATTGTCGCCCGAAGGCGACCACTGGTGGAGCAGGTGCGGCCCCTCGAGCGCGGCCGCGAGCGCCCGGGCGCAGGCGGCCGCGGTGCGCCGGCTGGTGGTGACCAGGAGGCTGCCGCCGCGGCGGCCGGCGAGCGCGCTCGCCTGCCGCGCGAGCTCCAGAGCGTCGGCCGGGGTGAATCGGATCCTCCGGTTGCTGCCGCCGACCAGGCAGGCGATCCAGGGCCGCGGCAGCCCGGCCAGCCGCGGCCGCAGGGCTTCGGCCGCTTCGGCCAGGCGCGCGGGCGTGAGCCGGTGCGGCGCGCCCTGAGTCCGGATCAGCCCGGGCCGATCGGCCACCCGGTCGTGCGCCGGCACCGCCAGCAGATCGAGCCCGCTCGCGGAGCCCGGCCACATCAGCTGGACCAGGAAGGCCGTCGGTTGCCGACGCTTCAGCCAGCGCGCCACCGGCAGGCTGCGCCGGCCGGCCGCGATCACCAGCTCGGGCCAGGGCGGCGCCAGCGCGGCCCGCGCCGCCGGGGTCAGGCTGAGGAGCGAGGCCCCGAGCAGCCCGTTCGGCAGCCGGGCGAGCCGCCCAAAGCCCAGGGTCTTGATCGCGAACGGCCAGCCCGTCGCCTCGGCCACGGCCAGCACCTGATTGCGGTTGCCCGGCCGGTCGTCGACCAGCGCCCAGGTGAGGGGCGGCACCCGCCCGGGACGCTCAGCGGGATCGGATCTCGCCGGGATAGGCGACTTCGAGGATCTCGAAATAGCGGGTTCCACGGGGGGTCGGCACCTCGACCGTGTCGCCGGCCTCGCGGCCGATCAGGGCGCGGCCGAGCGGCGCGCTGATCGACAGTAGGCCGCGCTGGATCTCGGCCTCGTCCGGCCCGACCACCTGATAGACGACCTCTTCCTCGGTCTCCTCGTCGACCAGCTTGACCTGGGCGCCGAACTTGACCGTCGAGCCGCCCTGCTGACTGATGTCGATGATCTCGGCGCGCCCGATCTTGTCCTCGAGCTCGAGCACCCGGCCTTCGATGAAGCTCTGCCGCTCGCGCGCCGCGTGGTACTCGGCGTTCTCCGACAGATCGCCATGCTCGCGCGCCTCGGCGAGCGCCTTGATCACGGCCGGCCGCTCGTCGTACTTCAAGCGCCTGAGCTCTTGCTCGAGCCGCGTGTAGCCGCCCGAGGTCATCGGGATCCTGTTACTCATCGGTGACCATCACACGCGTGTCGACGGGCCCCAGACGACCCGTCCGAAGTCAGAAGCCTTGCTAGTTGAGTGCTCGATAATAGGATTGCAAGGGAGCCACTGCAAGGTCGCGCTCGGCGAGCGTGATGATCGCCTGCACGACCGCGCAGGCGCCTGCCACCGTGGTGTAGTACGGCACCTTGTAGACCAGCGCCGCGCGCCTGAGCGTGTAGCTGTCGCTGATCGCCCGCTGGCCCTCGGTGGTGTTCATGACCAGCGCGATCTGGCCGTCCTTGATCCGGTCGACGATGTGCGGCCGGCCCTCGAACACCTTGTTGATCCGCTCGACCTCGAGGCCGGCGGCGCGCAGATGGGCGGCCGTGCCCCGGGTCGCGATCAGCTGAAAGCCATGCGCGATCAGCTTGCGGCCGAGCGCCACCATGGCCGGCTTGTCGGGGTCGCGCACCGAGATGAACACCAGGCCCCGGTCGGGCAGCTGGTTGCCGGCGCCGAGCTGGGACTTGGCGAAGGCGGCGCCGAAATCCCGGTCCAGGCCCATCACCTCGCCGGTCGACTTCATCTCCGGACCGAGCAGCGAATCGACGTTCGGGAAGCGCGCGAAGGGGAACACCGCCTCCTTGACCGCGACGTAGTCGAGCGCGCGCTCGACCAGATGGAAGCCCGCGAGCGGCGCGCCGGCCATCACCCGCGCGGCGATCTTGACGATCGGCAGGCCGATCGCCTTGGCGACGAAGGGCACCGTGCGCGAAGCTCGCGGGTTGACCTCGAGGATGAAGACCTCGCCGTCCTTGATCGCCATCTGCACGTTCATCAGGCCGCGCACGTCGAGGGCCCGCGCCAGGACCTCGGCCTGCCGCCGGACCTCGGCCAGGAGCGGCGGTTTGAGCGAGTGCGGCGGCAGCGAGCAGGCGCTGTCGCCCGAGTGGATGCCGGCCTCCTCGATGTGCTCCATGATGCCGGCGACGAACACCGCTTCGCCGTCGGCCAGGACGTCGACGTCGAGCTCGATCGCGTCCTGCAGGTAGCGGTCGATCAGGATCGGCCCGAGCTCGCGCAGCTTGCCGACCTCGGCCATGAAGCGCGGGATCTCGGCGGCGCTGTGGACGATCCGCATCGCCTGGCCGCCGAGCACGTAGGACGGCCGCAGGACCACCGGGAAGCCCAGGCGCTCGGCCTGACTCTCGGCCTCGGCCGGATCGGTGCAGATGGCGTTTTCGGGCTGGCGCAGGCCGAGCCGATGCAGCAGCTGCTGGAAGCGCTCGCGGTCCTCGGCGAGATCGATCGCATCCGGCGAGGTGCCGAGGATCGGCACCCCGGCCTCGGCCAGCGGATGGGCGAGCTTGAGCGGGGTCTGGCCGCCGAGCTGGACGATCACGCCGACGAGCTCGCCGGCGCTCGCCTCGACCCGGACGATCTCGAGCACGTCCTCGGCGGTCAGCGGCTCGAAATAGAGCCGGTCCGAGGTGTCGTAGTCGGTCGAGACGGTCTCCGGGTTGCAGTTGACCATGATCGTCTCGAAGCCGGCCTCGGCGAGGCCGAACACCGCGTGCACGCAGCAGTAGTCGAACTCGATGCCCTGGCCGATCCGGTTGGGCCCGCCGCCGAGGATGATCACCTTCTGCCGCTCGCTCGGCCAGGCCTCGCACTCGGCCGGCTCGCCGTCGGCGGGGCCAGCTTCGTAAGTGCTGTAGAGATAGGGCGTGCGTGCCTCGAACTCGGCGGCGCAGGTGTCGACCCGCTTGAACACCGGATGCACGCCCAGCGCCTGGCGGCGCGCCGCGACGTCGGCCTCGTCCAGGCCCGCGAGCTTGGCCAGGCGCGCATCCGAGAAGCCCATCGCCTTGAGCTCGAGCAGGCCCTTGGCATCGGCCGGCAGGCCGTCCCGGCCGACCCGCTCCTCGGCGTGGACCAGCGCCCGGATCTGCTCGAGGAACCAGGGATCGTAGCGGCAGGCGCATTGGATCTCGCGCAACCCGAGCCCGGCCCGGAAGGCCTGGGCGATCACCCGCAGCCGGTCCGGGGTCGGCCGGCCGAGCGCCGCCCGGAGCGCGTCCTGCGGCCGCTCGGGGTCGGCGAGCCCCTCGATCTCGATCTCGTCCAGGCCATCCAGCCCGGTCTCCAGCGAGCGCAGCGCCTTCTGCAGCGATTCCGCGAACGTCCGCCCGAGCGCCATGACCTCGCCGACCGACTTCATCGAGGTGGTCAGGACCGGCTCGGTCTCCGGGAATTTTTCGAACGTGAACCGAGGAACCTTGGTGACCACGTAGTCGATGGTCGGCTCGAAGGCAGCGGGCGTGACGCCGGTGATGTCGTTGGTGATCTCGTCCAGCGTGTAGCCGACCGCGAGCCTCGCGGCCACTTTGGCGATCGGAAAGCCGGTCGCCTTGGAGGCGAGGGCGGAGGAGCGCGAGACGCGCGGGTTCATCTCGATGATCACCATCCGGCCGTCGTCCGGATTGATCGCGAACTGGACGTTGGAGCCGCCGGTGTCGACCCCGATCTCGCGCAGCACCGCGATCGAGGCGTTGCGCATCCGCTGATATTCCTTGTCGGTCAGCGTCAGCGCGGGCGCCACCGTGACGCTGTCGCCGGTGTGCACGCCCATCGGGTCGACGTTCTCGATCGAGCAGACGATGATGCAGTTGTCGGCCCGGTCGCGGACCACCTCCATCTCGAACTCTTTCCACCCGAGCACCGATTCCTCGACCAAAACCTCGTCGATCGGCGAGGCGTCGAGCCCGGCGCTCACGACCTGCTCGAACTCCTCGTGGTTGTAGGCGATGCCGCCGCCCCAGCCGCCGAGCGTGTAGCTCGGCCGGATGATCGCCGGCAGCCCGATCTCGGCGAGCGCCTGGGCGGCCTCGGCGAGCGTGCGCACCACGACGCTCTTGGGCATCTCGAGCCCGATCCGCGCCATCGCGTCGCGGAACAGCTCGCGGTCCTCGGCCTTGGCGATCGCCTCGCGTGAAGCGCCGATCAGCTCGACGCCGTAGCGCTCGAAGGTGCCGTCCGCGGCCAGCGTGCGCGCCATGTTGAGCGCGGTCTGGCCGCCCATGGTCGGCAGGCAGGCGTCCGGCCGCTCTTGCGCGATGATCTTGGCGACCACCTCGGGCGTGATCGGCTCGACGTAGGTCGCGTCCGCCAGCTCCGGGTCGGTCATGATCGTGGCCGGGTTCGAGTTGACCAGGATCACCCGATAGCCCTCGGCCTTGAGCGCCTTGATCGCCTGGGTGCCGGAGTAGTCGAACTCGCAGGCCTGACCGATCACGATCGGCCCCGCGCCGATCACCAGAATCGACCCGATATCGGTGCGCTTGGGCATCAGCGGCGCTCGATCAGCCGGAGAAAGCGGTCGAACAGATAGGCGCTGTCGTGCGGTCCGGGCGACGCTTCGGGATGGTACTGGACCGAGAACACCGGCCGGTCGCGAACCGAGAGGCCCTCGAGCGAGCCGTCGAAGAGCGACAGGTGGGTCGCCTCGACGCCCGCCGGCAGGCTCTCGGGGCGGACCGCGAAGCCGTGGTTCTGGCTGGTGATCTCGACCTTGCCGGTGGTCAGGTCCTGGACCGGGTGGTTGGCGCCGTGATGGCCGAACTTCATCTTCTCGGTGCTGGCGCCGAGCGCCAGCGCCAGCATCTGATGGCCGAGGCAGATCCCGAACAGCGGCTTGTCGCTGGCCAGGAGCTTCCCGATCTCGGGCACCGCGAAGGCGCCGGTCGCCGCCGGGTCGCCCGGTCCGTTCGACAGGAAGATGCCGTCCGGCGCCAGCGCCAGGATGTCGTCCGCGGGCGTGCGCGCCGGCACCACGGTCACGCGCGGCCCGAGCGAGACCAGCGAGCGCAGGATGTTGCGCTTGATTCCGTAATCGACCGCAACCACATGGTGGCGGCCCCCGGCGCGCTCACGATAGCCGCCGGGGTATTGCCAGAGGGTGTCCGTCCAGCCGTAGCGCTGCCGGCAGGACACCTCGGAGGCGAGATCCATGCCGACCAGACCGGGCCACTCCCGCGCCAGCTTGGCCAGCCGGGACGGATCCGGGCCCGCTTCGGGATCGAAGCCGAGCGCCGCGGTCTGGGCGCCGGCCGTGCGCAGATGCCGGGTCAGCCGCCTGGTATCGATCCCGGCGATCCCGACCAGCCCCTGGCGGGCGAGCCAGCGATCCAGATGCGCGACCGCGCGATAGTTGGACGGGTCGGTGATCGGCGCCCGCAGGACGACGCCGCGCGCCCAGCAGGTCGTGGCCTCGAGGTCCTCCTCGTTGGTGCCGACGTTGCCGATGTGGGGGAAGGTGAAGGTGATCAGCTGGCCGGCGTAGGAGGGATCGGTGAGGATCTCCTGATAGCCGGTCATGGCGGTGTTGAAGACCAGCTCGCCGACGACCTCGGCGGGCGCGCCCAGGCCCTGGCCATGAAAGATCGTGCCATCCGCGAGCACGAGGCTGGCGCTGGCCCGGGAGCGAACGGTGACGGTCATGAAAACAGCAGCTCGTAGCTTCGGAGCGCGGCCCCGTCCGCCCGGGCGGTGGTCGTCGACGACCGGGGGTGCGAGCGGGCGGACCTTACGCCACGGTTGAAAGAGCCGTCAAGCGGCCCGGTCACAATGGTGCGCCCGGTCTACTTGCGAGGTGGTAAACACGATGATACTCGAACAGACAGACCCCACGAGGAGCAAATCGGTGCTACGCGAGCAGCTGAATGAGGCGCTTCGGACGGCGACCGAGACCGAGGATCGGTGCACCCTGGCGATCGTCCGCCTGATCCACACGGCGCTCAAGGAGCGCGATCAGCAGTCGCGCAGCGAAGGCCATCCCGACGGGCTGTCGGACAGCGAGCTTTTGGAGATGCTGCGGGCCATGGTCGGCCACCGCTGCAACAGCATCCGCCGCTACGAGGAGAGCGGCCAGCTCGAGCTCGCGGCGCGCGAGGCCGAGGAGATCGAGGTGATCAAGCGCCTCCTGCCCCGGCAGCTCGACGACGCGGCCTGCACCGAGGCGGTCAGCCGGGTGATCGCCGACCTCGGGGCCGAGAAGCTCAAGGACACCGGCCGCGTGATCTCCGAGCTCAAGCACCGCTATCCCGGACGGATGGACTTCGCCAAGGCCCGCCGGATCATCTGCCAGCAGCTCGGCTAGCGGCGGCGGCGCCGCCGGCCCCGAGGCCGCCATTGACAGCCGGGCTGCGCGTCGAGCAGAAAGAGCGCGAGGGAAGCTCAACCACAGACTGAGCGGCGCGTGCAGCATCGGCAGCTCGACATCTCCTGGCTGCGCGGCAGCGACGATGGCTGACCCGTGATGGCTGATCAGGGCGCCATCTCGCTCGAGGAGTTCAAGGCGCGCCTGCCCCTGATCGAGATCGTGGCGCGCCACGTCCGCCTGACCCGCCGGGGTCGCGAGCATCTGGGCCTGTGCCCGTTCCACCAGGAGAAGACGCCCTCGTTCACGGTCTCCGAGACCAAGGGCTTCTACCATTGCTTCGGTTGCGGCCAGCACGGCAACGCGATCGACTTCGTGATGGCGCTCGAGGGCCTCGACTTCGGTCAGGCGATCGCCCGCCTCGCCGAGCTGACCGGCCTGCCGGCGCCGCGCCGCACCGGCGCTGGCGAGGCCCCGGTCGACCGCACGCTGTACGCGGTCAACGAGGCGGCCGGCCGCTGGCTGGCGGGCCGTCTGGAGAGCCCGCAAGGCGCCGAGGCCGCGGCCTACCTGGCCAGGCGCGGGCTCGACCGCGCGACCATCCTCCGCTTCGGGCTCGGCTATGCGCCGACCGATCGGACCGCGCTCAAGCGCGCGCTCCAGGCCGAGGGCTACGGCGAGCCCTCTGCGATCGAGGCGGGCCTCCTGGTCCAGCCCGAGGACGGCGGCCCGAGCTTCGACCGCTTCCGTCACCGGGTGATGTTCCCGATCCACGACCGACGCGGCCGGATCGTCGGTTTCGGCGGCCGGGCGCTGGGCGAGGCACGAGCGAAATATCTGAACACCCCCGACACGCCGCTGTTCCACAAGGGCGAGCTGCTGTACGGCCTGGCGCTCGCCCGGGCGGCGGTGCGCGAGCGCGGCACCGTGGTGGTCGCCGAAGGCTACATGGACGTGATCGCGCTCGCCCAGGCCGGTTTCGCCAATGCCGTGGCGCCGCTCGGCACCGCGATCACCGAGGCCCAGCTCGCTCTGCTCTGGCAGCTGGCCGACGAGCCGGTGGTCTGCCTGGACGGCGACGAGGCGGGCCTGCGCGCGGCGCATCGCCTGATCGAGCGGGCGCTGCCGGTGCTGAGCGCCGGCAAGTCGCTGCGCTTTGCCCTGCTGCCGCTGGGCCAGGACCCGGATTCGGTTCTGCGCCGCCGCGGCCGGGACTTCCTGGCCAAAGTGATCGGCGAGGCGGTGCCGCTCCATGAGCTGCTGTGGAGCCGCGAGACCGCGACCCGCTCGCTGCACGTGCCGCAGCAGCGCGCGGCGCTCGAGAAGCGCTTTCGCGAGCTCGCCGCCACGATCGCCGACCGGACCCTGAGCCGGCTGTTCCTCGGCGCTTTCTTCCAACGCCTGCAGCTCGCCGCCGGACGCAAGGACTGGCGCGCCCGGGCTGCGCCATCCCTGGTCGCCGCCGACGCCGGGTCGGGGGTCGGCGCGAAGCGCTTGGCCGTTTTTGTAGCCAAACCCGAATTGGCGGCCGAACGCGAGCTGGTCAGTCCGATCCTGGTGCACCCGCGGCTTCTGCATGAGGTCGAGGAGGAGTTTGCGAGCATCACGTTCTCTGACGAACGGCTCGATCGGGTGCAGCAGGCTATCTTGGGTTGGTATTCTGAACGTGAAGCCGTCGAACCTGACGGGCTTGCGGACCATCTGGTCACTGCCGGGCTTGGCAACCTGGTCGAGAAGCTCTCGTCCGTACCCACCTGGTATCGCAAGGATGCCGAACTGGGAGATGTGTTGGAGAAGTGGCGGTCGTGCTTCGCCGAGCATCGTGATTCCGCGGCACGGCGAACGGGAAGGCTGGCAACATCGGAGGCGATCGCTGGGCTAAGGGAGGAAGCCAGCACCTTCCGCCTGGAGCTCGACCGATTGATGAACGATCCCGGCACGAAGCGGAGCCGGCATGACCGCGAGGTTTGATCGAGCCTTCGGTGTGGTGGAAAAACCTCGGGATTTCGCTGAGCCGGAGCTGGATTCGCTGCATCAGGCCATTCTTTCCTGGTACGGCGAGTCCGGCCACCTTGACCCCAGCGGATTGAGCAACCACCTGTGCGAGACCGGTTTTGCCGGGTTGGTCAAGCAGCTGGTGGCCCCGGGTCCGCAAACCGCGTGGTTTTGCCAGGATGGAACTGCCAAGGGTGCGGTGCTTGAGGGCTGGCGCGCCTGCGTCGCCCGGCATCGCGGCTTTGCCGAGCGACGGGCGCTCGCCGGGGCCGCATCGGTCGCCATGGCCGGGCAGCGGGCCGATGCCGGAGCGCATGTGTTGGCGGTGAATCGGCTGATCAACCCGGTCGACCCGAGCGGCGGGTCACCGCGACCCGTGCTGGACCTGGGCGAATGAGGGACGTCGCGGCCGCGCTGCCGCCCTGCGCCCGGGCGGGTCAGGGCGTCCGGACCACCGCCGTCGCGTGATCATGGGGCAAGAAGGAACGGCCGAATGGCGAAAAACGCTGTCGCAAGTGGGGTCTCGGTGCTCAAGCCGCCGCCGGGCAAGGTCGTGGCGGAGAGCCCCGCCCAGGAGCTGATCGCCAATGCGCCGGCGCTGAAGCGGCTGCTGGCCCAGGCCCGCGAGCGCGGGTTCGTCACGCTCGACGAGATCAACGCCGCCCTGCCCGAGGAGGAGACCTCACCGGACCAGCTCGACGAGCTGATCGCGATGTTCGAGGACATGGGCGTGAGCGTCAACCGCGACGAGGACGGCAGCAACGGCGCCGGCGGCGCGAAGACCGATCTCGAGGGCGAGGGCGAGGAGCCGGAGGGTCCGGCGGCGATCGACGAGGAGGACCTCGGCCGGACCGACGACCCGGTACGCATGTATCTGCGCGAGATGGGCACGATCGAGCTGCTCTCGCGCGAGGGCGAGATCGAGATCGCCAAGCGCATCGAGGCCGGGCGCAACACCGTGCTCGAGGCCCTGTGCGAGAGCCCGCTGACGATGCGCGCGATCATCAGCTGGCGGGACCAGATCGGCGAGGGCAAGGTCCTGCTGCGCGACGTGATCGACCTCGAGGCGACCTACGGCGGTGCCGAGCCGCAGAGCGAGGACGCCAGCGCCACCAAGTCGACCGAGACCGAGGCCGAGACCACCGCCGAGGGCAACGGTGAGGCGGCCAAGAGCGAGACCGAGGACGAGGACGATTTCGACGAGACCGCCCTGTCGCTCTCGGCCATGGAGGCGACGGTCCGTGACGGCGTGCTCCAGACCTTCGATCAGATCGCCGAGAGCTATGGCCGGCTGCGCGGTCTGCAGGAGCAGCGGCTCGCCAGCCTGCAGCAGAACCAGCCGATCGCCGCCGAGCTCGACCTGCGCTACGAGCAGGCGCGCAGCGAGGTGGTCGAGCTGGTCAACCAGATCGACCTCAACCCCAACCGGGTCGAGTACCTGGTCGAGCAGCTGTACAAGGTCAACCGGCGCCTGAATGGCCTCGAGGGCAAGCTCCTGCGTCTCGCCGGGAGCTGCCAGGTCGAGCGCGAGCCGTTCCTGCGCCACTATCGCGGCTGCGAGCTCGATCCCGACTGGGTCGAGCGCATGGCCGGGCAGGGCGCCGCCTGGGCCAACTTCGTGGTCCGCCACGGCCGCGAGATCGAGGGGCTCCGCGCCGACATCAGCGGCATCGCGAGCAGCACGGGGCTGCACATCGGCGAGCTGCGCCGGATCGTCGGCCTGGTCCAGAAGGGCGAGCGCGAGGCCAGCCGCGCCAAGAAGGAGATGGTCGAGGCCAATCTCCGCCTGGTGATCTCGATCGCCAAGAAATACACCAACCGCGGCCTGCAGTTCCTGGACCTGATCCAGGAGGGCAACATCGGCCTGATGAAGGCGGTCGACAAGTTCGAGTACCGGCGCGGCTACAAGTTCTCGACCTACGCCACCTGGTGGATCCGGCAGGCGATCACCCGCTCGATCGCCGATCAGGCGCGCACGATCCGCATCCCGGTGCACATGATCGAGACCATCAACAAGCTGGTGCGCGCGTCCCGCCAGATGCTGCACGAGTACGGCCGCGAGCCGACGCCCGAGGAGCTCGCGACCAAGCTCAACATGCCGCTCGACAAGGTCCGCAAAGTCCTCAAGATCGCCAAGGAGCCGATCTCGCTCGAGACCCCGATCGGCGACGAGGAGGACAGCCACCTCGGCGACTTCATCGAGGACAAGAACGCGGTCCAGCCGGTCGAGGCGGCGACGCTCTCGAACCTGCGCGAGGCCACGACGCGCGTGCTCGCGACCCTGACGCCGCGCGAGGAGCGCGTGCTGCGCATGCGCTTTGGCATCGGCATGAACACCGACCACACGCTGGAAGAGGTCGGCCAGCAGTTCTCGGTCACCCGCGAGCGCATCCGCCAGATCGAGGCCAAGGCGCTGCGCAAGCTCAAGCACCCCTCGCGCTCGCGCAAGCTCCGCAGCTTCCTCGACTCCTGACGGACGCCGTCAGCGCGGACGCTGTCGCCCGCATTGCCCGGAGAACGGGCGCCTGCGGGGCGCCGGCGGTGCTTTGCGGGCGCACCGTTGGCTGCAGCTTTCGTGGTGGGCTGATCCGGATCGTCCTCCCGCTGCTGGCTACACGGCCGCACCATGCGCCGGCCAAGCTGAACCGCGGCTGAACGGCTTGACGGCGCGCCCGCCGCGCGAGAGGTTCCCAGCGCCGGGCCCGTAGTTCAGCGGTCAGAACGCGCCGCTCATAACGGTGTTGTCGCAGGTTCGAATCCTGCCGGGCCCACCGACCCGCAAAGCCAGTCGCCCGGGAGTTGCTTTCCGCACCCTCGATCGCGCCAGGCCGACGCTCCTGAGTCACGATCGGCGGCGCTCAGCATCGATTTGCGCCAAGTCCAGCGCGAGTCTCGCCGCTTCGATCAGGCGATCCCGATCCAGACTGCCAGGGCGCGACCGACCCGGAGCATGGTTTCATCGTCCATCCGACCGAACGGCGCCTGGATCTTGTCCCGGCGGTACGTCATCAGCTTGTCGACCATGATCTGCGAGACCAACCGCAAGCCGTTGGCAGGCGATGGCTCGACCGTGATGCGGAACTGCGGCGCGCCGCGGATCTCGCTGGTCAGTGGCAGGACGGTGCAGGTGGGATGGGTCTCGTTGAACAGGTCGGACTGGACGACCAGCGCCGGCCGCGGCTTGCCGAAGTCGCCGGGCAGCGCCACGGCGACGATGTCGCCACGCCTCACGGCCGCCAGCCGTCGGTATCTTGCAGGGCCTCCAGCTCGGCCATGATCGCCTGCTCGGCCGGATCGTTGGCGACCATCAGGGATTGCCGGCGACATTCGGCGGCGAACGCGGGCGACCGAGTGTCCGGGACCCACAGCTGAATCTGTCGGAAGCCCCGAGCGCGCATGCGCTCACGGTAGCGGCGGACGTGCTCGTGGCGGGTCGCGCTGGTCCCCGGCATCGCGGCGCTCCTTGTGACATGTACTATGACTAGTCATATGGCCCGATACCGCAGGATGTCAAACGTCCCGAGAGCCTTGGGCCGGGTCGCCGATCTTGGCGACCCAGCCTCTCGGCAGCGGCCGAGGGCCTGCTGGCGGGAAATCGGCTACAGAGGTCAGCGGACGCTGGTCGGTGTCGACTCGACCAGGCCGGAGTGCGGGTGGCGCCGGTCGCCGCGGGCGTTGCGCTTGCGGACATAGGTGATCATCGCCTCCGGATGGGCCATCTTGGCCTTGAGCGCCGCGATCAGGGCATCTTCCGCCTCGATGGCGAGCTGATCCGCCTTTCTCGTGAGCCTGATGCCGACGACGTACTGCAGAGATGGCATGGAGGTTTTCCTCGCATTCGGGTGAGGCGCGGTCGGGCGGCCGCGAGGCCCGGGCTCAGCTGCGCCGGGCCAGCGCGAGGCCGAGGCCGGCGCCGATCAGCAGCGCGCCGGATAGACGCTGGCGCAGGCGGGCGCGGCGCTGGCCGCGGAACCAGGGACGAAGCCGGCCGGCAAGGAGCGTGTAGCTGCCGTCGAGGACGGTCGCGAGCGTCAGGAAGGTGGCGCCGAGCAGCAGGAGCTGGGGCAAGGGCGCCCGCGCCGGATCGAGGAACTGCGGCAGGAAGGCGGCGTAGAACAGGAGCGTCTTGGGGTTGGTCGCCGAGACCACGAAACCCCGCCAGAACAGTCGCCCGGTCGAGACCGCGGCCGGGTCGACGTCCTCAAGTGCCACCGGTGCGGCGCGCCACTGGCGGACGCCGAGCCAGAGGAGATAGAGGACGCCCGCCCAGCGCAGCCATTCGAAGCCGGCCGCCAGCACCAGCAGCAGCGAGGTCATGCCGAGCACGGTGACCAGGAGCTGCGCGGCGATTGCCGAGCTGGTGCCGGCCAGCGTCATCAGCGTGCGCCTCGCACCATAAGCAAGGCTGGTCGCGACCAGCAGCGTGACGTTCGGCCCGGGCAAGAGGATCAGGACCGTGCTCGCGAGCACGAAGGCAAGGTAGAGGTCGAGGGCCATGGCGTCGTCCTGCGGTCCGTTCTCGACGCTGTTCCTGACAGCTGTAATCCCTGCGGGGCCCGGTCGCTAGATCTCGACCTGGATGCCGATCTCGACCACCCGCTCGGGCGGCAGGTGGTAGAAGGCGGTCGCGCGGGCGGCGTTGCGTGAGAGGAAGTCGAACAGGTGATCCTGCCACAGCGGCAGGCCGATGTCCCGGCGCGCCAGCAGCGTCTCGCGGCCGAGATAGAACGTGGTCGCATCGAGATCGACCACGAGGCCCAGGGACTCGCAAAGCCGCAGGGCGACCGGGATGTTCGGGGTCTGCATGAAGCCATAGCGCGCCACGATCCGAGAGAAGCCGACGTCGAGGCAGAGAATCTCCAGCCGCTCGGCCGCCGGCACGCGCGGGATCTCCTCGGTCTCGACCCGCAGCAGCAGGACCTGCTCGTGCAGCACCTGGTTGTGCTGGAGATGGTGCAGCAGGATCGGCGGGATCGTGACGCCGCTCGAGGTCATGAAGACCGCCGTGCCGGGCACCCGGACCGGCGGCCTGGTCTTCAGGCCGTGCAGGAAGTCCTCCAGCGACTGCTGCTCGGTGCGCAGCTGCTCGGCCAGGACCTGGCGCCCGCGCCGCCAGGTCGACATCAGGGTGAACACGAGCGCGCCCAGCAGCAGCGGATACCAGCCGCCGTCGGCGATCTTGACCAGATTGGCGCCGAAGAACGCCAGGTCGACGATCAGAAACGCCACCGCCAGCAGCGCCGTGGTCGCCACGTTCCAGCCCCAGCGGGTGGCGACGAAGAACGCCAGCACCGTGGTGATCACCATGTCGGTCGAGATCGCGACCCCGTAGGCCGAGGCGAGGTTGCCCGACGACCGGAAGCCCAGGACCAGGCCGATGGTCGCGATCATCAAGAGCCAGTTGACCAGCGGGATGTAGATCTGGCCCCGCTCCTCGGGATGGGTCTGGACGATCCGCAGGCGCGGCAGCAGCCGCAGCTGGACCGCCTGCCGGGTGAGCGAGAACACCCCGGAGATGACCGCCTGGGAGGCGATCACCGTGGCCGCGGTCGCGAGCAGGACCAGCGGATAGAGCGCCCATGGGGGCGCCAGCTCGTAGAACGGCTGGGTGATCTCCGCCGGATCGCTCAGGACCAGGGCACCCTGGCCGAAATAGTTGAGCACCAGCGCCGGCAGCACGAGCGCGAACCAGGCGAAGCGGATCGGCGCCGGGCCGAAGTGGCCCATGTCGGCATAGAGCGCCTCGCCGCCGGTCACGACCAGGAACACCGCGCCGAGCACGAAGAAGGCGACCCAGCCCTGGGCCTGGAAGAACTGATAGCCAGCGAGCGGGTTGAGCGCCGAGAACACCGCCGGCGCATGCGCGATGCCGGCGATCCCGAGCACCGCCAGGATCGTGAACCAGAGCAGCATGATCGGGCCGAAGACCGCGCCGATCGCGGCCGTGCCGCGCTGTTGCAGCAGGAACAGCGCGATCAGGATCCCGACCGTGATCGGGACCACGTACGGCTGGAAGGCAGGCGTCGCGATGTTGAGGCCTTCGATCGCGCTCAGCACCGAGATCGCAGGCGTGATCGTGCCGTCGCCGTAGAGCAGCGCGGCGCCGAACAGGCCCATGGCGATCAGGGCGCTGCGCAAGCTGCCGGGGCTCGCCTGCCGGGGATTGAGCAGCGAGACCAGCGCGATGATGCCGCCCTCGCCGCGATTGTCGGCGCGCATCACCAGCAGCAGATATTTGATCGAGATGACGACGATCAGCGCCCAGAAGATCAGGGACAGGACGCCCAGCACATTGGCCGGGGTCGCGGCCAGCGCCGCGCCGCGGCCGAGGAAGCTTTCGCGAAACGCATAGAGCGGGCTGGTGCCGATGTCGCCGAAGACGATGCCAAGGGCGACCAGGCCGCCGGCGGCCAGCGGGCGCCGGGCTGCCTCCGGGCGATCCGGCGCCTCGTCCTGAGCCGGGCTCATGGGCAGCACGACCGCCGACCGGCAGCTCGCGACCAGCGGTTCGCTGCGCCCGGCCCCACCGGCTCAGATCGTGATCCCGCCGTCGACCACGAACAGCTGACCGGTGGTGTAGGAGCTCTCGTCGGCGGCGAGGTAGAGGACGATCGTGGCGATCTCCTCGGGCGTGCCGAGGCGGCCCATCGGCTGGCGCGCGATGAACGCCCGGCGCGCCGCCTCGGGGTCGTCGAAGGCCGCGATCCGGTCCTCGAGCGAGGGCGTCTCGACCGTGCCCGGACAGATCGCGTTGCAACGGATGCCACGCCCGACGTAGTCGGCGGCGACCGACTTGGTGAGCCCGATCACGGCCGCCTTGCTGGTGCCGTAGACGAAGCGGTTGGGCAGGCCCTTGAGGCTCGAGCAGACCGAGGCGATGTTGACGATGCTGCCGCCGCCGGCCGCCAGCATGGCCGGCAAGAACGCCCGGATCATGTGGTACAGCGACCTGATGTTGAGGTTCATGGAAAAGTCATAAGCCTTTTCATCGCAATCAAGAATCGATCCGGCATGGACGTAGCCCGCGACATTGACCAGGGCGTCGAACGGCGCCTGGGCCGCGGCCAGCCGGGCGATCTGGCCAGCGTCGGTGACGTCGAGCGACGCCGTGGTCAGCCCCGGCTCGGCCCCGAGCTCGGCCAGCAGCGCGGCGTTGAGATCGGTCGCCAGCACGTTGGCCCCTTCGCGCGCCAGCGCCAGCGCGCTCGCCCGTCCGATGCCCTGAGCGGCCGCCGTGACCAGCACCCGCTTGCCCTCCAGTCGTCCTGCCACCTGCTCCTCCCCTCCGCTTGGCTCCACCCGCGGCGCAGCCCCCTGCCCCGCCCGACCCGGCTCATGCTAGGCGAAGTCGGCGCCGGAGCAAGGCGAATGCGCGGGCGCCCGCGCGATCCCCCCAGGCCCGGGATCGGGACGTTCCGGGCCCCTCTTGATCGGCACCCCACAAGCCACGACAATGATGCCCGCAAAACGATCTCAAGGGGAGGCATCCGAACCATGACCCGCTATTTGACGACGGCCGCCGGGGCGACCGCCCTGCTCGCAGCCGGCGCCCTGGCGACCCCGGCCGCAGCCGCGGTCCCGGAATCCAAGGACCCGATCAAGCTGACCCTGAACGACTGGACCGGTCAGTACATCACCACCACGATCATGGGCGACGTCCTGAAGTCGATGGGCTACAACGTCGACTATGTCCAGGCCGACTACATCGCCCAGTTCGCCGGCCTCGAGGCGGGCGATTTGGATGTCGCCATGGAGATGTGGGAGACCACCGGCAAGGACGCCATGAACGCCTCGCTCGCGACCGGCAAGACGCTCGACCTCGGCGAGACCGGGATGCTGGCCAAGGAAGAGTGGTGGTTTCCGGAGTACATGAAGGAGAAATGCCCCGGGCTGCCGGACTGGAAGGCGCTCAACGACTGCGCCGAGGCCTTTTCGACCCCCGAAACCTCGCCGAAGGGCCGCTACCTTGCCGGACCCGTGACCTGGGGCGGCTACGACGAGGAGCGGGTCGAGGCCCTCGGGCTGAACTACGAGGTCGTGCACGCCGGCACCGATGCGGCCCTGTTCGCCGAGCTCGAGTCCGCCTACCAGCGCAAGGCGCCGTTCCTCGGCTGGATCTACACGCCGCACTGGGCGCCGATCAAGTTCAAGGGCGAGTGGATCCAGTTCCCGGAATACGAGGAGGCCTGCTACCAGGATCCGAGCTGGGGCAGCAACCCGGATTTGGCCTATGACTGCGGCAAGCCGCACGGCTGGATCAAGAAGGTCGGCTGGAAGGGTGGCGACGCCAAGTGGCCCTGCGCCTACGACGCGATCCGCCACTTCAAGATCGACAATGAGACCATGGGCGGCCTGATCGTCCAGGTCGACCTCGAGGGCCGCGAGGTCAACGACGTCGTCCAGGAGTGGCTCGACGCCAACAAGGACGCCTGGAAGCCCTGGACCGCCTGCGCCGGCTGAGGCGCCCGGCGCCGAATGATCTGGGGTACGGCCTGCGTACCCCGTCTTCGACACATTTTGGCAGGGCGCCGGGGTAGGTCCCGGTAGGACAGCGAGGCATTGGCGTGCTAACTGTCGCTATCGGGGAGCTGCCGCCGGCCGGTCGCCGACGAGGCGAGTGCATCTGAACGATTATGCGATCGACAGCGATCGCAAGTGCCCTGATTTCTTCGTAGAGCCTGCCCTGAACGGCGTTCACGATGGACTGGGTTTCCTTGACGGCCTCGAGACGGATGTCCGAGCGCGCCTCACGGAGGCCGGCCTCAAGTTCCCGAATGCGGCGGTCCTGCGCTTCCAGCACTTCCAGGAGGCGCATTTGCCCGGCTTCGAGGTGTTCGATCTTGGAGAAGGCGTTGCGGACCTCGGCTATGAGGTCCGCAGCCTCGAGTATGGTCTTGATAGCGGCCATGAACAGGTCAACGGCCATCACCAGCAAGGAGAAGGTGGCATCTGGCCTCGACCACGTCGCGGGTGGCGTCGAGTGCGTCGGCGCGCGCTTTGGCTTCCCTGGCGAGCACGATGAGCTCGGCCTGAAGCCACTCCTCCGCGGTCAGATCCTCTGCGATTTCGGGGGCAGCTGCCTCTGTCTCCCGCCCGACTACCCCCTCGTCGGCGCGCAGGAGTTTCCAGGCACGGTCGACCTGGTGCTCGAGCTGGTGCCGGGCGACCTCCAGCTTGTCCCGCGCATCGGAAATCTCGTCGAGTGTGTTCCGAGCACGCCTCCCCGGCAGCATTGCCCGGTCGGTCAGTCCCTCGGTCGATCCGCTAGGCTTGGCCACCTGCGAGGTCTCCACACGCATCACAGTCTGCCATTTGATTATGTACGATGAGGCCCCGATTGGCAAATCCGACACACGAGCGGAGAGGTTGGCCCGCCACCCGAGTTGGCGGGCTCGCTTTGCCCCCGCGCGTCACATCTCCGGACGCCGGCGAGGAACGTCGCCGGCCGGTCGGCGTAGAGAGCGGCCTGGCTCCCCGTGGTGCCATGTCCTGACGTCTCGACGCTCGCCGGGATGACGTAGACCTCGCCTTGGCCGATCGCCACCATGCCCTTGGCGACCGTGTCGAGATCGGGCGGATCGCGCTCGTCATCCTCGGAATTGATCACCAGGAGCGCCGCCTCGGACGCGCGCTCGATGAACGTGGCCTCTTGATCGAGCGAGGATGGCGGTCGATGCTCGATGGGCGGGATCGAGACCAGGCGATGACCATGGAGCGGGCGTGACCACGGCAGCGGAGGTCGGTCGGCAAGCGGCGGCAACGGGCGAGGTCAAGCTTGCCTGCGAGGGCGTCTGGAAGCTGTTCGGGCTGGAGCCCGGGCGGTTCCTTGCCGGTCGGGCGCAGCCGCCGAGCGCCGCGGAGCTGGCAGCAGCGGGCCTGATCGGCGCGGTCCAGGACGTCTCGCTGGCGATCGAGGCCGGCGAGATCTTCGTCATCATGGGGCTCTCGGGCTCCGGCAAGTCGACCCTGGTGCGCTGCATGTCGCGCCTGGTCGAGCCGACCGCCGGCCGCATCCTGTTCGAGGGCCAGAACCTGCTCGAGGCTTCCGAGCGCCAGCTGATCGAGCTCCGCCGGCACAAGATGGGCATGGTGTTCCAGCACTTCGCGCTGCTGCCGCACCTGAGCGTGCTCGGCAACGTCGCCTTCCCGCTCGAGGTCCAGGGCCAGGACCGGGCCCGGTGCGAGGCGCGCGCCCGCGAGATGATCGAGCTGGTCGGCCTCAAGGGCCGCGAGCTCTACTACCCCCGCGAGCTCTCGGGCGGCCAGCAGCAACGGGTCGGGATCGCCCGCTCGCTCGCGGTGGCACCCGAGATCTGGTTCCTCGACGAGCCGTTCTCGGCGCTGGATCCCCTGATCCGGCGCGAGATGCAGGACGAGTTCCTGCGCCTGCAGAGCGTGCTCAAGAAGACCATCGCCTTCATCACCCACGACTTCGACGAGGCGATCCGGGTCGCCGACCGGATCGCGATCATGCAGGACGGCCGGGTCATCCAGGTCGGCACCCCCGAGGCGCTGGTGACCCGGCCGGCGACCGACTACGTCGCCGAGTTCACCAAGGAGGTGCCACGCGCCAAGGTCCTCTCGGCGCGCGCCGTGATGACCCCGGTCGCCGGTGCCGACGGCTTCGCCGGCGAGCTCGCGGCCGAGGCCAAGATCCAGACGATCGCGCGCCAGGTGATCGACGCCGGTCAGCCGTTCGGGGTCACCGACCGCTCCGGCCAGGTCATCGGCCAGATTGATCGCGCGGCCGTGCTCGCCGTGCTGGTCGGCGACCAGCCGGAACCCGGACGTGGCTAGATCCGAGCCGCTCGCCACCCGGGAGATCGCCGTCCCGGCGGCGGCGATGCGGCGCACGGCCTGGCTACCCTGGGCGGTCCTGCTGGTCCTGACCCTCGGCCTGTATCTGGCCGCGGATCTCGCGCCTTGGGCGTTCCAATATCCGCGCGCCTGGGTCGTGCCGCTCAAGATCTGGATCAACGGCCTGATGCACTGGCTGCGCGATCAGGCGACCTTCGGCCTGTTCACCTTCGAGCAGCTCACCCGCGCCATGGCCTGGCTGCTGCGGCAGCCGTTCGATCTGGCGCTGAGCCTGTTCTCGACCGGCTTTCTCAAAGGCATCGGTCAGGACGCGGTCCTGATCTGGCCGCGGCTGCCCTGGGTCGCCCTGATCGGCATCCTGGCGCTGATGGCGCGCTACGCCAAGGACCGGGGCCTCGCCGTCCTGGTCGCGCTCTGCCTGCTCTATCTGGCCGTGTTCGGCCAGTGGGAGAGCGCCATGGTGACGCTCGCCTCGATCGTGATCGCGGTGCCGCTGGGCGTGCTCGCCGGCCTGTTCGTCGGCATCGCCGCTTATCGCCATCCCGCCTTCGAGCGCGCGGTCACGCCGCTTCTCGATCTCATGCAGACCGTGCCGATCTTCGCCTATCTGGTGCCGATCCTCTGGTTCTTCGGCTTCAGCCCGGTCGCGGCAATCATCGCGACCATCATCTACGCGACCCCGCCCATGGTCCGCAACGCGGTCCTGGCGCTCCAGCGGGTGCCGGCCGAGGTCAAGGATTTCGGCCAGATGGCCGGCTGCACCCGGCGCCAGATGATGTGGCGGGTGCTGATCCCCTCGGCCCGGCCGTGGCTGATGATCGGGGTCAACCAGGTGATCATGCTGTCCCTCAACATGGTGATCATCGCGTCGATGATCGGCGCCGGCGGCCTCGGTTTCGACGTCCTGGCGGCGCTGCGGCGGCTCGACTTCGGCGCCGGGCTCGAATTGGCGCTCGCGATCACCCTGCTCGCGATCGCCCTCGATCGCCTGTCCCAGGCCTTCGCGGCGCGCCCGCCGCCGGTGCACGCCGAGACCGAGCCGAGCTTCCCCCGGCGCCACCCGTATCTGCTCGCGGCACTGGCGCTGCTCGCGGTCAGCTGGCTGCTCGGCGCGTTCGTCCCGGCGGTTCAGACCTGGCCCAAGGCCTGGCAGATCACCACCGGCGGTACCGTCAACCAGGGTATGGAGTGGATCAACGTCCACTTCTTTGACACCATCGAGGCGATCAAGTCCTGGCTCCTGATCCACCTCATGGTGCCCCTCAAGCGGCTCCTCCTGAGCCTGCCCTGGATCGCGGTAGTGGCCGCCGCGGGCCTCGCCGGCTGGCAGCAGGGCGGGCCGCGCCTCGCCCCGGTGACCGCCGGCTTCGCGCTGTTCATCGCGCTCACCGGCAACTGGGCGAAGGCCATGGAGACGGTCTACCTGTGCGGCCTGTCGGTGCTGATCGCCTGCGCCATCGGCATGCCGATCGGCGTGTTCGCAGCCCGCCGCGAGCGCGCCCATCGCATCGTCCAGGCGATCGTCGACACCCTCCAGACCCTGCCCGCGTTCGCCTATCTGATCCCGGCGGTGATGTTGTTCCGGGTCGGCGACTTCGCCGCGATGCTGGCGGTGATCGCCTATGCGATCGTGCCGGCGATCCGCTACACCGACCACGGCATCCGCCAGATCGATCCCGCGCTGATCGAGGCGGCGACCGCGGCCGGCTGCACCCGCGGCCAGATCCTGCGCAAGGTCCAGCTGCCGCTCGCCCTGCCCGAGATCATGCTCGGCCTCAACCAGACCATCATGCTGGCGCTCTCGATGCTGGTGATCACGGCCCTGGTCGGCACCCGCGACCTCGGCCAGGAGGTCTACATCGCGCTCGCCAAGGCGGACGTCGGCCGCGGCCTGGTCGCGGGCGTCTGCGTCGCCTGCCTGGCGATGACCGCCGATCGCCTGATCGCCCCCTGGGCCAACGCCCGCAAGCGCCGCCTCGGAATGGCATGAGCGCCGACGCCCTGCGCAAGGCGGCCTCCCTCGCCTGCTGGACCGGCAAGGTCGAGCCGGTGCCGCTTGGCGGCGGGATCAGCAACCACAATTTCCGGGTCGAGGATGTCGGGGAAAAATTCATGGTCCGGATCGGCGAGGACCTCGAGGTCCACAACGTGCTCCGCCGCTTCGAGCTCGCGGCCTCGCGCGCCGCCGAGGCCGCCGGCATCTCGCCGGCGGTGGTCCACGCCGAGCCCGGCGCGATCGTTTTTCGTTACCTCGAGGGGCACACGCTGACACCCGCGGACGTGCGCGACCCGGCGATGCTGGAGCGCATCCTGGCGCTCGTGCGGCGGTGTCACCTGGAGATTCCCAAGCACTTTCGCGGCCCGGCGTCGTTTTTTTGGGTTTTTCAGGTGATCCGCGACTATGCGCTCCGCCTGCGCGAGGACCGCTCACGCATGGCCCCGGAGCTGCCCCGCCTGCTCGCCGCCGCAGAAAAACTGGAAAAAACCGTGGGCGCGATCGAGCTGGTGTTCGGCCACAATGATCTGCTCGCCGCCAATCTGATCGACGACGGTGCGCGTCTCTGGCTGGTCGACTGGGAATACGGCGGCTTCAACAGCCCCTTGTTCGACCTCGGCGGCCTCGCCTCCAACAACGAGTTTTCCCGGGAAAGGGAGGATTGGTTGCTGGCGGCCTACTTCGGTGCGCCCGTCACCGACGATCTTCGCCGCCGCTACGCCGCCATGAAATGCGCCTCGCTGCTGCGCGAAG
The DNA here is from genome assembly GCA_963730195.1 of uncultured Alphaproteobacteria bacterium. Lineage (GTDB taxonomy): Bacteria > Pseudomonadota > Alphaproteobacteria > Geminicoccales > Geminicoccaceae > DATAOG01. The sequence goes on from CAVSRN010000041.1 coordinate 114,343, forward strand.
CAATGTGGAGCATGGTCTCCGAGCTCCATCTCACCGTCGACTTCGACTACCAGGCCTACACCGCCGAAAACCTGCGCCGGTTCGAGGCCGCCTGCGTGGACCTCGCCTGAGTGCCCGAACTCAATAACCAATAGGTTGATTATTGCCTCGCTAACCGTCGCATAAGTAGTTTGACGCTGGCCAGGAGGAGCCAGGCCGTGGCGCTCGCGATCGACGCCTCGAAGTCTTTGGCGAGGCGGCGGTTGCGGTTGACCCACGCCAGCGCGCGCTCGACCAGCCAGCGGCGTGGCAGCAGCTCCGTCCAGCTCCAGTCCGGCCTCGGTGCGCTCCCGGGCCTGGCGCTCGATTGCCTCAACCGCCCGCCTGGCTGCGGACTGGGCCGCGGCCATGCCGGCGGTCGTCAGCGGCTTCACCGTCACCGACAGTCCATAGGGGAGCGCGATCTCGTAGGGCTCCGAGCGCTGCCCGAGATCGATCATGCTTCATCCTTCTTTAGCGAAGCTCAGCGACATGACCGCCGAGGGTTGCACCGGGAGCCGGGCGTCGTGGGCGCCCGGCTCTTGTGCTTTCTGATCCAGGAGAGAGCTCCGGCCTGGACGGTATCGGCCATCCGAGGCATCTTGAGTTGCATGGGGAGGGCGACAACACACGTCTACGAAGTATCGGCCCCGGACGGTGACGTCCTGGGTCTGGTGCGGGCGCCGTCGGCGGGTCGAGCGCTGCGCCGGATCAACGAGCTGTGCGGAGTTCCCTGCACGGTGCTGGGTCGGCGGGTGTTCTTCGACGAACAGCACCGGCGCGATTGCGCCGGGCCATGGCAGGTGCGGAGCGTGCGGCTGTCCGTGAAAGCGCCGACCCTGATGACCCGGAACTACGTCCTGGAGGGACCCACTGCGGTCTTCATCGCCCAAGCCCCGCGGTGCCCGGCTCTCCGAGCGAGCTCGCGATCGTCATGCGACCGTCAGATTCATCCACCGATCTCGGGACAAGTCTGAGCGCGAATCTGTGGGTGAGCCTGGTATGTTCACTGCGCGGTCTCACCAGCGGCATCAGGCGTAGACAGTGCCGTCGAGGTCGTTGGTGAGGGTGACCGTGAGCATGCGCCCCGCGGCGGTGTTCTTCGCCCCGCGGAAGTTGAAGCTCGCCTGCACACCGCCCGGCCCCTCGACCGCGAGCTTGGGCTTGGGCAGGTAGACCTCGTGGGCGGTCAGCACGAGCTTCGCTAGGACAGAGAGCGTGTAGGCGAACTCGAGGTCGACCGGGGTGCCGCCGGCCGCAAGGTCGATCAGCGTCGTGTCGGCGAAGCGCACGTCGACCTTGCCGGTGAGCGCGGCGATGGTCGGGTCGGCGCCCTCGATCAGGCCGTCGTCGCGGATGGTCTCGATCTTCTCCAGGTTGTTGGAGTAGGTCACCGAGCCGCCGGTCAGGTTCCCGACCGGTGAGCCGGCGCGCTTGATCGAGCCCTGGAACTGGCTGATGCGGTTGAAGCTCAGGCTGGTCGGGGTGCCGCCGCCCTGGGTCGTGCCGAACCGGGTCTCACCCTGGGCGATCGCGGTGATGGTCGCGGCCGCGGCACCGGAGCGCGTGAACTTCAGCGCGATCGAGTTCAGCTTGACGCCGGCATGGACGAAGAACGCCGGCACCTTCGGCATCCCGACCTCGAGCGTGTAGCTGGGCAGGTCCTCGCCGCCCGAGGCGAACTCGTGATCGAAGCTGCCGTCGCCGTTGTCGGTCGTGTGTAAGCGCTGTTCCAGCGGCACCTGCCCAAGCGCGGCCTGATGGGCGAGAGTGATGATCCTCTGTGGGGGATCGTTTCATGACAGCGTTTGACCGTAGGGTTGACCCGGAGGTGCGCGAGGTTCGGCGGCTCGAGGTGATCACCGGCGCGCTCGGGCGGCGGCGGTGGAGCGCCGAGGCGAAGGCGCGGATTGTGGCCGAGAGCCTGGCGCCGGGGGTGGTGATCTCGGAAGTGGCGCGCCGGCACGATCTGCGGCCGCAGCAGCTGTTCGCGTGGCGCCACCAGGCGCGGCAGGGGCGCCTCATGCTGCCGGCGGCGGAGCTTTCGTTCGTGCCGGTGGTCACAGACGCCGCCGATGCGCCGCCCGCATCGACCACGTCCGCCAGGCTGATCGAGGTCGTGCTCGGTGATGTGCTCGTGCGGGTTCCACCTGACGTTGATGGCAGGCTGCTGCTGGCCAAGGTGCTGCGCGCCGTGCAGGCGCTGGCGTGATTTTGTCGGGCGGCCGGTTCGCCGTGTTCGTCGCGACCCGGCCGGTCGACTTCCGCAAGGGCATGGACGGTCTGGCCGCGGTGGTGCAGCAGCAGCTGCGGCTCGACCCCTTCTGCGGCGCGGTCTTCGTCTTCCGGGCCAAAC
>CAVSRN010000042.1:0-50443 GCA_963730195.1 uncultured Alphaproteobacteria bacterium
CGCACCAGCTTGTGCCGCCGGTCCACGTCGATGTGGTTCTGGTAGCCGAAATGGCTCCTGCCGTGCTTCTTGGTCCAGCGCGCGTCGGTATCCTTCTGGGGCGCGCTTGACCGGCTGCTTCGCCCAGCCCTCGGGGACCTCGCCCGCCTTGATCTTGGCGTTGTCGTCACGGCTGTTGCGCTGCTTGGGCACCGGCACGATCGAGGCGTCGATGATCTGGCCGCCCATCGCCAGGTAGCCCTGGCTCTTCAGATGGCCGTCGAACTCGTCGAACAAGCGCTCGATCACGCCCTGCGCCAGCTGCTCCCGGTAGAGCCACACCGTCTTGGCGTCGGGCACCGTGTCCTCGAGCCCGAGACCCAAGAAACGAACGAAGGAGAGCCGGTCGCGCAGCTGATACTCCACCTGGTCGTCCGACAGGTTGTACAGCTCGCACAGCACGATCGCCTTGAACATCACGATCGCATCCCAGGGCTTGCGCCCCGCCTTCGACTTCCGCGCCGCCGCCGGCTGGCGCCGACCGCTTCCAATCGCCCGCGGAAACTCGCCCAAGGAACCAGCGCATCGATCCGCACCAGCGGATCCGTCTTGGCATCCAGGCCGGCATAGCGCCGCGCGACGTCGAAAAAGCCCATCTGACCCATGCCGCTGCACCCCGTTGCCCGCCTCACCTCGCCTTCATTCTACCCTGGCCAGATCGCGCCATGCCATTTTTCGAGGTGCCCTTCTAGCGATCCGGAGTTCCTCCTGGGGCAGCCGCTGCATCCCGACGAGGAGCCGGCAGCAGTGTCCGGGTCCCCCGGCCCACCCCTCAACATGCTCATCGAGCGATCGCCAACCACGCAGGTTGAAGTAGCCGACGCAGAAGTCTGCGCGGTCAGAAACCTCCATGGTTTCGGCAAGTGCCGGGCGGAGACGCTTTTCGATGTTGTCGAAGATCCTGGGCATCAATGTGGCCGTTCGCGAGGGCCAACCGCACGCCACCCCGACCTCAGCTGGCCAACCCGGCTCTGCCGGGCGGTCGGCGAGGTGGGTGTCGTTGGCGCGTTAATCCGACGCTGTTCATCCCCGAGGTCCGATGGCACGACAGCAGCAAAGTCTACCGCAACGGTTGCATCGATCAACCGGCCGAAGGTAAGATTGGGGCTTCTTGCCAAGGCTCTCGCCATCCGCCTCTGTAGCAATTTATCACGCCGATTGTGGTGACCTTGCCCGAATTTTCAACTAAAAATTTCATCGTGAATCGCCTCCACCCGGCTCGCGGCCGATAGCCGCCGGACGGGGGCTGCCTCAATCAGCCAGATGAAGCCCGCCCCGCTCCGGCTCGTTGAAGAGGACCGCGGCCTTCGTCCCCGCTTCGAGCACCATCAGCTCGCCACGCCGTACTCGTCGTAGCCGATGATCTCGTCGGGCGTGCGTGGGTCGCAGTCCGGCAGAGAGGCTCGACCTACCAGGTCCACTGCTTGAGCAGGTCCTCGAACCGCTGGCGGGCGAGGTCGCTCGCGAAGTCGGTGCAGACCGTGACCGGGCGGGCCGGCCGGTCGAGCGCGGGGAGGTTGCCGTCGATGCCGGTGGTGCCCCGGACCAGCGGGCCGTCGTCGCGCCCGAGGGTCACGATCAACTGCGCCGGCACCTGGGACAAGGCGCCGCCATTGGCCGGCCCGTGGTCGCCGCACGGATTGTCGAGTGCATTGTAGGGTGCCTGGGTGGGGTTGCCATCGGCGTCGGTCGGGTAGTCCGGGCTCCACGCCGGGAAAGGACATTGCTGGACGTGCGCCAGGCCCGGTTGACAGTCGAACAGATCCGGCTGGATCACTGCCGCCAGGGCGTACTGATCGAACGGCCCTTCCAGCGTGCCGAAGATCCCGCTCCAAAAATCGTTGCGCGGCCGCGCCGCGGCCAGCAGCCATCGGAAACTGGCCTCCGAGGCGGCCGTCGGTGGCTGGCGCCCCGGGTAGGTGGCAGCGTCGAAGCCGATCACGTCACCGGCCTGCGAGGTCTGACCGGTGAGTTGGAACGACATCAGGCGGATCGGGACCTGCGCGGCCGCGCCAGCGGCCCCGAGCAGCAGCGTGCCGCCCACCGGGTCGATGCGGAAATTGAAATCGTTCACGACCTTGCCATTGACCAGCAGGAACTCGTTCTCGAGCCGGGAGGCGATCACGATGATCTCTCGGATCTTCCGGATCACGCGCCTCGAGGCCGTGCTCAGGAGACACGCGACGTCGGTGAGCGGGCCGATCGCGAGCAGGGTGACCCGGCCGCGCGCCGACCGCAGGCGATCGCGCATCAACGCGACGCCCTCGTTGACGCACGCCGCGGCGAACGAGCCCGCGCGCCCCTCGATCCGGACGGTCTCACCATCGAACCAGGTCGGCGTCGGGTGCAGGGTCTGGCTCGCCGGGCCGGTCGCCCCGGGAACGATCGGGATGTCCTCGCGCCCCTTCAGCACGCGCGTGATCCGGCGCGCGACGATCATCTCCGCCGGCAGGGTCGCGTTGCCGTAGGTCGGAGCGATCGCCAGCACCTCGAGCAGGCCCGCGGCGTCGAGGTTGAGCGCCATGGCCAGCGCCAGGCCATCGTCGATGTCCTGCGGCGCGACGTCGGCATCGCTGGTGAAGGCGTTGTCGGCGTCGAACGGAACCGGGCTCAGGCTGCTGCCGCCGTGGGTGTCGATCAGTCCGATCGCCACGTCGGTCGAGACTATGACCTGCGGTCGCCGCTCCGATCGCTGTTGATCGCGACCGCCGCCCGAGCCGTCGCCAGCCGAGAGCGCTCCAGACCACGCCAGCCCCAGGGCCACAACGGCAGCGCGACCAAGGGTTAGACCCGTAGAACAACGCATCAGCTCACCGCCTATGGACCAAGTTAGCGTCCGGAGCGCTTTCGGCGTCGCATCGGGCCGCCAGCCAGCCGTCGGTACTGTGGCCGGGCCCCTTACGCGAGCTGTGGCGCACCACCACCCCACACCACTGGGAACCAGTCCTCACGCAACCGCTGCCCCGCCTGCATCCCATGCCCCGGGTAGGGCGGCGAGGTGCGGCCTGGCCGCTCGGCATAGCGCGCATCGTCGCCGACCCAGCGCAGGGAAAGCACCCCCCGCCGGCTCGCGGCGGGGTTGCCACGAGCGCCGTGCACGGTGCGGAAGTCGAACAAGACGGCATCGCCCGGCTCCAGGGCCCATTCCAACACCTCGAGCCCAGGCTCGCGGTCAGGGTCCGGCACGGGGCGGTAGTCGCCGGGGTCGGTGTAGAAGCTGCTCTGGTCCAGCCATCGCACCGGCAGCACCCACTTGTCCCATCGCTGGGAGCCTGCGATCAGGCGCAGGCTCGCGGCGCGGACCGGCTCAACCGGGATCCAGAAACTCACGGTCTGGCTGCCGTCGACGAAATAATAAGGGATGTCCTGGTGCCAGGGTGTTTCCTTCTGGGTTCCCGGCTCCTTGACCAGCACATGGTCGTGAAAGAACTGCGCCGTGGCCGAGCGCATGACGGCGCGGCGATCGCAGCCGCCGGCGATTCCAGGACGATGCGGCGAAATTCCGGGATGCGCTCCCAGTTGCAGTAATCGTCGAAGAAGCTGCCGGGCTCCCCGGCGCGCACGCTCTCGGCAGCGTAGCGTCCAGGCTCGCGCATGTTGCGCTCGATCCCGGCGGCGATCACGTCGACCCAGTCCTTGAACACGCCTCGCAGGCAGGCCGCCCCGTCCCGATGGTACGCGACAATCGCGTCCTCGGTGATCGCGCTCATCCCCGTTCTCCTCACCGGAAGGGCAATGGCAGCTTCCCTCAAGCCGTCAACCGGGATTCTCCAGATGGCCGGCTTCCGAGGGCCGATGTTGCGCCGTTGCGCCCCATGCGGCAAGCCTCGAGGGCTCGAACCAGCCCCGTCGGCCGCATCCACGCCGCCGCATCCACAAGGCGAGGTGGTTTGCGGCGGCGGTTGAACAAGCGAGCTTCTTCATAGTGGATTCCGAGCATAAAAAGAAAGTTCGTCAATCCTCAGTCGTTACAAACATGCGGCTTCTGGCGCCACGCCGCCGCCTGGGATGCGAGCAGGTCGGCATGGGACGCGGGCCTCGCCGGCTCCGCCAGTCGGTCTCGCCTTGCCCAACTTTCCGGTCCCGCTCGACGCCCCCCGCCCACCTATGCCACCATGCGCATCGCCATGGCTACCACCCCCCAGACCCTCGACCCGGCGCTCGCCGAACGCGAGCGGGTGCTGCGCATCCTGCGTGCGGAGGAGCCGCGGCTGCGCCTACGCGGGAGCGCGGGCCTGAGCCTGTTCGGCGCGCTGGCCCGCGGCGACGCTGCTCCCAGGAGCGACGTCGATCTTGTGATCGGGACGATCCCCAGGCCGCGCTTGCGCCGCTCGCCCCCTCACGAGCCGACGGAGCGATGGGTGCGACGGCTCGGCGTGCTTGGGCTCGAGAAGGCTCGCGGCCCTGCCCCCGCCGGCGCTCGCGCCAGCCTGAGCCCCTGCTACGACATCAAGGGCTTGCCAGTCGCCGTCGAGCCCATCCGCGGTCGAAGGCGAAGAGCGGCTGCCGGAAGGGGCTGAGCTGACCGCGCACCCGGCCTGTTCGCTGCATGTCCCCGATATCCACATGCGCGCAGACCGGCGGGTTCCCGCCGCTGGTCCCGCCGGCGGCCCAGGTGAGCACCAGCCAGGGCGCGTCGAACCAGGACCAGACGCTGACCATCACGCTCGACTGACCCCCATCCGGATCGGCCGAGTGCAGGCTCCAGGGCGTGACGACGATCGATATGAGACTGAGCGCGGCCTCGGCGGGCAGCGCGGCGCTTGCCCAGGGTCCGCTCAGCAACTTCTTCCTCGAGCGACATGAGATCTTCCGGACCTTCGGATGCAGACCTTGCGCTCGTTGGCCGCTATCGTAACAATGATGGTGGTCTGCTCTCAGCCCAACCAACAATCGCTCAGGTGACCTCTGCGCGACGGGAGACCCAGATGAGACGGAACGAGCGCGCGTCATGGTCTTGCGCTGGCTGCGGTGGCGGTGCTTGCGATGTTGCCGCCGGCGGCCGCCGAAGCATCGCACCTGCGCAAGGTCGTGATCGAAGGCGAGGTGCTGCCCGACGGTACGACGGTGCAGTCGATCGTGGCGGCTTGCAGCGAGCAGGCGCCGTTTCGGCCGTGCGTCGCGATCGGCGCGGGCGGTCAGGTCGCTGTTCTACGGCACGACCGGCGATGGCGCGCTGGCGATCTTCAGCGAGCGTGGCGTCGTGGTCGAGACGGGTGAGATGCTGCCCGACGACACCACGCCCGGCATCGATGCCACCACCATCGTCGGCGGCCTTGCGCGCAGCCTGCGCGGACTGGCTTTCCCCGCTCTCGACGGCACCACCAAAGCGCTGTTCACGCCCGCGGGCCTGGTCGTCAAGCAGGGCGACACGCTGCCCGACGGCAGCACGGCCTCGGTCAATTTCCTGGGCGGGCTCGCGATCAACGCGCGCGCGCAGGTAGCGTTCCACGGCAGCAATGCCGTCTACACCCAGGATGGCGAGATCGTGCAGGCGCGTCAGGTGCTGCGCGATGGCACGATCGCCAGCGCCATCAGCCCGTTCGGCGGCGTGGCGAGCCGCGGCGCGAGCAACCGGGTGGCGTTCCATGGCTTCACCGACAATCAGCAGGCGATCTTCACCCAGGACGGCCTGGTCGCCAAGGTGGGCCTGCTGCCCGACGGCACCCGCCTGCAATCGATCAATCTGTTCGGCGGGCTGGCGATGAGCCCGCGGGGCGAGCTGGCGTTCCACGGCCGCACCGATGGCTACGACGCCGTGTTCAACCAGTGGCGCCTGATCGCGAGAGCCGGCGGCCGGCTGCGTGACGGCACCAGGCTGGGTGCGATCGACGCCGACGGCGGGATCGCCATCAACCGCCGCGGCATCGTCGCGTTCCACGGCAGGAGCCGCGGCCGCCCGGCCGTGTTCACCCAGGAAGGCCTGATCGCCAGGGTCGGCGACCGGCTGCGCGGCGGCGGCCGGCTGGAAGCGATCCGCGCCGACGGCGGCATCGCGATCAATCGGTTCGGCCAGGTGGCGTTTCACGGCGTCACCGATGGCAAGCCTGCCCTGTTCGTTGCCCGCTGAGAGAGGATCCCGATGACCGATTCACAAGAGCGAGGCTCGATCGATCGACGCGGCTTCATGGTCGCCGCGACCGGTATCGCGGCCAGCTGGGCGCTGCCGATCCGCGTGGTCGCGCAAGATGGCTCCGGCGAGCCGGTTACGCGGATCTTGCCGGACTTCACGGCCCCAGAGGGCTGGCTCGTGCCGTTCGGAGAGCCTGAACTCGGTCAGCGCTGTTGAGGGAACGGCCGGACAAGACCTCGTGGTGCGTTTCGCGGCGGTCTCGATCCTGGAGCCGGACGCCTCCGGCGCGCCGGTCGAGCGCATCGAGCTGACCCGGACCTACAATGGCAAGGTTCCGGGGCCGACCTTCCGGCTCAAGCCGGGCGACAAGCTCGAGTTCAAGATCACCAACGAACTGCCCCCCAATCAGCCGGCGCCGCCACCCTACAACGAGATCGACGACTGCCACATGCTGATGGCGCTGAACGTGCCCGGCTGCTTCAACACGACCAACCTGCACACCCACGGGCTGCATGCCTCGCCCAAGACCCAGGGACCCGACATCAAGACGGGCGTCTCGTCGGACGACGTCCTCGTCAGGATTCCGCCCAAGAACGACCCGCTCGACGACGACGGCTGGCCGAGCGAGCGCCAATACTGCGTCTGGCTGCCGCAGTTCCACGCGCCGGGCACGCATTGGTATCACGCCCATGTCCACGGCTCGACCGCGCTCCAGGTGGTCAGCGGGCTGGCCGGGGCGCTGATCGTCGAGGAGCCGGAGGACCAGAAGATCCTGGTCGATCAGGAGATGATCTGGATCCTCCAGGAGATCATCGGCAACGCCGAGACGGCGTATGCCAACATCAGCGTGCCGCCGGGCCAGCCGGGCGCCGGCATGAAGCCGTATGGCGATACCCCGCCGACCGTGCGCTTCACGGTCAACTCGCTGACCTCCTCGACCATCGTGATGCGGCCCAACGAGATCCAGCGTTGGCGCTTCATCAACGCCACGGCGACGCCGCGCGGGTTCATGAACATCGGTGTGCTCGACGCCAACGATCCCGACGGCGGCTTCGTCGAGGGGGTGCTGCACGCGATCGCGGACGACGGCATCACCTATTACGGCAAGTCGCCCCAGCCGGTGACACCGCCGGGCAAGTTCCTGGCCGCCGGCAATCGGACCGATTTTCTGGTCAAGTTCGACACGCCCGGCACCTACTACGTCTGGAAGCTCCGGATCCCGAACTTGCCGACCAGCAGCGATCTTCTGGCGACCGTCAAGGTCGAGGGCGAGCCGATGGAGGATCGGCCGCTGCCGCCCCTTCCCGGCACCGACAAGGCACCCTGCTATCTGCAGCCGATCGGCGATCACGAGGTCGCGCGCACGCCGCGGCGCACCTACGAGTTCGGCGTGCTGCGTCCGGGCGAATTCGGCGGCTTCACCATCAATGGTGAGGCGTATGGCCGGATCGATCCCGATACCGGGGAACCGTTGCCGCACCCGAACACCGACCTGCCGCTCGGCAATGCCGAAGAATGGACCCTGACCAACAGCTCGGGCGCGCCGCACCCGTATCACATCCACGTCAACCCGTTTCAGGTGATCGGCGACAAGGTCGACCCGAACGGCCCCGACGATCCGAGCAACTGGCGCTGGCGCGACACCGTCGCTCTGCCAACCAACGGCAGCGTCAGGATTCGGTCACGCTTCCTTACCTATGACGGTCATTTCGTCATGCACTGCCACATCCTGGTCCACGAGGACGTCGGGATGATGCAGGACATGACCGTAGTCGGCGACGGCTATGGCCCCTGCGTACCGGTCACGGTGTGCAAGCTCTCGAGTGACTGAGTGAAGAGTCTGGCCGAGCAGGTCTGGGACAAGGTGAGCGAGCTTGCCGGCCTCGACCTGCCGAGCCCGTGGCGAACCGCGAGCGCCAGTCCCAGCTTTGACCTGGAAGGCAACATCTGCCGCGTTCGTAAAGCGCGGTGAACTGAAGGCGGACGGATCGGAGCGGGCCAAGCGGGGCTGGGCAAGATCGGCGCCCGGAATCGTGCGTCACGGCCGTCATGTCGTGTTCCAGCTGAGGTGGCGGTGCCGCAGGCGTTGTTTTGCAGAGGTTCTACACCGGATCGATGACCCGCGGCCAAGACCGCCGCCGCTCCTGGCACGAGCATCGAGCGATGAACAACGACAACCCACACGGCAGGCGAGGCGCGTCTATGCTCTACCAAGAGCCGCTCGAAGATGACCCGAATCAGGCGAAGGCATAGACCTGGCGAGGAAGGGCTGCCATTCCGAGGCTCGCGCCGCCGGTGTAGAACTCGACCGCGCTGCCGCCTACGATCACCGGGCGCGGGGCGCCACGCTGCTCGGCGATGTCGAAGGCGCGCGACCGCAGGCGCAACGCCTCGATGTACACCTTGCGATACGTCCCGGCTGAGTCCGCCCCACGGTTGAAGAGAGGCTCGAGCCCCTCGGCGCCAAGTTGGTAAGCCCGCCGCTACCGAGGTGGCAAGCTATCGGCGCAGGCCGGACGCGCGGCCGGGGCGGCTCGCGATCGTCTGCAGACGCCGGACGATCCGTCGGGCCAATACCGCCCGCGCTCGTGGGACGCCTCGAGGTCGCCCGCCCGGAGCTTTTCCCGGTTTTCGCCGAAATCGTGGAGACAACGCGAGGAGTTGACACCGGCCGAGCGCAGGTTGTCGAACCGAATCCCGCCCGGCTCGACGCCACCCGCCCACCTGTGCCACCATGCCCATCGCCATGACCATCGGGACCCAGACCCTCGACCCCTCCAGGCCGTTCCAGACCTTGTTGACGAGCGCCGCGGGGGCTGGTTGGTGATACCGGAGTGATCTTCCCCAGAAGTGCCGTTTGAATTTTCCCCAGGTTCGTGGTGAGGGTCGACCTCCCGGGGCGAGTTCCGGGAGGTCGGGCGGCGAACCGATCATCGATGCTGTTCCCTCAGGCGGGAGGGGAGGAGACGGTGATCAAGCTTGGGGAAGTCGTCATGATCTTGGATCTGCAATGGCAGGGCCTGTCCGTCTCGGCCATCGCCCTTCAGCTCGGTATCGATCGCAAGACGGTGCGCAAGGACCTCGCCCGCGGCCTGGAGCCGCCCGTCCACGGTCCGCGTCAGCCGCGCCCCCGACGCGTTGACCGGTTCATTCCAGACCTGCGCGAGCGGGTTGCGGCTTGGCCGGAACCAAGGGGCACATGATCGGAGCAGGACCGGTATGCAGCCGCTGATCGACGACCGTAGGAACTATGCGCTTCATCTCGTGGGCGGTGGGTTCCTGTTCGTCGGCCTCCAATTCGGCAACATGCGCCTGGTGGTGCCCTGGATCGACACGCAGCTGGGGGTCGCCTACTTTCTGGTCGCGCTGATCGTGCCGGTGCTCCAACTTAGCCTGGTGGTCGCCCAGCTCGGTGGCGCACCGCTGGTCTCCCGCTTCGACTTGCGCAAGCGGCCGGTCGTCGGCCTGATCCTGGTTCTGGTGGCCGCGCTGCTCGGGATCATCGGCGCGGCCATGAGCCTGGCGCCGTGGCTCGCCGGTCTGGCTCTTCTGGGCTGCGTGCTCTGCTTCGGGGTCGGCCATGGCGCCTTCAACGTCGGCTACGACGACCTCTTCGCCAAGACCGTCGCCGACGCGCACCGGGGCCGGCTGATTGCATACCGGGCCTCGCTGGGCGGCGCCCTCACCCTGGCGGTGTCATTGGCGGTGCTGCTCTACCTGCCCGAGGTCGAAGGCAATCAGGTGCTGCTGCTGTGGCTGGCGGTAGCCGGCTGGATCGGCGTCGCCTTGGCCTATGCCGCGCTCGACGAGCCGGCCAGTCCGATGGTCCACAAACCGTTCACGCTTACCGAGTTGAGCCGCGGTTTTGGCCTGATTCGCGCCTACCCGTGGTTCCGGCGGCTGCTGATCGGCCGGGCCCTGCTCCTGAGCGCCGAGCTGGCGATCCCGTTCTACGCCATCCACGCCGCCACGATCCACGATCCGACCGCCCAGAACACGACCGTGTTCGTGCTCGCGAGTGGCATCGGAGTGATCTCGAGCGGCCTGCTCTGGGCCAACTCGACCAATCGCGCCCGCATGGCCGCAGGCGCCCTGTTCGCCCTGGTCGCCGGTGTCCTGACCCTGCTCATCGATGCGATCGAGGACTGGCAGATCGCCTACTTCCACGCGTTCGTCTTCGTTCTTTTGACCCTCGCCGAGCAGGGTTCCGTCCAGGGCCAGATCAACTATCTGATCGACCATGCGAGCGCGACCGACCGGCCGACACTGATCGCCACCGGCAATGCGTTCATGCGGATCCTCGGCATAGGGGTCGCGCTAGTACTGGGCGCGGCCGGCCATCTGCACGACATCCGGACGCCGCTGGTGGCGCTGATGGTTTTCAATGTCGCTGCAGCGGTGTACGCCCTGCATGCCTTCAAAGAGTAGCGTGTGCCGGCCGCCGCGCGGGCGAACAAACCGGGCGCCGCAGCTCAGTAGAGCGGGTAGATGTTGGGGTCCTCCTTCTTCATTCGCCGCATCTTATCGCGCAATCGCTGCCATCGAGACTGATGCCATTGCCGCCCGGCCTGGTCCTGATCCGCATCGTCACCTCGAGGTCCGGCGGGTGACCGGTGACGGCGCGGTATCGGCTTGACCGGAGCTGGTCGACAGGGCGCTGTAGCCCTGGCTCGGACGGTGTTCCGCCTTCCTTTTAGCCATCGCTTCGGGGCGAAAGTGTTCGAGCGGGTAGACAGCGCGACAAGTCGCGAGCATCCGCTCGGCAAAACGCGCGTGGCTTTGGGGGCCCGGATGGGCGTGATCGGCGGCCAGGTCAACAAAGACGTCGTCGTGCTCGATCGAGGTCGGACACAAGGGCGCCCGATCGACGAGCTCGAGCAAACGCTCAATCACGGGGGAGCTGATGGTCGCGGCGCGTCCGAGCATCCCGCCGTCGATCCAGCTGAACAGGTAGGGGATTTTTCGAGATTTCAGGAACTCCTGGGCCAGCAAGATGTTTTTGATGGCGTTGATGGAACCCAGCTCATCGGTGTAGTAATCATAGAAGGCGTCGGCGATTTCGACCGTCGGGGTGCCAATCCCGTCCTCGCGGTCTTTCACGCGCCATGGACCAATGTTGCAGATGGTGCGGTCGGCCAGGTATTCGACCCGGTTGTTGTGGGTGAAGGCGCCAAGGACGAGCGTTGGCTCAACCTTGGCGGATTGGGTGAGGATGACTCGCGCGATGTAGTCATTGGAGGCGGCGCCCTGCGAGAAGTTCTGCAGGTTCAGGCTCGCGGCCGACATGCCGTAGTGCTCGGCAAAGCCGCGGCAGAATACGTTCGGCCAAGTCAGTTCTTCGGCCACGCCGACGCCGAAGGCGTGGCTGCAGCCAACGACGAACACGACCGTCTCCGCCTGCCGGTCGAACTCAGCGCCGCGATAGCCCAGAGAGTTGAACGAGTATTCGATCAGGCCCGAATGGTCGGAGCAGCACTGACGCGTGGTGTGCCTGCGGCCCCGCTCACCGGCGTGGCCCGCCGCGCCGTCGTAGTCGTGCAGGCTCATGCCCCCACCTTCCTGGATCGTCCGCCCGCCCCGTGCCACCCTCTTGCGTCCAAGCCGGACGCCCGCATCCAAGGCCCCCTGGACGGGCTATAGCATGCGCTTGGACGCGATGATGGTCATCCGCCTTGGCAGCTCGGATTCAAGCCCCAAAAGCCCCAACGGAAGGGCCCAGGACTCCAGGGCGCCAGGGAGGTCCGGGCGATCGCCCGCCCGGCGCTCTCCCGCCTCCGGGATCGCTAACGGATCCTCCTCGGCACCGGGTTCGTGGTCCCCGGCGGGTCGACGTCCGGAGTCTCGGGCACCGGCACGCGTCCACCCGATAGGATGAAGCTGAAATCCGTGCCCTTGTTGACCTGCGCGATCCCGTGGCAGCCCAGACATCCGCCCATGTTGAAGGTCTCGGTAAGTTGGTTGTTCTCGTCGAACAGCAACACGTTCTGAAAGGTCGTCCTGTCCGGATCGAAGCCGTCGAAATTCGCGGGCAGGTTGGTCGGCGGGCCTTCTGCGCTGATCTGGCCGCTGAAGTTCGCAAGCGTGTAGTCGGTCTCGACCACCTCATTGTTCGTGTAGAAGGTCAATTCGTTCAGGTCCGAACTTGTGCTGCTGTCCACCTCCGAAATGTCGAAGGGTTTATATTGGACGTTGATCAACTTGTAGTACAACCATACCGGATTCTCGACGCCATTCCCACTGGCGTAATCGCTAATCGCGGCGTGAGCGTCCTGATTGGCCTTCAGAATCACTTGAGGCAGCGGATGGGTCCGCGCGTTTTGGCAGATCGCTCCACCGGCGGGAAGCCCGGGATTGATGCTCTCTTCGATGTAGAAGAGTCGATCTTCCGGCGCGTCGCAGTAATCGTTGCCGACGATGTCCAAGGTCGGCGGGTCGCCATCCTGATAGTCGAGCCCCGGCGTGGTCGTAGCAGCAGGCCTGACGACCGGTTGCCCGATCTCATTTTCCACCGGCGTCCCGTCCTCCGTCAGCAGATTGTCGGCCTGCTCGAAGGTCGCGAAAATGAAGTACGGCGCGGTCGGCGTCTTATGCTCGATGTGGAGACCGACCAAGCCCCAGACGCCCTCGCGATAACAGCGGGGCTCTTCTACACCACCCTCATTTTCTTCGTAGTACCTCACGGTCGCCGTATAGAATCTGCCACTGTCCTGCTCGTCGGCGGTGAGCTCTCGCCACGCCGACTTGACGTGGATGGTCCCGGCAGGGAACGAGATGAAGGGCTCTTGCAAGGTCGTCGGATCGCCGTTGCCCTGAGAAACCGCCAGAAAATTGGCTTGAGCGGTACAGTACGTCGTCGTTTCGCCCGGCTGCAGCTCAGAGCACTTCGTGGAGGACTGACCGGACTGCTGTGGCAGCAGCCCCGTTCCGGTGTAAAGCGGGTCGCCATTCTGCTCCACGGCATTGGGATCGACGACGTAGACGAAGTGGCTCTCGTTCGCCTTAGCCAGGAAGCGAATCAACTGAGGATCCTGGTTCGTCGAGACGAATTGTGGTGCGATGCCCGCAAACATGGAGGCGAGACCGATCTGGGAGACCTCGTCCAGGTTGATGAAGGAAGGCGTCTCGACCGGCTCTTGTCCGGAACAGGCCGGGATCTCTCCGGTGCCGGTCGCGCCCTGCCCCAGTTGCTCGGCGTTGTAGATGTATTGGGGCGGCACCGTGCTGTAGCCGAAATCGGACTTGGAGGGATCGAACCCCGGCGGTGTACCCTGACCGGGATAGATCTCGACCTTGTGGCGGTAGGTGTGCCACACCAGCGGTCCATCGAAGTCCGGATCGCCGAACAGCTGGCTCTCGTCGGGGGTATCGCGCGTCCCGGCCAAGGCGGGCCAGTTGAGCGCGATGAACTCCTGCCACGCGAAGTTCGCCGCATCGGCGAGGGTCGCTGAGCCTGCGCCGCCTGGAATGTCAGCCGGCACTTCCGGGGAAATGGTGATGCCCGGCGTCGGCTCAGGCGTCCCTGCGAGCTCATCGCAGAACCGCCGGGTTGCCTCGCTCAGTCGGGGGAATTGGCAGAGGTTGGGGTGGCGCGCGATGAAATTGCAGCGGGCCTGGGCCGCTGCGCTCAGGTTTGGCTCCCGGCATTCGCTAGGAACCACGCCGTTGGCCGCGCCTGCGCCGGACGGCAGCGCCGGCAGCGTTGCGAGCAACCCGATCCCCGCCACTGCCCACTGCAGGTTTTTCATCAGCATCTCACTCCTCCCCATCGCAGGCGACCCCTCATTGACCCCTTCCGGCTACCTTAACCTCGGCGCAGAGAATTGCCACCCTGTTTTCGCCTGGAACACTCGACAATCCGAGCGTCTGCGCCGGCTCGACGCCGGCGGCCCGTTCAGGAGAACAGGGGCACCAGGCTGGTGATGCGATGACCGTCGCCGCCGACCTGGACCTTGCGCATCGCGATGCCATAGAGCTGGCCCAGCGCCTCCTCGGTCATGACCGTGGCCGCGGCGCCGAACGCCTGGCGTTCGACGTCGTGCATCAGGAGCGCCTTGTCGGCGACGTGAATCGCATGCTGCGGATAGTGCGAGGCGAACACGACGGTCAGGCCGCGCTCGCGCGACACTCGGCGGATGGTCGAGAGGATCACGTCCTGATTGTGGAAATCGAGCGCCGAGGCGGGCTCGTCCATGATCAGCACCTCGCACTCCGACGCCAGCGCGCGCGCGATGAGAACCAGCTGCCGTTCGCCGCCGCTCAGCTCATCGATCGGTCGGGTCGCAAAGCTCGACATGCCGAGCGAGTCCAGCGCCGCCCGCGCGACCTGGTAGTCGGGCTTGCGGGGAACCTCGAACATCCCCAGATGGCGCGCCCGCCCCATCAGCACCACGTCGAGCACGGAGTAGGCAAAGGGCAGGCTGCCGCTCTGCGGAACGTAGCCGATCGCGCCGTGGACCCGCGCCCCGCCCTCTGACCAGCGCTGAAGGCCGAGCAGCGCGCGCAGCAAGGTCGTCTTACCGCGTCCGTTGCAGCCCAGGATCGCCAGCGTCTCCGCACGCGCGATCGTGAACGACAGGTGGCGAAAGATCCACGTGGCGCCGAAGGCCACGCCGGCGCCCTCGACCTGGATCATTGTCGCCAGCCGGCGGCATGAGTGCGCCGCAACAGGATCGCGAACACCGGGGCGCCGATGATCGCGGTGATGATCCCCAGCGGGATCTCGGCCGCGGTCGCAGTCCGCGCCAGATCATCGACCAGGAGCAGATAGAGGGCGCCGATCGCGGCCGAGGCGGGCAGCAGCACCCGGTGGTCGGGCCCGACGATCATCCGCGCCAGGTGGGGCATGACCAGGCCGACCCAGCCGATCACCCCGGCGACCGCCACCACCGCGGCCGAGATCAGCGCGACCGCGCCCAGGATCAGCCAGCGGGTCGGCTCGACCGGGACGCCGAGGGTGCGGGCCTCCTCCTCGCCCAGCGAGAGCACATTGATGCGAAACCTGAGGCCGTACATCAGGGCGCCGCCGAGCAGGGTCGGGCCGCTCAGGATCGCGACATCGGACCAGCTCGCGCTCGCGAAGCTGCCCATCAACCAGTAGACGATCGTCGGAAGCTTGTTGTCCGGATCGGCGACGAACTTGATCAGCGAGATCAGCGCGGAAAAGAAGGCGCTGGTCACCACCCCGGCGAGGACCAGGAGGAGAATCGGGGCCTGGCGCTGGATCCGGCTCATCAGATAGACGATCACGATCGCCAGGAGCCCGGCAGCGAACGCGAAGCCCACGGTGATCAGCGCGCTCTCGAACAGCAGGATGGCGAGCGCACCGCCGAACGCCGCTCCGGACGAGACCCCGATGATCTGCGGACCGACCAGCGGGTTGCGGAACACTCCCTGAAGCGAGGCCCCGGCGATCGCGAGACCGGCCCCGGCGAGGCACGCCACGAGGATCCTCGGCAGTCGGATCAGCTCCACCACCCGCTGTTCCGGCAGTGACCAGATGACGTCGACCGGCACCAGGCGGTGGAGGAGGATCGCCGCGACGTGGTGGAGCGGAATCGCGTAGCGTCCGCTGGCCAGGGACACGATCACCAAGAGTGGCGCGGCAATCGCAACGACGATCCAAAAGATGCCGACGTTCGCTGCGCGCGCGCCGGCGGCCGATGGCAGCGCGAACGTCATGCTGGGGGCTCGATGCAATCGTGGCCGCATCGCAATGTCCGCGTGGTGGCCCGATCGGCCGGAAGGCGCCAGACGGGCGGGCTAGCAGGCAGGGGTCGCGACCTCTCGCCGTCGGCTGCCGGGGCCGCCCCGGCCCGGTGGCCGATCGACGGACCGGTCGTTGGGGCTAGTGCCCGAACATGTCTTGATAGTGGGCGCTGTCGGCATTGGCCGAGAAGTGCAAAATGGTGTCGATTTCCGCGTCAGACGGGCTTTGACCGTACATCGCGGCGTACTTCTCCTTGAGCAGCGCACGCAGATCCCAATCGAACCGGTCAGGATAGGCCAGCATCGCCATCCACATCCACACCAAAGGCGCCTCGATCTCGCTCGGGTCCAGACGCGGGGTCTTGTAGACGCGACGGTTCTGGACGGCGGGCACGCTGGCGAGCACCGGATCGGCGTACATGTCGGCTGGCGTGGCTTTCAGGTCGTAGTAGTTGATGAAGACGATGTCGGGCTGCCAGGCCAGGATCTGCTCGGCGTCGACCGTCACGGTGGCCCGGTTCAGGCCGGCCTCGAACGCCAGGTTGCGCAGGCCGGGCGCCTGGAAGAAAAACTCGTCGCGACCGAACACCGCCAGCTCGTCGCTGCGATAACGGTCGAAGAAGACCATCCGGGCGCGGTGGTCGGTCGGGACGTCGGCCAGCTTCTGCTTGATCTCCGCGATCACGTCGTCCTGCCAGGTCAGAAAGGACGCGATTCTCTCCGGCTTGCCGAGCATTTGGCCGACGATCTCGATATGACCGCGTTCGATCTCGTGGGAACCGAAGCCGAGCCCGACCACCGTAAGCCCGACCTTCTCCAAGGGGGCGATGTAGTCTTCCGTGCGCCTCGCCCATTGGATCACGACGTCCGGGTTGACCTTCAGCATCTCCTCGACGTTGGGGATGAAGCCGTCGCCGACGACGTTGGTGTCGATCGCGGCGATCCCGGGGAAGAACCTGGCGAGGACGCTGTCCATGAGAACGGCTTTGGCGGCGGGATGCATTCCGGTCAGATGTTCGGTGCCTCCGTCCACGCCGATGAACATGGCCGGCACCGGTTTCGGCAAGGCGACCACACTGTCCGCAGGCTTCGCGAGGGTGATCAGTTGGCCTCGCTGATCTTCGAAGGTTATCTCGGCAGATGGCGCTACCGTCGAAAGCCCGCACAGCCATGCGGCACCAAGGAATCCCACGATCGCGCTACGGCTGCGCACAAATGCCATGGTCTCGCCCCTCCCGCTGCTGTCCCACCGCCAGCCCGCGAGGGGTCTCGTTCCTTCCACGGATGGCGCCCATCGGCGACCGAGTGTAGCCGCGGCGTACGCGCGAGACAACCTCCAACTCCTCCGACTCCGACATCGCACCTCCGACATCACGGCCCTGTAGCGAGCGCGTTGCGGTCTGCGGGGACAAGCCCGCCTCAGCCGCTGCGGGCGAACGGCGGCGGCCGGCCCTGCCGGCGCGCCTCGTCCGCGATCGTGCGCAGCAGCTGGTTGCGCGCGGCGGCAAGGCGGGCGTCACCCTGACCTGACCAAGCTCGCGCTTACGCGCCTCGATCCGCTTCGCCTCCTCATGCAGGTTCAGAACACGCATGGGACCTCACCTCGTTCCGGCTGGCATCGCATCGGCCTTCAGGCCGAGCGAGACCGCTTTCGATGGCTCATCTGCGGTTCGCTGCGCGCTACGCGAGGAGCTGAAGGGGTTCCGCGTCGGAGAAGGGCTCGGTGGGAAAGCGCTCGGGCCAGGAGGAGGGGTCGTCGACGAGTTGGGAAGAGAGCCCGACAGGCGGCGAGCAGCCGCCGCGCCCACCAGAGGTGCAGCGTCGAGGGATGCCCGTGCCGGATCGACTTCTCGCGCGCGCTCGCGGCATTGATCGCCTCCAGCGGCAGCGCGACCTCGATCAGCTTCTTGCGCGGGGTCATGTCAGGCAGCACTCGCGATGTCGGTCTTTGGGAAGTCGTCGCCCTTGAAGAGCAGAGGCTCGCCAGTGGTCCTGGCGAGCGCGTAGGCGAACACGTCGCCGAAATTGAGGCCGGCGGGGTGGCGGCCCCTCCCGTAGCGGCGAAATGCCTGACAGGCGAGCTCCGCCTGTTCAAGCGTGACCGGGACGACCTCCACTTCGGCCTCGAGCAGGAACAGGTCGAGATCGGCGCGACCGGCATCGCGCTTGCGGCCTTCGATGACCAAGGTCGCCTCCACCCGGTTCGCGGCCGAGAGCCGCCGGATCGGAGCCGTCTCGATCAGGCGGATGAAGTGCTCGCGCTCGGGCTCGTTCGACAGGATCGCGACGATGGCCGAGGTGTCGAGCACCATCAGCGGGGTACGCCGTACTCGTCGTAGCCGATGATCTCGTCGGGCGTGCGGGTATCGTAGTCCGGCAGAGCGGCGCAGTGCAGCGCGATCTCGTTGAGGCGCTCGGCGAGGCTCTTGCCACGGCCGCGTCTGCGCCGCTCGCGCTCGAGGCGCTCGGCGAGCGCCTGGCGCACCGCTTCGGTCAAACTCTCGCCGGTGAGCTTCGCGACCTCGCGCGCCAGGCGGTCGGTCTCGGCATCCTTGAGGCTCAGCGCCATAGCAGGTCCCTTCTAGAACGCAAGCCGCAATTCTAGACTGGCCGCGGCCGACTGTCGACGGCAAGATGCCGCCTCGCCCTGGCTCCCGAGCAAGGGATGGTGGCTCTTTCAGGCTGAATATCGGGGCGATCTTCGCGAAGCCGATCATCGCCGTAGTCGCGCCCGAGATGGAGAGGGGCGCGAGCGCCCCGCCGCTCTTGCGGCCGCCAAGGACGGCGGTCGCGAGCTTGCCCATGCCCTTGATGTTGATCAGGCCGCGGGGCTCGCCTTCGTACTCGGCCGCGCTTCAGACCACCATGACTTTGAGGTCGCCGACGCCGTCGACATGACCCACGAGCTGATCGCCACGACTGACGGCGGCGACGCCGGAGGGCGTGCCGGTGAAGATGACGTCGCCGGGCGCGAGGGTGAACAGGCCCGACAGGTAGCTGATGATTTCCGGGACTTTCCAGATCATCTGGTTCAAATCGCCGGTCTGGCGGCGGCCGCCGTTGACGTCGAGCCAGATCGCGCCCGCCGAGGGATGGCCGAGGGCGCTTGCCGGAACCAGGGGTGAGCAGGGCGCGGAGGCCTCGAAGGCCTTGCCGACCTCCCAGGGGCGGCCGAGGTCCTTGGCCTTCGCCTGGAGGTCGCGCCGGGTCATGTCGAGGCCGACCGCGTAGCCGTAGACGCAGGCAAGCGCCGCATCGACCGGGATCTCGCTTCCGCCCTTGGCGAGCGCCGCAACCATTTCGATCTCGTGGTGAACGTCGCCGGTCGCCGGCGGGTAGGGGAATTCGCCGGATAGAACGAGGTTGTCGGGACTCTTCTGGAAGAAGAAGGGCGGCTCGCGGTTCGGGTCATGGCCCATCTCGACCGCGTGCGCAGCATAGTTGCGGCCAACGCAGTAGATGCGATGCACCGGGAAGAGCGCGCTCGAGCCCCGGATCGGCAAGGCTGGGATGGCCGGCGGAGCGAACAGATAGCTCATGGGGATGCTTTCTCTCGTGATCCAGCGGCTCAGGCCCGGCTGGCCGCGTAGTAGTCGACCCGGCGTTCCAGCCAGGCGAGCCCCTCGGCGAACAGAAAGGCGAAGGCGAACAGGATGACCAGCGCAGCCCAGAAATCTTCCATCAGAAACTGTGATCCGTAGATCTGGAAAAGGGCGCCGAAGCCAACAATCGTCACCAGCAACTGGCCGATGATGACGCCCTTCACGGACCGGATCACCCCGAGCCTGACGCCGACAAGAATCTCCGGCAATGCCGCCCAGAAATAGATGCGCCGAAAGGCCTGCCACCGGCTGGCGCCGAAACTGTGAGCCATCTCGACCAGCGACGGGGCGATGGCGCGCACGCCGGCTCTGGTGTCGAGCACAATGATCCAGATGGCGAAAAGCACGACGGTCAGGATGATGGTCGTCTGGCCGAGACCGAACAGGACCATGATCACCGGCACCAGCGCGGTCAGCGGCGCCGAGAGGAAGAGGTTGACCCAAGGCAGGAAGATGCGGTCAACGATCACCGACCGCCCCATCATGATTCCGAGCGGCACGCCGACCGCGATCGACAGGAAATTGCCGATGAAGAAAGCGTAGCCCGTGACCCACAGCGCCGAGAGGAAGGTCCGCGTCGGAACGATTTCGAACATGGCGACGAAGACGCTCGATAGCGGCGGCAGCAGGAAGCTGACGTGAAGCTGGCCGACGATCTCCCACAGCGCTCCCCAGACGAGCAGCGAGGCGGCCATTGGAAGGCGATAGCCAAGAATCATCATTGCCCACCTCAGTCCAAATAGCGCTTGAGGCCGCGCCAGATCGTGTCGACGGTGTCGAGATAGACGGGATGTCGGCGGATGCTATCGGTGTCGTTGCCGCGCGGAATGTCCGGCGCGATCACCTGAGAGACTCGGCCGGGGCCGGTCGACAGCAGGACGATGCGGTCAGAGAGGTAGACTGCCTCTTCGATCGAATGGGTGACGAAGACGAAGGTCTTCTTCTCTATCTCGCGCAGCTTGAGCAGATCCTCCTGGAACTTCCGCCGGGTCTGCTCATCGACCGCGCTGAACGGCTCGTCCATCAGCAACACATCGGCCTTGACCGCCAGCGCCCGGGCGAGGCCAACCCGCTGGCGCATGCCTCCGGAAAGCTCGTGAGGATACTTGTCTTCGAAGCCGGACAGGCCGACCTCGGCGATGTAGTGACGCGCGGCGTCCTGGCGTTCCGCCTTGCCGACGCCGCGTAGTTCCAGTCCGAAGGCGACATTGCCGAGCACGGTCGCCCAAGGCATCAGCGCGAAATCCTGGAACACGAATGCGCGCTCCGGACCCGGCCCGCGCACCGACCTGCCGTTAACCAGCACCTCGCCCGCCGTCGCCGGCAGCAGGCCGGCGATGATCTTGAGCAAGGTTGTCTTGCCACAGCCAGAAGGACCGAGCAGCGAGGTCAGCCGACCGCGCGGAAAATCGACGCTGATGGCATCGAGCGCGTGAACCCCGCCGGCATAGATTTTGGAAACGTCACGCAGTACCACCGCAGCATCGGTGGCGGTCACGGGCGCGGTCGCGGGATCGGCGTGAATTGTCATAACCGAGCGCGCTTCTCAGGCCGGAAGACCGTCACCTCGATCACTTCCAACAGCTCGATGAAGAGCACGGAAACGAAAACAATCGAAAGAATGGCAGCGTACATCTTGGGATAGTCGGCGATCGACCGGTTGTAGGTGATCAGATCGCCGATTCCGACCGGCGTAATGAGGAGTTCGGCGAGGATGGCGCCAACGAACGCCGCCGCGCAGCCCAGCCTCAATCCGGCAAAGATTACCGGACTCGCCGCGGGCAAGATGATGCGGGTGATCACCTGGCGCCGACTGCCGAGGAACGAGCGCGCCATCTCCAGGAGCGAGACGGGCGTGTGGCGAACCGCGACATACGAATTGAGCACAATGACCGGCATCGCCATGATGCACACGACCAGCGTCTTGGCGGTCAGGCCGATGCCATAGGCGAAGATGATCAGGGGGATCAAGGCCGCCAGGGGTGCGGCTTGCGCCACGATGAACACAGGTGAGACGAGCCATTGAACCCACGCGCTGAGCCCCATGGCGACGCCGATCGCGACGCCGAGCAGGGCCGAGATCACAAGGCCGAGGACGAGCGGCTGCAAGGTGATGGCGAAAGCGTGGACAAGCGAGAAGTCGACGATCATCGACCCCAGCGCGACCATGGTCTCGCCGAACGTCGGAAAGGCGAAACTGATCGGGATGCGCGCCGCTCCTTCCCAGGCAAGGCAGATCGCAAGTGCCGACAGAACTCTGAGCGTCAGCGGGTGCGAGAGAACCGCCGCGAGCGCACCCGGCTGCCGGTCGAGCAAAGCCGTCCGGGGCGCGAACGCCCCGAACGGGATCAGGCGCGAAAGGCCGGGTCCATCGACGCCCGAATCTGCTTCGGTATCGCGTCGCAGACTAGCCACCGAGCTTCTTTTTGGCAGCCGCGAGCGGCGCGAGATCCCAGAAATCGTCCACCTTGAGCTGGTCGGCCGGACCCTGCAACGCCCCGGCGATCGAGTAAAAGTCGAGATCGGCTTGCGCGAGCGCTTCGCTGCCGCCGTCGGGATTCCAGAGCCCTGACTCCATGCCCTGCTTGATGAAGGCGGTAATGGTCGCCGCTGTTGCCTTTGGCTGGTCGGCGAGCAGGCCGCGTTGCTCGCGCTCCTCGGCGATGATGCCCGGGTTGTCCTTCATTTCGCGATAGAGCTTGAGAAACTCCTCGGTGATGACGCTGACCGCTTCCGGATGGCTCTTCATCCAGTCCTGATGGGCGAAAAGACCCTCGTTGGTCACGGCTTGCTTCGGACCGGGAAGGAGATGGAATTTGTCCGGCGCTTTTTGCATGACGAGGTTGGTGTTGGCCAGGTCGAGAATGGTGGCCTTGATCTGGCCGCCGAGCATCGCGACCGCCCGGTTGTCGGATCCGGACAGGTAGCTGATCTGGCCGAATTGAATATCATTCTGCTTGGCCATGAAATTGCCGTAGGCCTCGGTGCCCGACCCGCGCGCGTGAAAAACGAACGGCTGGCCGTCCAAATCCTTCCAGGTCTTGTATTCGTTGGACACGACCGCGTAGAAAATCAGCGCCTCGTCCTGGAAGAAGATTTCGGAGATCCTTCACCTTCTGCATGACGGCGAAGGGGGTGGCGATGCCGATGTCCATCTGGCCGCCGACGGTCGCCTGAATCGCCAGATCCTCCTGGGCAAAGGAGGTGATCTCGTTGTCGATGCCGCGGTCCTTGGCGCGCGCCAGAGCGACCGCCATCGGAAGCGAACTCGACGTCGATCACGTCTCCCCAGGCCACGCGCACCTTGTCCTGAGCTTGGGCGCCGCCAATTCTCGCACCGAGGATCAATCCGGCGGCGCTGACGCCGCCAACGAGGACGGATCTTCTCGACAGCCTGATCATCGTATTCCTCCCATGTTTGACCGATGCCAAGTTGGTTAAACCGGGATTTCCCAGATACCGGCTTCCGAAGGGTGACCATGCGCCGTTCCAGCTCGCCAGACAAGGCTGCCATGGCCGGAACGCGGCTGCAACCAGCTCCGAGTTT
Source organism: uncultured Alphaproteobacteria bacterium (assembly GCA_963730195.1). Taxonomy (GTDB): domain Bacteria; phylum Pseudomonadota; class Alphaproteobacteria; order Geminicoccales; family Geminicoccaceae; genus DATAOG01. Next base: position 22,967 of record CAVSRN010000042.1, read on the forward strand.
GAGCAGCACCGCGCTGTCCGGTTTGCGCCCGCCGCTTACGTCGCGTCGCGGTCGACAGTCGTGAGACACTGCGTCTGCGGGCACACAAAGGCGGGGCGAGCTCGCGATGCCGAGAAAGGCGAGTTCCCGCTGGAAGTCGTCGGCGACGAACGGGCTGCCGTGATCGTGGCGCAGCTTCAGGCCGCCGGCGATCGCCTCGCCGAAGGCGCCGAAGGCGAAGCGCACGGCCTGGCGGAGCGGCTCGAGCGCCTCGCACCGCGGCGGTCTCGGTGCCGGCCAACATCGGCGAGCGGGCGGCCCGTCGAGGGCCGGGCTCACGGAGATGCAGGGCATCATGGCCTTGCGCGCAGCCAGACAGCGACTTCGCTCGAGACGTTGATGTCGAGCCGCGGCGGCCCGCCCGATCGCCGGCCGCGGCCGCTTGGCGGGCCCGGGCGCCGGTGGTAGGGTGGCGGGTGGCGGCAATTCGGGGGCGAGGGCGCAGGCATGGCGATCACAACGGCGCGCGAGTGGGTCCGGGACGCGGACGAGGTCGGGAGCCTTCCCGAGGGGGCGGCGTTCATCGATGGCGAATATGGGCCGATCGCGGACGCGAGAATCCCGATCCTGGATTGGGGCTTTCTGCGCTCCGATTGCACCTACGATGTGATCCACGTCTGGCACGGGCGGTTCTTCCGGCTCGGCCACCATCTCGACCGGTTCGAGCACAGCGCCGCCGGGCTCCGGCTCAAGAACCCGCACCGCCGGGACGAGGTCGAGAGGATCCTGATGCGCCTGGTGCGCCTGACCGGCCTGCGCGAGGCCTACGTCGAGGTGATCCTGACCCGGGGCACGCCGCCCAAGGGCACCCGCGACCCGCGCCAGTGCGAGAACCGGTTCTACGCCTTCGTGATCCCGTTCGTCTGGATCGCGACCGAGGCGATGCGCGCGCGCGGCATCCATCTGCACATCAGCGAGGTGCTGCGGATCCCGCCGCAGTCGGTCGACCCGGCGATCAAGAACTTCCATTGGGGTGATCTGACCCGGGGCCTGCTCGAAGCTTACGAGGTCGGCTGCGACATGCCGGTGCTGCTCGATCAGCAAGGCGACATCGCCGAGGGGCCGGGCTTCAACGTGTTCGCGGTCAAGGACGGCCGGGTGACCACGCCCGAAGGCACCTGCCTGCTCGGCATCAGCCGCCAGACCGCGCTCGATCTGCTGGCCGAGCAGAACATCGAGGCGGTGATCGGCCGGGTCTCGCCGGCGGCGCTCAAGGCGGCCGAGGAGGTGTTCATCACCTCGACCGCGGGCGGCATCCTGCCGGTCACCCGGATCGACCACCAGCCGGTCGGCGACGGCGAGGCGGGGCCGGTCACGATCCGGCTCAAGAACCTCTACTGGCAGCGCCACGACGAGGGCTGGCAATGCACCCCGATCGACTATGATTGAGCGGGGACCCGAGACGTGATGCCGGCCTGACGGAATCGAACCGGTTCACCTTAGGGAGGCGACGAGGGATGAGACTGGGCCTGTTCATGATGCCGCTGCACCCGCCGACGCGGGACTATCATCAGGTCCTCGAGGAGGACATGGAGGCGGTGCTCGAGGCCGACCGGCTGGGTTTCGACGACGTCTGGGTCGGCGAGCACTTCAGCTCGATGACCGAGCCGGTGACCTCGCCGCTGACCTTCCTCGCCAAGGCGATCCCCTTGACCAAGCGGATCCGGCTGTGCACCGGCGTGCTGAATTTGCCGCAGCAGCATCCGGCGGTGATCGCGGGCTTCGCCGCGATGTTCGATCATCTCGCCAATGGCCGCTTCCTGATGGGCATCGGCCCGGGCGGGCTGCCGTCCGATTTCGAGCTGTTCCACCTCAACGACCCGATGACGCGCGGCAAGATGACCCTCGAGTCGATCGACATGATCCTCAAGATCTGGGCCGGCGAGCCGCCCTACCACATCGACGGCGAGTACTGGCAGATCCGCCAGGACGAGTGGCACTGGCCCGAGCTCGGCCTCGGCAACATGCCCAAGCCCTATCAGCAGCCGCATCCGCCGATCGCGGTCGCGGGCATGAGCCCCTATCCGTTCTTCGTCAAGGAGGCGGCCAAACGCGGCTGGCAGGCGATCAGCGCCAACTTCATCCCGGCGGCGAGCGTCGCGACCCACTGGCAGCGGTTCAGCGAGGGCTGCGCGGAGGCGGGCGTGGCCCCCGACGGCGACCGCTGGCACGTCGCGCGCACGATCGTGGTCACCGACACCGACGCCGAGGCCAAGGCTTACCTGGCCAGGCCCGACTGCGCGGTCCGCTACTACTTCTATTATCTGAGCTCGCTGATGAAGAAGGCGGGCTTCTCTCAGATCATGAAGGGCCTGGAGCAGTTCGACGACGACCAGCTGACGGTCGACTGGGCGATCGACAACATCGTGATCGCCGGCAGCCCCCAGACCGTGACCGAGAAGCTCTTGGCCTTGCGCGAGCAGATCGGGCCGTTCGGGACGATCGTGCTGACCGGCCTGGACTGGGACGACCCGGCGCTCTGGAAGCGCTCGATGGCGCTGATGGCGAGCGAGGTCATGCCGGGCCTGCGCCAGGCGACCGGCGCGGCGATCGCCGCCAAGTAGGCCCGAGGCGCGCCGCCAGAGTCTTAGGGCGGAGGTGTTCACGACGCAGAACACCCAGCGTCCGGGGAGCTGCTATGGCTGGTTGATCGAAGCGGTGGCGCCCGCCACCAGCGACCCCAGCCAGCCGCTCGAGTGGCAAGGGACGACCACCTCCTGCCAGCCCACGGCCGCGGAGCCCTGCGAGATCTCGTTCGGGCTCAAGGACGGGGCAGAGGATATTCCGCTGTCGTTCCTCATGAGGCCGATCGAGGGCCTGTTCCCCACGACGACAATTGAAGCGGGGACCTTTATCAGTGCTCGACGGTGCGGACGCCGATCTTCTGGTCTTCGCCGGAAGCGGACGCCAAAGGAGCCGGGCGACCCGGTCCGAATGGTAATGAAGGCCCCGTCCAGACCGTGCTCGCCGTGCTGCCAGCGCTGCGGCGCCATGCAACCCTTGGAGGGTATTCGATGCGAACCAGCCTCATCCTGGCGAGCGGCGCCGCTGCCGCGCTGCTGTGGGTCAGCCCGGCGCTCGCGCTGTCGCCCGAGACCAGCTGCGAGAACGCCAAGCTGCACGCCGCGGGCGCCTATGCCTCGTGCTTGATCCGCGTCCTCAGCAAGGCCAACGTTCATCGGGGAGACCCATCCGAGGATGCGATCGCCCGGTGCGACGGGGGTTTTGACCGGGCGTTCGAGCACGCGGAAGCGGGCGGCGCCTGTCACACCCCGGGCGGCGCCTCGACCCTGCGCGAGCCAATTAAAGCGCAGGTCCTGGCGACCCTGGACCATCTGGCCACGACGGCAAACTGCACGATCGCGGACGACGAAGGGATCGCCGTCTGCCAGCTCGACAAGGATACCAGCGCGGTCGACCTCGCAGCGTTGGTGGACCAGTTGTCTGACCATGGGGTCACGGACGACACCATCTTCTGGATTCAGGCCTGGGGTGGCAACGGCGGCGACGGCAACGTCTGCTGCGAGCGCGGCGGCCGGGGCGGCCGCGGCGGCTACGTGCAGACGACGACCACGCTCAGCGCTTACCAAGCCGCCTTTGGCACCACGGAGATGTACTACTATCTGGGCCTCAACGGCACCTTCTCGGCGGATGCGGGTGGTGATGGCGGGACCGCGACGCTGGCGACGGCGAACGATCTGGCCAAGGAAAATGTCGACATTGCCGAGACGCTGCTGATCGCCGGCGGTGGCGGCGGCGGTGGTGCCGGCCGCGGCAAGAACGTTTGTGATGGTGTCAAACCCATCAACGGAGGCAACGGGGGCTCAGGCGGATCGGTGTTCGCGGTCGGCGAAGCGCCGACGACGATCCAGCGTGGCGTCGATGGCGGGTCCGCCATTAAGCCCGGCTACGCCAACGTTCGAGTCAACAACAGCGGGCAAGGCGGTCTGGTCGACAGCGGTGGCTCCGGCAACACAGCGGCGGGCAGCAATGCCGAGGCTGGCGGGCGTCCGATTGCGCCGCTCGGCGCCCGCGGCGGCAACCACCACACCCCGCAGATCGGCTTCGCCAACGCGTCCGGGACGCGCGTGACCGGCGGCGGCGGGCAGGGCAGCGATGGTGGCAACGGCGCCGGCGGCGGTGGTGGTGGTGGCGGGTACACCGGCGGCGGCGGCGGCAACCGTGGAGTCATCGCCACGGAATGTGTCTCCGGGGGTGGCGGCGGCGGTTCCAGCTTCACCCGCTCACTGCCGGATTCGCCGACCTGCACAGCGGTCCCGAGAAGCGGGCAGGACAACCCGAACGGCGGCGAGGGCTTCGTCCAGATCACCTTCGACCTTGGCTTATGCGACTAAAACGGACTCGACGGCAGACGACTGGACCGCGTCGACGCCGATCGCGCAGCCCGGGACATGGGAAGACCACCTGCGAGAAGATGGAAATGGCTGGCCGCCGCCCGGCCTCTCCTCACGCCGAAGCAAGGGAGACAGTACCATGCAACTCAACCTCATCCGAGCCATCAGCGCCGCTGCCGTGCTGCTGTGGGTCAGCCCGGCGCTCGCGCTGTCGCCCGAGACCAGCTGCGAGAACGCCAAGCTGCACGCCGCGGGCGCCTACGCCAAGTGCCTGGCGTGGGCCGCGAGCGCGGCCAACGCCGTCGGCGGTGAGCTCGACGACGCTTCGATCGAGCGCTGCGATGACCGCTTCGACCGGGCCTTCGAGTGGGCGGAGGCTAACGGCGCCTGTCGGACCGCGGGCGGTCCGGCGACGTTGCGCGGTCCGATCCGGGGGCAGATCGAGGAGACGCTCGCGGCCGTCCAAAGCGGGCCGGGCTGTCCGCAGAATCCCGTCAGCACGTCCGATGGCTACGCCTGCACGTTGACCTCGGGCAGCGCGGTCGATCTGGCGGCGATCGTTACCCAGATCAAGACCCGTTTCAACACCAACCGTGTCAACGACAATACGGCCGTCTGGATCGAAGCCTGGGGCGGCAATGGCGGTCCCGGCAACACCGACAACGGCGGCACGGGAGGGGCCGGCGGCTACGCCCAGATGACGACCACGATCAATGACCTGCGGGAGGCCTATGGTGGGACGTCCGAGATCTATTACTATTTAGGGCGGTCAGGCGGGGGGGCGAGCGCGGATTCCGGCGGCGACGGCGGCACCGGCGCGATCGTGACCGTCAACGACCTGACGCGAGAAGAAGCGAGCTTCGGCAACACGCTGGTGCTCGCCGCCGGCGGCGGCGGGGGTGGCGCCGGCCGCGGGGCGAACGTCTGCAAGTCCAAGCAGGTGTATGGCGCATCGGGGGGAGCCGGCGGGCAGGCGATTTCGACCCTCGCTACGGCCAGGTTCGGAGCCGGTGCGAAGGGTGGCGAGCGCCGCGACCAAAACTACAGCGGCAGCGGTGGTGGCGGCAGCTTTTCCGGGACTGGCGGCGCCGTCAACGGCAAAGGCAGTGCTGGCGTCGGTGACGACGGCATTGCCGCGCTCGGAGGCGTGGGCGGCAACCGCGAGAAACCGCAAGTTGGCTTCTACAACCAGAGCGGCGTGAAGATCACGCTGTCCGGCGGCCATGGCGGTGAGCCCGGATACGACGCGGGCGGCGGCGGCGGCGGCGGCGGCTATGGCGGCGGCGGCGGCGGCGCCCAAGGTATCGGCGACACGGATTGCGTCGCCGGCGGCGGCGGCGGTGGCGGCAGCATGGCCAGAGCCTCGACCCGGGAGTGTGTCCGCAAGCGGCCGAGCAAGCCGAGTGGAACCGGGTCCCAGGGCGTCGTCCAGATCGTCTTCGAGGATAGGTTGTTCTCCCCGTGCAACTGAGCTCCGATCCCCGCCGGACTCCATCATAAGGAATCGCAGACATGAACCGGATCGCCTGGAGCGTGATCGCAGCGCTCTGTTCGCCGATGCTCGCCGGCAACGCCTATGGTCGTGACGTCACGGGAGCCTTCTGCAAAGGCTTCGAAACCAAGCTCGAACGCTTGTGCGACATCGATGAAACCTTCTGCGATCGGCTGACGACGGGTTTCAAGGCGGCTTGCGGTGCCGTCGGCACGATCTACGCCTCACCGGCGGCCGACAGCCCTGCGCTCGATCTGCTCCACGAGAACTACGACGTGGTCACGGTCGACGAGAATTTCCCGGCGCGAATTGTGGCCGCGCCGGTGGTGATCGCCGCGCCGGACCTCGATGATCCGGCCTTCACCTCGCTGCTGAGCTTCGCCCACGACGCCGGACAGACGGTCGCGATCGTCGATGCGACCCAGGACGAGGCCGACCGCTTCGCCCGCTTTTTCGGCGCCAGCGGCGCGAACTGCCTGCCGGCCAGCGGATTCTCCACGATCGAGCTGTATGGCCTGCAGGAATCGCGCGCCCGCAAGCCGCCCTTGAGCTCGAGCTATTGCCTGGTCGGGCTGACCGCGCTCGACCGGTCGGGCGAGCGTTCCGCGCTGCACTGGCTGCGCCAGCGTTTCGCCCTGAGCGCCCCCGCGCCAACCCCTCCCGATCCGGCCGCCGGGGTCGCCGGCTCCAACGATATCGTCGACCTCGCGACCGCGGTTCACTGCTCGCTCATGAACGGCAACGACCCCGCCGGCCAGGGACGGATCCTGACCCAGGACGCCTACGTCACCGGCGCCAGATCCTTCCTCAACTCCGAGGATATCTACTACGTCGACAACCAGCTCCAATACACCCAGGGCAGTTCGAGCAATCCGGACTATGGCTTCCAGGTGACCCGATTTGGCGCCACCGGCGTCCTCAATTTCCGGGGCGGGCTGTCGAAATCCCAGCCGGCGACCGTCACGCAATACCAGGACTCCTTCACCAACACGACGACGCAGACGATCAGCGTCTCGGTCGGCTTCAACGCCGCCCAAGGCCCGGGCGGCACCATCGGCGGGAGCGTGACCCACGGCGAATCGAACAGCTTCCGCATCCCGGCGACGACGATCCTGAACAATTCCGTGAACCCGCTGCCGGCCTGGCAGTTTCACCGCCAGGACACCGGCGGCAAGACCTACGAGCCCCAGACGAGCTGGTTCTGGACCGTGCCTTGGGGCGACTACGCCGACGGCGGTGCCGGCAGCAGCGGCAGGCTGCAGTTCACGTCCGCGCTCGTGATGGGAGATTTTGTCGGCGAGACCGCCTGTTCGGTGCCGTATCCCTTCGAAGGCATTCGCGAGGTCGGCCCGCCGTTGATCACGAGCGTCGAACCCGACGACCGTGCAACGGGGGCAGAAGTTCACGATCACCGGGGCCCAGCTCTATCCCGGGATGGTGAACGCGATTCTCCTGGGCGGCACCAGCGTCGGCGCCAGCAACTTCGCCGACAACGGCGAGACGGCGCCGGACAGTGGCGTCTTTACCGTCGACGTCATCGTGCCGGGGAGCCAGCACCCCGGCAACAACAGCGTCGTCGCGCAGCAGACTTTCAACAGCAAGGTGCGTTTCTCGAATGTCGACCAGAGTGTCAACGTGATCGGTCAGACCGAATAAGCTATGCAGCAACTTCGATGTCCTGCTCGGCGGCGACGCGCTCCCTGCTGCCAATTTCGTGACCGTCAACGACGACCTTCGCGGGACGAGAGGAGAGACGAATGACGACGGTGGTCGCGACCCACGCCGTGGGCAATATGGAGACCTGGCTTGGCGGCGGGGACGAGCGCAAAGCGTTGTTCAAGGGCTTTTGCTCGAGCTATCGGATCTTCAAGCACGTCGATAAGGATCGAGTGTCCATCGTCTGGGAAGGCGTCGACCTGGAAAAGATGCGCGCCATGCTCGGTTCGGCCGAGGGCGCAGCGGGAAAGGCGAAGCACACGGTGATCGACCCGATCGAGCTCTACATCGAAATCGACCGCGGAACCTGAAGCGCCCACGGATCATCAGAGAACGCCGGCCGCGGTCAAGGGACGGCGCCGTCGCCGGCATTTGGCGGCTGCGACCGGCGTCCGATCAGCAGGCGGTTTCAGGCGTCGGCGGCGCTGCGTCCGACCTAGGCTTCGGCCAGCGCCTGCATCGCCTCCTCGCGGATCAGGGCCAGGACCTGGCGCTTGAGCTCGACGAAGCGGGGCGCGGTCAGGACCTCGGGGCCGCGCGGGCGCGGGATGTCGACCGTTATTTCCTGTTTGATCCGGCCCGGGCGCGCGGTCATGACGTAGACCACGTCGCCGAGGAACAGGGCCTCGTCGATGTCGTGGGTGATGAACAGCACGGTCTTGTGGCTCTGCTCCCAGATCGCCAGCAGGAGCTCCTGCATCAGCGCCCGGGTCTGGCTGTCGAGGGCGCCGAACGGCTCGTCCATGAGCAGGATCTCGGGGTCGTTGGCGAGCGCTCGGGCGAGGGCCGTGCGCTGGCGCATGCCGCCCGAGAGCTGGTCGGGGTAGGCGTCCGCGAAGCCCTCGAGGCCGACCTCGCGGATCAGCTGCCCGGAGATCCGGGCGCGCTCGGCCGCGGGCGTGCGCTTGAGCTCGAGGCCGAACTCGACGTTGCGGCGCACGGTCAGCCAGGGGAACAGCGTGTAGCTCTGGAAGACCATGCCGCGTTCGGCCGAGGGACCCGCGATCGGCCGGCCATCCAGGGTGATCCGGCCGGCGGTCGCCTCGCCGAGGCCGGCGACCAGGCGCAGGAGGGTCGACTTGCCGCAGCCCGAGGGGCCGACGATCACCGACAGCTCGCGGTCGGGGATCGCGAGCGAGATGTTCTCGAGTGCTGTGACCGTGCGCCCCTTGCGACCCGTGAAGCGGACCGTGACGCCTTCGATCCTGAGCTTGCTCAACCGTTCCCCCGCCTCAGAAGGTCGCCGACCAGGGGAGCAGCCAGCGGCGCAGCCACTTGAACAGCTGGTCGGTGATGAGTCCGAGAATACCGATTGTGACGATGCCGAGGATGATCACGTCGGTGAACAGGCCGCGCATGGCGTTCAGGATCATGTAGCCGAGGCCGGAGTTGGCGGCGACCAGCTCGGCGACCACGAGGTAGGTCCAGGCCCAGCCCATGGTGACCCGGAGGTTGTCCATGACGCCCGGCATGCAGGCCGGGAACAGGACCCGGGTGACGACCTGGCGGCGCGAGGCGCCAAGCGTGTAGGAGACGTCGATCAGGTCCTTGGACACCCTGGCCGAGACGTCGGCGATCAGGATCAGCTGCTGGAAGAAAGTCCCGAGAAAGATGACCGCGATCTTCTGCTCGATGCCGATCCCGATCCAAAGGATCAGGAGCGGGATCATGGCGCTGACCGGCAGGTAGCGCATGAAGCCGGTGATCGGCTCGATGAACGCCTCGACGACCCGGAAACTGCCCATCAGGATGCCGAGCGGCACGGCGAACACCGAGGCCAGCAGAAAACCCGAGAGGATCACGGTCAGGCTCGAGCGGATGTGGCCGAGCAGGATGCCGCTCTTGAGGCCCTTCCAGCCGGCGAGCAGGACCAGGTGCGGCGGCGCCAGGAAGTCGGTGCGCACGATGCCACCGTAGGTCAGCCAGCACCAGAGGCCGAGCACCAGCACGCCGGCCAGGATGCCGAGGCCGGCATGGAGCGCGCCGGGGATCTCGGTCTTGGGCGCGAAGACGCTGGGCACCGCTCAAGCGCGCCGGCGCATCGGTGGCTGTACGGGCGTGGACCCGTCCGCCGGCCAACCGCGGGCTCGATCGACGGACCCGGCAGCGGGCTCGTCCCGCGGGCGATCGCTTCGACGCTCGAGCGCGCCACCAACGGCTCGAGGGCCGCCCGCGACCTCTGCCGGCCCGGCGACGGCGGCCTCCGGCGGTCCCGTCGCCGCAGCCGTCGACGCCGGGTCGGGAGTCGGCCGGATCGGCCGCACGGCGAACCGGTAACGAATTGTTAACGGCTTCGCCCTTAACCCTTCCTTCGGGTGGTCCATGCGACCGTGGGATTCCGCCGCCGCGGACAGGCGGGGGTCCGGAGTCCCAGGATCGCGTCGACCATCGAGGAGCAACACGCTAGGCGTCAATCGTTGATGAAGGGTTAATGGAGGCCACAAGGGCGATCCCGCCGGGACCCCGCAGGTCTGGCCATCGCGGGGCGGCGGTGGCGGCGAGCGGTGATCGAGCGGGCGGGTCCAAGGCGGACTCGGGAACGCCGACGACGCTGATCGCCAAGCTTGCCGACCCGGAGCATGCCGCCATGCCGGAGCCGGTGATCGCCAGGCCTGTGCCCAGCAAGTTCCGAGCCACCGGTGCCGGCAGCGGGCGGGAGGCGCCGGGCGGCTGCCGCTTGCGGCGCCCGGGCCGCACCCGCTCGGGCCGCGGCCTGGCGCCGGCACCCGGCCATCGGTTACTGGTTGACGATGTCGAAGGCGATCAGGTCGACGGGCGCGACCTCGCGCTTGAACAGGCCGGTCTCCTTGCCGAGCTCGATGGCGTTGCCGATCGTGTCGACGATCGTGCCGGGCGCGTCGACCGTGCCGATGAAGGCCTGGTTCATGGCCTGGTCGTAGTAGGCGATCCCGGCCCGGGTCTCGGCGAACACCGCCGGGTCGTCGAGCCAGCCGCCGACGCCCTTGGCCATGATCTTATCGGCCTCCTCGGGGTTCGCCTTCTGGAACTCGACCGCCTTGATCCAGGCGCGATAGAGCGCCTTCAGGTCGTCGGCGCGCGCCGCGAGCGTCGCGGGCGTGGTCACCGCCATGTCGGTGATCAGGCCCGGGCTGGTCGAGGAATCGACCAGGAGATGGCCCTGCGGCGCCTGCTTGCCGCGGGTCAGCCAGGGCTCCCAGGTGACCGCGGCGTCGACCCGCCCGGCGACGAAGGCGGCGCCGGCATCGCCCGCGGTCATGTTCTGGGTCTCGACGTCGGCGAGCTTGAGGCCGGCCTGCTTGAGCAGGACGCCGAGATAGAACTGCGACACCGAGCCCTCGGCGTAGGCGACCGACTTGCCCTTGAGATCGGCGACCGAGGTGATGTCCTTGTTGGCGACGATGCCGTCGCCGCCCTTGGAATCGTCGAGCGCGAACAGGTAGCGGTAGCTCTGCTGGTCGCTCAGATAGTTGAGGATCGTGTCGACGGTGGTCACCGCGACGTCGAGCTTGCCGGCGGCGAGCGCCGGAAAGCGCACCTTGGGGTCTTCCATGGTGATCAGCTCGACGTCGAGGCCCTCGTCCTTGAACAAGCCCTTGTCCTTGGCGATGTAGAGCGGGCCGTAGCCGACCCAGGTCGAAAGGCCGAGCTTCAGGGTCTCGGCGCCGGCGCTGCCGCCGAGCATCAGGCTGAGCAGGATGCCGCCGGCAATCAGGCAAGCGCGTCTGGTCATGGGTGTCTCCTACCGCTGCGCGGCCCGGCGGTCGGCAGGCTCGAAGACCGCGCGCGCCGATCCCGATCGGCCTCGCTCCGCCTGTCGCCGCCGCCGCGGTCCCAGCATGCTGCCTCAGTTTGCGGGCGGGCGCCAGCCCCGTGCCGGCGGCGCCCGCCCGGCCCCAACCCTGGTTTTCCACAAGCCAAGCGGCCTACCATCTCCCGACGCGTGCCCGAGCCGGCCGCGGCCGCGCTCGACATGGTCAACCCGGCCCGGGCGGGCCATCATGGCGGCGCCACTGGCAAGGAGGCCGGCCATGAGGATCACAGCCCTCGAGACGATCCAGCTCGCGGAGTTCAGCAACCTGGTCTGGGTCGAGCTCAAGACCGATGCGGGCCTTACCGGGCTTGGCGAGACCTTCCGCAATCCCGAAGCCACCGTCGCCTACCTGCACGAGACCTGCGCGCCCTATCTTTTGGGCAAGGACCCGCTCCAGATCGAGCGCCACGCCCGCGCGCTGATGTCGGAGGTCGGCAACCATTTTTCCGGGTTTCCGAGCCGGAGCGTCGAGGTCCGGGGCAATTCGGCGGTCGACCTGGCGCTCTGGGACCTGTTCGGCCAGGCGGCCGGCCTGCCCCTGCATCAGCTCCTGGGCGGCCTCAGCCGGGAAAAAATCCGGATCTACAACACCTGCGCCAGCGCCGCTTACAACCGGGTCGCGCGCGGCGACTACAATACGCTTGCTGGTGCGCCCGGATGACGCCGGCGCCAGCGCCGATCCGCAGGACGACCTCGCCGCCCAGCACCAGCGGCCGGCCGAGCTCGCGCACTCGCTGCTCGAGGACGGCATCGGCGCGATGAAGATCTGGCCGTTCGATGCCTATGCCCTGCCGACCGGCGGCCAGCACATCGCGGCGGCGGATCTTGCTCGCGCGCGCGGGCCGATCGAGGCGATCCGCAAGGCGGTCGGCGATCGGATCGAGATCATGCTCGAGTACCACGGCCTCTGGCAGCTGCCGGCGGCGCTCCAGATCGCGGACGCGCTCGACGGGCTCGGGATCTACTGGCACGAGGACCCGATCGCGATGCACCAGCTCGACGACCTCGCCCGCTACAAGGCCCGCGTTCGTGGGAGAGTGGCCGGCAGCGAGAACCTCGGCACCAAGATCTGGTTCCGTGAGGCCCTGACCCGGGGTGCCGTCGACGTCGTCCACTTCGACATGGCCTGGATCGGCGGCCTGACCGAGGGCCGCAAGGTCGCAGCGCTCGCCGAAGCCTTCGACCGGCCGATCGCCCCCCACGACTGCACCGGCCCGGTCACGCTTTGCGCCAACCTGCACCTGACGCTCGCCGCCCCGAACGCCCTGATCCTCGAGACCGTGCGCGCCTACACCCGGGGCTTCTACCGCGACCTGGTGACCACGCTCCCCCGGATCGAGCAGGGCTACGCCTACCCCCTCACCACCCCCGGCCTCGGCACCGCCCTCCTCCCCGACCTCCGCCACCGCCCTGACGCCGCCATCCGCCGCACCGCGCTGTAAACCCGGACCACGAGGAAAATCGTGTCCCCGGAGGCGCCGCCTTGCGGTCCGAGGTGGGTTTGCGTATCCACGTCCCGGCCGAGGCTGGCGGGGAGACGCCGACAGGCTTGGGTGAGGGCATGAGCAAGCACGCATTCGACAAGATCAAGGCCGGCCTCGAGGATGCGATCGCGATCGCGCGCGGCGAGGCCGATCCCGCGACCTATCGCGTCCACGTCCCGGCCGAGGTCGACGTCAAGGCGATCCGCCGCAAGCTCGGCATGACCCAGGCCGAGTTCGCCCGGAGCTTCGGCTTCGGGCTCGACGCCGTGCAGAACTGGGAGCAGGGCCGCCGCCGCCCCGAGGGCGCCGCCCGCGCCTTCCTCAAGGTCATCGACCGCGAGCCCGACGCCGTCCGCTCGTCGCCCACGCTTCGATCGGAACCTTCCGATGAGGAATTCAACTTTTCAGCCGCCAACGAAAGAGCGCTATATCATTAGATCACCCCAATCCGTCGCAGAAATAGACGGCCAAGATCAGTCACGATTTGAAGACGAGGCCGATCACGAGGTGCCGGCATCAACAGACCAAGACGAATCAGGTGGTCGTGGCCTGCTTGGAATATTGCCGTTCGGTCCCTGCTGTCTGGCTTTTCGAGAATTAAAGCGTGTTTCGAATACCAATCATCTGGCCAGTTGCTGAAGCGGCCTGCAAGATAGATGATCTCTGCGTCGTCTAGTTCGTTTAAAATGCGAAGAATTCTCTTGCTTTGGAGATAATCTAGACGTTCATTCGTAATACCATCGGCAACACATTTGCTTATATATTGTATACGATTGTCCGACAACGCTCGTGCGGCTTGATACGCCCCGTCTTCGAGTAGATCAATACTCTCCGGTTGGCGCAATCGGACCGTACCTTTGTCCTCCTCAAGTTCACTGACACGTCGACAGAGCTCTAATACGAAAGCCTCAATGCGGTCTGACCGCTGATTAGGAATGACCCGGTTGATGATCTCGATGAGGGCCGCTCCTCCCCAGGGAGCCACTCCAGCCAGGGCTCGCAATATGGAGGCGAGATGATCTGCGCCAGTCGGGCCGAGTTCCGGTAGATCAGCCGTCGTCATGATTGACGTGCCTACTTCTGAGATGCACTCCGATGTAGAGGGCCTTCTCTATCTGCTCAGAAACGACGCCGACCCCCTACCTTCCCACCTGGCTGCCACATCAGTGTAATCGGTCGAGCATACCAAGAGCAAGTCACTCGGCAGCCAGACCGGCGCGCGGCTCGGTCGTCGTGCCGGCGACCTCCTCGAGCAGCCAGGCTCGGAAAGCCTGGAGCTTGGGCTGGTCGGCGCTGGTCTCGGGGACCACGAAGTAGTAGGCGCACTCGCTCGGCAGCTCGAGGTCGAAGGGTTGGACCAGGACGCCGGCGGCGAGCGCCTCGTCGGCGAGCGGGCCGCGGCTGATCGCGACCCCGGTGCCGCTGATCGCCGCCTGCAGGGCGAGCGGCATCGATTCGAACTTGGGCCCGCGCTGGGGGTCGATGCCCGGGACGCCGGCCGCGCGCAGCCAGAGCCGCCAGTCGTCCATGTCGTCGAGCGCGTGCAGGAGCGTGTAGCGGGCGAGATCGGCGGGCTCCTTGAGCGGCTCCTGCCCCTTGAGCAGGCGGGGGCTGCAGACCGGGGTCAGGGCGGCGTGGAACAGGCGCTCGCTCAAAAGGCCCGGCCAGTCGCCGAAGCCGTAGCGGATGCCGCAGTCGACGCCCTCGCGCGCGAAGTCGATCAGGCGCGGGGTCGCCATCAGGCGGATCTCGAACTCGGGCCTGAGCGCCTGGAAGCGGCCGAGCCGGCTGGCCAGCCAGTTGGCGGCGATCGAGGGCGTGGTGCTGATCGTGAGCGTGCCGCCCAGGCAGCGCTCGCGCACCCGCTCGACGCCGGCGGTCAGCTCGTCGAAGGCCCGGCGCACCGAGGGCACCAGCAGCTGGCCCTCGTCGGTCAGCAGCAGGCGCCGGTTGAGCCGGCGGAACAGACGGACGCCGAGGTCGGCCTCGAGCGCCTTGATCTGGTGGCTGACCGCGGCCTGGGTGACGTGCAGCTCGTCGGCGGCCCGGGTGAAGCTCAGATGGCGCGCCGCGGCCTCGAAGGTGCGGAGCGCGGAGAGCGCCGGCAGACAATTCGCCATGGCCTCGGTCTCGCATGAGTTAAACTTATCTCAATCATGAACAGGGATTGTTTGCGGTCAAGCCTTATCTTCCCCATATAGGGGTTAGGAAATCGATCGATGAGGCGCCGGCCGACCGGGCCTCGATCGGAGGATGGAAACATGAACCAAGCTAATCATGTCATCGGCTTCGGGACGCTGTTCCCGACGCTTGCCGCGCTGACCGCGCCAGGCCAGGAGTTCCTGACCCGGGAGCCTGCCTACGGGGCGTCGTCCGGGCTTCGGATCCGCGCCGGCCTCGGCCGCCGGCTGCGGCAGCTGCTGCAGGCGTTCGAGCAGCATCGCGAGCACGCCCGCGTCCAACGGGCGCTGGCCCGCCTCGACGACCGGCTGCTGCGCGACATCGGGCTCAGCCGGGCCGAGGTCGGGCCCGAGCTGCCGGCGCCGTTCGCGGGCCTCGGAGAGTCGCTGATGGGTGCCGGCGCTGACCCGACGCTCGGCGGGGTGCGGCACGGCCTCTGGCACCTCTGAGGTCGCCGGCTCGCCAGCAGCCGCCAACCCTGACCGCGAGCGCGGTCGCAGATGAACGAGGGCGCCGCGATCGATTGTGATGCGGCGTCCGGGATGGAGTCCGACCAATGACCAGGACCGTTGCCCCCTCGGGTTTCGGCACCCTGTTCGGGGCCGTCGTGAGCTTGACCTCGCCGGTCCACGAGGGACTGAGCCGGCCGGTGGCCGAGGCCGTGGCCCGCGCACGGCCGCGGCGCTGGCTCGTGCAGGCGGTCGATCTGCTGCTGACCTGGTCCGAGCGGGTCCGTGAGCGGCGCGAGCTCATGCAGTTCGACGACCACCTGCTGCGCGACATCGGCATCACGCGCCCCGATGCGATCGCGGAGGCCGCGAAGCCCTTCTGGCGCGCCTGAGCGGCGCTGGCCGCGGCGACGCCGGGGAGATCATCATGGCGAACCATCTCGAGCACGAGTTTCCAGCCGTCCGCTGGCAGGCGGTGCCGTCACGGGGGATCGATCGGGAGCTGGTCCGGCGCTACGTCGAGCGCGGGCGCCAGCTGCGCAGCGAGGCGATCCGCCGCGGCGGCCGGGCCGCCTTTGCGGTGCTCGGCCGGGCCGTCCTCAGGGTCGTGACCCTGGTGCGCTGCACGAGCCTCAGTCTCGGCGGCCGGCCGGATGCCGGCGACTGCTGGCGCGGCTCGGCGCGGAGCGCTTGACCGCCGGGCGGGAGTGCTCTTTGCTTCCCGGACCGGTCGTCCGGACCAAGGGTGACACCGCCGATGATGCTCGAGCATCTGCGCCGCATGGCGCGCTACAACCGCTGGGCCAATCGACGCCTGTACGCGGCATGCGCGGAGCTCCCGCGTGCCGAGTATGAGAAACCGCGGCCGGCGTTCTTCGGCTCGATCCACGGCACGCTCAATCACCTGCTGGTCGGCGACCGGGTCTGGCTCGCCCGGATCGAGGGCCAGCCGAACCCGAAGCTGCGGCTGGACGATCAGCCGTGCGCCAGTCTCGAGGCCCTCGCGGTCGAGCGCGCGGCCGAGGACGAGCGCATGATCCGGCTGGTCGACGGCTACCGCGAGGACGAGCTCGGCCAGCCGCTCCGCTACACCATGATCACCCGGCCCGATCCGGCCGAGACCCCGCTCCATCTGTGCTGGCTGCACCTGTTCAACCACCAGACCCATCATCGCGGCCAGGCGCACGATCAGCTGTCGCAGACCGGGGTGGCGCCGCCGCCGCTCGATCTCATCTATTACCTGCGCGAGGCGCGCGAATCGCAATGACCGGCCAGGGACGATGAGCGTCTGCCTGCTGTCCGACGTGCAGCTGGTCGAGGCGCGGACGGCCGCCGAGCTCGAGCAGGTGCGGCGGCTGTTTCGCGCCTACGCCGACTGGCTCGAGGTCGATCTCTGCTTCCAGGGGTTCGAGCAGGAGCTGGCCGCGTTGCCCGGCTGTTATGCGCCGCCCGCGGGGCGCCTGCTGCTCGCCAAGGTGGGCAAGGAGGCGATCGGTTGCGTCGGGCTGCGCCCGCTCGAGGCCGGGATCTGCGAGATGAAGCGGCTCTGGGTCGAGCCGGGCTTCGGCGGCCGCGGGCTCGGGCGCGCGCTCGCCGAGCGGATCATCGATGACGCGCGCCAGATCGGCTATACCGGGATGCGGCTCGATACCTTCCCGGCGCGCATGCAGGCGGCCCAGCACCTCTACCGTTCGCTCGGTTTTCGCGAGATTCCGCCCTACTACCACAATCCGTTCGAGGGCGTGGTCATGCTGGAGCTCGAGCTGACGCCCTGATCCGCGCCCGGTCACGGCATCCCGAGCAGCGGACGGAGATCGTCGGGCAGGGCGGCACCCCGCAGTGGATTGCGCACGGTGATGCCGTCGAGCGAAGCGCCATCGCCCATGTCTTCGCTGAGGGCAATCCTGCAGCCGGCCTCAGACGCGGTCGCGAGCAGCAGGGCATCCCACAGACCGAAGCGCCCGGCGGCGAAGGCCGTAAGCGCTGTGCTGAACGCGCTCGCGCTGCCGGCAACGACCGGAAACAGGCGCATCCAGCCACGTGCTTGCGCGATGGCGTCAGACTTGCTCAGCGTTCGCCGCCGGGTCGCCGCGGCGATGAATTCGGCCAGCGCTTGCACGGTCAGGACGCAGTCACGCTCGACCGAGCGATCGACGATGTCGAGCGCACGCAGGTGCTTTGCGCCCTCACCACGGTCGACCGCATAGACGAGAATGTTGGTGTCGATCGAGTAACGCTCAGCGCTCATGGAGCGAGTCGCGGTCGAAGGGCTCCGTGGGTTCGCCCAGATCAATCCCGCGCTGCATGCGTTCCAACAGTTGCTGCCGGATTTCCTGTTGCTCCGGCGTCAGCACGCGCTTGCCGGGCTCGACCGGCACCAGGCGCGCGACCGGCTTGCCGCGGCGGGTGATGACGAAGCTCTCGCCCGCCTCGACCGCGCGCACGTAACGGGCGAACTGCTGGTTGGCATCGCGCAGCGCGACCTCTTTTCCACGTCATCCGGCTCCAGCTTGTAGCACGAAATGTAGCACGCCGAGATGGAGGCGCAAGCCGTCAGCCAGAGCCGAGAAGGTGTCGAGGCGGGCTGAGACCTACGTCCCCGCTTTGCCCCTACTCTGCGTCGGCGGCGGTTTGACGCCTGAACCACCCGAAGGCGGTTTGACCTCAATGGGGCGCTGACCAGTTGGCTGGTAGCCGTTCACGATGAAACCGGGCCGTTCTGGACTTTCCCGGGGTCGGGGAGTTTCCGTGTGATTCTTTCGGTTGGCAGGAGCGTCGCGCTGATCCTGAGTCACAGACTGCCTCCTAGAGCACGGGCCAGAATTCAACATACCGTATCTGGTGCGAGGAGATCAAAATACCACGTTGGGGTTCGACCATGGCCCATGGACCGCCATCGTTCGGGACCTGCCACACCTGCTCTACATATAGGTCGAGTTGGTCCGCTTGCGACGAGGCAAAGGACTGGGAGCCAAAATAGCCTGCAACCTGGCTGCCGTCCTGAAGTGTGACAAGGAGCCAGTGTGGCTCTCTTAAAGTCTCAAAACGCCAGTCCCACGCGGTCGGCACAACGTGTAGAGGCCTTAAGCCGATCCACTGCAAGAAGCGGCGTGCCCAGTCTTTCTGCGCGAAGTAACTGATGATAAATCCCAATAAGAGGGGGCCGATCAAGATTACGATCAGCCAACCTAAAGCTGCCCGGCCAGGATGCGCTTGTGGCCATTCAGGCTGAATCAATAGGAATATCAACCAAGACCAGATCGCATAGTTGATCGCGCTCAGGGTCAATAGGCGAAGAAAAGAAAGGTGTGGCCTCTCCGGTCGCCGGCGCTGAAACATTGAGAACACCGAGTCGATCACGAACCCAGGCACGAGAAAAGCGAGGGTGTAGAATAGGGTGTCGAATGAGCTGATGTTCATGGCTGACTATCCAAAGATCACCCTCGGCAGCCAGGTCGCGAGGCCTGGGAAGAGGGCGAGCAGCGCGAGGCCGAGGAGTTGGATCAGGACGAAGGGGATGATGCCGCGGTAGATGTCGAGGGTGGTGACGCTCGGCGGGGCGACGCCGCGCAGGTAGAAGAGGGCGAAGCCGAAGGGGGGTGTGAGGAAGCTGGTCTGGAGGTTGACCGCCATCATCACGCCGAGCCAGACCGGGTCGAGGTCCATCGCCAGCAGCACCGGGCCGACGATCGGCACGACCACGAACACGATCTCGATGAAGTCGAGGAAGAAGCCGAGCCCGAACATCACCGCCATCACCGCGAGCATGGCGCCGAAGGATCCGCCCGGCAGGGCCAGCAGCGCGTCCTCGACCATGCGGGCGCCGCCCAGGCCGCGGAACACCAGGGAAAAAACCGAGGCGCCGAGCAGGATCAGGAACACCATCGAGCTGATCATGGTGGTCCGGCGCATGACGTCCCGCAGCACCTCGAGGCCGAGCCGGCCGCGCAGGCCCGCGAGCAGGATCGCGCCGAGCGCGCCGAGCGCTGCCAATTCGGTCGGGGTCGCGATCCCGCCCAGGATCGAGCCGAGCACCGCCAGGATCAGGCACGCCGGCGGCAGCAGGGCGACCAGGACCCGGCGCGGCAGGTGTTTCGGGCGCGCGCCGGCCGCGACCAGGGCCGGGCTCATCTCCGGGCGCACCGTGGCAAGGACGATCTGCCAGGTCAGGTAGAGGCCGACCAGGAGCAGGCCCGGCAGCAGGGCGCCCGCGAACAGGTCGACCACCGAGACCGGCTCGGGCGCGAAGTTGCCCTTGCGCGAGCGCCGCCTCGGTGTTGGCGCCCTGGAGGATGTCGCCCAGGATCACGAGCACGATCGAGGGCGGGATGATCTGGCCGAGCGTGCCGGCGGCGCAGATCGTGCCGCAGGCGAGCCTCGGGTCGTAGCCCGCTTTGAGCATGGTCGGGAGCGCCAGCAGGCCCATGGTGACCACGGTCGCGCCGACGATCCCGGTCGAGGCCGCGAGCAGCATGCCGACGATCGTCACCGACAGGCCGAGCCCGCCGGGCAGGCGGCCGAACAAGAGGCCCATGGTCTCGAGCAGCTGCTCCGAGAGCCTCGAGCGCTCGAGCATCACGCCCATGAAGACGAACAGCGGCACCGCCACCAGGACCTCGTTGACCATGACCCCGAACCAGCGGGACGGCAGGCTCAGGAGCAGGTGCAGGTCGAAGACGCCGAGGCCGGCGCCGAGCAGGGCGAAGGCGAACGCCGTGCCGGCGAGCGAGAACGCGACCGGGAAGCCCAGCAGCAGCACGCCGCAGGTGGTCGCGAACAGGGCCAGGCTCAGAATGTCGCCCTGCACGGGTCAGACCGCCGTCTGATCCTCATGCGCCGGCGCAAACTCCGGATGGCCCCACAGGACCAGCCAGCTGCGCCCGGCGAGCGCCAGGCCCTGGAGCAGGATCAGGCCGCAGAACAGGAGGATCACGGTCTTGAGCAGGAACAGCCCGGGCAGGCCGCCCGCCTCGCGCGAGGCCTCGAGCCCGAGCCAGGACTGGAGCACGTAGGGAAAGCTCACGACCAGGGCGAAGACGACCACCGGCGCCAGCAGAAACAGCGATCCCGAGCAGGTCGACCCAGGCCTTGAAGCGCGCTCCCGCCGGCCGGTAGAAGATGTCGACCCGGACGTGGGCGTCGTGGCGGAGCGTGTAGCCGGCCCCGAGCATGAACAGCATGCCGTGCAGCCAGACGTAGGATTCCTGGAGCCAGACCCGGCCCCAGGCGAAGCCGTAGCGGGCGACGACCACGAAGGCGGCGATCATGACCATGGCGAGCGCGAGCCACGAGACCGCCCGCCCGACCCTCTCGTTGAGCCGGTCGATCCTCTGCACCAGCGCCGCCAGCAGGTCCATGCGCGCCCGGTCCCTCACCTTCGGGCCGCCGCGGCATGGGCGACCCGGGCGCCGATCTTAGTCCGGCGGCGGCGCGAGGCCACGGTCATCGGCGGCTTCGATTGCCGAATCCCGGCCCCGGGGGCTAAAAACCCGCCGTCGGAACCCCTATCTGACCCGGATGCTGCACTGCACTTCGATCCCGAATGTCGGCGCCGCCGGTCCCCGACCGTCGGCTTGGCCC
Organism: uncultured Alphaproteobacteria bacterium; assembly: GCA_963730195.1. Classification (GTDB taxonomy): domain Bacteria; phylum Pseudomonadota; class Alphaproteobacteria; order Geminicoccales; family Geminicoccaceae; genus DATAOG01. Next base: position 44,056 of record CAVSRN010000042.1, read on the forward strand.
GCCGGCTGGCGCGCGCCAAACCAGCTCTTGATTGAGGGGCATTTGTCGAATATCTACCAACGGGAAACTTTTCGGCCCTATTCCTATGTCTCCTTGGCGGCGAGCGGCGTGATCCGTGGTTTCGATCCGCGCGGCGATCTGATGGCCGTCGGGGCGCCTGCGGCGCTGCCGAACGATGCCGGCTGAGCGCAAGCCGACGCCCATTCGCAGGGATTCCATGGGCAAGCTGAACGTCAACTCCGAGCTGATCGAGCGGCTGGCCGAGCTCCTGCAACGGACCGGCCTGACCGAGATCGAGCTCGCCGAAGGCGACGCCAAGGTGCGGGTCGCGCGCGCGCCGCAGCCTCTGATCGCCCCGGTGACGACGCCCGCGGCGGGATCGTCGGCGGCCGGCAGCGCGAGCCTGGCGGCGACCGCCGGGCCGGTCGGCGCGGCCGCGACCGAGCGGCATCCGGGCGCGGTCCGGGCGCCGATGGTCGGCACCGTCTATCTGACCCCGGAGCCGGGCGCGGCGCCGTTCGCCGACATCGGCACCGAGGTCCGCGAGGGCCAGACCCTCCTGATCATCGAGGCGATGAAGGTCATGAACCCGATCCGGGCGGCGCGCGGCGGGCGGATCGCGAACGTGCTGGTCAGCAACGGCGACCCGGTCGAGTATGGCGAGCTGTTGCTGATCATCGAGTAGGCCCGCGGCCCCGCATCCGATGTTCGACAAGATCCTGATCGCCAACCGCGGCGAGGTCGCGCTCCGGATCCTGCGCGCCTGCCGCGAGATGGGGATCGAGACGGTCGCGGTCCATTCGACCGCGGATGCCGAGGCGATGCACGTCCGGCTGGCCGACGCGAGCGTCTGCATCGGGCCGCCTGCGGCCGCGGAATCCTATCTCAACAAGGTCGCGATCCTGGCCGCCGCCGAGATCACCGGCGCCGATGCGATCCATCCGGGCTACGGCTTCCTGTCGGAGAACGCCGACTTCGCCCAGATGGTCACCGAGCACGGCTTCGCCTTCATCGGCCCCAAGGCCGAGCACATCCGGCTGATGGGCGACAAGGTCGCGGCCAAGGCGGCGATGCGTCGGCTCGGCATCCCGGTGGTGCCGGGCACCGACGGTCCGGTGACCCACGAGGTGATGGCGCGCGATGCCGCCGAGGCGATCGGCTATCCGGTGCTGATCAAGGCGGTCGCCGGCGGCGGCGGCCGCGGCATGGTGGTCGCCGAGGACGAGGCGGCGCTGCTCGACGGGCTGCGACTCGCCCGCCGCGAGGCCGCGGCCGGCTTCGGCGACGACCGGGTCTATCTGGAAAAATACCTGGCGCGGCCGCGGCACATCGAGATCCAGATTCTGGCCGATGCCGCCGGCCGCTGCCTCCATCTCGGCGAGCGCGAATGCTCGGTGCAGCGCCGGCACCAGAAGGTGATCGAGGAGGCGCCCTCGCCCGCCCTCGACCCGCAGACCCGGAGCGCCTTCGGCGAGCGGGTCGCGGCGGCCTTCGAGCGCCTCGGCTATCGCGGCCTCGGGACCGCCGAGTTCCTCTATCAGGACGGCGAGTTCCACTTCATCGAGGTCAACACCCGCCTCCAGGTCGAGCATCCGGTGACCGAGTTCATCACCGGGATCGATCTCGTGCGCGCCCAGATCCGGGTCGCCGCCGGCGAGCCGCTCGGCTTCGGCCAGGCCGACGTGCGCTTCGAGGGCCATGCCATCGAGTGCCGGATCAATGCCGAGGACCCGGTGAGCCTTTTGCCCTCGCCCGGCACGGTCGCGACCTATCATCCGCCCGGCGGCCCGGGCGTGCGGGTCGACAGCGCGCTCTACGCCGGCGCCAGCGTGCCGCCCTACTACGACAATCTGATCGCCAAGCTGATCGTCCACGACCAGTCGCGCAGCACCTGCCTGGCGCGCCTGCGGCGCGCGCTCGCCGAATATGTGATCGTCGGCCTGCCGACCAGCATTCCCCTGCTCCATGCGATCGTCGACGATCCGGTGTTCGCCGAAGGCGATTATCACATCGGCTGGCTCGCGGAATTTCTCGAGGACTGGCAGAGCCGCGGCCGCTGAGGGCGAGCGCGCCCCTTGTCCGGCGCGGTCGGCCTCGCTATGCCAGAAGGCATGCTTGCGCTGACGCCGGATCTTTTGCTGTGCGCCTATGCGAGCGGCCTGTTCCCGATGGCCAACGACCGGCACGATCCGACGATCCACTGGATCGAGCCCAGGCGGCGCGGGGTCCTGCCGCTCGATCGCTTCCACCAGCCGAAGAGCCTCAGGAAGGTGATCCGCCGGCAGCGCTTCGAGATCCGGGTCGACCAGGCGTTCGAGCGGGTGATCCTGGCCTGCGCCGAGCCCTGCCCGGGGCGGCCGCGCACCTGGCTGAACGACGACCTGATCGAGCTCTACTGCACGCTCCACCGGCAAGGCTATGCGCACAGCGTCGAGAGCTGGGCGGACGAGCGCCTGGTCGGCGGCCTGTACGGGGTGTCGCTGGGTGCCGCATTCTTCGGCGAGAGCATGTTCTCGCGGGCGCCGGACGCCAGCAAGGTCGCCCTGGTCGCCCTGGTCGAGCGGCTGCAGGCGGGCGGCTATCTGCTGCTCGACACCCAGTTCGTGACCGATCATCTGCGCCGGTTCGGCGCGATCGAGATCGCGCGCGACAGCTACCAGCGCCAGCTGCGGCAGGCGCTCGAGACGCCGGCGGTGTTCTATTCCGACGGCGGCGCCGTGCCGTCGTCGACCCCCTGGTCGTCCTGAGGCGGCGTGTTTTGGTCGCCGTGGTCGCTGCCCGGGGGCACGGGCGGCGGCAGCGGGCTCTGTTCGACCCCGGGGGCGCCCTCGGGCGGCGGCGCGACCGGGTCCTCGCAGCCGGTCACCCAGACGTCGTAGACCGGGTGCTCGAGCGCCGAGACCGCCGGGCTCGAGGCGAACATCCAGCCGCTGAACAGGTCGGTCGGCGGCGCATCCGGTTCCGAGGCCGGCGGCAGCTCGCGGATCTCGAGGAAGGCGGCGCTCTCCGGCGGCTCGGTCGGCGGCGTCTCGCGACAGGCGCGGGCGACGATCTCGAGGGTGCCGAAATAGGTCGGGACGCCGATCGGCGCCCGCAGCGGCGAGACCCGGGCGGTGACCTTGTCGAGCCCCTGGAGCACCGCGGTCTTGTACTCGATCACCGGGCCCTCGGCCTGGGCGCCGGGGCTCGCGAGCACCAGCGTCAGGGCCGCGGCCGCGGCCAGCCGCAGGCTCACTGGCTACCCGAGCCCAGGCCGTCCGCGCCCTGGCCAGCGGGAGCGGGAGCCTGGGCACCCGCGGGCTGGCCCTGCGTCTGGCCACTCCCGCTCTGGCTGAAGATGAAATGGCCGATCAGATCCTCGAGATTGATCGAGGACTGGGTCAGGGTGACCTCGCCGCCGGGCTTGAGCATGTCGACGTCGCCGCCCGGCACCAGCGACAGATATTTGCTGCCCAGAAGGCCGTTGCTGACCACCGCCGCCGAGCTGTCGAGCGGCAGATGGATGTTGTCGGGCAGGCTGAACCGGACCTCGGCCTGGAAGGTCTCGGGGTCGAGGCTCTGGTCGACCACGGTGCCGACCTTGATGCCGCTGATCCGGACGTCGGCGCCCCGCTCCAGACCGTCGACCCGGTTGAACTTGGCGGTCAGCTCGTAGCCGTCGGACTGGTTGATCTGGCTGCTCCGGTAGGCGAAGGTCATGAAGCCGATCGCGACCAGCAGAACGATCGCGCCAAGCAGGGTCTCGAGCGGGTTGCGGGTCATGGTCGGTCCCGGATCGGTCACAACGACAGCGCGCCTAACATCGTGACTTTGCCACCCAGGCGCAAGCGGATAGCTCGCCTGAAACCTACCCCGGCCCGAGGCCGAGCAGGGCGTCGGCGAAGGCCTTGGCCTCGAACGGGCGGAGGTCGTCGACCTGCTCGCCGACCCCGAGCGCACGCACCGGCAGGCCGAACTGTTTCGCCAGCGCCACCACCACGCCGCCGCGCGCGGTGCCATCGAGCTTGGTCACCACGAGGCCGCTGACCGGCACCATGGCGCGGAAGGTCTCGACCTGGGCGCGCGCGTTCTGGCCGGTGGTCGCATCGAGCACCAGCAGGATCTCGTGCGGCGCCTGCGCGTCGAGCTTCTTCAAGCACGCGCACCACCTTGGCGAGCTCGTCCATGAGCGCCTGCTTGTTGTGCAGCCGGCCGGCGGTATCGATCAGGAGCACGTCCGCAGCCTCGGCCCGGGCCTGCTTCAGGGCGTCGAAGGCGAGGCCTGCGGCATCGGCGCCGGGCGGTCGCTTGACCACGGCGCAGCCGGTGCGCTCGCCCCAGATCTCGAGCTGCTCGATCGCGGCCGCCCGGAAGGTGTCGCCGGCCGCCAGCAGCACCCGCTCGCCGCCGGCCGTGAACTGCTGGGCGAGCTTGCCGATCGTGGTGGTCTTGCCGGTGCCGTTGACGCCGCAGACCAGGATCACCTGGGGCCGGTGCGCGCCGTCGAGCTGCAGCGGCCTGGCGACCGGCTCGAGGATCGCCGCGATCGAGCCCGCGAGCGCGGTGCGCACCTCCTCGTCGGTGACCTCCTTGCCGAACCGGGTCTTTGCCAGCTCCTGGACCAGCTGGGCGGCGGTCTCGACCCCGAGGTCGGCGCCGATCAGGGCTTCTTCCAGCTCGTCGAGGGTCTCGGCATCGAGCTTCCGCTTCTTCAGGACCGCGGCGATGTTGTCGCGCAGCCGGCTGGAGGAGCGGCTGAGCCCCGCCCGCAGCCGCTGCAGCCAGCCCGCGCGCGGCGCCTCGGCTGCGGGCTCGGTCGACGCCTCGACTGCGGGCGCCGGCGCCTCGTCGGCCGAGCGTCCGAAGCGCCGCCACCAGCGATCCTTGCCCGGCTCGGTCACGCGACCGGCCGCCCGACCAGGAGGTCGTCCTCGACCCGGCGGGCGACCACGGCGACCACGACGCCCGAGGGCGGTGCCGGGTCGGAAAACCGGAACGGCGCGAATGCCTCGGTGTGCCCGCGCCCGCCCGCCTCGACCAGGACCCGGGCCGGCCGGCCGACCTCGCCGCGCAGATAGCGGCGGAGCTGACGCCCGCCCGCGGCCCGCAGGCGGGCGGCGCGCTCCTTGCGGACCGGCTTTGGCACCTGGGGCATGCGCGCGGCCGGCGTGCCCTCGCGTGCCGAGTACGGAAAGACGTGCAGATAGGTCAGGTCCGCGGCCTCGATCAGCGCCAGCGTGTTCGAAAACATCGCCTCGGTCTCGGTCGGGAAGCCCGCGATCAGGTCGGCGCCGAACGCGATCCCGGGGCGCAGCTCGCGCAGCCGGGCGCACAGGCGCAGGACGTCGGCACGCGAGTGGCGCCGCTTCATGCGCTTGAGGATCAGATCGTCGCCGGCCTGGATGCTGAGATGCAGATGCGGCATCAGGCGCGGCTCGTCCGCGATCAGCAGGGCCAGGTCGGGATCGAGCTCGGCCGGGTCGAGCGAGGACAGGCGCAGGCGCGGCAGCTCGGGCACCAGGCGCAGCAGGCGGCGGACCAGCTGGCCGAGGCTCGGCCGGCCGGGCAGGTCCTTGCCATAGGAGGTGAGGTCGACCCCGGTCAGCACGAGCTCCAGGTAGCCCGCCTCGACCAGGCGGCGCGCCTGCGCCACGACCTCGCCCGCGGGCACGCTCCGGCTCGGGCCGCGACCGTAGGGGATGATGCAGAAGGTGCAGCGGTGATCGCACCCCTGCTGGATCTGGACGAAGGCGCGCGCGCGGCCGTCCAGGCCGTCGACCAGATGGCCCGCGGTCTCGCGCACCGCCATGACGTCGTCGACCACGACCCGGGCGGGCTCGGCAGCCTCCGCCACCCCCTGCCAGAACGCCGGCCGGAGCTTCTCGGCATTGCCGACCACCTGGTCGACCTCGGCCATGGCGGCATAGCGCTCGGGGCTGATCTGGGCGCTGCAGCCGGTGACCAGGATGCGCGCGTCCGGGCGCTCGCGCCGGGCGCGGCGGATCGCCTGGCGGGCCTGGCGCTCGGCCTCGGCGGTGACCGCGCAGGTGTGCACGATGATCAGATCGTCCAGGCCCTCGGCCGCGCGCCGCATGATTTCGGATTCGAGGGTGTTCAGGCGGCAGCCGAAGGTGATGACCTGCGGCCCGCTCATGAGCTCGTCACCGCCAGCATCTCCGGGTCCAGGCGCCCTTTGAAACTGTGCGCGGCCGGCCCGGTCATCAAGACCCGGTCGGCGTCGGTCCAGGCGATCTTGAGGCTGCCGCCGTCGAGCCGGACCTCGGCCGCGCGCTCGGTCAGATCGCGCCGCACCGCCGCCACCAGCGCGGCGCAGGCGCCGCTGCCGCAGGCCTGGGTGAGGCCGGCGCCGCGCTCCCAGACCCGGAGCCGGATCGAGCGCCGGCTCTGG
>CAVSRN010000043.1:0-21593 GCA_963730195.1 uncultured Alphaproteobacteria bacterium
GGTCCGGAGGGATGCGGCTAGCGCGGGCGGACCGGCGCGCCCAGGTCGAGCGGCTTGATCGTGGCCGCAAACGCCGCGATCGCCTCGGCCTCCTGCCGGGTCAGGACCACGGGCGCGGCCGGCGGCGGATGCGCCGGGTCGAACGGGGTCGTCTGGCCCTCGACCTGCACGAAGGCGGGATGCGGGTTGAGCGTCCAGAAGGCGGCGAACCTGTCATGGGCACCCGGCAGCGCGCGCAGCGCGCCGAACGACGGCGCCGAGCCGATACCGCCGAACCGGTTCTGATCGTTGACCACGTGGCAGCGCCCGCAATGGTGCAGTGCCAGCCGCTCGCCCGCAGCGACCGCACCGGGGGCGGCGACCGCCAGCGGCTTGGCCGCGCCGGTCGCCGGCTGGAAGAACACCTGGCGGCCGGCGGGCTCGAAGCTGGTGATCGCCCGCCGGCCGGCCGGCGAGGTCGCCCAGTCGAAGAACCGGCGCGCCGGCGCGGCCGCGTCGGGCGCCAGCAGCAGGTCGTAGGTCTGGCGGGCATCGGCCATCAGCGGGCGGCGCGCGCCGCCCGGCGGCTCGGGCGCCGGCGCCGGCACGACCCGGAGCGGTGCCTGGGCATCCTCGCCGACCAGACGGACGTCGATCTGGGACCGGACCCAAAAGCGCGGTAGCAGGTGATCGAAGATGCCGGTCTCGACCACGGCCGCGGGCGCCGACAGGCGGACCTCGGTCGCCTGCAAAGGCAGCGCCCCGCCGAGCGCCAGGATCAGGCCGAGGCCAAGGCTCGCGAAGAGCCGCATCGTCATCGCCAGAGCTTCCTTCGGGCGCCCCACTCGGTAGCCAGGCTAGGCAATCCCGGCCCCGCTTGGCAACCGCCGGGCAGCCCGCCGCCGCGGCGAGATCGCCGCGCGCTGCTGACGGTTGAAGAAATGCGCCGGCGCGTCCAAGTTACGCCTGGGCTGGCGCCGCCGGGGCGGTGGCCGGGAGGCCGGAATGCGCACCCTCTTGCTGATGCGGCATGCCAAGTCGAGCTGGGACCAGCCCGAGCTTGCCGACCTCGAGCGACCGCTGGTCGCCCGCGGTCGCGAGGCGGCACCGGCGGTCGCGCGTTACCTGGTGGAGCACGGCCTGATCCCCGAGCTGGTGCTCGGCTCGCCGGCGCTTCGGGTGCGCGAGACCTGGCAGCTGATGGCGCCGGTGCTCGGCGAGCGGGTCGCCTGCAAGACCCTGCGCGCCTCTATGAGGGTGCGCCGAGCCGGCTGCTCGAGGCGCTCCGCCGGGTCGAAAGCGAGGTCCGGACCCTGATGCTGATCGGCCACAACCCGGCGCTGGGCGCGCTCGCGCAGAGCCTCGCCGGGGCCGGTCCCGAGAAAGACCTGGAGCGCCTGCGGACCAAGTTCCCGACCGCGGCGGTGGCCGTGCTCGCGTTCGAGATCGAGGCCTGGGCCGACCTTGGCGCCGGCCGCGGACGGCTCCAGGGCCTCGTCCGGCCCAAGGACCTCCGCTGAGCGGCGGCGGGAGCTCCGTGGCGCGTGAGACGATCACCGACCGGGGCGGTCATCGGCGGCCATGAAGCTGCTGGCCATCCTGGGGCTCGGCTACGCGGGCATCGCCGCCCTGCTCTACTTCGCCCAGACCTGGCTGCTGTTCCCCGGCGCCGGCCGGCCGAGCCAGCGCCTGGATCATCCGCGCGCGCCCGAGCGCCTGGTGCTGCCGAGTGGCGACGGCCGCGCGGAGCTGCACGGCATGCTGTTCCGCGCGCCGGCGAATGATGCCGATCTCGTGATCGGGTTCGGCGGCAACGGCCAGGATGCCGAGATCCTGGCCCAGGACCTGGCGGCCGATTTCCCGGACCAGCAGGTCGCGGTGTTCCACTATCGCGGCTACGGCCCGAGCACGGGCAGGCCCGGCGAAGTCGCGCTGCTCGCCGACGCGCTGACCATCCACGACGCGCTGACCGAACGCCTGCGGCCGCCACGCTGCTTCGCGATCGGCATCTCGCTCGGCTCGGCGGTCGCGGCCTATCTGTCGAAGGCGCGCGGGCTCGCCGGTATCCTCCTGGTCACGCCCTTCGATTCGGTCGCGGCGATCGCCAAGGAGGCCTATTTCTGGCTGCCGGTCGACCTGTTGCTGCGCCATCGCTTCGCGACCGTCGACTTCATGGCCGGCAATGCGACGCCGGTCGCCGTGATCGCGGCCGAGCGGGATCGGGTGGTGCGGCCCGAGCGCACCCGGGCCCTGGTCGAGCGGCTCGCGAAGCTGGTCTTCTACCAGGTGCTCACCGACGCCGCGCACAACACCCTTTACCAGCTGCCGATCTTCGAGCAGGCTCTCGAGGCGGCGTTCGCGGCGTTGCGGGGCGCGGCCGACCAGGTCGGCGCTGACGGTGAGGTGTTGCGACCCCCGACCGGAGCCGCGCCACCCTTGCGACCCTGAGGAGGACCAGACGATGAGCGATGCGGCCGCTCCGGCCCCGCACCCGATCCGCGCGGTACTGCATCCGACCGACCTGACCCCGTCCGGCACGCCCGCCTTCGCCCATGCGCTCCGCCTGGCGGCCGCGGCGCGGACCAAGCTGTACGTTCTCCATGCCGACCCCAAGGACGCGGAGGACGCCGACGACTGGAGCGCCTATCCGCCCGTGCGGCGGACCCTGACCAGCTGGGGCATGCTCGAGGAAGGCAGCTCGCCACGCGCGGTGTTCGAGCAGCTCGGCGTCCAGATCGCCAAGGTCCGCATGCCCGAGCGCGATGCGATGCGGGCGATCCTGCGCTTCCTCGACGGTCATCCGAGCGACATCATCGTGCTCGCGACCGAGGGCCGGGACGGTCTGCCGCGCTGGCTGCACGGCTCGATCGCCGAGCCGGTCGCCCGAGCCGCCGAGACCGCCACGCTGTTCGTCCCGCGTGGCGCGCGCGCTTTCGTCGCGCCCGACAACGGCGCGGTCAGCCTTCGTCGGGTGCTGATCCCGGTCGACCGTCGACCCCCGCCGACCTATGCGCTGCGCGTCGCCTGGGAGATCACCCGGTTGCTCGGCGCCGAGGGTGCGATCCTGCAGCTCCTGCACGTCGGCAGCGCCACCGACCCGGCCGCCGTCGAGGTCGACCCGGGCACCTGGCCCACGGTCGAGCATGTCGTGCGCAGCGGCGACGTGGTCGAGCAGATCCTGGCGGTCGCGAGCGAGGGACCGGCCGACATGATCGCGATGGCGACCGAGGGGCATCAGGGGTTTCTGGACGCGCTGCGCGGCAGCACGACCGAGCGGGTGCTCCGCCGGGCGCCCTGCCCGGTGCTCGCGGTGCCGTCGCGATAGCGCGAAGCGTCGCAGCGCGCGCCGGGTTCCCACGATGACGTCATAGATGTGGCACGATCGCCGGGCGCGCGTATGATGGGCGCCTCGCATCAGGGGAGGTGATTATGGCGGTTGCTCGCGTCACCAAGATCACGGCGTCCTCGCCGCGTAGTTTTCAAGACGCCGTCAACGACGGCTTGACCCGCGCGGCTAGCACACTCCACGGCATCACCGGCCTCGAGGTGGTCGCGCAGAAGGCCAAGGTCGAGAACGGCAAGATCAGCGAGTATCGGGTGACGATCGAGGTGACGTTCGTGCTCGATTGAGGCGGCCGGTCGCGGTTGCGGAGGTCTTTTGACGGGCCATCACCCGTCGGCCGACCGCGGTCGCGCCCACCCGCGTCATCCGTTCAGGATGTAGAAACCCCGCCGCGTCCGTACCGGCGGCGGGGTTTCATCGCATGGGGCGCAGCCCCATGGCGCCCGACTTTCAAGCCGAGCCAAATTTTAGTCAAATGACCAGATTGTCGGAGCGTCACGCATTGTCCGGTGGAGTCATGCTGCTTAGGCACCCTCCTGCTAAGTTGTCTGCCCGAAACTGCAAACGACTGCGAGCTGTCCTCCAACTGTCCTTACACATTACTATAGTGAGGTGGGCGAGGGCGATCGTCAAGGGTTTTGGCGGCCAAAATCGACGGCGGCGACCGTGCCGACGATCACCTTCGATCCGGGCGTGGGTGGAGCGTCCGCCACCACAACCGCCGCTCGAATCCGGGCGATCGCGGCCGCGGCCGCGGCATCGCTGCGGGCGTGGACGATCGCGAACGGCTGCCCCGGTCCGACCGGCTCACCCAGGCCCCTGACATCGCTCAGACCGACCGCGTGATCGATCCGGTCGGTCGGCCGCTCGCGACCGCCGCCGAGCGTGACCACGGCGAGGCCAAGCGCGCGAACGTCGATCGCGCCGACGACACCGGTCACGGGCAGAGCAACCGGACGCTGCAGCGGCGCCGCCGGCAGGTGCTCCGCCGGCCGCTCGAGCAGATCGCCCGGACCGCCCAGCGCCACCACCATGCGGGCGAAGCGCTCGGCCGCCGCCCCGGACGCCAGAGCCTGCCCGGCCCGCTCGCGCGCGACCGCGGGCTCGCCCTCGAGGCCGCTCAGAACCAGGAGCTCGGCCGCCAGTGCCAGGGTCACCTCGGCCAGGCGGGGCTCCCGGCCGCGCCCGGTCAGGAGCTCGATCGCCTCCCCGACCTCGAGCGCATTGCCGGCGGTCCGGCCGAGGCATTGGTCCATGTCGGTGAGCAGGGCCGAGCAGCGCAGGCCAGCGCCGTTCGCGACCTCGACCAGGGTGGTGGCGAGGTCCTCGGTCGCGGCCCGGGTCGGCAGGAACGCCCCGGAGCCGACCTTGACGTCCATGACCAGAGCCGCGAGGCCCTCGGCCAGCTTCTTGGACAAGATCGAGGAGGTGAGCAGCGGTATGCATTCGACCGTCGCGGTCACGTCACGGATCGCATACAGGCGCTGGTCGGCCGGTGCCAGATCGCTGGTCTGGCCGATGATCGCGCAGCCCGCGTGACGCACCACCCGGCGCAGATCGTCGATGTCGGGCGCGGTCTGGTACCCGGGAATACTGTCCAGCTTGTCGAGGGTGCCGCCGGTGTGGCCGAGGCCGCGGCCCGAGATCATCGGCACGTAGGCGCCGCAGGCGGCCATGATCGGAGCCAGGATCAGGCTCACCTTGTCGCCGACCCCGCCGGTCGAGTGCTTGTCGACCACCGGCCCGTCGAGGTCGTCCCAGCGCAGCCGACGACCGGAGTCGGTCATGACGCGGGTCAGCGCGACCGTCTCGGCGCGGGTCATGCCGTTGAAGAACACCGCCATGGCGAAGGCCGCGACCTGACCCTCGGTGATCCGCCCGGCGGTCAGGCCCTCGACGAAGAATGCGATCTCGGCAGCCTCGAGCGCCTGCCCGTCACGCTTTTTGCGAATGATCTCCTGCGGCAGCATGATCGGGGTCGGGTCGGGGGCCGCCCGGCGGCCGGCCCGCACCAGGGCGGCGCGGGCCGGACGTTGGCGGCGAGGCCCGCCTAGGACGGCTGATGAACCACCAGGCAGTCGCCGCCACGCTGCTTGAGCTTGCTGCACATGGCCTGGGCATGATCCTCATCCGCGAACGGGCCGACCTGGACCAGGTGACGGGTGCCGTGGGCGGTCTGGGTCGGGAAGACGTAGCGCTTGAGGTCCTTGGCCGACGGGCCGAACTGGGCCACGAAATCGTGCAAGACGTATTTGATGTTCTGCTTGTCCCGCAGCATCGCGAGCTGCACGCGGTACTCCTCGGTCGGGGCCTGCGAGGTGGCCGGCGCGGGCGGCGTCGTGACCCGGGCTGCGGACGCCGCCGCGGGCGGCGCTGGCGCGCGCTGCTGATCGGCTTGGTCGGCCGGGGCCTTGGCGGTGGCCGCGGCGGCCGGCGTCGGGCGCTCGATCGGCGTGGCGAGCGCCGGCGCGGGCACCCCCGGGGCGGGCTCGACCAGGGCCGCCAGCCGCAAGGCCGCCGGCGCGGGCGCTGTCATGGTTTTGGGGACGGCCTGCGCCGCCCGGGGCGGGTCGGCCACGAGCAACGCGGGCAAGGGCTCGGCCTCTCGGGTCGCGATCTCGATGGTCGCGCTCGGCAGGTCGCTCGGAGCCGCGTCCGCGACAGTCGGCGCGCGGCTGCCGACCGGGGTCGACGTCACCACAGGGTCGCCGCTCGGCGCCGGCCGGGCCGATGCCTGGGCGAGCGTGGTCACCGCCCAGGGCGCGGCCGCCGAGCCCGCCGAGCGCGCGGCCGCGGACGGCGCCGCGAGCTGCTCGGCGAGCACGCTTGAAGGCGAGGGATTGAGCGCGAGCGCGACGAAGTTGGTGCTGACCAGACCCGCCAGCACGCCGGCGCTGGCGGCGCCGACCAGCCAGAGGGCGCTCGACCAGAAGCGCCCGGTCTTGACCGCCTCGAGCAAGGTGGCATCGTCCGGCGGGCAGACGCTCAAGGGCAGGTCCTGGTCCCCGGCGACCGGCGGCGTGTCCGCGAGCGCGGCCTGGAAACGGTCGAACCGCGGGCCCTCCTCACGATCGCGCATGAGGCGCAGTTCCAGCAAATCATAGGCTTCGGGGTTGGCCCGGGCCTCGTCATAATCCCAGGTCTCGGCGCCCTCCCAGGTCCCGGACCGTTCCCAGGTCTCGGCCCGCTCATCTGCTTCGCCTTGCCCGTAGGTCTGGGCGACACCGAAGGGCTCAACGCGGCCACCGGTCATCGAAATTCCTCCACCATACCCGTCCAGCAAATGCATTCTAGACGATTTTTGCCTTTTATGCAAGAATGTTAACCTAGAATATTAATTCGCGACGTTAACCATAGCCATCGGCCGGCAGCGCGACCCTCCTGCCGACGATCGTGCCCGACTTTCGCCCGGTCGACCGCCGTCGTAGGCTTCGGGGGAGCCGGGGTGTGAGGAGGGGAGCGCGAAGCGCCCATGCCCGACGTCGCCCTGCACGCGTTCACCACCCTCTTCGTGGTCATCGACCCGCTGGGGCTGGTGCCGGTGCTCCTGGCGCTGAGCGCCGGCATGGCCGCGGCCGACCGGCGCCGGATGGCGCTCAAGGGGACGCTGATCGCGGCCTTGATCCTGCTCGGCTTCGGGCTGGTCGGCGAGCGCCTGCTCGGCCTGCTCGGCATCGGACTGGCCGCGTTCCGGACCGCAGGCGGCGTGATGCTGCTGCTGATCGCGCTCGAGATGGTGTTCGAGCGCCGGACCGATCGCCGGTCGCGCTCGGCGGATGAGCTCCGGGAAGTCGGCGGCCACGACGACCTCGCGGTCTTCCCGCTCGCGATCCCGCTGCTCTCCGGGCCCGGCGCGATCGCCTCGATCATGCTACTGATGGCGCGCTACGAGGGCGACCTCGGGGCGCAGGCGATCGTGCTCGCCGCCCTGCTCGCGGTGATGGTGCTCTGCGTCCTGACCATGCTGTTGCTCGAGCCGCTCGAGCGCCTGCTGGGGCCGACCCTCACCCACGTGGTCTCGCGCCTGCTCGGCATCCTGCTGGCAGCGCTTGCCGTGCAATACGTGCTCGACGGCCTGCGCAGCGCGTTCGAGATCGGCGGCTGAGCCGACCAGCCTTACTCGCCGTCGTCGTCGTCATCGTCCGGGTCGGGCACGGTCAGCACCCTCAGCAGGTCGTCGAGCAACGCCGAGGCGCCGAAGCGGAGCGTCTGGGGCGCGGTCCAGCCCCGGCTCATGAAGTGATCGACCAGATAGAGATATTGGGCCGCCTGCTGGGTCGTGCGGATGCCGCCCGAGACCTTGAGCCCGACCCGACCGTCCGCCTCCTCGATCACTGCGAGCAGAACCGCGACCGCCTCGAGGGTGGCGCCGGGCGTGAGCTTGCCGGTCGAGGTCTTGAGGAAATCCGCCCCCGCCATGACCGCGGCGCGCGCCGCGGCGGCGATCCTGGCCGGCTCCGCGAGCCGACCGGTCTCGAGGATGACCTTGAGGGTCCGCTCCGGCGCCTTGGCCCGGCAGGCCTGGACCAGCTCGGTGACCAAGCCGAGATCGCCATCCAGGACCGCCTGGATCGGCGCCACGACGTCGACCTCGTCGGCGCCGCTCAGGAGGGCGTCGGCGGTCTCGCGGGCGGCGCGCGCGATGTCGTCCGAGCCATCCGGGAAGTTGGCGACGGTGACCAGGCGGATCGGGCTGTGGGCGAGCCTGGCCTTGGCGATCGGCACGAAACGCGGCCAGACGCAGACCGCGGCGACCCCGGCGTCGAGCGCCTTGGCGCAAACCGCCTCGACCGCCTTGGACGTGACATCGTCGCCGAGCGCGGTCAGATCGACCAGCGGCAGGATGCGGGCGGCGGCTTCGTGGCTCGCCGGCGCCGCGGCCGCGCTCTGCAAAAGATCAGCCGGGGTCCGGATGGTCATGGTTCAGCTCCTCGAGCAGGCCGGTCAGCAGACGCTGGAGCGTCGCCGCCGCCGCGGCCGCCTGGGTGAGGGTCTCCGCGTGGCTGAGCGGCTCCGCCCCGAGTCCGGCCGCGAGATTGGTCACGATCGAGAGCCCGAGCACTTTGAGGCCGCAATGGCGGGCGCTGATCGCCTCCGGCACGGTCGACATGCCGACCAGATCGGCGCCCAGCGCCCGGAACGCCCGGATCTCGGCCGGGGTCTCGAAGGCGGGCCCGAGGGTGGCGAGATAGACCCCGCCCGGCAGCTCGATCCCGAGCCGCCCGGCAACCGCCCGCAGGCGGGCCCCCAGCGCCCGGTCGTAGACCTCGGAGAGATCGGGAAAGCGCGGCCCGATCGTCGGATCGTTGGCCCCGACCAGCGGGTTCTGGCCGAGCAGATTGATGTGGTCCTCGATCAGCACGACGCTCCCGGGAGCCAGCTCCGGCCGCAGCGCGCCGGCGGCGTTGGTCAGGATCAGGAGCTCGCAGCCGAGCCCCTTGAGCGTGCGCGGCAGGATCGCGACCGCCGGTGCCGGCACGCCCTCGTACAGATGGACCCGGCCCTGCAGGCAGGCAACCGGCATCCCCGCCAGCCGACCGAGCACCAGCCGCCCGGCATGGCCCTCGACGCTCGAGCGCGGAAAGCCCGGCAGGTCGGCATAGGCGATCGCCGTGGCGTCCTCGAGCGCGTCGGCGATCCCGCCCAGACCGGAGCCCAGGATCAGCCCGACCCGGGGCCGGAACTCCGGCCGGCGCGCCCGGATCACCTCGAGGGCGCCCGGCGCCGGGGTCGGCGCGGCCTCGCCCCCGCCAGGCCGAAGGACAACGGCAACAGCTCGCCCAGCGTCACGGTCCGGCGCAAGCCGTCGGGGTCGCAGAGGTGGACCGGCATTTCCGGCGCGCCGAACTCGGCCAGCCGCTGGCGGCAGCCGCCGCAGGGAGTGCACAGGCGCTCGCCCGCGGCCAGCACCAGGGCTTCGGTGATCCGTCGCTCGCCGGCCGCGACCAGGGCGGCGATGGCGCTCGCCTCGGCGCAGTTGCCCTCGGGGTAGCTCGCGTTCTCGACGTTGGCGCCGGCGAAGACCGTTCCGGAGGCGCCGCGCACCGCCGCACCGACCCGAAAGCTCGAGTAAGGGGCATAGGCGTTCTCGAACGCCAGCCGCGCGGCCGCGAACAGATCCTGCATCAGCCCGGCAGGAACTTGGGATCGAGGGTCTGGCGTTGCTCCTCGCTCACCGGTTTGGCGCGCGCCACGTCCTCTCTTCCAGCTCGCGGCCTCGACGCGCTCACATGACGGCGCCGATCAGCCAGGGCGTGAACTCGTGGTTGCCGAGGCCGAGTTGCTCGGACTTGGTGCGCCGGCCCGAGGCGACCTCGAGGAACAGCTCGAAAATGCGCTCGCCCATCTGCTCGACGCTCGCCTCGCCGTCGAGGATGATGCCGCAGTTGACGTCCATGTCCTCTTCCATGCGCCGGTACATCTCGGTGTTGGTCGCGAGCTTGATCGAGGGTGCTGGCTTGAAGCCGAAGCAGCTGCCGCGGCCGGTCGTGAAGCAGACGAGGTTCGCCCCGGAGGCCACCTGGCCGGTCACCGAGGCCGGGTCGTAGCCCGGGCTGTCCATGAAGGTGAAGCCGCGCGCGGTCACCGGCTCGGCGTATTTGTAGACCCCGGTCAGGTTGGTGGTGCCGCCCTTGGCCGCCGCGCCCGAGCGACTTTTCCAGGATCGTGGTCAGCCCGCCCGCCTTGTTGCCGGGCGAGGGGTTGTTGTTCATCTCGCCGCCGTTGCGGGCGCAGTAGTCCTCCCACCACCTGATCCGCTCGACCAGTTTTTCCCCGACTTCGCGCGAGATCGCCCGGCGGGTGAGCAGGTGCTCGGCGCCGTAGATCTCGGGCGTCTCGGCGAGGATGCCGGTGCCGCCGTGCCGGACCAGGACGTCACAGGCCGCCCCCAGCGCCGGGTTGGCGGTGATCCCGGAATAGGCGTCCGAGCCGCCGCACTGGAGGGCGACCGAGAGCTCGCTCGCCGAGATCGGCTCGCGCCGGGCCTCGTTGGCGTGCGGCAGCATCTCGCGGATCATCGCCTGCGCCCGCTCGACGGTTTTCCGCGTGCCGCCGATGCCCTGCATGGTCATGGTTCGAAAGTGCGGCCCGCGCTTGATCTGATAGGCTTCCAGCAGGAAATCGATCTGGTTGACCTCGCAGCCCAGGCCGATCATCAGCACGCCCGCGAAGTTCGGGTGGCGGGCGTAACCCCAGAGCGTCCGCTGAAGGGCGGAAAAGCCGTCACCGCTGTCGGCCATGCCGCAGCCGGTGCCATGGGTCAGCGCGACGATGCCATCGACGTTGGCGAACGCCGCGAGCTCGTCCTTTGGAAAGGTCTCGGCGACCAGATGGCAGACGGTCGCCGAGCAGTTGACCGTCGAGAGCACGCCGATGAAGTTGCGCGTCCCGGCCTTGCCCGATGGCCTGAGGAAGCCCTCGAAGCTCGCCCGCTGGTCCTCGGGCACGAAGGCGGTCGGCTTGGCCTCGCTGCCGAAGGCGTAGTCGCGGGCGAAGTCGTGCATCTCGACGTTGTGGGTGTGGACGTGCTCGCCGGGCTCGATGTCCTGGCTCGCGAAGCCGATGATCTGGTCGTATTTGCGCACCGGCTCGCCCTTGGCGATCGGCCGGGTCGCAATCTTATGACCGGCCGGGATGCGCGCCGCCGCGGCGAGGCCCTCAGCCGTGACCGCGGTGTTCGGCATGAGCGCGATCCGCGCGGTCACGACGTTGTCGTTCGGGTGCAGGCGGACGGTCAGAGTCTGATGCTCGGTCATCGATGCCTCTTTCGGGTGGACCGCTGCGCGGGCAGCTCTTCGGCCGGCAGCTGGCGCTCGAAGATCTGCGCGGTAGTGTAGGGCAAGGTCTGCGGGAACGCCCCTTCGCTGAGTCCCGTCTCGATCGCGGCCTGCTCGACCGCGTCGGGATAGACGTCTCGCGCCATCGGCCCGACCTCGGGGTTCAGGCTCGGGCTCGAACGGAGGAGGCGCCGGATGCGCGTCCGCTGCTCCTGGACGGTCGCGCGCCAGCGGTTGGACCGCTGCTCCGGCTGCTGGTCCCACTTCAGCAGATGGTGGATCAGGACCTCGAGCCGGTTCTCCAGCTCGCGCCGCTCGCTGGACATCAGGCTTTCGAGCTCCTCCACGACGTTGTCCACATCGAGCGCGGCGAGCCGCCCGGCGCGCAGGTGGCGCACCTGCTCGTCGAGCCAGGCGACGTAGTCCCGGTCGTAGAGCGACGGCTGGTCGAGCGCTTTTGCCATGGGAGCGGCCTCCTGCTGGCCAAAATGGCGCCTGGCGCGGGGCCGCGCAAGCGCAGCGGCAGCCTGCCTCAGGCGTAGAGGCGATCGAGGTCCAGGGTGATCCCCGGCGGGTCAAGCTCGAAGGCGCCCTGGGTGATGATGCGAGTTGCGACTGAATCGTCGTTGCCGCGACGGTGGTGGATGATCGCGCGGCGATCGGATTTCACAATCAGGTAGTGACTTACGCTGGCCAGTCGGAAATATCCCTCGAGCTTGCCGCCGGTATCGACGGCGCTGGTCGAGGGGGAAAGGACTTCCACGACGATGACCGGGGCCGGCACCAAAAGCTGATCGCCGGCCAAGTGTTCGCCGCAGTGGACGAGGGCGTCAGGAATGTAAAGCGTCTTGTCGTCGATCCGGACACCGGCACCATCAATGAAGGCTTCGCACGGCAGATTCCTTGCGGCGATGGCCTGCTGCAGCGCCAGCCAGACCTCGGCTTTGAGGCGGGCATGGGCGATGCGTTCTGGTGCCATCGCGACGACCGCACCGTCCACGAGCTCGTAGCGCCCCTCCGGCTGAGCCATAGCCCAGTCGACGAACTCATCGACCGTCATCGGGCCCGGTGCACGGATCGCCTTTGCCATGCCTTGATGATACGTGCCGAGGCCGGCAGCGTCGAGCGCGTCCTTTGCCCGGGCGCGGTGCGAGCGCGACCGACCTCAAGCCCTCGTTAACCATTTCTCAAGCCTGCGATGCTGCAATCCGAAGACGGTGGCAAACCCCGCGCGCCGCCAGCCGGCGGCGACGTCTCGTGAGGGCCGATCATGAGCTTCGATGCCGGCCTCGCACCGGCCCCCGCCGGAACGGCCGGGGGCCAGACCGAGTCCAGGGCCGACCCCAAGCCCGCGGCCCGGATCGGCGATCGCCTGCTCGAGCTCCGCCTGATCACCTTCGATCAGCTCGAGGTCGCGCTGTTCGAGCAGAAGCGCTCGGGCCACATGCTCGGCACCGTCCTGGTCGACCTCGGCTTCATCAGCAACGACGTGCTCACCTCGCTGCTCGCCGAATCCTCGGGCTACGAGCAGTTCGACCCCAAGACCGCGCTGGTCGATCCCGAGGTGGTGACCAGCCTCCCCAAGGAGGTGGCGCTCCGGCACCGGGTGGTACCGCTCTCCAGCGAGGGCAGCCACGTGTTCGTGGCGATGTGCGATCCCTACGACGTGCTCGCCCTCGACCAGCTGCGCCGCCAGCTCGGCAGCGGCGTGATCGTGGTGCCCAGGGTCTGTCCGCCGGCCGCGTTCGGCGAGCTGATCGACCGGGCCTACGGCTACGCGATGTCGATCGACGGCATCCTCAAGGAGCTGGAGACCGGCGAGGCCGAGCTCGCCAACCTCGACGCCATCAAGGCCGGCTACGCCCATCCCCTGGTCCGCCTGGTCGACGCGATCCTGCTGGATGCGGTCAAGGTCGGCGCCTCCGACATCCATTTCGAGCCCGAGGAGCTGTTCCTGCGCCTGCGCTACCGGATCGACGGCGTGCTGAGCCAGATCCGCTCGTTCCACCACGAGCATTGGGCGGCGATCTCGCAGCGCTTGAAGATCGTCGCCGGCATGAACATCGCCGACAAGCTCCGGCCCCAGGACGGCCGCATCGACCTCAACCTCGGCAATCGCGCGATCGACCTGCGGGTGTCCTCGCTGCCGACCGTGCACGGCGAGAACATCGTCCTGCGCGTGCTCGACAAGACCCATTCCCTGGTAGCGCTCGACCAGCTCGGGATCAGCGCCCCGACCATCGCCCTGATCGAGCGCACGCTGAAGCGGCCGTCCGGGATCTTCATCGTCACCGGCCCGACCGGTAGCGGCAAGACGACCACCCTCTACAGCATCCTCGGCCAGGTCAGCACGCCCGAGGTCAACATCGTGACCCTCGAGGATCCGGTCGAGTATCAGCTGCCGCTGCTCCGCCAGACCCAGGTCCGGGAGAGCACCGGGCTCGGCTTTGCCGAGGGCGTGCGCGCTTTGCTCCGCCAGGACCCGGACATCGTGTTCATCGGCGAGGTCCGCGACGCGGACACCGCGGCTATGGCGGTGCGCGCCGCGATGACCGGCCATCAGGTGTTCACGACCCTGCACACCAACGATGCGCTGAGCGCGATCAACCGCCTGGCCGAGCTCGGCCTGCAGCCGAGCATGATCGCCGGCAACGTGGTCGCCGTGCTGGCGCAGCGCCTGGCACGCAAGCTGTGCCCGGCGTGCAAGGCCGCCCACCCGGCCAGCCCCGAGGACTGCCGGATCCTCGGGGTCGGCCCCGACCGGCCGCCGCAGATCTTCGACCCGGTCGGCTGCGACGCCTGCCGGCAGACCGGCTACCGCGGCCGGGCGCCGGTCACCGAGCTTTTGCCGATGGACGAGGAGCTCGACGAGATCGTGGCCTCGGGCGGCACCCGCGCGGCGCTCAAGGCGGCCGCGCTCGGCAAGGGCTATCGCACCATGGCCGAGGATGGCATCGCCAAGGTCCTGGCCGGCGACCTCTCGCTCGCCTCGCTCGCGCGCGCGGTCGACCTCACGGCCCGGCTCTGAGCCGGTCCCGGCGATGCCGCAATACGCCTATCGCGCGATCAACAGCAACGGCCGGCAGCTGCGCGGCGCGCTGCCCGCGGCCAGCGAGCTCGACCTGCAGCAGATGCTGGGCGCGGTCGGTCTCGAGCTGATCGACTGCCGGCTGGCGAGCGTGCGGCGCCGCCTGGGCACGCGCTCGGACCGCCTGAGCAGCCGCGATCTGATCCAGCTCTGCGTCCACCTCGAGCAGCTGCAGCGGGCCGGCGTGCCGCTCCTGGACGGCCTCGCCGACGTCCGCGACTCCGCCGATAGCACCCGCCTGCGCGATCTCGCCGCCCAGATCCACCGGGATGTCAGCGAAGGCCAGCCGCTCTCGGTCGCCCTCGGCCGGCATCCCAAGGTGTTCGGCAACGTGTTCACGGCGCTGATCGCCGCCGGCGAGGAGACCGGCAAGCTCGCCGACAGCTTCCACGAGCTGGTCCGGCACCTCAAATGGGCCGCCGCGATGGCCGCCAAGGTGCGCAAGGCGACCCGCTATCCGGCCGTGGTCGCCTGCGTCGTGACCGGGGTCACGATCTTCATGCTCGCCGGCGTGGTGCCCCAGGTGGTCGATTTTCTCGCCGCCAACAACCGGGAGCTGCCGATCTGGACCGTGGCCCTGATCGCGACCTCCGAATTCGTCCAGGAGTTCTGGCCCCTGCTGCTCGCTCTGCCGGCGGTCACGGTGTTCGCGGTCCGCATCCTGGTCCAGCGCTCGGCCGAGTTCGCCTACCGCTTCGACGCCTTCCTGCTCGGCCTGCCGGTGGCCGGGCAGGTGCTGCAGAAGCTCGCGCTCGCGCGCTTCGCCCAGATCTTCGCGGTCATGTTCCAGAGCGGCATCGACATCCTCACCTGCCTGGACGCCGGCCGGCGGGTGATCGGCAACCGGGTCCTGGGCGAGGCGCTCGCCCTTGCCAGGCGGCAGGTCCAGGCCGGCAGCTCACTGTCGGCCGCGCTGGCCGCCACCGGCGAGTTCCCGACCCGGGTCACCCGCATGGTCAAGATCGGCGAGGATACCGGCAATCTGACCGAGACGCTGGGCCAGGTCGCCGAGCTCTACGACCAGGACGTCGACGCCGCGATCGACACCATGATCAGCCTGATCGAGCCGGCGCTGACCGCGATCCTGGGGCTGATCATGGCGTGGATCGCGCTCGCCGTGTTCGGGCCGATCTACGATAATCTCGGTCAGCTCGGGAGCTAGCATCATGCTCCGCCGCCTGCTGGCGCCGCCGGCCCGGTTCGTGCTCGCGATCGGCAACGAGGGCGGCCTGCTCCTGCAGCTCGCGGGCGGCGCGCTGAGAGGGCGCTGGCAGGTCGCCGGCGTCGACGATGCCGCCTTGCAAACCCTCGCCTCGGCCCTGGCCAAGGCGCCCAACTGCCCTCTGGTGGTGGTCGGCGACCTGCTCGAGCAGTCCTATCGCAGGGAAGCGATGCCGCGGCTGAATCGAGCCGACCGCGCCAAGGTGCTGAAGCGGCGGCTCGAGCGGGCGTTCCCGGAGACGCCGCTCAAGGGGGCGCTCAGGCTCGCCGACGACCCGGAGGAGCCGCGCAGCCAGAACCATCTGCTGGTCGGGCTGCCGCCGGCCGCCGACTGGGACCGCTGGTTCGGCTTCCTGCGCTCGATCGACAATCCGGTCTTGCCGCTCACCCTGCTGCCGGTCGAGGCGGCCGGCATGGTCAGCCGCCTGGCGCGCGCGCTGGCGCCGGCCGACCACCCGGCGCACAGCTGGGCGGTCCTGATCAGCCGGCAGAGCACCGGCGGCGTTCGCCAGATCGTCGTCCACCAGGGCGAGCTCGCGCTCACCCGGCTGACCCCGAGCCTGGCCGCCGACGCCGGGCCGGCCGAGTTCGCCGCCGAGATCCGCCGCGAGCTCAAGGCGACGCTCGGCTACATGACCCGCCTCGGCTATCGCGCGGGAAGCAGCCTGGATATCGTGGTGCTCGGCGGCGCCGGGCTCGGCGCCGCGCTCGGCGATCCCGGCTCGATGCCCGGCCGTCTGACCGTGATCGCCGCCGCCGAAGCCGCCCGTGCCCTCGGATTCGACATCGCGGACCGGCGTGCCGGGGCCGGCATCGAGGACGCCGACGGCGCCCTGCTCGGCGCGCTCTGGGTCGGCCGGCAGCGGCGGCCCGCCCTGCAGCTGTTGCCCGCCGACCTGCGGTTGCGACGGCTCCGGGGCCAGGCGCTGCGCTGGGCGAACGCTGGCCTCGCGGCGTCGGCGCTGGGCCTCGCCGGCTATGCGGCGCTGTCGGCGGTCGCCGCGCTGCAGGTCGGCCAGGAGGTCAGCTGGCTCAGCGCCTGGCAGGGCACGACCCGGCAGTATCTGGAGCGCTCCGAGGGCGACCCCGATGCGATCGGCGCCCGCGTCGAGACGATGCGGGTCCTGCTGGAGGCGCACTGGCGGCTCGAGGCGACCCGCGCCAGCCCGTTCGCAACGCTCGCGGCGCTCCGCCAGGCGATGGCCCGGGACGAGCAGCTCACGGCGCTCGCCTGGCAACTGGTCGAAGCAACCGATGGGCAGGGCCGCGCGCCGGCGGCAGCCCCCGATTTCACCCTCGATCTCACCCTCGATCTCGGCCCCGCGGCCGCGCCGGCGGCCGCGGTCGCGGCGACCGAGGACTTGGCTTCTCGCCTGACCGGGACCTTTCCCGAGCGGTCGGTCGCGATCGTCCGCCAGGCGGTCGACATCCTGCCGCAGCAGGCGTTCGTCGGCGGCGCTGGTGTCAGGGACGCGCCGGCCGACCCGGACGCCAGGCTGAGCGCGCAGATCCACGTCGGCACCCGACTGCCGTGACCGGCTCGCGGCGGCGCGCGCTCCGGACGCCCCTGATCCTGCTCGGCGTCAACCTGGTGGCCGGCGTCCTGGCCGCCGGCGTGGTCTACGACTACGCCGGCCATCAGCTTTCGTCACGCCATCGCGTGGTCACCGCTCTCCACGACCTGAACTCTCAGCGCACGACCGTGGCCGAGAACCTGGCCTTTCTTCACGCGAATCAAGCCAGCTACGAGATGTTGCTCGGGCACGGCCTCCTGGCCGAGCAGGATCGCCTCGCCGCCGCCCGGCTGCTGGAGCAGCTGCGCGTGCGCCATCGCGTCAACAGCATCCACTACAGCTTCAGCCCGCAGCGCGCGGCGCCGCTCGGCCCGGGCCGGCTGGCCCAGATGACGCTGCTCAGCAGCGACGTGACCATCGACCTGACCGGGGTCACCGACCTCGACCTGTTGGCCTTCGCGCGCGGGGTCGCGAACCAGCTCCCCGGCGATGTCCGCGTGGTCGGCTTCAGCCTGGAGCGGCGCTCGGCGGTCGAGCCGGATCTGCTCGCGCGCCTGCGCGCCGGCCAGCCGGTCGACCTGGTCGACGGTCGCCTGCAGTTCGAATGGCGGGCGCTGCGCTGGCAGGGCCGCGGCACCCGGCCGCCGGGCTCCTGATGAAAGCGCACGGCCTGCTCGCGGCGCTGCTGCTCCTGACCACGCCAGGCGCCGCGCCGCTCGCCGGCGGACCCACCGCGCCGGCCGACGCCGCCGGGACGCACAAGACCGCCGACGATTTGTTCCTGTTCTCGAGCGCCGCGCTCCGCCTGCTCGAGGCCGCCCGGGCCGGCGGGCCGCTTGCGGCGGTGGCGGTCGTCAGCTCGAGGCCGGCCCCGGCGGCCGGCAGCCTCCATCTCGCGGCCATCGTCTATCGCGCGCCGGACGACTGGCGGATCTGGCTGAACGGCCAGAGCTTCACGCCGACCGCGCGCCCCGGTGCCATCGAGATTTTGAAGGTGACCGCCGACCGGGTGGTGCTCGCCTGGCGCCCAGGACCGGGCACACCTCCGACCCGGGTCGAGCTGCGGCCCAACCAGACCTACGTCGTCGCGAGCGGCGAGGTGGTCGAGGGCCATCTGGAGCGACGCCATTGATCGATCCTGCGCCGCCTGCGATCGAGATCCAGGGACTCGACGCCCGCTACGGCCGGACGCCGGTCCTGCACGCCATCAGCCTGACCGTGCGCCAGGGCGAGACGGTCGGCCTGATCGGCTTGAACGGCGCCGGCAAGACCACGCTTCTGAAATCGATCCTGATGCTGACGGCCCCCGCGGCCGGCAGCGTGCGCCTGTTCGGCGAGCCGCACGAGGCGCCCGGCAGCCGGGCGCAGCTCGCCTATCTGCCGGAGCGCTTTCAGCCGCCCGGGCATCTCACCGGCCACGACTTGGTCCGCCTCAGCCTCGCCTTCTATCGCCTGCCCGCCGACCCGGCGGCGGCCACCGCCCTCGCCGCCGCGCTCGACCTCGACCCGCAGGCCCTTGCCCGGCCGATCCGAAGCTATTCCAAGGGCATGGGCCAAAAGCTCGGCCTGCTCGCGACCTTGCTGACCGAGCGGCCGCTCCTGATCCTCGACGAGCCGATGAGCGGGCTCGACCCCAGGGCGCGGATCGGGCTCAAGCGCCAGCTCGCCCGCCACCGGGAGCGCGGCCGCGCGATCCTCATGAGCTCGCACGAGCTCGCCGATCTCGACCAGCTCTGCGATCGGGTCGCCGTGCTCCACCAGGGCCGGCTCGGCCATGTCGGCCCCCCGGCCGAGCTGAAGCGCCGCGAGCAGACGTCGAGCCTCGAGATCGCCTTCCTGACGGCGATCGGCGACCCGCCGGCGCGCGCCGCCGGTGCCTGAGACCGCGACCGGGCGGTCAGCCGCCCTGGGTCGGGCCTGTCAGCCGGTCCAGATCGCGCTTGGCCTGCTGCAGGCCGCAGGTCGCGCTGTCGGTGGCGTCACCCGAGCCCTGATGGAGCTGGCGCGCCAGATCGTGGATCTGCTGCAGCAGCGCCGGCTGGCCGGCGGCGCCTTCGATCGCCTGGTGACTGAGGCTGACGATCTGGTCGGCCCGGCGCAGCGTGTTGTCGGCGCAGGCCGCGGCCTGCGGACCGACCTCGCGCAACGCCGCCGAGCCGTCGGCGGCGCTGGCCCCGCGGATCGCCGCGGCCATCTCGCCCGCCGCCCGGCGGACGCCGTAGCCGCCGCCGGCCCAGCCCGACACGATGCCGGTCGACTTCGCCCCCCAGGACGGCGCCTCGGCCGGATCGATCGCGTACAGCACCTCGCCGAGCGCGCTCCGCGCCAGACTCGGGTCTTGGTCGGCGGCCGCGCGTCCGGCGTACTGCGCCGCGACCTCGGACTCGAACATCGAGGTGTACAGGAGGCCCTGCTTGGCCGGCGTCTCCTCGGCGCTGAACATCACCCGCGGCAGCTCGCCCCGATAGGTCGGATTGGGGCTCAGACCCCAGTACACGTCATGGACCGCCAGCGGGTCGTCGACCACCCGCGTGCAGGCGCCCAGCAGCCCGAGACCGATCACGACGGCAACCTGACCGCCCTTGACCATGTTTCCCTCCCCTTCCCTTGGTTTCGAGCGGCGCTTGGCCGCCGCGGCGTCACGTCATTGACCTAGTGCCCGATCCTAGCTCCGGCTAGACTTCCCGCCAACTGTCGGCGCCACCTGTGAGCGCCAACCGGGGGAGAGAGCGATGGACAATTCCGAGCGGGTCGGCCGGGTCGAGCTGGCGGCGGCGTTTCGCCTGGCCGTACGGTTCGGCTTCCACGAGGGCGTCGACAACCACTTCAGCCTGGCGCTGACCGACGACGGCCGCGAGTTCCTGGTCAATCCCTACGGCCGCCACTTCGGCGAGCTGCGCGCGCGCGACCTGCTGCGGGTCACGACCGACGGCCAGGTGCTCGCGGGCGACGGCGAGGTCGAGCCCTCGGCGCTCTACATCCACGGCCGCATGCACGCCGCCCGGCCCGACCTCAGATGCATCCTCCACACCCACATGCCCTACGCCACGGCGCTGACCTCGGTCGAGGGCGCCCGCCTCGAGCCGATCAACCAGAACGCGCTCCGCTTCAGCGGCCACCTCGCCTACGACGACGACTACGGCGGCCTCGCCCTCGACGCCGAGGAGGGCGATCGCCTGGCGGCAGTGCTCGGCGACCGGCGCGCGCTGTTCATGGCCAACCACGGCGTCACGACCACCGGCCCCTCGGTGGCCGCGGCCTTCGACGACCTCTATTTCCTCGAGCGCGCCTGCCAGAACCAGGTTCTCGCGATGTCGACCGGTCTGCCCCTGAAGCGCGTCCCGCCGGACGAGGTCGCCCGTACCCAGGCCGAGTTCGCCCGCTACGAGAACCACGCCGAGGTCCACTTCGCCGCCCTCAAACGCCTCCTCGACCGCGACGAGCCCGACTACGCCGATTAAGCCCGCTCAACGGGCGATCTTCGCGCCGGTCTGTAAGTAAGCGAACACCAAAATGCCGCCCGCGGCAGCCATGACGACGGTTATCGCTCAATAGCCTCGACTTCGACCAGTCTGGCACACCGTGATTTCGCGGGTCTTCTTTGGACGGGAGCGCACGGTGAACAACGCGCGGCCATGGCGATCCGACACCGCAGACCCATCTCGGATCCACCAACGCCGACCGGACGCGCTCCCAGGGGCTCTCGTCCACCCGCCGCTCACTTGGCCGGTCGGCCAGTGCCGTCGTGGGTCGTCTCCTTCCCGGTCATAACACCCGGTGCTGGGCGCAGGGCATGCGCGCGCGGACGCGCTCGACTTCCTCAAGGTCGAGCCGGGCGGCGACGTAGCCGACCTTGTCCTGGGCCTTGGCGATCACGTGGCCCCAGGGGTCGGCGATCAGGCTGTGGCCGTAGGTGGCGCGGGCGCCGTTCGCATAGCGGCCCCATTGAGCGGGCGCCAGCACGTAGGTCTGGGTCTCGATCGCGCGCGCCCGGAGCAAGACCTCCCAGTGGTCCTTGCCGGTCTGGAGGGTGAACGCGGCCGGCACCAGGATCACCTTCGCCGCCGCCTTGGCGAGCTCGAGATAAAGTTCGGAAAAGCGCAGGTCGTAGCAGATCGACAGCCCGAAGCGGGTGCCGAGCGCATCGAACGTGACCACGCGGGCGCCGCGGGCGAAGGTCGCCGACTCCCGGTATTCCTTGCCGTCGGGGGTCGACGATGTCGAACAGGTGCAGCTTGCGGTAGCGGGCGAGCTCGCGCCCGTCGCGGTCGAACACCACCGTGGTATTGTAGAGCGCCTCGCCGTTCCGCTCGATCAGCGAGCCGCCGTGCAGGACGATGCGGTGCCTGGCCGCCAGCTCCTGGAGCATCCCGTAGGCCTCGCCGCCCGGCACCGGCTCGGCGGCCGCGCGCTTGGCGGCAGCGTCCTCGCTGAGCAGGGTCCAGACCTCGGGCAGGGCGACCAGGTCCGGCCGCTCCTCGGCGACCGCCTGCTCGATCAGGCGCTTGGCCTGCGCGAGGTTGGCGGCCTTGTCGCCCTGGGAGTTCATCTGGATCAGCGCGACTTTCATCGATCAGCCTTTCGCCTGCCAGGCCGGAGGTTACGACCGGACCGGACGCAGCGCAAACCTCAGTTCGACGTCGCGTCGGTGCCGGGATCGAGCAGGCGGC
>CAVSRN010000044.1:0-69165 GCA_963730195.1 uncultured Alphaproteobacteria bacterium
AAGCGGCATCGGTCTTACAGCAGCGATCGACCGGCTTGCGCAGCACTTCGAAGCTTAACGCCGTGACGCCCGCCGGGCCGGTCCGCCGCGGGTAAGAAGTTCCGACCCCGTTTTTCTTGCAAGCGTAGTTGAGGAAACGAACAAAAAATTAAGCCAAATGAATGTGTCTCATTTAAGTGATTTGCGTTTGGCTTGCACCGCCATTGCGATAGGGCCGTCTGCTTTCGTGTATTTCCTTACCCGAAGAGCAAGGGCAGCAATTACAGACTACCATGTACGCAATAACAGCTGCATAACCAATTGCGTATGCCAGCCCAAATGCCTTAAACAAATATACGCAAGACATCCAAACGGCCACGCCACATAAGGTCGCAAGTGCGGGAATCAATAAATAAGCGTCACCGAGGAATATGACGTTAGATAGTTTCATCACGGTTTCTTCCGTGCGCACCTCTTCGCCACCGTACGCCACTGGAGAAACTTCGCTCTCCCAGGTTAAAAGGTTGCGATTGTTGGAGTTCTAGTTGATGGTCCTCTCCGGTCCCCAAATCTGGTTAGCCATCACATAAATGTGGTAAATATCATTTAGTGGAACGGAACTATCCGGTTAGCAAACCACGCTATCGGCCGCGTATGATCGCTGTAAGTAGGCGATCATACGCGGCCGTAGCATAGCCGGATAGTTAGTCAGGGGGAAACGGGAGCGAAACGGGGTCAGGACTCTTTAGAAGGGAAACGGGGCCAAGGCGGAACCAAGCCAGCATGCTTGGCCCCGCTGTCCTCAATACCGCTCGGGCACGAAGGTCTGATCGGTCATCGGCGGCCGGACATAGCCGCCGGCATCCTGACGCGGCGGCAATTCGATTGGTGACGGCGTAAGATCCTCATACGGGATCATGGTCAGAAGATGGCTGATGCAGTTGATCCGGGCGTGCTTCTTGACGTCGGCTTCGACCACGTACCAAGGCGCCTGCTTGATGTCGGTGTGGGCGAACATCTCGTCCTTGGCCTTGGAGTACTCGACCCAGCGCTTGCGGGATTCCAGATCCATCGGCGACAGCTTCCAGCGCTTGGTCGGATCCTGGATCCGGCTTCGGAAGCGGCGTTCCTGCTCCTCGTCGCTGACCGAGAACCAGTATTTGATCAGCATGATGCCCGAGCGGACGAGCATGCGCTCGAATTCCGGGCAGGAGCGCAGGAACTCCTGATATTCCTCGTCGGTGCAGAAGCCCATGACGCGCTCGACGCCGGCGCGGTTGTACCAGGACCGGTCGAACAGGACGATTTCGCCGGCCGCGGGCAGATGGGCACGTAGCGCTGGAAATACCATTGGGTCTGCTCGCGCTCGGTCGGCGTCGCCAGGGCCACGACGCGGCAGATGCGCGGATTGACGCACTCGGTGATGCGCTTGATCACGCCACCCTTGCCGGCGGCGTCGCGGCCCTCGAAGAGGACCACGACCTTCAGGCCCTGGTGCTTGATCCATTCCTGCATCTTGACCAGCTCGATCTGCAGCCTGGCCAGCTCCGCTTCGTAGAGTTTCTTCTTGATCTTGCGCAGCGAGCCCGGCTCCTCGCCGCCGCTCGCGATACCACCGTCGCGGCGGGCGGCGAGCGCTTTCGAATCGTTGGCGTCGGCCTGGACGACCTTGAGCCTGGTGCTCCTGGCCTTGGTCTGTTTTCCCATGACTGCCTCACCGCCGTCTTGCGATCGCTGTCGGCCCCCTGCGCCCCGTTCGAACGCCACCGCCAGCGCGATACGGTGATGATAGACACAACCGTACGATCCCGTCATGCTGTTAGCGCGGGGTGAGAGGTGGAGTCGGCGCCCATGTCGATCGAAGGCGTATGGACCGGGGAAGTCTATGGCCCCTTTGGCTGGGACAACCGGGGCGTGTTCATCTTCGATGACGGCCGCATCGTCGGCGGCGACCACCGGCAGTACTCCAGCGGCACCTACAGCCAGACCGGGCACGAGGTGAAGGCCCGGATCACGGTCCACTATTACGGCCCGCCGCGGCCCGCCTTCGGCGAGGCGCGAGAGCAGTTCACGACCGAGCTGGCAGGCCGCCTGGAGGGCCAGGAGATCAATGGCGTCATCCGCCGCCCGGACCGGCCCCAGTTCGATCTCCAGATCCGTCTGACCAAGCGCATGGACCTGCCGGCGGCTTGAGTGGCCTCGACAGCGGGGCTCTTGATGGTAGCGGCGAGACGGGGCCAGGAGCACGGAAATGAAGAAACGTCGTACCAAAAGAATGCTCGCAGCGCTCGTGGCTCTGGCAACCCTTACCGGCGGCGCGCGCGGCGCACAGGCCCTCGACCCCCCGAACACGCCGACCCAGTCGGCGTTCGGGGTGCTGGGAAATGGAGCGGTCAGCGTGATCGTTCCGCGCGGCGACGTCACTTACATCGGTGGCAACTTCGACGAGCTGGCCGCGATCACGGGCGCCTTCGCGCGGCTCAGCGCCTCGAACGCCAAGCGGATCGCGCCGCTCGCGGAGGTCGAGCAGGGCGAGGTGCGCGCGAGCGCTGCCGACGGCCACGGCGGCTTCTACATCGGCGGCACGTTCACCTCGATCGGTGGCGAGCCCCGGCAGAAGATCGGCCACATCCTCGCCGACGGCAGCGTCGACCCCGGGTTCAATCCCGGCGTGCCGGGGCAGAACAGCGCCGTCAACGCGCTCGCGGTGTCCGCGGACGGCAATACCGTTTACGTCGGCGGTGGCTTCGACAACATCGGCGGCCAATCGCGCCACAACCTCGCGGCGGTCGCGGCCGCGACCGGCAACGTCACCAACTTCAACCCGGCCGGGCTCGGCACCGACGGCCAGGTGTTTGCGCTCGAGGTGTCGGGTGCCCAGGTCTACGTCGGCGGCCAGTTCGAGAGGCTGGGCGGCCAGACGCGCAACGGGCTGGCCAAGGTCGCGGGGACGACGGGCGGCGATCTCGGCTGGATCCCGAACCCGACCTTCGGCGGCGGCGGCGGCTTGATCCTGACGATCGAGGCCGCGGGCAACTACGTCTATGTCGGCGGCGTGTTCACCAACATCGGCGGCCGGGCGCGTCGCCATCTCGCCAAGCTCGCGGCCACGACCGGCAATGCGGTCGCGGCGTTTGCACCGGACCCCGACGACGCGGTGTTCGCGCTCGTGCGCTCGGGCCTGTTTGTGTATGTCGGCGGCGACTTCAACACCATCGGGGGCCAGATCCGCCCGGCGGTCGCGCGCCTGGCGGCAGCCACCGGCAACGTCACCGCGTTCAACGTCGACGCCCGCACGACCGACAGCGTGCGCGCTCTGGCGGTCGCCGGCGCCAATCTCTATATCGGCGGCTTTTTCCCCGACCTCGGCAATCCGGTCGTCAGGAGCAACAACCTGGTCAAGGTCAACGCGACTACCGGCGCCGGAAGGCACGCGTTCATCGCCGGTATCGGCGACTTCGACACCACGGTTTCGGTCAAGACGATTGCGGTCAAAGGTGCCCGCGTCTACGTGGGTGGCGACTTCTCCTTCGTGAACCGGGTCACGCGCCACGGGATTGCCGCGCTCGATTCGGACGGGGTCCCGACCGCCTTCGATCCGGATGCCGGACCCGGTGGCCCGAATACGTTCAACGACGTGGGCGCGATCGCCGTCAGGGGCGACGACATCTACCTCGGCGGCAACTTCATGTCGATGGCTGGCCAGCCTCGGAACCGGATCGCCAAGGTCTCGAAGGACGGCACGCTCGATCCGAATTTCAACCCGAACGCCACCGGCGGTAGCATTCCCGGCGTCGACACCATCGTCGTCACCAGCTCCGACGTCTACGTCGGCGGCGACTTCTCCACGATCGGCGGGCAGCCGCGCCTCGATCTCGCCAAGCTCAATCCGATCACGGGCCTCGTCGACGGGGGACGGCAATCCTTCGACCCGGACCCGCTCGACGGCGTGAGCCCGAGCCGGGTCCGAACGCTCCAGGTTTCCGGTGACGACGTCTATGTGGGCGGTGACTTCACGTCGATCGGCGGCCGATCGCGCAACAAGATCGCCAAGATCTCGGGGACGACCGGCGATGCCGACGTCCAGTTCGACGCCAACGTCAGCGGCGGCAGCAATGTCGGCCCGAACATCTTCGACGATCGTGCTCGCGCGCAGCACGCTGTTCGTCGGCGGCGACTTCTCGAGCATCGGGGGCGCGGCGCGCAACAACGTCGCGACGCTGAACCCCAGGACCGGCGCCGAGGTGACCGGCTTCGACCCGAACGTGACCGGCGGTCAGCGACCCGAGGTCTTCCAGATCGCGGTCACGGACGAGGAGGTCTACATCGGCGGCTCCTTCACTCAGGTCGGCGGCGCGGCGCAGGGGCAGATCGCCCGCCTCACGAGGACCGGGGCGCTGACCGCCTTCGATCCGAGGGTGAGGGATCTGCCCGGTGCGGTGCTCGCGCTCGCGACCTCGAACTCGACCCTCTACGCCGGGGGCCTGTTCTTCGAGATGGACGGCCATCCGCGGCTGAAGTACGCGCAGTTCACGGAGACCCTGACGCCGGTCTCGTTCGACGCGATCGACGACGCCAACCCGACGAGCGCGGTGCAGCCGCTCGACAGCGCGCAGGACCGGGCCCTGTTCACGGTGTCATGGGCCGGCCGGGACGACGGTGCGGGCGTGCGCGATTTCAGCGTCTTCGCCTCGAAGGACGGCGGGCCGTTCGCGCCCTGGCAGACGAACACGCCGGCGACCACGGCGATGTTCCTCGGCGACGCCGGCGGGACGTACGCATTCTACAGCCTCGCCCGCGATCTGGCCGGCAATGTCGAGGTCAAGGACCCGGTCGCGGAGGCCACGACCACGGTGATGCTGCGCGCCGACGACGGCGATGGCGACGGCGTGCCGGACGCCGAGGATCGGTGCCGCGATCTCGATCTGAGCCCGACGGTTGTGATCGATGCGCTCGACACCGGGGTCGCCAACGTCCTCGCGACGCCCGCGGGCTGCACGCCTGATGGATCGGATCACCCAGGCCGGGTCCGGTGCGCTGAACCGCCGACAGTTCGTCCGGCGCGTCACCCTGCTGACCCAGACCTGGGTCCGAGACGGGCTGATCGACGAGGTCCAGGCGGGCGCCATCCGGACGGCGGCGGCGCAGACCACCCTCCTGCCGCCCTGAGTCGGGCGCGGCTCAGGCGGGGCGGGGGCCGAGGTTCTCGCCGGGGTCGCCGCGCGCGGTGTAGCCGCCGTCGACCGGGATCACGGCGCCGGTGATGAACGCCGAGGCCGGATCGGCGAGAAAAACGATCACCCGCGCGATCTCCTCGGGCCGACCCCAGCGGCCGACCGGGGTGCGCTCGGCGTAGAGGTCGAAGTCGAGCAGGCCCTGCGCCGCCCGCTGGACGTTGGTCTCGGTCGCGATGTAGCCGGGTGCGAGCGCATTGACGGTGATCCCGAAGCGGGCGTTCTCCATGGCGAGCGCGCGGGTGAGGCCCACGATCGCGGTCTTGGCGACGCCGTAGCCGAGGCGGTTGGGCAGGCCGACCAGGCCCAGCACCGACGACAGGTTGACGATCCGGCCGAAGCCCGCCTGGCGCATGCCCGGCACCGCGAGCGCGCTGAACAGCGCGCTGCCGCGCAGATGGATCGCCAGCATGCGGTCGAAATGCGCGATCGGCTGCTCGTGGAACGGGCGGACCTCCTGCGCCATGATGCCGGCGTTGTTGACCAGCACCGTGACCGGCCCGAGCGCGTCCGTGATCTCGGCGTGCGCCGCCCTGGCCGCGGCCTCGTCGGCGACGTCGCCGACCGCGGCGGCGCTCCGCCCGCCATGCTCGGCGGCGAGCGCCCGCGCGACCTCGCCCGCCTTGCCCGGATCGAGATCGACGATCCCGACATCGGCGCCGGCGGCAGCGAGCGCGTCCGCGGTCGCGAGGCCGATGCCGGCGGCGCCGCCGGTCACCAGCGCGACCCGGCCGTGCAGGGGTTGGCTGGTCATCGACGTGGCTCCCTTCACCGGTTTTGCGTCATGGCGACGATCGCGCCCAGGATCGCGCTCTTGGGATCGAGGTAGGCATCGAGGATGCTGAAGTGATGCGCGCCCGGCACGACCGTGAGCGTCGGCTCGAGGCCGTGCCGCCTGAGATGCCCCTCATAGAGCTCGGTCTGCCGGCGCCAGAAGGCGGGCTCGTCGCCGCCCACGAACAGCGCCACCGGGCAGCGGACCCTGGGCTCGAGCGCCAGCGCATCGTTCCGCCGCGCGACCTCCTCGGTGAGCCGGATCTCGGCGTTGACCGAGATGTGGCGCGCGGGCTCGGGATCGTAGATGCCGCTGATCGGCACCGCGCCTTTGATCAGGTCCGCCGGCAGTCCCTCGGCCGGCCAGTCGTGAGCGAGCGCCATCGCCTGCAGATGGGCGCCGGCCGAGCTGCCCGAGATCGTGAGGCGGTCCGGGTCGGCGCCGAACTCGGCCGCATGCCGGAAGGTCCAGGCGAGCGCGCCGCGCGCCGAGGCGACCACGCCATCCAGCGTCACCGCCGGACAGAGGTCGTAGTTCGCGATCACCGTGCAGATCCCCGCCCCGACCAGCGGCTCGGCGACGAAGGCGAAGTTCGCCTTGTCCTGCGCCCGCCAGTAGCCGCCGTGGAAGAACAGGTGGATCGGCGCCCCGGTCCGGCCAGCGGCCGGTGCGGCGGGAAAGACGTCGACCTTTTGCAGGGCCGTGGCGCCGTACGAGATATCCAGATGGCCCCCGAGCCGGGCCCGGGCCGCGGCGCTGAGCGCCGCCTTGCCGACCTGGAAAGCCTCGAAATCGGGCACCGAGCGGCGCGGGTTGAACTGCTGCTCGAGCTCGTCCGGGCTCAGATCCCGCCAGCTCATCGACCCCTCCTCGACCGGTCCACATCTTGGTAGCACGTCCCGCCAAGCACAGCATCCACCGAGCCGCCTGTCGACCCGTTTGCCGGTCGGGGTCCGAAGCGCTACGGTTCCGCAGCACCGCGACCGCCGAAGGAGGAGCCGATGCCGATCACCGCGCGCGAGACTGAGCTTTTGACCTGGCTCGAGCAGCAGTACGAGCCGATGGTCGGGCTGCTCGGCGATCTGGTCAACGTCAATTCCGGCTCCTTCGATGCTGCTGGCGTGGCCCGGGCCGGCGAGGTCATCCGCCGCCATCTCGAGGCCCGCGGCATCGCCTGCGAGGCGATTGCTCAGGCCGACGGCAGCGTCTCGCTCAAGGCGACCGTCGGCCCGCGCCAACCGGCGGCCGGCAATGCCCACGTCCTCCTGCTCGGCCATCGCGACACGGTCTTTCCGACCGGCACGGTCGCCGAGCGGCCGTTCCAGATCGCCAACGGCCGCGCCCATGGGCCGGGCGTCGCCGACATGAAGGCGGGCCTGGTGATGAACGCCTTCGTGCTCGAGGCGTTCGCCCGCCAGGGCGGGGCGCCCCGGCCGCTGGTCATGCTCGTGACCTCGGACGAGGAGATCGCCTCGCCCGCCTCGCGCCCGACCATCGAGGCCGCCGCGCAAGGCGCCCGCGCGGTCTTCAACGCCGAGCCCGGGCGGCCGTCCGGCAACATCGTCTCCGGCCGCAAAGGGGCCATGTTCCTGACCGTCGAGGTGACCGGCAAGGCCGCCCATTCGGGCTCCGCGCACGACCAGGGCGTGAGCGCGATCGAGGAGCTCTGCCGCAAGGTTTTGGAACTCCACGCGCTGACCGACTACGCGACCGGCACCACGGTCAACGTCGGCCTGATCAGCGGCGGCCAGTCGGTCAACACGGTCGCCCCGTTCGCCAGCTGCCGGGTCGACGTGCGCTTCAAGACCATGGCCGCGATGGCCGCGGCCGAAGCCGCGATCGAGCAGATTCTGGGAGCAACCCACCTCGCCGGCACGACCACGCGCCTGACCGAGAAGGCCGCCTTCCTGCCGTTCGAGCCGAGCCCGGCGAACCGCGCCCTGTTCGAGCACTACGTCGCGGCCGCAGCCGAGCTCGGCCAGACGATCGGCGGCGAATACACCGGCGGCTCGGCCGATTCCGGCTTCACCGCCGCGCTCGGCGCGCCCACCGTCTGCGCCATCGGCCCGATCGGCGAAAAAGCCCACAGCCCCGACGAAGCCTGCCACCTCGACAGCCTGATCCCCCGCGCCAAGGCGCTGGCGCTGGCGATCTCCCGGCTCGATTGAGCGCACGGGGCGACTCCGAGTTGATCTGGCGATGAAAATCCCTCGGATCGCGGCCTTGTTAACGTCTGGCGAATCGACCATTCTCGCGCGCCGGAGACACAATGGTGAGAAAGCCAAGGCCTACCCGCGCATCGAAGCTGCTCATCGAGATGGGCCGCAATCCCAAGGCCGATTGGCGGATCGAGCAGCTTGAGACGGTCGCGCGAGCACACGACGTCAACGTCAAAATGGGGCGAGGTAGCCACGTCATTTTCGAGCACCCGCAGAGCGACCGTGCCCTCTCGGTCCCCGCGCGCCGGCCGATAAAGCCAGTCTACGTGCGACAATTCGTCCAACTGATCTACTTTTTGGAGGGTCTGAGAGGCGAGGCCCTGTTGCGAGGCAACGATGACGACGCTTGAGTATCCTTTCCGCATGCATCCGCTCACCGAGGATGAGGGCGGCGGTTATCTTATCGAATTCCCCGATCTTCCGGGCTGCATGTCCGACGGCGAAACGCCGGAAGAAGCCATTCGCAACGGCGCCGACGCGGTTCAGTGCTGGATCGAAGCCATGCGCGAGGCCGGGCGGCCGATCCCTCGCCCTTCCAGGGCTCCGGTCGGTCTGCGCACGGTCAATATTGACGATCACATTTATCAGATGCTCGTCGAAGAAGGCGAGCGCCAAGGTCTTAGCGCGGAATCGATCGCAAACACGGCCTTGGTATCGGGAGCGCTCATGCTTCTAAAGCGGAACGAGATACTGCCCGACAAAGCCAAAGAGCGGACCAAGAGCTGACATTGTCGGCGCTGCCGGTTCGGCCAGTCACCGGCGGCTCGGCGGATTCCGGCTTCACCGCCGCGATCGGCGCGCCGACCGTCTGCGCCACCGGCGCAATCGGCGAGAAAGCCCAGAGCCCCGACGAAGCCTGTCACCTCGACACCTTCGTACCGCGTGCCAAGGCGCTCGCGCTGGCAATCTCCCGCCTCGACGGCTGACAGCTACTCGGGGACCACCGCGATCGGCGGGTCGATGAATTCCTTGAACGGGATGTAGATCTTCGGCGTCTGGGCACGCAGGGTCAGCTCCGGCACCCGCGCCTTCAGATAGCGCTCCACGTCGCTCAGCAGGATGTCCCGCTCGCCGGGCCGCGCGGCTTTGCCGTTGAGCGCCTCCAGCAGCGCCTCGGTGAACGCCCCGTTCTGCCACTCGTCACGTTCGTTGGATCGTTCCTGCGCGGTGCAGGAGGTGAACACGACGACCCCGTTCTCCTCGCTCCCGAGCTTGCTCGCGAACCGCTCCATGTCGGTCGGCCCCGCCTTGCCCCCGTCGCCGAGCGCACCGGCGTAGCAGGTGTCGAAGAAGGCGTAGACCTTGGCCTGCCGGTCGAACAGCGTCCGGAAACACTCGATCAATTCATGCTCGGCGATTGCGGTCATCCGCAAATTCACTTGAGTCTTCGAATTGGCGTCGTGGGCCAGGAAATAATAGACATCGCGCTCGACCACGCCGTGGCCGGAGAAGAAGATCATGACGACATCGCCGGCAGCGACCTGATCGAACAGGCCGAGGATGGCACCTGTGACGGTTGCGCGAGTGGCGTCGGTGTCCATCAGGGCCTGGGCCGACACGTCCCGATAGAGCCGCCCCTTCTGGTTCAGGAAGAAGGTTGCGATGTCCTCGGCATCCCTGGCCGCGTATTTGAGATCGTCGGGCGGCTTCTCCTTGTAGAGTCCGACCCCGACGGCGAGCACGAACAGACGCGGTGGCGGCGGCGCCTCGGCCGCTGCGGCGGCAGCGATCTGGAGACCGATCGAGGCCGGATCGCTGGCGCCGCGGGCGCTCTCGGCGATCAGGCTGATGATCGCCTCGGCCTGAACGCGCCCGGCTGATCACCGGCAGATAGATGGGAACATTGGGATCAGGGTCGGCAAACGTCATGGCCAGCGTGCCGTTGATCATGACGCGCAGGCCGGTAATCGCCTCGCCACCTGGCGCCCAGACGCGCCAGCTGATGACGACCGGGTCCTTTTCGACCTGGCTGCCCACGGTTGGCTCAAGAATCTGTAGCAGCGGCGGCAGGATGTCTTCGAGCGGGGCTGCCGGGGTGCGCGGCGCGATCTCCGCTTCGCGGTTGGCGCGGGCGAGGGCTTTGTCGACATCGAGCTCCTCGAGCACCAGGGCGATCACGTCCGGGCGGTGGAAGCGGTCGCGGAAGCGGCTGGCGCTGTAGAACTCGGGCGTGTCGAGGCCGCGGTTGACGTGCCAGCCGATCAGCTCCTCGCCGCCGGGCGAGGCCATGTAGTAGCCCTTCGGCGTCCAGACCACCCAGCGCTCGCGGTCCTTCGTGCGGGAAAGAAGGCGAGCAGCTCCGCGCCGTCCGCGAGCCGGAACCAGCGGATGGTGCCGTCGCCGAAGGCGGCGATCGCGAGCCGGCCGTCGCCCGAGACGTTGACCGCCCAGGCGGCGCCCGGCACGGGCTTTTCCCAGAGCTGCTGGCCCTGCCGGTCGAACAGACGGAGCGACCAATGGGCGCCGAGCAGGAAGCGCTGGCCATCCGGCGTGATCGCCAGGCTGCAGGGACGTTTCGTACTGCTCGAGCGGCAGGGGCTTGCCGTTGAGGGTCGGCGTGAATGTGTCCTTCCAGTCCTTGATCTCCAGCCCGGGCGCTGTCCGTGCGCGCTGTCGCGAGCGTCCGGTCGGGCTCGGGGTCGAGGGTCAGACGTCGAGCAAGCAGGTCGAACGCAGCGGGCGAATTGCCGAATTGCTCAAAGCCGAAGCCGACGCGGGTGCCATCATGGGAGACGGCAAGACTTGTCGAACTGATTCCTCGAAAATCCGCCTGGGCGGGGTCCTGCCGCCAGACGATCTTGCCGTCCGCGCCGAGGACGCCAAGGCTGGGATCTGCGGCGCCGAAGGCGAGGCGGCCGTCCGCGAGCGGCCGCAGGTCCATGATGCTGTTCTGGCTGAGCGGGATGTCCTCGTACGGCGCCCCGGCCGCCGTCCGCCCAGCGTCGGAGGAGCGCATGCCTGGCAGGCTGCCACCGCCCGCCCGCGTACAGATAGCGGCCGTCCGCCGACCAAGCGACCTTGCCAAGATTGCCGTTGCCGACGCCCGATCGTGTCGGCCGCGAACAATGGCGCGAGGGTTTGGCCATCCAGCACGTCGACCCGCGTGCTGTCGTCGTAGCCGACCGCGATCCGCGCGCCATCGGGTGAGAAGGCGACCCCGAGCGGCCGCTTGCCGCCCGGTGCCTCTTTCGACTGCGTGAGGCGGAAGCCCGGATCATAGAGCCGGATCTTGCCGTCATAGGAGCTGGTGACCAGCCGACCCGCGCGATCGAACGCCGCCCAATAGCTGTCGATCCACCATAGTCGCGATCGGACGCGATCTCCTGAAAAGCCTCGGTCTCGTAGATCCGGATGCCGTTCGCCCCGCCCAGGCAGGCGACCAGATGCCGCCCATCCGGCGAGAAGGCGAGGTGATTGATCACGTTCGGCAGGCCGTCGACCCGCGCCACGATGCGCCCGCTCGCGCGCTCGAAGACGTAGATGCTGTTCGGGCCATTCTCACCCGGTCCCCAGCCCCCGGCCGCGATCCGCTCGCCGTCGGGTGTGATCGCCACCGCGTAGACCTTGCCGACGTTGCCCTCGCCGAGCGGCACGCGGAGCGTCTTGAGCAGTTGCCCGTCTTCGAGCGACCAGACGCGCACCGTCTTGTCGTCCGAGCCGCTGACCAGGAAGCGCCCGGCGGCATCGACGTCGATCTGGCGGATCGGCGCCCCGTGCATGCCGGGCTCGAGGCGGAGGATCGGCTCGGTCGGCAGGTCGGGCGTGGCGCGTCGCGGGCATGCGGCGGCTCAGAGATCGGTGAAGGCGCGCCAGCGG
The DNA here is from genome assembly GCA_963730195.1 of uncultured Alphaproteobacteria bacterium. GTDB lineage: Bacteria > Pseudomonadota > Alphaproteobacteria > Geminicoccales > Geminicoccaceae > DATAOG01. The sequence continues at coordinate 12,024 of CAVSRN010000044.1, forward strand.
TGTTGCTCGAGCTGGGCGCGCAGCGTCGCGCGGCGCAGCTCGTTGGCGCGGCGGTACTCCTTCCAGATCGCGATGCCGCCGTCGATCAGCGCCTTGACCAGGTCGGTGGCCGGCTTGGCGAGCGCGTCGAGCAGGACGCTCTTGGTGCCCCTGAGGTCGGGGAGCGCGTCGTTGGCGTGCTGGCTGAAGGTGAGGCGGGTCGTGAAGGCGCGCTCGGCCGCCTGCTTCAGGTCGTCGGCTTGGGCGGGATCGCGGTCGTCGGTGAGGACCACGAGGAAGCGCGCGATCAGGCCGTCGGAGGCTGCCTTGGCCAGCGGCGTAGAGGCGCTGGCCCTGGAGCAGGGCTGCCTGGTCGGCGGCCGCGTAGGTCTTGAGCAGGCCAGCGTCGCTCTCGGCGAAGGATCGCTCCTCGGCCAGGATGCCGGCTGCTTCCTGCCAATTGATCGCCATGGTCGGCAACCCCGCTTGGCCCCGCGCGCGGGGCGCTGCAATATCCGGGCGAGCATGACAGAGCGGCGCGCGGAATTCAACCATTCATGCGAAGCCGCGCTGGCCATGCCTCGTTGCAGAAGTGGGAAAAAACATGAGCCGTCTCGACAGCTTCATCCGCCGGCTGGAGGCGCAGCGGGCGTGTCTGAACCAGGCGGCGCTGGCGATCGCCGGAGCTGCCCGGGCCGGTGCTCGAGCTCGGGCTCGGCAACGGGCGGACCTATGATCATCTGCGCGAGCTGTTGCCCGCGCGGGAAATCTTCGTGTTCGAGCGCCAGCTGGCGGCGCATCCGGCGTCGATGCCCGATGCCGCGCATCTGATCCTGGGCGACATCCGGGAGACGCTGCCGACGGCCGGCGCCCGCATCGGTGCGCCCGCAGCGTTGGTGCACAGCGACATCGGGACCGGCGATGCCGCGCAGAACGCCGAGCTCGCCGCCTGGCTCGCGGAGACCCTGCCCGCCCTGCTCGCGCCCGGCGCCTGGGTGATCTCCGATCAGCCGATGCGGACCTCGGCGCTCTTGCCGCTGCCGCCGCCCGAGGCGATCGCTCGGGAGCGCTACTTTCTCTACCGTCACATGTTGCATTGACGCCGCGCAATAAACTTCGAGTTAGCGAGCGCGGCCCGCCACGCGCTCGTCGGCCCTTGTCCTCGGCCGGGAATTCCTATTTGCTGATGGCCGAGGCGGACGGATGATGGCGGTGAAGGACGAGTTCTGGCTGCGCTTCTGGGGGGTCCGTGGCAGTGTGCCCTGCCCCGGCCCGGACACGCTGCGCTATGGCGGCAACACCGCCTGTCTCGAGGTGATGTGCGCGGGGCAGCGGCTGATCTTCGACGCCGGCACCGGGCTGCGCGCGCTCGGCGCCAGCATGAACGGCCGGGACGGCCTGAGCGCCCACATCTTCCTGACCCACACCCACATCGATCACATCAACGGCTTCCCGTTCTTCCGCCCGGCCTACAATGCCAACAATTGCTTCGAGCTGTGGGCCGGCCACCTGGGCGGCCGGCAGGGGGCCCTGCAGGCGGTGCTCGAGGATCTGATGCGGGCGCCGATCTTCCCGGTGCCGCTCGACATCATGGAGGCCTGCATCGCCTTTCACGACTTCGCCGCCGGCCTGGTGATCGACGCCGTGCCGGGGGTCGTCCTGCGCACCGGCCCGCTCAATCACCCGAACGGCGCCACCGGCTATCGGATCGAGCACGCCGGCAAGGCGGTCTGCTACATCACCGACACCGAGCACCGCGAGGGCGAGCTCGACCCGACCATCCTCGAGCTGATCCGGGGCGCCCAGATCGTGATCTACGACGCCACCTACACCGAGGCGGAGTATCCGACTTATCGCGGCTGGGGCCATTCGACCTGGAACGAGGGCGTGCGCCTGTGCCAGGCGGCCGGAGCGGAGCGCCTGATCGCCTTCCACCACGACCCGGACCATGACGATGCCGCCCTCGACCAGATCGCCGAGCAGCTGGAACGCGCCCTGCCCGGCTCGCGGGTGGCGCAGGAAGGCCTGGTCCTCCACCCCTGAGGGGGGCCGCAGGCGTGGTCGAGCGGTCCGGATCGAGCGCGGGGGAGATCCGGCGTGGCCGGCGCCGGCGCTTGGTCATGGGTCTTGCGACCTTGCTCGGCGGCCGGCCGCGCGGCTTCTTCCTCCCGCATCGCTACGCCGACCGGGTGGCGCCTTGCGGCTATCCGGCGCTCGAGGCGACGTTCGCCGCGGCCTGGCCGGCGTTCGATCGGGTCCTGAGCGAGATCGAGGCTCTGGCGCCGGCGCTCCGGCGCCTCGGCGGGCCGCCGCCGGCGCCGCGCTTCGATCAGGACTGGTTCCCGACCCTCGATGCGGCCGTCGCCTACACCCTGGTCGCGACCACCCGGCCGCGGCGGATCGTCGAGGTCGGCTCCGGCCATTCGACCCGTTTTCTCGCCCGCGCGGTCGCCGATCGGGGCCTGGGCACGGAGCTGCTCTGCATCGACCCGGCGCCGCGGGCGAGCCTGCGCGGTCTCGACGTCCGCTGGCTCGAGACCACGCTGCAGCAGGCGGACCCGAACTGCTTCTCGGTGCTCGCCGCGGGCGATCTCCTGGTGGTCGACTCGAGCCACATCCTGATGCCCGGAACCGACGTCGACTGGTTGTTGAACCGGATTCTGCCGACCATCGCGCCGGGCGTCCTGGTCCACGTCCACGACGTCTTCCTGCCCGACCCCTATCCCCTGGCCTGGGCCTGGCGCGGCTACAACGAGCAGCAGGCGATCGCCGCCCTGCTCCAGGGTGGCGGTTACGGCCTCCGCTTCGCGAGCCACTACGTCGCCGGTCGCCGACCCGAGCGGCTCACCCTGGGCGTGCTGGCCGAGCTGCCCCGGAGCGGCGCGCCGGCGAGCAGCCTCTGGCTCGAGAAGCGCGCCTGAAGCTCAGGCCGCCCGCGGCGGCGCCCGTTCGATCAGCTCGAACGCGTCATGGCGGACGTGGTTGCGGCGCATCTCCTCGCGCAACAGCTCCTGGCTGACGATCCCCGTCTCGGTCTTGACCTCGAAGCGCTCGGCATGGGGCGAGGCGCGGCGCATCGAGTAGGCCGAGACCAGGGCGCCGACGTACTGACGATGATTGGTATGGATGAAGACGCAGGGCTGCATACGGCGAGTTCACCAAGAACCAGAAGACCCCGACCGAGCCCCGGCGCTGGTCCCATCGGGCCGCCGTGCCGGCAAGCGGCCCCCCCGGACCGCCGCCGGGGCTCACGCCGCCAGCGGCGCGCTGCGCTCGGCGAGCTCCAGAGCGTCGTGGCGGATGTGGTTCTGGCGCATCTCCTCGCGCAGCATGGCTTCGGTCACGATGCCCTGCTGCAGGCATTCGTGCAGCAGCCCGAAGAAGAACTGCTCCTGCCTGGGGTCCGGATGGCGCGCGTACTGGCTGGGCGGCCCGCCGCCGGCCAGCTTCTTGAGCGGATTCATCCAGGTCTTGGGCTTCAGCGGCTGGAAGCGCTTGTCCGGGGGCGTGAAGTCGACCGGCAGGCCGGTCTTCCAGGGTTGCGTCTGGCGCTTGGTGTTGTGCAGCAGCTTGGTGCCCGGGGTCAGGTGGTCGAAGTCGTTCCACTCCGGCTCGAACAAGCCGATACTGTCCCTCGGCTCGAGGCGGAGGGTGATCCAGTCGGCATAGTCGCGCTCGCCAGCGAACAGCCGGCCGAAGTCGTGCTCGGCGCGCCAGTGCCGGAGCTTGGCGCAGTCGAGCAGCATGACGCTGGTCGCGAGCCCGCCCTCGGCGCCCTTGGTGCCGGAGCGCGGCCGGCACATGAGCGCGCTGCCCGCCATGTCGCGCGTCAGCAGCTCGAACACGTCGCCGACCGCGAACACGTCGGGGTCGACCACCAGCGCCCGGCCCTGGTAGGCCATCAGCTCCGGCGGCATGAACCGTAACGGCGTGAACGACTGCAGGTCCTCCATCCGCCAGACCGCCTGGCGGCCGTCGCGCAGGAACCGCTGCCCTTCCCTGGCCCACAGGAACGGGTGGTCCTTGGTGTGAATGATCTCGACGGCGAACTGGTCGGCATTGCGGGAATTGCGCCCGAACGAATACTGCGAGACCAGGGCGCCGACATATTGCTTGTGGTTGGTGTGAATGAACACCCGAGGCGTCACGGTCGCGATTCCTTGGTGTGAGGTGAGCCGATGGTGATCGCTTGTACGGGATGGCTGGTCCGCCTGCAAGCCGTCCGCGCGCCGCGCGATGGCTTGCCTTGGCCGACCGCGGGCGGCCGGATGTGAGGATGCGGGCGACCGATGCGGCTCGCTGGCAACGTTGGATCACCAGCGCCATGACCCGGAAGATGCAATTTGGGACCCAGGCCTGGGTCGGGACGGATCCGGCGGCGGGCTCTTGAAGCCGGGCGCGATCATGATAGAAGTCGCTCGCGCTTGGCGCATCCTCGATCAATCCCGACCGGATTTCGGCGGCGGTTGCGAGCAGAGGATCGAAGGCAGGGGCGGACCATCCGCGGCCGATGACGACACTGCTGATCCTGGGGTCCAAGCCAGAACCCGTGCTGCCGCCGGCCGCGGGCTTCGATGCCCTCGCCTGCGCCAATGCCTCGGGGCGCTCGGCCGCGGACCTCGGGCTGCCTGATCCCATCTTCACGGTCATGACCTCGGTCCTGACCTCGGGGCACAAGGCGGCCAACGACCTCGCGCTCCAGGCCTTGCGCGGCCTGCACACGGGCAAGCTCTACCTCTATCCCCGGCCGGCCGCGCGCGGCCCCCTGCTCAAACGGCTCCTGCGCGAGGTCCGGAAGATCAAGGTCAAGCCCTGGTATTTCCAAAGAACCTTGCGCTCGGTCGGTTATCGCTTCGACGAGTTCATCAGTCCGCAGCGTGAGTTCTACCACGATCTGGTGCTGCGGCTGTGCGACCACGAGCCGGCGATCCGGGCGCAGATCGAGCAGAAGCAGCCCTCGACCGGGATCGTCGCGCTCGCGATCGGGCTCGAGGGCGGCGCCTTCGATCGCGTCGTGATGAGCGGCTTCAGCTTCGAGATCACCCACGCCTACGCCCACAATCCGCTGATCGAGCAGCTCGGCACGACCCGGAGCAAGCACGCGGACACCGACATCTCGGTGCTGCGTTGCCTTGTCCGCAGGGGCTTCAACCTCTATACGAGCGAGCCGACGGTGCATGAGCGTGCGGGCGTGCCGCTGTTGCCGGTCACCGAGGCCGCCCCGGCGCGCGCCAACCCAGCTGCCAAGAGGACCGCCATCGCATGACCGAGCTGCTGCACCGGGCCTGGCGGCGCCTGTCCAAGGTCGCACGCTACGGCATCGGGCCAGGGGCCCGGCGACGCAAGAAAGCCGACAAGGCCAGGCGGCGCGCCGCCGGCTTCTCCGAGGGCCAGCGCTGGCAACGGAGCGAGGCCGAGGCCAAGCGACGCTATGGCTCCTACGACGAGTACGTGACCCATCAGGCATCCAAGCTCGACCAGATCGTGCATCGGCTGCGCGAGACCGAGGACGACGACTACGCCGAGTTCAAGCGCCGGTTCGAGGGTTGCACCGCCCTGCAGGAGGCGCGCTCGGTGCTCTGTCTCGGAGCGCGGCTCGGCACCGAGGTCAGGGCCCTGCACGCGCTCGGCCATTTCGCGGTCGGCATCGATCTCAACCCGGGGCCTGACAACCGCTACGTGCTGCCGGGCGATTTTCACGCCATCCAGTTCCCGGACGGCTCGCTCGACGCCATCTACAGCAACGCTCTCGACCACGTGTTCGCCCTCGACCAGCTGGTCGGCGAGGTGCGCCGGCTGCTGCGGCCGGGCGGCCTGTTCGTCCTCGACCTCGTCCAAGGCTACGAGGAGGGTTATGTGCCAGGCGAGTTCGAGGCAACCATCTGGCGCGACCGCGGCTCGTTCATCGAACGCGTTCGCGAGCTCGGCGGCTTCACGATCGACGAGGTCCGCGATCTCGGCCACACCCGGCGCGACCACTGGACGCAGGTCCTGCTCCGCAAGCCGGCACTGGCGGCCGCCACGCCGCGCCCGACGGCCAGCGCCGAGGCGTGAGCCAACGGTCCCGCCGCCATGTTTTTCAACTACGATCACCTGCAGTTCCGCTACGAGCCGTTTCCGATCGGCCTCGCCAAGCCGCTGATGGACGCGGGCGGCTACCGGGACCTGCTGAGCGCCTATCCGGACAAGGAACTGTTCGCCTACCTGCCCGAGCTCGGCCACAAATACTCGCTGTCCGAGAAGAACAACCCGAAGCGCTACCAGGAGATCATTCACGGCCGGGCGATCTGGCGCGAATTTCATGGCTGGCTCAAGAGCGATCGCTTCATCGCCGGCGTGCTGCAGGCGCTCCGCGAGCGCCACATCGATCTCGGCTATCGCAAGCTGCCGACGCCGGCCACGCGCCTCGCCAAACTCACCCGCAACCTGTTCCGGGGCCGGCTGGACGCCGGCAAGCCGCCGCTGGCCGCCCGCTTCGAGTTCTCGATGCTGCCGGCCGCCGGTGGCCACATCATCCCGCATACCGATTCGCCCGGGAAGATCATCACCCTGGTGGTCTCGATGGTCGACGAGGGCGAGTGGGATCCGGCGTTCGGCGGCGGCACCGACGTCAACCGGCCCCGGGACCCGGCGCTCGCCTACAACGAGCTCAATCGCCAGGCCGGCTTTGAGGACATGGAGGTGATCGACACCTTCGCCTTCACGCCGAACCAGGGGGTGGTGTTCGTCAAGACCTTCAATTCCTGGCACTCGGTGCGGCCGATGGCCGGCAACGGCTCGGAGGCGATGCGCAGGACCCTGACCATCAACATCGAGGCGGGGGCCTGAGCGACGCCCCCCAGACGCCGCCGAGGCATCGCTCTCACTTCGAGGCTCTGGTTGATCAGGCCGCGCGGGCGGCAAGCCGCCGTCGGGTCAGGCCAGTCCGTTGTCCAAAACCGTCGTTCGATAGACGGGTTTTCGCCGCCGGCCCAGGACGGTTCGCCGATCGATCCTCGTGTCGACCAGGGCATGATAGCGAACGCCAGGGTGCCGATGGGCAATGGCGTGCAGCAGACCTGCCCACCACGCCGGCGGTTGCACCGCGCAATGGGCATTCTCGCCATTGGGCAGGGTTTTGATGGCCGGGAAGGAAGCAATGTTGGCGAACACGAATCGCCGCGCCAGGCCGAAGAGTTCGTCGACGATCCAGGGCAGGTCGTCCTCGGGGCAGTGCTCGAGCACGTCGGTGCAGATCACCCCGTCGAATTTCTCGCTCGGGAGGCGCGACAGCGGCTGGTAGGCCGGGTCGTACGCTGCGATACGTGCAACTCCCCAATAGTCGACCAGCCTTCCGATGTGCGTACCATCCGGCAATTCCAGGCGATCGGCGGCGTACTGCTGGCCCTTGCCGGCGCCGTAATCGAGCAGGCTGCGGCTGCCGGTGGCCTCGATCAGACGTCTGATCGCCGGGGCGTGGCGCGGCAGACTGCCGCCGGCAAAGGTCCGCGTCGCCGGAATGCCGAGCGCTTGCTCACCTTCCAGGTGCATTTGCTGGTAGAGGGCCAGCAACTCGAGATAGCGAGGACTCGGCGATTGGCGACTGTAGGTCAGGGCTGCCCGGTCGCCGGTGGCCGGTTCCGGCAAGACCTCACCATCCACCTCGGCTGCCTCGATCATCCCCATGCGACCCTACCGCTGCCGAGCCTTGGCACCGGCGTGGAAGAGGCGGATCTCGCAAGCATCAACGGTCAGCTCGCATCCATGTCCGCCCGGAACTCACGCCGCAGCACCTCTAACAGCCGTGGAGGCACCAAGCAAGAGGCGTAACCCCAGCCGGTCCTGCCACCGTCGGTCGGAGCTTTGCGCCAACCGCACCGACGCCGCGCCGCCGAGTACGACCGCCTGGGCGGGCAGCGTTCACCCGGTGGCGGCGGAGCGGGCGGCGACCTCGCTGACCAGCCGCACGCCGCCCGGAGCAATCTCGTAGACCCGGTCGGCGACGTCGACCCAGGCCGGCCGATGGGTGATCGCGAGGATCGTGAAGCTGCCGTCGAGGGCGCGGACATTGGCGCAGATCTCGGCCTCGGTCGCCGGGTCGAGGGCGCTGGTGACCTCGTCGAGGATCAGGAGCTTGGGCTTGAGCAGCAGGGCGCGGGCGAGCGCGATCCGCTGGCGCTGGCCGCCCGAGAGCTGCATGCCGCGCTCGCCGACCGTGGTCGTCAGGCCCTCGGGCAGCAACTCCACGAACGGCCAGGCGCCCGCGGTCTCGAGCGCGGCGATCGCCTGCCCGGTGGTGACCCCGGGGTCGCCCAGCGTCAGATTGGCGAACACCGTGTCGTGCAGCAGGATCAGCTCCTGGGGCACGTAGCCGACCATGCCGCGCCAGGCGCGCAGATCGAGCTCGGTGAGCGGCACGCCGTCGATCAGGATCCGGCCCCGCTGCGGCGCGTACAGGCCGAGCACAAGGTCGACGATGGTCGTCTTGCCGACCCCCGAGGGCCCCATGATCACGGTCAGCCGGTCGGCCGGGACGGTCATCGACAGGTCATCGAGCACCAGCCGGTCGCCAAAGCCGAAGGACACGCCCTCCAGCGCCAGACCGCGGCTCAGGGTCGGGGTCCGCCGGCCCAAGAACGCCTCGCGCTCACCCTGAGCCTCGGCGATGATCTGGTGCACCGCCCGGTGCGAGGCTTCCAGGATCACGGCGCTCTGCAGCTGGCGCTGGACCCGGCCGAGCGCGCCCACCGTCCGGTACAGCAACACCGCCGTGACGATCACCTCAGGGGTCGCGACCGACAGGTGTGCCTGGGCCACATAGATGCCGGCGACCGCGAACAGGACGAAGATCGGCTCGCGCAGCTCGTTCATCAGGTTCTCGGCCACCGCCTGCCGGCGCAGGGCGCGGCGCAAGCTCTGCGCCCGCTGCTCGAGCAGGCGTAGAAAATGGGTCTGGCGCGCCATCGCCTTGAGCGGCTTGATGCCGATCAGGGTGTCGCTGAGCAGGGTCACGAAGGCCTGGGTGCTGACCTGCTGCCGGCGCCCCGCCTTCTTGGCGATCCGCACCAGCGGACCCAGAATGATCAGGATCACCGTGCCGACGGCGAGCCCGAGCAGTGCCAGGCGCCAGGAGATCATGACCGCCAGGCCGGCGCTGACCGCGGTCTCGACCAGCGATGCCAGGCACATGGTGGCGAGCATGTAGGCGCGGCCGGCGCGGGTCGCGTCCTGGCTCATGGCGTTGGCGAATCGGCCGATCGGCTGGCGGGTGAAGTAGGACCACTTGACCTCGAGCAGGCTCCGCACGACCGTGGTCCGCAGGTTGGTCGCGACCTCAGCGACCGCGTAGCCGGCCCGAACCATGGCGAGCACCACCAGCACCGCTTTGCCGATCACCCCGAGCAGCACCGCCAGCAGCAGGATCCCCAGCGAGGGTCTGAGGCCGAACGCGCTCATCGCGCCATAGACCATCTCGTGTACCACCGTCGGCTGCCCGCCGGTGTCGTTCATCAGCAGCGTGAGCGCCGGCAACAGGCTCGCGAGGCCGAACCCCTCGACCAGGTTGGCGAGCAGCAGGCCGGCCATGATGGTCCACTTGGACCAGCCCGGCACACTCGTGAAGATGTGGAAGATCCGGCGCATCACTCTCAACCGCTGGGCACACGGTGGCACCGGACCCGCAACCCGCGACCGGCCGCCACCGCAGGCTCGGAAAGTCTGACCGTCACGTTGACGCTCCCGTCCCCAGCCAGCGACCCGCGGCCGGGTGGCGTTCCTGCTGCAGCAGCAGCGAGGCCGCGCTCGCGGCAAACACCGCGAGCGGCGTCCAGGCCGCCAGGACCGGCGGCAGCAGGCCGAGATCGCCGAACGTGAGCACCAGACCCTCGAAGGTCCAGCAGACGAACCCGACCGCCACGCCGAGGGCGATCAACCACCCCTGCGCCGCACGGCCGCTCAGCGGTCGCGCCAGGGCGACGATGATCAGGATCATCGCGATCGTCGTCGCCGGCGCGGCGAGCCGCTCCTGCAGCCAGAGCTTGTAGCGATAGCTCGGCCGGGTTCCAAGCCCCGGTGCGCGGATCGCGCGCAGCAGCTGGCTGAGCGGCGTCTCGCGCGGATCGGCGAGCACCGAGGCGAGCAGCTTCGGATCGAGATCGTCGGACCAGCGCAGGCGGTCCTGGTGCTCGACCACGCCCGGTCCGACCAGGTCCCGGGTCACGTCGTGCAGGGTCCAGCCGCCGTCCTCGTAGGTGGCGCTCGGCGCCGTGAGCCGGGCGACCAGATTGCCCTCCGGGTCGCGCTGAAAGACGGTCACGCCGTCGATCCGACCGGCGGCCGGGTCGAGCGTGCGCAGGCGCAGGATGTCGTCGCCGTCGCGCAGCCAGGCGTCCCCGGCCGGCGCATAGTCGCCGATCCCCCAGGCCCGGAGCCGGCCGACCGCGGCCGGGACCGCCTGGTCCTCGATCAGGAACTGGACCACCGCGATCAGCAGCGCCACCGGCAGCACGGCGGCCGCGAGCCGCGCTTTCGACACCCCGGCGGCGGCCATCGCGGTCAGCTCGCTGTGGCGCGCCAGCTCGGCGAAGGTCAAGAGGGCCGCGAGCATCGCGGTGATCGGCAGCAGCTGCGCCACGATCTCGGGCAGGCGCAGGACCGCGTAACGCAACACCGGCAGCAGGACGTGGTCGCTGCCCGCGATCACCTGATCGCCATTGGCCAGGAAGTCGAGGATCATCATCAGGGCGGCGAGCCCGCACAACAGGAGGGCGGCCCGCGCGAGCAGCCGGCGCGCGATGTAGCGGCTCAGCACCGAGGCCATGCGGACGTCCCTGGCGGCCGGTTGCGCGCGCGCCGCTCAGCCGCGCCGCCGCCTCGGCCGGGCGCCGGGCAGGCCGCGCAGGAACAGCCAGCCGGCGCCGGCGACCAGGGCCAGGAAGGGCAGCCAGAGCCCGATCGAGGGTGCCAGCAGCTCGCGCTTGGCCAGGGCCTCGCCGAAGTTCAGCGCCTGGTAGTAGACGACCAGGATCAACAGCCCGATGGCGACGCTGCTGCGCTGGCTGCGCGGGCCGCCGATCAGCGCGAGCGGCGCCGCCAGCAACGGCAGGACCGGCACCGACGCGATCAGGACCAGGCGGGCGTGCAGCTCGGCCGCGATCTCGGCCGCGCTGGGCTCGCTCGACGCGCTCGCTGGCCGGTTCCAGAGCTCCGTGAGCGTGAGCTCGCGCTGATCGTGGCCGCGCGGCCGGAAGCTGGCATCGGCCTCGGTGACCACCGGCCAGCTGAGGTGGCCGAAGGTCACCGTGCTCGGTGGGCCGCTGGCCGGCAGCTCGGCCCGCTCGCCCTGCTGCAGGATCAGGAGCGGACTCTCGCTGGCACCGAACTGGCCGAGCCGGCCGCTCTGACCCGTGACCACGGTGGCCCCACCGTCGGGCTGGTCCTGATAGACGAACACCTTGGCGAGGTGCAGGCCGTCGGCCGCGGGCGCCGAGCGCTCGGCGAAGAAGGTCAGGTCGCCGGCATGAATGAACGTGCCGCCACGCACGGCCGCGGTCAGCGACGCCTCGGCCACCTGCTGCTTGAGCGCACGGTAGGCATAGCGCGCATGCGGGCTGAGCCAGCCGACGATCAGCGCGGCGAGCGCCGCCGTCAGGATCGCCAGGCCCATGACCGGCGCGAGCAGCCGGCCGAGGCTCCGGCCCGCGCCCGCCAGGACCGCCAGCTCGCTGTCCCGCTTGAGGCGCCGAAAGGTCAGCAGGACGCCGAAAAAGAAGGCGGCCGGCAGCGCGATGCTCAAAAAATGCGGCAGCAGCAGCACGAGCATCTGGCCAACGTAGCTGAACGCCTTGTTCGGGTTCGCGACCAGGCTGAACAGCTGCAGGACGCGCCCGAGCAAGAGGATCGCGAGCGCGATCCCGGTCATCGCCAGCGAGCTGGTGACGATCTGGCGGAGCAGGTAGCGATCGATGATCGTCAGCACTTGAGTGGATTACCTGCCGGCGGCCGGCCCGAGCCGGCTCGGGGCCGCGGGCCGCACCCGGACCTGCGCCAAACTAGCTTGGATCACCGCTCTGTCCAGCGGCGCGCGGTCGACGACCGCCGGGCCCCGGCTCCGGGCCCGGGGGCGATGGCGGGATGGTGGGCGGTGCTGGGATTGAACCAGCGACCCCTCGCGTGTGAAGCGAGTGCTCTCCCGCTGAGCTAACCGCCCGTCTGCGCCGCACCGCTATAGAAGTGGCTTCCGAGCGGTGTCAAGCGGGCGCACCGGCGGGCCGATCGCGCTCTTGCGCGAGACCGGCGAGGGCGGCGCCGAGCTCGGCCATGGCGTCGATCACCCGATCGGCGCCGAGCGCCTGCGCCGGGACCGGCGTGTAGCCGAAGCTCACCAGCACGCAGGGCACGCCCGCGGCGCGCGCCGTGAGCAGGTCGGTCCGGCTGTCGCCAACCAGCGCCGCGCGGCCGTCGTCGACGCCGAGGCGCGCCAGCACCGCCCGCAGGTGGCCGGGGTCCGGCTTGCGCACCGGCAGGGCGTCGCCGCCGATCGCGGCGCCGAAGAAGCGCTCGAGATCGAGCCCGGCGAGCAGCCGGTCGGTCGGCACCTGCGGCTTGTTGGTGCAGACCCCGAGGCGGACGCCGGCCGCCGCCAGCTCCTCGAGCATGCCGGTCACGCCCGCGTAGACCTGGCCCAAGCGGATGGGTATCCGGGTATAACGGCGCAGGAATTCGGCGAACAGGGCGTCGAGGTCGACCGTCGGCGGCACCCCGCCCGAGGCCAGAAGGCCGCGCTCCAGGAGCACCCGGGCGCCGTCGCCGATCATCGGCCGCAGATCGGCCAACGCGAGGCCGGGCCGGCCGAGCTCGGCCAGCATTTCGTTGACCAGAGCGCGCAGGTCGGGCGCGCTGTCGATCAGGGTGCCGTCGAGGTCGAACACGACCGCTGTGAACGGGAACACCAACCGTTTCGCCCTTCCTTTGCTAGGATGATCCGGTGTGCGTTAAATACGCAGCAATTCGCCGGGCGCAAAGTGCTGCCCGCCCGTTGGCATCACGTCTGCTCCGAGGTTGAAACGACATGCCTGCTCCGGTCACCGTCGTCCTGCTCGCCGCCGGCAAGGGGACGCGCATGCGATCCGACCGGCCCAAGGTGCTGCATCCGCTGGCGGGCCGCCCGATGCTGGCCCATGTCCTGGCCACCGCGGCGGCGCTCGCGCCCGAGCGGGTGGTGGTGGTGCTGGCGCCGGACATGGACCAAGTCGCGGCCGAGGTCGACCGGGGCCCGCTGCCGGCGGTGATCGTCCACCAGGCGCCGCAGCTCGGCACCGGCCACGCCCTGCTGGCCGCGCGCGCGCATCTGCCGCAGGACGGCGAGGTGCTGGTGCTGTACGGCGATACGCCCCTGGTGACCGCGGCGACCCTGCGGCAGCTGCTCGAGGCGCGGCGCGCGGCCGATGCCGCGGTCGCGGTGCTCGGCTTCCGCCCGCCCGACCCCACCGGCTACGGCCGCCTCGCTCTGGACCCGACCGGCCTCGCCGCAATCGTCGAGGAGCGGCACGCGGACGCGACCCTGAAGCGGGATGGGGCCTGCAACGCCGGCATCATGGCGTTCGACGGCGCGCGGCTCCGGCCGCTGCTCGACGCGCTCGAGCTCAAGCAGCCGAAGGGCGAATACTACCTCACCGACGTGGTCGCGCAGGCCCGGGCGCGGGGCTGGGCCTGCACCGCGATCGAGGGCCCGTACGAGGCCGGGCTCGGCATCAACTCCCAAGCCCAGCTCGCCGAGGCGGCGGCGATCCTCCAGCAGCGGCTGCGGGCGGCGGCGATGGCGGCGGGCGTGACGCTGATCGCGCCCGAGACCGTGTTCCTGGCCGCCGATACCGAGCTGTCGGCGGGCGTCGAGATCGGCCCCTACGTCGTCTTCGGACCGGGGGTCAAGGTCGCCGAGGGCGCGCGCATCCTGTCGTTCAGCCACCTCGAGGGGGTGCGGATCGGGGCGGGGGCCGAGATCGGGCCGTTCGCGAGGCTGCGCCCAGGGGCTGCGATCGGCGAGCGCGCCAAAGTCGGCAACTTCGTCGAGGTCAAGAACGCCACCCTCGAGGCCGGCGCCAAGGCCAATCACCTGAGCTACATCGGCGATGCCCGGGTCGGCGCCAAGTCCAACATCGGCGCCGGCACGATCACCTGCAACTACGACGGCACCGCCAAGCACCGGACCGAGATCGGCGCCGGCGTGTTCATCGGCTCCAACTCGGCCCTGGTGGCGCCGGTCACGATCGGCGATGGCGCCTTCGTCGGCGCCGGCAGCACGATCAATCGCGACGTCCCGGCCGGCAGCCTGAGCATCGCCCGCGCGCGCCAGACCGACATCCCCGACGGCGCCGCCCGGATCCGCGCCCGCCGGCGGCCGGGCTCGTAAACCTTCGCCTGACGGGAGCTCCTTGGCATGTGCGGGATCGTCGGCATCCTCGGCCGCCAGCCGGCCGCGCCTCTGCTGCTCGAGGCCCTCCGACGGCTCGAGTACCGCGGCTACGACAGCGCCGGCATCGCGACCCTGGTCGGCGGCCGGATCGAGCGCCGGCGCGCCGAAGGCAAGCTCGCCAATCTCGAGCGCGCGCTCGAGGCCGAGCCGCTCGCCGGCGTCACCGGCATCGGCCATACCCGCTGGGCGACCCACGGCGCCCCGACCCAGGACAACGCCCACCCGCACGCGGCGGGCGGGGTCGCGGTCGTCCACAACGGCATCGTCGAGAACTTCCAGAGCCTGCGCCAGGAGCTGACCGCCCGTGGCCACAAGTTCGCGACCCAGACCGACACCGAGGTGGTACCGCATCTGGTCAGCCACTATCTGGCGAGCGGCCTCGACCCGGTCGCGGCCGCCGAGGCTGCCCTCAAGCGGCTCGAAGGCGCGTTCGCGCTGGCCATGCTGTTCGCCGGCCACGACGACCTCCTGATCTGCGCAAGGCGCGGCAGCCCGCTCGCGATCGGCTACGGCGACGGCGAGATGTATATCGGCTCCGACGCCCTGGCGCTCGCACCGCTGACCAATCGGATCCAGTATCTGGAGGAGGGCGACTGGGCGGTGCTGACCGCGCGCGGCGCGACCATCCACGCCGCCGACGGGACGGAGGCCCTGCGGGAGATCAAGCAGACCGCTTTCTCGGGCGCCCTGATCGGCCGCGGCAACTACCGTCACTTCATGCACAAGGAGATCCACGAGCAACCGGCGGTTCTGGGCGACACGCTCCGCTCCTTCGCCAGCCCGACCGACCACCGGATCGTGCTGCCCGATCTGCCGGTCGATCTCGCGACCCTGCCGCGGCTCGCGATGATCGCCTGCGGCACCGCGGCCTACGCCTGCATGGTCGGGCGCTACTGGTTCGAGCAGCTGGCCCGCCTGCCGGTCGACCTCGACATCGGCTCGGAGTTCCGCTACCGCGGCACGCCGCTGGTGCCGGGCAGCGCCGCCTTGTTCGTCTCCCAGTCGGGCGAGACCATGGACACCCTCGAGGCGATGCGCACCGTCAAGGCGCAGGGACTGCCGACGATCGCCCTGGTCAACGTCCCGGACAGCACGCTCGCGCGCGAGGCCGACTGCCAGCTACGCACCCTCGCCGGCCCCGAGATCGGGGTCGCCTCGACCAAGGCGTTCACGACCCAGCTGGCGACCCTCGCCTGCCTGGCGCTCGGCGCGGCCCGCGCGCGCGGCCGCCTGACGCCCGAGCGGGAAGCGGAGCTGACCCAGGCGCTCGACGAGGTACCGGCGCGCGCCGCCGAGGCGCTGATGCAGGACGCGACCTACGAGCAGATCGCGCACAGCCTGGTGCCCGCCCGCGACGTCCTCTACATCGGCCGCGGCACGAGCTTCGCGATCGCGCTCGAGGGCGCGCTCAAGCTCAAGGAGATCAGCTACATCCACGCCGAGGGCTACGCCGCCGGCGAGCTCAAGCACGGTCCGATCGCGCTGATCGACGAGGCGGTGCCGGTGATCGTGGTCGCGCCGCCCGGTCCGCTGTTCGACAAGACCGCGAGCAACCTGCAGGAGGTCGTCGCACGCGGCGGCAAGGTGATCCTGCTCAGCGACCAGCGCGGCTGCGACCAACTGTCCGAATATGTCGCGACCGCGGTCGCACTACCCGAGGTCGACCCGCTGCTGGCCCCGATCCTGTACGCGATCCCGGTCCAGCTGCTCGCCTACCACACCGCGGTGCTCAAGGGCACCGACGTCGATCAGCCGCGCAATCTGGCGAAATCGGTCACCGTCGAATAGCACCCGGGCGACGCCAGCTCCGCCTCGAGGGGGCGACGAAGAACACGTCGATGTGGTCGACCGCCAGGATCTCATCCAGGTTCTCGACCGCACGGATGTCCTCGATCAGCGCGATCAGCAGGGTATGGTCGTTGGCGACCTCGAGGTAGTCGGGCACGCCTAGCCCTGGCGGCTGGTGAACAGGCCGCGCCTGCCGATCGGTCCGGGATGTGGCCGTAGTCGATCGGCCCATGCTCGCCCTCGAGCCAGATCACGTCCGCGCCCGCGGGCCCGATCAGGTCGACGAGATCGGGGCTGTCGATCCCGCCGACCGACAGCACGGTCTGGCCCGCGGCCAGCTTCTACTTGACCCGGTTCGGGCGAATGGTGGCCATGGCGCGTGCCTCCCCTGGCTGGCTCGGTCGCCTCGGCTGCGACCATAGCCAGCTCGAGCCCCGACCGCCAGCCGGCGCGCCCCGCGGCCGCGGTCAGCCGGTCCGGCGGCCGGGATCAATTGACAAAGGGGCGGTGGCCGCGTTTTTTGAACGGGCTTGTGAACCGCACGGCACCACCGGTGGTTTCAGGGCGATCGGGTGGGTCAATAACAAACGGGGAGGTTTTCGGATGCGAACCACGCGAAGGCTGGCCGTCGCTCTGCTCGGCGCGGCGGCCCTGATCGGCGTGCTGCCCCTGCATCAGGCGCGCGCCGACGACGCGCTCGCGCAATCGGGCCTGATCGGTAAGCTCGAGGGCATCACGATCATCGAGGATCGCTCGAAGTGGCCGACGACGTTCCACGAGGCGCCGGCGCTCGCCAAGCTGGTGAAGGAGGGCAAGCTGCCGCCGGTCGAGGAGCGCTTGCCGGAGGACCTCATGGTCATCCAGCCAGTGCACGAGATCGGCAAGTACGGCGGCGTCTGGCACCGTGGCTTCACCGGCCCCGGCGACAACGAGAACGGCAACCGCATCCAGGCCTCCGACCGGCCGATCCTGGTCGACCACACCGGCAACGTGCCCCGGCCCTCGCTCGCCAAGGGCTGGAAGATGAGCGACGACGGCAAGACCTACACGCTTTACCTCCGGAAGGGCCTGAAGTGGTCGGATGGGGCGCCGTTCACCGCCGACGACTTCGTCTTCTGGTTCGAGGACATCTACAACAACAAGGACATCGTGCCGACCCCGATCCCGGACATGACGCCGGAAGGCAAGCCCGGGCGGATCGTCAAGGTCGACGACTTTACCGTCAACTTCGAGTTCGACGTGCCCTTCTACCTGTTCGAAGAGCTGATGATCGGTGACACCCTGATCGGCGGCGGCCAGGCGGTCCGGCAGTCGGACAAACGCAGCTACGGCGGCTACGCGCCCGCCCACTACCTGAAGCAGTTCCTGCCCAAATACGCGGGCGGCGAGGAGGCGGCGAACGCCGCCGCCAAAGCGGCGGGCTACGACAACTGGGTCGCCTACCTCCACTTCAAGAAGGACTGGACGCTCAATCCCGAGTTGCCGGTGCTCGGACCCTGGCACACCGTTAAGCCGATCAACAACCCGACCTGGGTGATGGAGCGCAATCCCTACTATTGGGCGGTCGACACCGCAGGCAACCAGCTGCCCTACATGGACGGCGTGGTCATGACGCTCGCCGAGGACCTCGAGGTCCTGAACCTGCGCGCGATCGCCGGCGACTACGACCTGCAGGAGCGCCACGTCGACCTCGGCAAGCTGCCGGTGATCCTGGAGAATCAGGAGAAAGGCAACTACAAGGTCCATCTCGATCTCGCCTTCAACGGCGCCGACGCGATTTATCAGTTCAACCAGACCTATGATGCCGATCCCGAGATCGCGAAGTGGCTGACCAACACCGACTTCCGGCGGGCGCTGTCGCTGGCGATCGACCGCGACCAGCTCAACCAGACCTTCTGGCTGGGGGTCGCGACGCCCGGCTCGCCGGCGCCGGGCGAGAGCCTGCCCTATTTCCCGGGGCCGGGCTGGCGTGAGAAGTGGTCGACCTACGATCCCGACAAGGCCAATCAGATGCTCGACGCGATCGGCCTCGACAAGAAGGATGCCGAGGGCTTCCGGGTGCGCACCGACAATGGTGAGCGCCTCCGGCTCGAGGTCCAGGCGGTCCAGGCCTTCCTGCCCTGGCCCAAGATCAGCGAGATGGTCGCCGACCAGTGGCGCGCGGTCGGCATCCAGGCCGACGTCAAGGACACCGAGCGCTCGCTCGCCTTCACCCGCACCCAGGCCAACCAGCACCAGATCATGGTCTGGAACAACGGCGGCACCGAGCTGCTCTATCTGTTCCCGCGGCACGCGATCCCGGTCGACCCGACCGAGGCGTTCATGGGGCCGGAGTTCGCCAAGTGGTACGCCTCCAACGGCGCCCAGGGCCGCAAGCCCGAGGATCCGAACATGCTCAAGATCCTCGAGCTGTACCGCGGCGCCGCCGGCCAGAAGAGCGCGCAGCGGATCGAGACCGCCAAGGAGATCTGGAAGATCCTGATCGACCAGCAGTACGGCATCGGCACGGTCGGCCAGTCGCCGGCGCTGATGGGCGTCCGCCTGGTCTCGAACAAACTGGGCAATATCCCGGACCGCAACTGCATCGCGCAGCACTGCCGGACGCCGGGCGGGGCGCATCCCGAGACCTGGTATTACAAGGAGTAAGAGGGCAGGAGCCCCCGGGCCGGCCGGCCCGGGGGCGCCTGAGCCATGATCGCCTACGTCGTTCGCCGTCTGTTGCTCGCGATCGCCACCACCTGCGCGATCTCGGTGGTTGCTTTCGCCATCATCCAGCTGCCGCCCGGCGACTTCGTCGACAGCTACATCGCCAATCTCTCGGCCTCGGGCTCGATGGTCAGCGCCCAGGAGGCCGAGGCGATGCGCGAGCAGTACGGCCTCAACCAGCCGGTCTGGGTCCAGTACTGGAAATGGATCAGCCGCGTCGTCCGCGGCGACTTCGGCATGTCGCTCGAATGGAACCGGCCGGTCACCGAGGTGATCGGCGACCGCCTCTGGCTGACCATCGTGATCTCGATCGCCGCGATCATCCTGACCTGGGGAATCGCCTTGCCGATCGGGATCTACTCGGCGGTCCGCCAGTATTCGATCGCCGATTACATCTTCACCTTCGTGGGTTTCATCGGGCTCGCGGTGCCGAACTTCCTGCTCGCGCTGATCATCCTGTATCTGAGCTTCCGCTACTTCAACGCCAACATCGGCGGCCTGTTCTCGCCGGAATATGCGCTGAAGCCCTGGTCCTGGGGCAAGGTCTGGGACCTGACGACCCATCTGCCGCTGCCGGCGCTGATCCTGGCGCTCGCCGGCACCGCCCAGCTGATCCGGATCATGCGCGCCAACCTCTTGGACGAGCTGCGCCGGCCCTACGTCATCACCGCCCGCGCCCGCGGCCTCCAGGAATGGCGCGTGATCGTCAAATATCCGGTGCGCGCGGCGCTCAATCCGTTCGCCAGCACGATCGGCTATCTGCTGCCGTTCGTGGTCTCGGGCAGCATCGTGGTCTCGCTGGTTCTGTCGCTGCCGACCATCGGGCCGGTCCTGCTGCGCGCGCTGGTCGCCCAGGACATGTTCCTCGCCGGCGCGATCGTGCTGCTGCTCGGGGTCTTGACCGTGATCGGCACTTTCCTGTCCGATCTGGTGCTGATGTGGATCGACCCGCGCATCCGGGCCGGGCTGCAGGGATGAGCACCGTCATCGAGGCGGCCGCAGGCCCGGCGACCACGGCCGCCGAGGACAAGATCGCGGTCGCGACCCAGCTCCAGCTCACCTGGTGGCGCTTCAAGAAGCACAGAGTGGCGGTCGCGAGCGGCGTGATCGTCGCCCTGTTCTACCTGGTCGCCCTGCTCGCCGATTTCCTCGCGACCGCCAATCCCTACGCGACCGAGGCCGCCCGCAGCTACATCCCGCCGCAAAGCATCCACTGGTTCGACCAGGACGGCAGCTTCCGGCCCCACGTCTACGCCCTCAAGGGCAAGCGCGACCTCAAGACCTTCAGGCTGATCTACGCCCCCGACCCGACCGACAAGCGCTATCTGAGGCTGTTCGCGGAAAGCTATCCGCTACAAGTTCCTCGGCCTGTTCCCGACCAGCCGGCATCTGATCGGGCTCGACCGCGGCGAGCCGACCGACGCTTTGTTCCTGCTCGGCACCGACCAGCTCGGGCGCGACTTCTGGTCGAGGCTGATGCTCGCGACCCGGACCTCGCTGATCATCGGCCTGGCGGGCGTCACCATCTCCTTGTTCCTGGGCGTCCTGCTGGGCGGCGTCTCGGGGCTCTACGGCGGCCTGATCGACACCCTGATCCAGCGCCTGATCGAGATCCTGCGTTCGATCCCGACCATCCCCTTGTGGATGGGGCTCGCGGCCGCCCTGCCGTCGAGCTGGAGCGTGCTCCAGGTCTACCTCGCGATCACGCTGATCATCTCGCTGATCGGCTGGACCGAGCTCGCGCGCGTGGTCCGTGGCCGTTTTCTCGCCCTCCGCGAGGAGGACTTCGTGACCGCGGCCGAGCTCGCCGGCGCCTCGCGTCTGCGGATCATCTTCCGCCACATGGTGCCGTCCTTCCTCTCGCACATCATCGCCGCGATCAGCCTCGCCCTGCCGGCGATGATCATCAGCGAGACCACGCTCTCCTTCCTCGGCCTCGGCCTGCGCCCGCCCGCGATCAGCTGGGGCGTGCTGCTCCAGGACGCCCAGAACATCCAGGCGCTCGGCATCGCCCCCTGGCTGCTGGTCGCGGCGATCCCGGTGATCGTCGTCATCCTCGCCTTCAACTTCCTGGGCGACGGCCTCCGGGACGCGGCCGATCCCTATGGCTGAGCCGATCCTCAGCGTGCGGGGCTTGCGGACCTGGTTCCACCAGGACGAGGGTATCGTGCGCGCGGTGGACGATGTCTCCTTCGACCTCGAGCCCGGCCGCACGCTCGGGATCGTCGGCGAGAGCGGCTGCGGCAAGAGCGTCACCGCGCGCTCGATCCTTAGGATCGTCGAGCGCCCGGGCCGGGTCGAGGCCGGCCAGATGCTGCTCCGGCGCGCCGATGGCCGGGTCGTCGATCTCGCCGAGCTCGACGGCCAGGGCCAGGCGATGCGCAGGGTCCGGGGCGGCGAGATCGGCTACGTCTTCCAGGAGCCGATGAGCTCCTTGTCCGCCTTCTATACCATCGGCAACCAGCTGATCGAGGCGATCCGCCTGCATTCCCGACTTTCGAAGCAGGCGGCCCGCGCGCGGGCAGTCGAGCTCTTGACCATGGTCGGCATCCCGCAGCCCGAGCAGCGGGTCGACAGCTACTCCTTCGAGCTCTCGGGCGGCCTGCGCCAGCGGGTCATGATCGCGCTCGCGCTGGCCGCCGAGCCGCGCATCCTGATCGCCGACGAGCCGACCACCGCCCTCGACGTCACCACCCAGGCGCAGATCCTGGACCTGATCCGGCAGCTCCAGGAGGAGCGCGACCTGGCGGTGATCCTGATCACCCACGACATGGGCGTGATCGCCGAGATGACCGACGACGTCGTGGTCATGTACCTCGGCCGCGACGTCGAGCGCGGCCCGGTCGACGCGATCTTCCACGCGCCGGCGCACCCCTATACCCGCTCGCTGCTGCGCTCGATCCCGAGCGTGCTGGCGACGCCCCGCTCCCGCCTCAAGACCATCGAGGGCTCGATCCCGCATCCCTACAACCGACCGACCGGTTGCCCCTTCCACCCGCGCTGCCCGGATGCCATCGCCGGCGTCTGCGAGCGCGCGCTGCCGGCCGCGGTCGCCCTCGGCGCCCGCCGCGAGGTGGCCTGCTTTCTCTTTGGTCGGGACCAGTCGGGCGCCACCGCGCCGGCGCCCGGTCTGCTGGAGCCGACCGGGTGAGCGCGCCGGCGGCGACCATCCTCGAGGTCGAGAACCTGCAGAAATGGTTCCCGATCCGGCGCGGCCTGCTGCGCCGGGTGGTCGGCCACGTGCGCGCGGTCGACGACGTGACCTTCCGGATCCACCGCGGCGAGACCGTCTCGCTGGTCGGCGAGAGCGGCTGCGGCAAGACCACCACCTCGCGCTGCATCCTGCGCGCGCTCCAGCCGACCGCGGGCGCGATCCGCTTCCGCACCGAGTTCTGGAAAACAGGTCGACGTCGCCGCCCTGCCGAAGCCGGAGCTGCGCCCGCTCCGGCGCCAGATGCAGATGATCTTCCAGGACCCTTTTTCGTCACTCAACCCGCGCATGACGATCACCGACATCATCGCCGAGCCGCTCCTGGTCAACGGCGTGCGCTCGCTCGACGAGCGCACGGCGACGGGTGCGCGAGCTGCTCGACCTGGTGCAGCTGCCGGCCGCCTACATGAACCGCTTCCCGCACGCGTTCTCGGGCGGCCAGCGGCAGCGGATCGGGATCGCCCGGGCGCTCGCCCTCAACCCGGCGCTGATCGTCGCCGACGAGCCGGTCTCGGCGCTCGACGTCTCGGTCCAGGCCCAGATCGTCAACCTCTTGCTCGACCTCCAGGACCGGCTCGGCCTCAGCTACCTGTTCGTCGCCCACGACCTCTCGGTCGTGAAGCACGTCAGCGACCGGGTCGCGGTCATGTACGTCGGCAAGATCGTCGAGCTGGCGCCGACCGCCGAGCTGTTCACAGCACCCCGGCACCCCTACACCGAGGCGCTCCTGTCGGCGGTGCCGGTGCCGGACCCGAGGCGGCGCTCGCGCCGGATCGTGCCCAGGGGCGAGGTCGCCGACCCCGCCAACCCGCCCGCGGGCTGCCACTTCCACCCCCGCTGCGCCTACGCCGTCGAGCGCTGCCGGCAGGAGGCGCCGGCGCTCCGCCAGCTCGCGGACGGCCATGTCGCCCGCTGCCACCGCGCCGAGGAGCTGACGCTTGCCGGCGTCCGGGCCGAGGGTGAGCCGGCGCAGGCGCGGCACGCGGCTTCGGCCGGGCGCTAGCTGAGCGTTGCCTGCAAGCGGCGCTGCGGGAGGTCCGTAGGCCGCAGTCCTCGCAGCTCTTTCGCAGGCTGGCCGAACGCGTCAGCCTTGCGAGGTGCGCAGACGGGGCATTCCACGAGCTCTGTCGGGTCCTGCGCGAATGGTTCCCGAGCGAGTAGGGAAACCCGGCAACGCGCGACCTCGCTCGGCGGCATCGAAAGCCTGATCGAACACCGCGCCTCGATCGAAGGCCCGGATTCCCCAGTCCCCCCCGACCTGCTCCGCCTCTCGGTCGGGATCGAGCACCTCGAGACCTGCTCGCAGACCTCGAGCAGGCGCTCGCCGGCGGCGGGGTGACCACTACTCGCCCTCAAGGAAGAACTGCTTGCGCTGCGCGCGGGTCGGTATCGCGTAAGCGCTCGAGGATATTGGTTGATGCGTCTCGGGGTGTCGATCATCCCGGCGCAGTCCCGCTCCCGATCACCGCCAGCGACAACGCTGGCACAACGACACCGTGATCATTGTCGGCCTCGCGCCGCAGAGTGACCCATGCCTAAGTCTAGACGGCCTAAATTCAAGGTGTTCCTCGGGTCGGTTTTGTTCCGCGGTCAGGAATGTGTTGCCGTTCAAGCTCATCCAGCATGACGTTCAGGTTGGCGGCCAGCTGGTCGAATTCATCGTTCGAGCCGCTGAGTGCGATCCGCTGGCCGAGCTCGCCGGCCATGATCCGCCGCGTAGTGCGATTGATCGCATCGACCCGGCCCAGTATGCCACGGCTGATCACGAAGCCGCCGATCAGCCCCAGCAGCAGGGTCAGCGCCAAGCCCGAGCCGATCGCCTGCTTGATCAGCGACTGAATCTGCAGGCGATCCTCGACCTCTCGTCCGATCAGCAGCCGATCGTCGCCCTTCAGGGCGAAGCTAGCGGCGTGCGCCCGCCGACGCTCGGAGGTGTCGCCGGTCGGCACCTGGACGCTGAAGTCGAGCCAGCCGTTGGCGTCCGGCTCGACGTCCGGCCAGCGGCCGAGGTTGCCGGCGATCCGCTGGCCGAGCGGGTCGGTCAGGAGATAGACGCTGGCGCGGTGCGGTTGCGCCGCGCTCCGCCTCTCGATCGTCTGTTTGAGGCCCTCCAGGCCCTGGGCGCGATATTCGTCGGCCAGACCGGCGATCTCGGCCTGGATGGTGTCCGCGGTCTGGCGCTCCATCACCCCGGCGGTGGCGACGTACAGGAAGCCGAGCAGGGCGAGCGCCGAGACCCCAAACAGAGCCAGATAGATCAGGGTCCAGCGGAAGGTCGAGGTCTCAATAGGTCTTATCGGCCTAATCGCGACGAGTTCGACGCTTAAACCGCTCGGCATCGAGCCAACTCTGCAACAACTGCCAATGATCTAGAAGCGCTTCGTGCGCCACCTCTGCGATGGTTGTGCCATCTACGTCTGCGAGCGTAATGAGGCGGCACTCAGGCTCGGCGAAACGACGGATAACGCGGAGCACTGGATCTTCCGGATGTCCTTCTGCGACGATCTCCGAAAGGCGTACGCGTCGCTTCGTATATTTCGTGCGCTCGTCGAGGCGGACCATCGCCACGAACGCCCGCCGTGCGATCTCGCGCTCCTTTTCGTCAAGGGTGTCGAATACGCCCTGGGCTCCCGTCGCGAGCGCACCGCCGACGCCGCCCAATTCGCTCACCGTTACTGCGGAGGTGCGACCGGTAGTAAAGCCCTCCCAAATGCGAGTCAGGACGAACTCCAGCAACGGCAGGGCGCCCTCGCGGCCGCGGGACTGCTCCAACAGCACTTGCACCGTGTCTGGGTCGATCGCATGGCCGGCATCCCAGGCAGGCTTTTCGATCGCGCGCCGCAGTTCCACCTCACTCATTACCGGCACGACCACGCTCTGCTTCGCGACCAAGCCGCTCAGATTAGGATGCTGGTTGACCGCACCGAGGAAGTCGCTGCGCAGCGTGAGGATGATTGAAATACGGCCGCGTGGGTCGTCTGCCGCGTGCATCAGATTGGCGATGAACGCGACGCGCTCCCGCTCGTCATCGCACAGCGAGTAGAGTTCTTCGAACTGGTCGACGAGAAGGATCAGGCCGGCGCCGCCTACACTTAGCATCTGGTCGGCGAGGAAGCGCAGGCCGTCAAAGCCCTCGTGCGTGCGCAGCACCGCTTCGAACTCAATCGCCTTCTTTGCTGGCGAGGGATCTTTCGTGGCCTCGCGGGCGAGCGCCACGGCGAGAGCCTCGAGTGGTCGCGCTTGCGGTGAAAATACGACTTCAAGTGGCGCGGGACGGCCGGGCAGCGGCCGCTTCTCCAGTTCGGCCAGCAGCCCGGCCTGCGCGAGCGACGACTTACCAGAACCTGAGGCTCCGAGGATCGTGAACAGCCGCGTCGACGGCTCATCATCGCCGCGGACCGCGTGCAATGCGAGGAACGCGTTCCAGAGCCGCTCGACTAGCGACCTCCCGCCCGAAGAACCTCCTTGCATCCTGCTTGCGGAACGCCTCCAGGCCCCGATAGGGATTTGGGCCTAGGGGCGCTTCGGTCGCGTGTCCTGTCGATGCCTGCTCAATGTGGTCGGCGTTCCGGGCAGCTATCGTGTCCTTCGTCCGTAGTTGCTCTTCGTGCCAGACGAACAAGGCTCTCGTAACTGCGCTTGCAAGCTTCTCCGGCGTGTCGAACGCGGCTACGACCAGATCGGCCATCACCTCGCGGCGAAACGTTTGCTGACGCTCGAAGGATTTGTCGGATTCGCGGAGGCTCGCCGGAATCGGAAAGTCGTCCGGGGCGAGGAACATGAGACGGGGAAGGCTCGCCGCTGTTGCCGTCCGGTACTCCAGTTCTGTGAAGGAGGTGGCTCGCCCGGCGGGCAGCTGCCGTAATAGTGGCCCATCAGACCAACCAACAGGTCACATTCCCGAACCAAGCGGGCGCAAAGCTCCTTCGCGCTCGGCGGCGCGGGCGCCGAAATCCTCCATTTTGACGAGCGAGAACCCGGGCAGGCCGTCGATCGCCCGGTGCACCGCCTCGCGGTAGGCCTCGAGGTCGCGGCTGGTCGAGCTGAGGAAGACTTTGTACATCGGCACCGCTAAAATCTGCCACCTTCGCGCCGAGATTGGCACGGAATGTGCTGCGATGCCAGCCTCAGGTTGCGCGGGTGGGCTCCACATGGGCGGGTATGCGCCGGATGACGCATCTTTGGCTCAACCGGCGCATTGATGCGCACGGATTCGACCGATTCCGTCCATTTGCGGAATATTTTAATATGATTACCACGATCCGCGACAAACACTTTAAGCAGGATTGGTATTATTCTGTAAGAAAAATTAGTACTGTACTATGACTATATCAATGGCGATTGATCCGGCATCCATCCGCGGAGATCTGTGCGGCGCAAGAAAAAGTTGCGTCAGAAGTGACGCATCGATGCGACACCATGCGCCACTTGTGTGCTCTCGGTGTCGCATCGCCAAATGGAAATTGCAGTAGTGGCGGGATCATCGTTGTGGATACAGGCTCGTCAGCGGCGATTGGATTAGGCCGTGACTGGAAGATCCGAAATGTTCGGAAGACCTCATTCGCCGACCTGGAGGAGAAGGCCGCGGTTGCGGGCGCTGCGGAAGAGGAGGAGGAAGACGCAGATCGCGAGCGCCATCCAGGCGAGGTTGAGGAGGATCGCGTGCAGCAGGAGGTCGGTGCGGAAGGTGTTGGAAAAAAGGACCGCGCGCATGCCTTCGAAGATCGGGGCCGAGGGCAGCGACCAGGCGATCGGTTGCAGCCAGGTGGGCAGGATCGTGACCGGGTAGTAGACGCCGGAGAGCGGTTGGATCAGGAAAATCAGGGCCCAGGCGAGGCTTTCGGCGCCGAGGCCGAGGCGGAGCACGAGCGCGGAGATCATGAGGCCCATCGCCCAGCCGAACCAGAGCAGGTTCATGAAGAAGGCGATCAGGGTGGGGCCGAGGGCGGAAAAAATCGAAAAATGGTGGATCGGGATCGCCAGCAGGGCAGCACCGCCGACCCCGATCAGGACCCGGATCACGCTCATCGTGAACAGCGAGAGGACGAGCTCGTAGGGGCGCAGCGGGGAGACGAACAGGTGGCCCAGGTGGCGGGCGTACATCTCCTCCATGAACAGCAGCGAGACCGAGAGCTGGCTTCGGAACAGGACGTCCCAGAGCAGCACCGCGGCGATGAAAAAGCCCGCCGCCTGGCTCAGAAAGTCGGTGTGGCCGCTCAGAAACCGGGTGATGAAGCCCCAGAGGATCATCTGCACGGTCGGCCAGTAGGCCAACTCCAGCACCCGCGGCCACGAGCTGCTCAGCAAATAAAGGTGGCGCCTCAGCATGCCGCGGATCCGGAAAAGGGCGAGCCATATTGCGTCCAGTCGGTGCGGCATTGCCGCGTCGATGGCGGTCACTTGCGAGGCTCCGCCGCCATCACTTGAACGTCCCGGCTGGAGTCCTTGTCCTCGGTATCCATGGACTGTCACTCCGCAGCGCTCGGCGAGCGGGCGTTGGTCCGTGCAATGTCGAGAAAGACCTGCTCGAGGGTGGCGCGGCCGTAGCGTTGCAGCAAGACCGTGGGCGCGCCCTGGTCGACCAGGCGGCCGGCCTTGAGCATCAGCACGTTCGAGCACAGGCGCTCGACCTCGGCCATGTTGTGCGAGGCGAGCAGGACAGTCGCGCGCTGGCGGCGCTGGTAAGTCTCGAGATAGCTTCGAATCACGTCCGCCGTATCCGGGTCGAGCGAGGCGGTCGGCTCGTCGAGCAGCAGCAGTTCGGGCTCATTAATCAAGGCCTTGGCGAGCATGACCCGGGTCTTCTGCCCGGCCGACAGCCGCCCGGTCGGGCGGTCGAGGAAGGCGATCAGGTCGAGATCGGCGGCCAGCGCCTGGAGTCGTGCCCCGGGCTCGGCGATGCCGTAGAGGTCGGCGTAGACCTTGAGGTTCTGGCGCACCGTGAGCCGCGCCGGCAGGTCGACGTAGGGCGAGGAGAAGTTGATCCGGCCGAGCACCCGGTAGCGGTGCTTGAGCATGTCCTCGCCGAGCACCGTGATCCGGCCTGAGCTCGGCTCGAGCAGGCCCAGCAGCATCGCGATGGTCGTGGTCTTGCCGGCGCCGTTGGCGCCGAGCAGCGCGGTCGTCGTGCCGGCCGGCAGGGCGAAGCTCAGATCGTCGACGGCCAGCACGTCGCCGTAGCGCTTGCTCAGGCCCGCGACCTCGATGGCATACGGCGTGCGAATTTCCAGGCCCCTTCTCCGCGAGACAGCGAGCTTATGTAGCGGCACTCCGAAACGGCTGCCAGGGCCGAGGGCCGTCGGCGCCAGGCCTGACGATCCGGCTCGGCGTCCGTCGCCCCGATCTGGAGGCCCACGGCCCGACCGCCAGGCGTCGGCGGCGCCTTCCTCAACCGCTTTGTGACTTGCGGTCACCAATCAACTCCAATTCAATTCCGGCCTTCATGAGTTCTGGTAGACGGCTGGTCGCCGTCGGCTAACCCATAGCTCAAGGGTTGATCGAGCATTCTCTTGCGAGATCGTGCAGCCTGACGTGGCGGCAGGCCGGCATGGGTGGGCTAAGCGCACACTTCTGTAGCCATTTTGATTCACAAGTGTAGCTTTTTGATCTGGGTGCCGAACAGAACTGGCGCAATATAACTCAGATTGATCCCGTATCAATCGGCGAATACTTAAGTTTGGAGCTGAACGATCAATCAAGCGACCTATGGGTGCAGTCGATCCGGCGACAGCGATATGTAAAAGCCGGATCGATGCGCCGGTCGTGGCGCGGGGATGCGACCGCACACTTCTGCGCCTCCAGCGTCGCAAATGCGTCAGATGTGTGCGCGGCCGGCACTCGCAGGGCGTGTGATCGACTTCGGCCCCGCCAGGGGCGTCGCCCGGGTGGGGATTCCTGCCCCTCGCCTTCATGGAAAGCGAGTCGCGGGCATCGGTTCCGGCACACTCACGCCCTTTGTCTCGACGCCCGCGTCGGGCTCGCCTAACCTCTGAGCGATCGGCGTAGATTGCCGGACGCGCCAAAGGCGATCCGGCGACGCAGGGCGCACGGGGCGGGTCGGGTGCTGGATTGGCTGCAGAGCTATTGGGGTGCGGTGGTCGCGGTGGTGGCGATCCTCGGCGGCCTCTGGGGCCTTGCCGAGAAGTTCGAGAAGAAGATCGAGCAGCACGAGCCGCTGCGCGCCTGGATCGCGCGGGCGCTCGTCATGCCGAGCTGGCACGACCGCTATCAGGACTGGCTCGGCCGCCAGCTCGAGCGGCTGCAGGTGTGGATGGGCGGCCTGTGGTCCGGCAAGGCCTTTGGCCGTTGCCTCGCGATCGCGTTCGCCTATCCGGTGGCGCTCATGCTGGCGAGCTACGGGCTCGGCGGGCCCGGTAGCGTCGGGGCGACCGAGTTCCTGCCCGCGTTCGGCGACTGGCGCCAGCCGGCCGTTGGTTTCGGGCTGCTGATCGTGATGGCTGGGCTCGGCTCGGTCATGGGCTACAGCGAGCGCATCGATGCTTGGATGCAGGCAGCGCTCGCCGCCCGCCTCGCCCGGCGCGGCATCGCCGACCCCGAGCGTCGGGCGCGCTGGCGCTACCGCTTCGGCGGGGCGGTAGCGGCGGCCAGCCTTTGGCTGGCCGCCGCGATTTTTTTGGGCCTTTCTAAAGCCGGAGCCGGAGCCGTAGCCGTAGCCGTAGCCGTAGCCGTAGCCGGAGCCGTAGCCGTAGCCGGAGCCGGAGCCGGAGCCGGAGCCATCAGATCATGCAGGGCGTGGCCGAGCCAGCGGCTGATCGCCCAGGACCACCAGGCCAGCAGCGCGTTGACAGCCGGCAAGAAGATCAAGGAAGAGAAGCCACAGCGATGGTGACGAGGGACCGGAGCCGTAGCCGGAGCCGTAGCCGTAGCCGTAGCCTTAGCCGTAGCCTTAGCCTTAGCCGTAGCCGTAGCCGTAGCCGTAGCCGTAGCCGTAGCCTTAGCCTTAGCCGGAGCCGTAGCCGTAGCCTTAGCCGGAGCCTTAGCCGGAGCCGTAGCCGGAGCCGGTAGCCGTAGCCGGAGCCTTAGCCGGAGCCGGAGCCGTAGCCGGAGCCGGAGCCGGAGCCGTAGCCGGAGCCGGAGCCGTAATTCTCATCGTTTTCGGAGGAGTCGATCCCTACACACTCGCGTGGCTTCTCTTCTTCGCTCATCCTGCCGGTCGCCAACGCGCTGCTGGACTGGCCGTCCTGGGCGATCAGCCGCTGGCTCGGAAAAGACCTGCACGATCTGATGGCGGGCGAGACCCGCCGGGTCGGGCGGTGGCTCCGTTGGCTGTTCCGGGGGTTCTGGCAGCCCGTCGCGTTCGTGATCCACGTCCTGGGCGATCTGGTCGCCGCTCTTGTCCTGCTGCTGGTTCTCGCGGCGCTGATGGCGTTCGTGGTCCAGCTCGTCAATGACCTCGTCATCCACAGCGGCGGGGCCGCGCCGCTCGCGCTCGACAGCTTTCTGAACCAAGCCGTCAGGCAGCCCTGGCCGAACGCGTTCTGGGCGCTCTCGATGCTGGTGTCGACGCTGGTGCCGACCGCGCTGCACGCTGGTGCTGTGATCGTGACGCTGTTCCTATGGTGTCTTCAGCCGACCGCGTGGCGCAAGGACATCGAGCGCGGCCTCATGGTCAAGGGGAGGACCGCCAGGACGAAGGCCGATCTGGCCTGGGCGGCAACCCGGGCGAGCTGGCTCGTGATCCTGACGCCGCTGGTCGCCGGGGTCTTGGTCTGTGTGATTGGCTGGGGGATCGTCCGGCTGATCGATGTCGTCAAGCCGGTCGCGCACCTGCTGCTGGGTGCTGCGTGGCTCGGCATCGCGCTCGCCGACCATTTGGCGCGCTCGGTCGGCTGGATCGCGCGTTAGCGTCGGCGTCGCAGGAGGCGACGGAAGCGGCGTGCCTTCGCGCTTGCGATCGGGAATGGTTCCGGCGGCGCCCGTCGGTGACCTCGATTTCGACTGCCGACCGCAGCGCACCGCATGCTATGTAGGCGCTACGGGCGCGCCCGGCGAGGGACATGCGCACGGTTGACGAGCTCTATCATTTCGGTCATTCATGAACCATGGAAGCGAAGCAGGCTCTCGAAGCGTTGAGCGCGCTCGCCCAGGCGACCCGGCTCGAGGTCTTCCGGCTCCTGGTCCGCCAGGGACCGATCGGCATGCCGGCCGGCCAGATCGCCGAGGCGCTCGAGGTGGCACCCTCGACCCTCTCGCCCCATCTCGCCCAGCTCGAGCGGGCCGCGCTCGCGACCTCCTGGCGCGACGAGCGGCGGATCTTCTACGCGGTCAACGTCGAGGGCACACGCCGCCTGCTCGCCTTTTTGACCGAGGAGTGCTGCGGCGGCCATCCCGAGCTCTGCCGCGACCTGCAGCGCACCGCCAGTTTCGGCGCCTGCGCGCCGGCTTCGGAGTGACCGATCATGTCCGAAAAAGTCTACCGCGTGCTGTTCCTGTGCACCGGCAACTCGGCCCGCAGCATCATGGCCGAGGCGATCCTCGAACCGGCTCGGGCGCGGGCGGTTCGAGGCCTACAGCGCCGGCAGCCATCCGAGCGGCAAGGTGCACCCGGTCGCGCTCGAGCTGCTGGCACGCTACAACTATCCGACCGCGGGCTTGCGCAGCAAGAGCTGGGACGAGTTCGCAGGTTCCGGCGCCCACGCCGATTTAGACCGGGCGCTCGATTTCGTGTTCACGGTCTGCGACCATGCCGCCGGCGAGGTCTGCCCGGTGTGGCCGGGCCAGCCCATGACCGCACATTGGGGGGTCGAAGACCCGGCCGCCTTCGTCGGTTCGGATGACAAGCGGGAGCGCCTGTTCCGCGACGTCTATTTCCAGCTCGAGCGCCGCATCCAGATCTTCACCAACCTGCCGATCGCCGGCCTCGACAAGCTGACGTTGCAGCGCCGGCTCGATGCGATCGGCCGGACCCAGGCGGAAGCCGGCAACGACGCCGCCTGAGCAGCGCCGCGTTGAGCCTGAGCGGCCGGGCGGCGCCCCGCCCGGTTCGTCAAAGCGTGCCCGCGCCACGAACTCCCCTGAATCCGGATGAGCCGAGATGAGATCGAGCGAGATCACGTTCCCGACCGACGCGAGCGCAACGCGCCGCCCGTCGCTCGGCGTTTTCGAGCGCTACCTCACGCTCTGGGTGGCCCTTTGCATCCTGGTCGGCATCCTCCTCGGCCGGCTGTTTCCGGCACCATTCCAGCTGATCGGTGGCGCCGAGATCGCCCGGGTCAACCTGCCGGTGGCCGCGCTGATCTGGCTGATGATCATCCCGATGCTGCTCAAGGTCGATTTCGGCGCCCTGCACCGGGTCAAGGAGCACTGGCGGGGCATGGCCGTGACCCTGTTCATCAACTGGGCGGTCAAGCCGTTCTCGATGGCGGCGCTCGGCTGGTTGTTCGTCGGCTGGCTGTTTCGCCCCTGGCTGCCGGCCGACCAGATCGACTCCTACATCGCCGGCCTGATCATCCTCGCCGCCGCGCCCTGCACCGCGATGGTCTTCGTCTGGAGCAATCTGTCCGACGGCGAGCCCAACTTCACCCTCAGCCAGGTGGCGCTCAACGACACGCATCATGGTGTTCGCGTTCGCGCCGATCGTCGGCCTCCTGCTCGGCCTGTCGTCGATCGTCGTGCCGTGGGCCACGCTCGTCCTCTCGGTCGGCCTGTTCATCGTGATCCCAGTGATCGTCGCTCACGTCTGGCGCAAGGCTCTGGTCGCCCGCGGCGGGCACAGCGCTGGAGCAGTTGCTCGCGCGCCTGCAACCGGTCTCGCTGATCGCGCTGCTCATGACCCTGGTCCTGCTGTTCGGCTTCCAGGGCGAGCAGATCCTGCGGCAGCCGCTGGTGATCCTGCTGCTCGCCATTCCGATCCTGATCCAGGTCTACTTCAACTCGGGCCTCGCCTACCTGCTCAACCGCCAGCTTGGCGTCGCGCATTGCGTCGCCGCGCCCTCCGCCCTGATCGGTGCCAGCAACTTCTTCGAGCTCGCGGTCGCGACCGCGATCGGCCTGTTCGGCTTCGAGTCCGGCGCCGCGCTCGCCACCGTGGTCGGGGTTCTGGTGGAGGTGCCGGTCATGCTCTCCGTGGTCAAGATCACGCTCGCGACCAAGGCCTGGTACGAGCGCCCGCAATCTGGGCGCGCCCGCTGACCCTCGCCATCGATCCAAGGGCATGAATAAATTCGGTGTTTCCCGAAGCGCGGAAGCATGATAGTTTCATGACAAAATCAAGAGCAGGGAGTTGAGCCATGCAGGGATGCCGAAAGCTGGTCAACGTCGGACGCCGGCAGTTCCTCAAGGGCGGCGGGGCGGCGGCCGCCGGGGCGATCGCGGGAACCGTGGCGGGGGCGGCCCCGGTGCAGGCGGCGCCGGCGCTGGCCAGGGTTAGTTATCCCTCCAACCGCCTGGCCAACCTCGCCGATCTGAAGCTCAACGAGCCCCTTGAGATCACCTATCCGGATGGCGATTCGCCGGGCGTGCTCCTGAAGCTCGGTCAGCCGGTCGAGGGCGGCGCGGGGCCGGATGGCGACGTGGTCGGCTTCTCGACCCTCTGCCCGCACCAGGGCTTCCCGCTGATCTACGATCCCTCGGACCGGGTGTTCAACTGCCCGGGCCACTACTCGCGCTTCGATGCCGAGCAAGGCGGCCTCGAGATCTGGGGCCAAGCGACCCAGAACCTGCCGCAGTTCCAGCTCCGGGTCGACGATCAGGGCGACATTTACGCCGAGGGCGTGGACGAGCTGATCTACGGCCGGCTCAGCAACGTACTCTGAGGGAGGCGAGGACCCATGGCTTACAAGCGCTACGTCGACCGCCTGCCGATCGTTCCGGCCGACGCCAAGGAGCACAACGTCGTCTGCCACTTCTGCATCGTCGGCTGCGGCTACAAGGCCTACAGCTGGGACGTCAACCGGCAGGGCGGGAGCGCGCCCGACCAGAACAAGTTTGGCGTCGACCTCGGCCAGCAGCAGGGCGCGGAGACCGTCGCCTGGTACTCGCCCTCGATGTACAACATCGTCCAGCAGGACGGCAAAGACGTCCACCTGGTGATCAAGCCGGACAAGGCGTGCGTGGTCAACTCGGGGCTCGCCTCGATCCGCGGCGCGCGCATCGCCGAGATGTCCTACTCGCGGGCCCGATCGAGCCAGCTGCAACGCCTGACCGATCCCCTGGTCTGGCGCTACGGCCAGATGCAGCCGACCAGCTGGGACGACGCGCTCGATCTGGTGGCGCGGGTTACCGCGGCCGTAATCAAGGAGCAGGGCGAGGACGGCCTGTTCGTCTCGGCCTACGACCACGGCGGCGCCGGCGGCGGCTACGAGAACACCTGGGGCACCGGCAAGCTCTATTTCGGTGCCATGAAGATCAGGAACATCCGGATCCACAACCGCCCGGCCTACAACTCCGAGGTGCACGCGACCCGCGACATGGGGGTGGGCGAGCTCAACAATTGCTACGAGGACGCCGAACTTTCGGACACCATCGTCGCCATCGGCACCAACCCACTCGAGACCCAGACCAACTATTTCCTCAACCACTGGGTCCCCAACCTGCGCGGTGCCTCGCTCGACAAGAAGCAGGCCGAGATGCCGAACGAGCCGCACGCACCCGGTCGGATCATCTTCGTCGACCCACGCCGCACGGTGACGGTCAACGCCTGCGAGGCCGAGGCCGGCAAGGACAACGTGCTTCACCTCGCGCTCAATTCGGGCACCGATCTCGTCCTGTTCAATGCGCTCTTGACCTACATCGTCGAACAGGGCTGGGTGGACAAAGAGTTCATCGAAGCCCACACCACCGGCTTCGAGTCGCCGCCGCCCGAACCACCGATGTTCCCGGCGCGGCCCGGCGCCGAACGCGAGACGCCGCATCTCTTGGGCCTGAACGACGTGCTCGCCGCCAACCGCACCTCGATCGACGAAGCCGCGCAGATCACCGGCCTCGCACCCGACGACATCGTCAAGGCGGCGCGCTGGATCGCCGAACCCAAGGAGGGCAAGCGGCCGCGCACCATGTTCGGTTACGAGAAGGGGCTGATCTGGGGCAACGACAACTACCGGACCAACGCGGCGCTCGTGAACCTCGCGCTCGCGACCGGCAACGTCGGCCGCCCGGGTGGCGGCGTGGTCCGCCTCGGCGGCCACCAGGAGGGCTATGTTCGGCCCTCCGACGCGTTCATCGGCCGGCCGGCGCCCTACGTCGATCAGCTGCTGATCGCGGGCAAGGGCGGCGTGCACCACATCTGGGGCTGCGACCACTACAAGACGACGCTGAACGCCATGGAGTTCAAGCGCATCTACAAGAAGCGCACCGACATGGTGAAAGACGCCATGAACACGGTCGCCTACGGCGATCGCCAGGGCATGGTCGATGCCATCCTGTTCGCCATCCGCCAGGGCGGGCTGTTCGCGGTCGACGTCGACATCGTGCCGACCAGAATCGGCGAGGCTTGTCACGTGGCTCTGCCGGCCGCGACCTCGGGTGAGATGAACCTCACCTCGATGAACGGCGAGCGGCGCATGCGCCTGACCGAGCGCTACATGGACCCGCCCGGCCGGGCCATGCCCGATTGCCTGATCGCCGCCCGGCTCGCGAACCATCTGGAGCAGGCATTCCGAAGCGCGGGCGACGCTGCCACCGCAGACAAGTTCAAGGGCTTCGACTGGCAGACTGAGGAAGACGCGTTCATGGACGGCTACCACCAGAACGCAGCGGGCGGCGAGTTTGTCACCTACGAGCGGCTGCGGGCGATGGGCACCAACGGCTTCCAGGAGCCCGCGACCGGTTTCGAGAACGGCCAGATCGTCGGCAGCAAGCGTCTCTACAGCGATGGCAAGTTCTCGACCGAGACCGGCAAGGCGCACTTCATGGCGACACCCTGGCGCGGCCTGGAGGCGCCCGGCAAGCAGGCCGAGAAGGACAGGTTCCCGTTCCTGATCAACAACGGCCGCACCAACCACGTCTGGCAATCGGCCTATCTGGACGTCGAGGAGGAGCTGGTCATGGACCGCTGGCCCTACCCGTTCATCCAGATCCACCCGGACGACATGGCCGAGCTCGGCGTCAAGGCGGGCGACCTGGTCGAGGTCTACAACGGCAATGGCGCGACCCAGGCGATGGCGTACCCGACGCCGACCGCCAAGCGGAAGGAGACCTTCATGCTGTTCGCCTACCCCAAGGGCGTCCAGGGCAACGTGGTCTCGAAGGGGGTCAACGAGCTGATCATCCCCAACTACAAGCAGACCTGGGCCAACATCAGAAAACTCGCCGACGCCCCGGCCTCGACCCGCCACCTGTCCTTCAAGTCGATGGAGTACAAAGCCTAGGCCTGAGGGCGGAACGCCCCCACCCTGGCCCTCCCCCGCAAAAGGGGGGAGGGAAGA
This sequence comes from uncultured Alphaproteobacteria bacterium, assembly GCA_963730195.1. Lineage (GTDB taxonomy): Bacteria > Pseudomonadota > Alphaproteobacteria > Geminicoccales > Geminicoccaceae > DATAOG01. Next base: position 48,544 of record CAVSRN010000044.1, read on the forward strand.
TGGGCCGGCCAGGATCTCGCCTCCACGGAGGAGCGCATTCCGGGTCCGGGGAAAAGCGAGTCCCCATCCTCGGAAAAGCGACTCCCGATCGGCCGGAATTCTCAGCCCCCTCCCCCTCGATGGGGGAGGGTTGGGGTGGGGGTGACAAGGCGCGCCGGGCCGGACTGACGCCCTGACCATCGCGGCGGTCGACTTGCCTCTCCGCTTCGCCTAACCTCAGAGCGAATCGCGGCGCTGCGCCATCGGGCGAACGGCGCCCGGACGGGGAAGGGCGCCTCCCTGGCCATGGCGGATTGGCTCACGATTCTGGTTCACGCCGACCGGCGCCTTGGCCGCGCTCGGCGTCCTGAATCGCCTGCGCTCGCCCTGGCCTACCCGTACTTCAAGGGCGAGCTGAACGACAACTCGGGATACCGCATCAGAGCACCGCCAATGCGCTCACCGGCCATCCCTGGGCCACGACCTATCACGAGCGGGTCGGGTCGGCGCTGCGGTGGCTCGACGACCACATGGGCGAGCTCGGCTCGTGGCGCGGGGCGGGTCAGGGTCTTGTGGTCTGCATCGCCGTCTCGATGGCCTACGCGGCGTCTCGTTCGTTGCCGGCTGGATGTTCGGTGGGCCGGGGACCGTCGGCAGCACTCAGCTGCTGCCGCGAGCTGCCGTCGGCGTGGGCCCAATTCTTCTGGGGGCTGGCCCTGCTCGTCGCCTCGGCGATCTTCGGCCTGGCGATGGTCTTTGGTGAGCGCATCGATGCCGCGGCGCAGGCCTGGATCGCGCGGCGGCTAGCCGTCAGTCGGCGGTGATCCGGAACGGCGGGCCAGATGGCTCTATCGCGTCGGCGGAGCGATGGCGGCGGCCAGCCTCTGGCTGGCCGCCGCTTTTTTCGGGGTTTTTCCACAGCCGTAGCCTTCGCCGTAGCCTTCGCCGTAGCCTTCGCCGTAGCCGTAGCCGGAGCCGTCGCCGGAGCCGGAGCCGTAGCCGTCGCCGTAGCCGAGCCGTCGCCGGAGCCGGAGCCGTAGCCGTAGCCGTCGCCGTAGCCGTAGCCGTCGCCGTAGCCGTCGCCGTAGCCGTAGCCGGAGCCGTCGCCGGAGCCGTAGCCGGAGCCGGAGCCGGAGCCGGAGCCGTAGCCGTAGCCGTCGCCGGAGCCGGAGCCGTAGCCGGAGCCGTAGCCGGAGCCGTAGCCGTAGCCGTCGCCGTAGCCGGAGCCGTAGCCGTAGCCGTAGCCTTCGCCGTAGCCGTAGCCGTAGCCGTAGCCGTAGCCGTAGCCTGGCTGTCAGGCAACGTCGCTGATCCGTTCGTAGTCACATGGCTTCTGTTTTTTCTGGCCCTGCCGGTCGTCAATGCCCTGCTGGACTGGCCGTCGTGGTGGATCAGCCGGGCGCTTGGGAAGCATCTCCTCGGCACGCTCGACAAGGCCGCGAAGCGCGGGCGAAAGACGTTGGTGCTCGCGGGCCACATGGCCGCCGACCTGATCGCCGCGGTCGGGCTGCTCTACCTGCTGGCGATGGCGCTGCCGTTCGTGATCGAGCTGTTCAACCTCGGCTGCCGCGGCGCCGGGCTGCAGGAGCCGCTGCAGCTGCGCTCGTTCCTGGCGGCGGCGGTGCAGCGGCCCTGGCCGAACGGGATCTGGGTCGTGATCATGCTGCTCAGCACGCTGGTGCCGACCGCGCTGCACGCGATGGTCCTGGTCGCGAGCCCGCTGATGGTCTGGCTCGGCTCGGACCAGAAGCGCCTCGCGATCGCCGCGGGGCTGCGCGCGAACGAGGCCTGGGCGATCCGCAAGGCGTCCTGGCACCTGGTCTGGACCTGGGTGATCGGGATCGCGGCGCCGCTCGTCGCTGGCGGCAGTCTTCGTGTTCGCCATCGGCGAGTTCTGGCGCCCGGTCGGCGACCTGCTGCTCGGCGCCGCCAATCGCGGCATGGCGGGCGCGTTCTATGTCGCCAATGCGTTGGGTTGGATCACGCCGTAGTCACCCGGCTCCGGGTCCTCGGGTCGAGCCCGAGGACGACAGCGAGGAAAGCGCGCGGGGGGGCTTCAGCGGTCGTCGGGCAGGCCGCGGCGGTTGGGCGGGTACCAGGCGTCGGTCAGGAGGTCGTCGAGGAGGTAGGGAAAATCGGCCGGCAGCAGGTCGGCGGCGGCGGGCTCGGCGAAGCGGCGGAGGCCGTTGTCGGCTTTGCTCCGGGCCTGGGTCCAGAGGCGCGGCAAGTGCTCCTCGAGGTCGCGCCGCAGCGAGGGGCTGAGCTTGTCGTCGAGCACGGCGCGGGCGTCGATGATCGAATCGTACCAGCCGCCGCGAGGGTCGAGAGCGCGGGAATACTCCAGCTTCAGGCAGTGCTCGATGATCCGGCGCAGCTGGCTGCGGACCGTGTCGCGCTGGCTCGTGCCCAAGTCCGCCACCTCCTCGATCAGGTGGGGAAAGTCGAGGTCGAGGTTGGGGCGCAGGTCGGCGAGACCGCGCAAAGCCGCCGCCTGGGCCTGGGTCCAGGCGTAGAAGTCCTGCTCGTAGAGCTCCTCGATCCGGGTCGCCATGGCGTTGGTTCCTGGGTGCGGCGCAGCTTAGCACAGCCGTGCGGCGCGCCGGAAGGCGCTCACTCTCCGGCCCCCGCCAGGGTTTCAATCTCGCCTTGCGTGGCTCTGCCCTTGGTCGCATTATCGGGGCTCGATCAAGCCCGTATCGGGCGGATGACAACCGTCAGTCGAGGCGACAGGGGAGGCTACTATGGCAATCTCGATTCACCCGGCCGTGGATCATGGCATCAAGCCCGCGGCGCAGAACTTCGCCGGCGGGACGCTGGTCTGCAAATGCACCGACCGGCCGGTCCGGGTGAGCATCAAGGGGCAGTCCGCCTTCAACCACGTCTGCGGCTGCACCAAATGCTGGAAGCCGGCGGGCGCCCTGTTCTCGCAGGTCGCCGTGGTCGGGCGGGACAACCTGAGCGTCACCGCGAACGCCGACAAGCTCCAGATCGTCGACCCGTCGGCGGCGATCCAGCGCTACGCCTGCAAGGGCTGTGGCGTGCACATGTACGGCCGGATCGAGAACAAGGGCCATCCGTTCTACGGCTTCGACTTCATCCATACCGAGCTGTCCCCGGACAGCGGCTGGTCGGCGCCCGAATTCGCGGCCTTCGTGTCCTCGATCATCGAGGCGGGGACCAAGCCCGACGAGATGCCCGCGGTCCGCGCGCGCCTGGAGGAGCTTGGCCTCGAGCCCTACGACTGCCTGTCGCCGGCGCTGATGGATCTGATCGCGACCCACACCGCCAAGGCCAAGGGCGTCCTGCCCGCGTAACCTGACCCGGGTCCGCCGGCGAGCGGTCGATCGGCTCGCCGGCGCTGCCCGGCTCAGAGTTTGTGAATCAATCGAGCCCGCGAAAAAATGCCCATTGAAATCATTGGCGTTTTCTGGCGCGATCGCAGCGTTTCGGGCATTCTTTCACAGGCTCTCAGGGCAGGGTGTAGGCGGTCTTGACCTGGGTGTAGAACTCGACCGCGTAGCGGCCCTGCTCGCGCGGGCCGTAGCTCGAGCCTTTGCGGCCGCCGAACGGCACGTGGTAGTCGACGCCGGCGGTCGGCAGGTTGACCATCACCAGGCCCGCCTCGGCGTTGCGCTTGTAGTGGCTCGCATGCTTGAGCGAGCTCGTGCAGATCCCGGCCGAGAGCCCGTAGGGCGTGTCGTTGGCGACCTGAAGCGCCTCGTCGTAGTCCTTGACCCGGATCACCGTCGCGACCGGCCCGAAGATCTCCTCTTGGTTGATCCGCATCTGGTTGGTGGTCTCGGTGAACAGCGCCGGTGACAGATAGAAACCCTCGGTCTCGCGCTTGAGGCGCTCGCCGCCGACCGCGAGCTTGGCACCCTCCTTCTGGCCGATCTCGAGGTAGGAGAGGTCCTGGTTCAGCTGGCTCTGATCGACCACCGGGCCGATCTCGGTGCCGGCTTTGAGCGCGTGGTCGACCTTGAGCGCCTTCAGGCGCTCGACCATGGCGCCGACGAAGCGGTCGTGGATCTTTTCGGTCACGATCAGGCGCGAGGACGCCGTGCAGCGCTGGCCGGTCGAGAAAAAGGCGCCGTTGACCGCGCAATTGACCGCGATCGCGAGATCGGCGTCGTCGAGCACGATCAAGGGGTTCTTGCCGCCCATCTCGAGCTGGAACTTGGCCAGGCGCGCGGCGCACGTCTTCGCGATGTGGCGGCCGGTCTCGACCGAGCCCGTGAAGCTGATCGCGGCGACGTCCGGGCTCTCGAGCAGCGCCTCGCCGACCACCGAGCCCCGGCCCATGACCAGGTTGAAGACGCCGGCGGGTGCACCGGCACGCGCCAGGATGTCGGCGATCGCCCAGGCCGAGCCCGGCACCAGGTCCGCGGGCTTGAACACGACGCAGTTGCCGTAGGCGAGCGCCGGCGCGATCTTCCAGGCCGGGATCGCGAGCGGGAAGTTCCAGGGCGTGATCAGCCCGACCACGCCCAAGGGCTCGCGGGTGATGTCGACCTCGATCCCGGGCCGGACCGAGGCCACCCGCTCGCCGGCCAGGCGCAGCGTCTCGCCGGCGAAGAACTTGAACAGCTGGCCGGCGCGCGCCGCCTCGCCGATGCCCTCGGGCAGGGTCTTGCCCTCTTCGCGCGCGAGCAGCTCGCCCAGCTCCTGGCGGCGCTTCAGGATCTCGTCGCCGGCCGCATCGAGCAGATCGAAGCGCTGCTGCGGCGTGCTCCGCGCCCAACCCGGAAAAGCCGCCTTGGCGGCCGCGATCGCTTTTTCCGCCGTTGCCCGATCCGCGCGGGCATAGCTGCCGACCACGTCCTTGAGGTCGGACGGGTTGATGTCGTCCCCCGCCTCGCTGCTCGCGACCCACTCCCCGCCGATCAGATGCGGCTTCAGTGCCATGGCTCTGCTCCCCGTTTGCGATGTCGGTTGCGCGCTCAGGAAACCCGGTGCGCGGCCGCCTCCCACTCCGACGCCATGAAGCGGCGGGCGTGGCGTGCGAGATCGTTGCCGTCGGTCCAGATCGGCCGCCACGCCGCCAGCTCCGCGGCCAGCGCGGGATCGCCGCTGCCGGCGCTGAACGCCTCGAAGGTGATCGGGCCCTGGTAGCCGACCTTGGCGAGCGCCCGGAACAGGCTGCCGAACTCGATCCTGCCGGTGCCGAGATAGCCGCGATGGCTCTCGCCCAGCTGGACATAGCCGAGCCGCGCGCCCGAGCGCTCGATCGCGGCCGCCGGATCGCCCTCCTCGAGGTTCATGTGGTAGCTGTCGAGATGCACGACCAGGTTGGGGGCCCCGACCTGGTCGATCAGGGCCAGCGCCTGGCTGGCGGTGTTGACCAGGTTGCTGTCGTAGCGGTTGACCGCCTCGACGCCGAGGGTGATGTCGGCGGCCGCGGCGCGCTCGGCCAGGCGGGCGAGCACGCGCAGGCAGTTCCAGCGGCCGGCCTCGGTCGGCGGCAAGCCATAGCGGCCCCGGGCCGAGTAGAGAACCCCGGTCAGCAGCCCCGCGCCGAGGTCCCGGGTCACGCTGAGGGCCAGGTTGAGCCGCGCCTCGCCGCGGGCGACGTTCTCCGGGTCGCCGCTCGAGATGTCGCTCGAGAAGCCGAGCGCCATGGAGGCCACCGGCCGAAGACCGGCGTGCTCGAGCTGGCGGCGGGTGCGCGGGACGTCGATCCGGCTCGGGTCGCGGAGCGGGATCTCGATGACGTCGTAGCCATGACGGGCCGCGGCGGCGATCGCGCGCTCGCCGTCGGGCTCGCTCGAGCCGGACGCGAACACCAGCGCGTTGATGCCGAGCGGGTTCATGGCGCCGTTCTCCCTATCTCGGGCGGGAAATTACGTCAGCCCGGCCGCCCTGTCACGCGGCCAGGCGCGCGCCCGCGCCGCTCGGCGCACAAACACCGTTGATCGCGGCGACCGTCCATGGGATGCTGGGCGTCCTGCCTGACCGAAGTCCGCGAGCGGGCCGCCGCTTCGGGAATATTCCCCGAACAGGCGGGAAAATTTGCGCATCTGTGGACAATCCGGATAACTTCGTCAAATACAAGATAAATTGGCCCGGTCTTGTGTGGATGGATTTGAGAGCAACTTGTGCGCCAAAATGCATTTTGGCCGAGCGCGCCGCTCGGCTAGGCTGAGGGTCGAGACAGCCAGGAAAGCCAGGCGCCGATGGCCCCGAGCGCGCCCAATCTGTTCACCGAGGACGATCTGCCAGGCGGCCTCCATGCGACCGGGCTGCTGCCGGCGCAGCACCTCCGCGGCCTGATCGAGCACAGCCGGGAGATCCAGTCGCTGGTCCCGATCGAGCCCGAGCAGCTGCAGCCGGCGAGCCTCGATCTGCGCCTGGGGGCGACCGCCTATCGGGTGCGCGCGAGCTTCCTGCCGGGCGAGGCCGCGACCGTCCAGGACAAGATCGACGCGTTCGCGATGCACCGCTTCGAGCTCTCCGAGGCCGGCGCCGTGCTCGAGAAGGGTTGCGTCTACATCGTCGAGCTGATGGAGAGCCTGGCGCTCCGCAAGCGCACCTCGGCGATCGCCAACCCCAAGAGCTCGATCGGCCGGCTCGACGTGTTCGTCCGCCTGATCACCGATTACGGCGGCGAGTTCGACCGGATCCGCGCCAACTACCAGGGGCCGCTCTACGCCGAGATCTCGCCCCGCACCTTCAGCGTTCTGGTCAGGAAGGGCGACCGGCTGAACCAGATCCGGATCAAGCGCGGCAGCCCCTTGCCGAGCGACGATGCCATGCGCCGCCTGAACGAGCGCGATCGCCTGCTCGCCCCGGGCCTGGAGCGCGACGAGATCAAGAAGGGCGTGCCGATCACGGTCGACCTCGCCGGCCGGGGCGTCGACGAGGTGATCGGCTATCGGGCGCGCCGCCACGCCGGCCTGATCGATCTGCGCCGGCTGCGCCACTACCAGCCGGCCGACTTCTGGCATCGGGTCCGGGCCGCGCGCGACCGCCTGCTGGTCCTGGACCCGGGCGAGTTCTACATCCTGGCGTCCAAGGAGGCGGTCCGGGTGCCCGCCGACCATGCCGCCGAGATGCTCGCCTACGACACCGCCATGGGCGAGTTCCGGGTGCATTATGCGGGCTTCTTCGATCCGGGCTTCGGCCATCCCGATGCCGGCGGTGGCGGCGCTCCCGATGGCGAGAGCCCGGCCCCGGGCAGCGACCCGGGGGGCACGCGCGCGGTGCTCGAGGTGCGCTCGCACGAGGTGCCGTTCGTGCTCGAGGACGGCCAGCGGGTCGGGCGGCTGATCTACGAGCGCCTGATCGCCCGCCCGGACCGCCTCTACGGCGCCGGCATCGGCTCCTCCTACCAGCGCCAGGGTCTTTCCCTGTCCAAGCATTTCCAGCCGTCGTAGGGGGCGCGCGGCGTTTCAGCAGGCGTGCCGCCGAGAGAGGGCTCCTGATCGCCTCGATCTAGCGGACCGTGCTGCCGTCGGTCTCGCCGGCGCGCTGCCAGCCGGCCTGACGGGCGGCCTCGTCGCTGCAGAACCGCGGTTGGCCGTGGGCCTCGTGGGCGGCGGCGTTCTGGTAATCGGCATCCGCGGGCACCAGGTAGATGCGCTCCCCTGCGCTGCTCACCCTGGTGATGACGTTGCAGTTCTCGCGCGGCTGGCCGGCCTCGAACTTCTGCCGGCTGCCGCCCCGCCATTCCCAGGGCGGCGTGAAGTCGCTGCCCCAGATGCCGAGGCCAGCCTTCTTGGCCTGGCTCTCGAGCTGGCTGTAAAAAGGAAAACTGCCCGGCAGGGCCATGCCATAGCCATTGCGGAGCATGGCCTGGGCCAGATCCTGATCGGGTCCGACCAGGCACACCCGGATCAGCTCCCGATTCGGGCCTCGGACCTTGCGGGGTTCGCGCCAGGCCTTGCAGACCACCGGACTGCCGCTCAGGCTGACGAGCTTCTGCAGGGCGAAGGCGGCCTCGACGCCGCAGGCCCAGGGCTTGCCGTCGCGCAGGCACACCTGACCGAGCTCGGGCGCGTCGATGCCGTAGAGCTGGATGATGTCGGCGCCGCTCTGCAGGGTGTCACCGTCGATCACCTGGAGGTCCTGCCCGGCGCCGGCGGACACCGGCACCGGCAGCCCGAGGCCGATCAGCCCGGCCAGGGCGACCGCCATCAGGCGGACCCGGGCCGGCATCAGAGCCGAGCCGATCGCCGATATGGGCTTCAAGGGGACTTCCGCCACGTGCCATTGCCTTTCTGGAGCGGGGTCGATACCAGCCCGGGTGGGCGTTGCTACTTCCCAGTCTTCAGAAGGATAACCTAGGCCGATCATCGGCCCTGCCGAGTCGAGGTCGCGGGTGGGACTCCTGCTCGAGACGCGGCCCCGGTCCGCCGGCCGCGGGCGAGAGGCCAACTGTAGCGCCGGCTGGTTGTCGATCGGTTACCGCGGACCGCCGGCAACCGCGCCCGGGTCCCTTGCCGAGGTCAACGGCGGTCGCCGCTGCCGCCGATCTGCGCCCGCGCCAGGCGCGAGCCCAGCTTGTCGAGGTTGCGGGCCGCAATCTCGTCGAGCGACAGGCCGAGGTCGGCCGCCAGCACGGCGATGTACCAGAGCACGTCGCCGAGCTCGTCCGCGAGCGCCGCGCGCGGCGCCTCGGCGAAATCACCGGCCTGGTCGCGCAGGACCTTCTTGATCTTGCCGCAGACCTCGCCCGCCTCGCTCGCGAGCCCGAGCGCCGGATAGACGACGCGAAACCGGTGGTCGTAGATCGCGGTCCGCCGGGCCGCCGCCTGATAGTCGTCGAGCTGCATCGCCAGGTCACCGGAAGCTCAGGTGAGGGTGGGGCCGCGGCGGCCCGGAGGCTACCGCCGGTCCGCTGCGCCGGAAACCTTCTTAGCCCGGCTTGAGAGCGGATGACAGGGCGATCATCGGGCGGGCGCGTGGCCCGCCGGAATTCCGGTGGGGGCTGGACGAACCGGCCGCGCCTGCTACCTTCGCGGCTGGCGAGGAGGCTGGGATCGAGGCCATGCTGGTTCTGCTACCCGATGCGCTGTTCGAGGACGACGCCCTGATCGAGCGCGACGTGCTCGGCGCGGCCTTCGAGCTCGCGGTCCACCACGAGCTCAGCGCGGATCGCATCCCGGATGAATGCTGGCGCACCGCCGAGGCCCTGATCGTGTACTTCGGCGTGCCGTTCGACCGAGCCCTGATCGACCGGCTGGCGGCTTGCCGGATCCTGGTCCGGGCGGGCGTCGGCTACGACCACATCGACCTCGCCGCCTGCGGCGAGCGGCGGATCCCGGTCTGCAACGTGCCCGACTACGGCACCACCGAAGTCGCCGACCACGCGATCGCGCTGATGCTCGGGCTCGCCCGCGGCCTGGTGTCCTATCACGCCCGTCTGCTCGCCGATCCGCACGCCGGCTGGCACTGGGCCGGCGCGCCGCTGGTCCGCCGCCTGCGTGGCGCCCGCTTCGGGGTCGTCGGTCTGGGCCGGATCGGCACCGCGGCCGCCCGTCGGGCGCGCGGCCTCGACATGGAGGTCAGCTTCTATGATCCCTATCTGCCGGATGGCGCCGATCTGGCGCAGGGCTATCGCCGGGCGTGGAGCCTCGAGGAGCTGCTCGCCGAGGCCGACGTGGTCAGCCTGCATTGCCCGCTCAGCGCCGACAACGCCAACCTGATCGATGGCCAGGCCCTGGCAGCGATCAAGAAAGGCGCCCTCCTGATCAACACCGCGCGCGGCGGGCTGGTCGACCTCGGCGCGCTCGAGGCAGCGCTCCGCCACGGCCGGCTGGGCGGCGCCGGGCTCGACGTCCTGCCGGCCGAGCCGCCCGATCCGGCACATCCGCTGATCCAGGCCTTCCGCCGCCGCGAGCCGTGGCTCGACGGCCGTCTGCTGCTGACCCCCCACATTGCCTGGTTCTCGCCCGATGGCCGGACCGACCTGCGGCGCAAATCGGCCGAGACGGTGCGCGACTACCTGCTCGGACAACGGCTGCGCAACTGCGTCAATCAGGCCTGGCTCGAGGCCGCCGAACCGCGCGACGACAACTAGCGCGACGCTCGGCTCAGCCTTTGACCGCCCCGGTGATCCCGGACACGTAGTACTCGACGAAGAAGGAATACACGATCGCCACCGGCACCGAGCCGAGCAGCGCGCCGGCCATCAGCGAACCCCAGAAGAACACGTCGCCCTTGATCAATTCGCTGGTCACGCCGACCGGGATGGTCTTGTTCTGCGGCGAGGAGATGAAGACCAGCGCGTACAGGAACTCGTTCCAGGACAGCGTGAAGGCAAAGATCCCGGCCGACAGAATGCCGGGGATGGCGAGCGGCAGGATGATGAAGATCATCGCCTGGAGGCGCGTCGCGCCGTCGATCCGGGCGCACTCCTCGAGCTCCTTGGGGATGGTCTGGAAATAGCCCATCAGCAGCCAGGTGCAGAACGGCACCAGAAAGGTCGGATAGGTGAAGATCAGCGACCAGGTCGAGTCCTGGAGGCCCATCCACGAGACCACGCCGGTCAGCGGGATGAACAGCAGCGTCGGCGGCACGAGGTAGGTCACGAAGATCGAGATCCCGACCGCCGTCGAGCCAGGAAAGACCAGCCGGGCCAGCGCGTAGCCGGCCAGCACGCCGGCGAACAGCGAGATCGCGGTGGACGCGGTCGCGACCCAGAGCGTGTTGATCGCCCACTGAACGAACAGGGTGTCATTTAACAAGCTTTTCCAGTGGCTCAGGGTCGGCTCGCGGACCAGGAACGGGGACAGCCGTGGATTGTAGAGCTCCGGGTCGGGCTTGATCGACGTGATGAACATCCACAGGAACGGGAACAGCGTCATGAATATGAACAGGAACAGCGGTATGTAGAAGACCAGCAACCGCTTGAGGTAGGTCTCGCCGACGATCGAGCCCATCGGGTCGCTCCCGGTAATTCTTGGCGCGCGCGCTCAGTGTACGCCCTGGCGGCGCAGATACCAGAGCTGGAAGACGATCACCATGGCCAGGATCGGCAGCATGAACAGCGACACCGCAGCACCCTGGCCGAGGTTGCCCGAGGTCATGCCGAGCTGATAGGCCAGCGTGGCCAGCAGGTTGGTGGCGTTGTTCGGGCCGCCGCGGGTCAGGACGTAGACCAGCTGGAAGTCCGCAAAGGTGACGACGATCGAGAACACGACCACGACGATCGCCACCGGCTTGATCATCGGCAGGGTCACATGCCAGAACTTGCGCCAGCCGGTGGCACCATCGAGGTCCGCGGCGTCGTACAGTTCCTGGGGAATGGTCTGCAGGGCGGCGAGAAACGAGATCGCGAAGAACGGCAGGCCCCGCCAGACATTGACGAGGATCACCGACGACATCGCCCAGCCGGGATCACCGAGCCACAGGGGCCCGTGGAAGTAACCCCAGTTGGCCTTGAGCGAGATCCCGAACAGGCCGATCTGCATCTGCCACAGCCAGCGCAGGACCCAGTTGAAGACGCTGAAGGTGGCGTCGAACATCCACAGCCAGGCGAGCGTGCTCAGCACCGTCGGCACGATGAACGGCAGCAGCACGGTCGCCCGGGTGATCCGCGACAGGCGGAACTTGCGATTGAGCAGAACCGCGAGCCACATCCCGAGCGCGGCCTTGAACACGGTCGCCATGACGGTGAAGAACACGGTGTTCCAGGCGGCGGTCCGGAAGATGTCGCTCTGCAGCAGGCGGACGTAGTTGCCGAGGCCGATGAACTTGCCGGGCGTGCCCACCAACTTGTCGGTCAGCGACATCCAGATGCCCAGACAGAACGGGTAAGCGATGAACACCATGATCAGGATCAAGGCCGGCGTCAGCAGGGTGAACGCCAGGATCCTCTCGTCCTCGAGCGCCAGCGCGATCCGGCCCATCTGTGCCCGGCGCTCGAGCGGAACGTCGGCGATCTGAACGCGGGCGGTGTCGGTGGGCAAGGTGGATTTCATCGCTCTGCCGGGTCAGCGTGAGGGTGGACCGCGGCGGCGGGGCCATCGCCCCGGCCGCCGCGGCATCCGCGTCAACCTCGTCGGAACGTCAGGCGCCGTAGACGTTCGCGAGCTCCTTCTGGGCCCATTCGGCGATCGCCTTGGGGTCCTCGCCGCGCGCGGCGCGGGCGAACATGTCGACGAGGATGTACTTCTCCACGACCTCGCCCGACTGTCGGTTCGGCGGCCCGGCGAAGCCGGGGTTGCGGCCAAAGCGCGGATTGGTGGCGTAGATCGAGATCGCCGGATCGGACTTCCACACCGGGTGGGTCTCCCATTTCGACGTCAGACCCTGGACGTAGCCCTGGTTGACCCACATGAACTTGTCGAAGTTCTCGTCCTTGAACGACCACCGGATGTACTCGGCGGCGGCTTCCTTGTCCTGCGAGTACTCCATGATGCTGAGCGTTCGCGGCTGGACCAGATGGAACCGGCCGCCCGGGCCCTCGGGATTGAGGAAGTGGTTGAGCTTCTGGGCAAAGCCCGGGTACTTGTCGGGACTGTTCTTGGCAACGAAGTAGATGCTGGCGCCGTTCAGGGTCGCGCCGATGGTCTGGCCGAGGAAGGCGCGGTTGTTGCTGGTGTCGTCCCAGGCAAAGCCGCCGGGATCGCAGGCCGCTTCCCAGAACTCTTTCATGAAAGCGAGCGCGTCGCGGGTGCCCTCGGAGTCGATCGCCACCTTGCCGGATTTGTCGACCTCCATGCCGCCGAAGCTCCACAGCAGCGGGTAGACGAAGGTCGGGGCATCGCCGAAGGTGTGGCCGAGCGTCTGCCCGACTGGCAGATTCTCGTTCTTGATCGCCGTGCCGACCTTGAGATAGTCGTCCCAGGTGTTGGGCGGTTGGATGCCCAGCTCGTCGAACACGTCCTTGCGGTAGACGGTGGCATTGCCGAGGTTGAACAGCGGCACGCCGCGGGCGACCCCGTCGACCACGGCGACGTCGCGCGCCCACTCGTAGATCTGATCGCCGCCGAGCTCGGCCATGAGCGCGTTGTGGTCGGCCAGACCATGGGCGAACAGCTGCGGCTGGTTGGCGTTCAGCTGGATCACGTCGGCGCCGCTGCCGCTCTCGATCGCGGCGGTGATCCGGGCCGTCATGTCGTTCTGATTGATCTTCTCGGCGGTGACCGCGATCCCGGTCGCCTTCGTGAACTCCGCGGCCTCGCGATCGATCTCGACGTCGGCATCGGGGATGAAGCTGCTCCACTGGAGATAGTGCACCTTGCGCGCCTGCGCATAGGCCGGCGCCTTGCCGCCGAGGAAGCGCGTGGCGAGCAGCGTCCCGCCAGCCACGGCTGTGGTCTCGACGAACCTCCGCCGCGTCAGGGCGGCCTTGGTTGGCGTCGTGAGCGTGGTCGATTCAATCTTCTTCATTTGCTGCCTCCCTGTTAAGGCCTCGCATGGTAGCAGGCCAAGCCATGACGCGGGGCCGGATCCGACCGGCGACATGTCAGCCATTGTTCGGAGTGTAAGGCGTTCTTCCCGCGCGGTCCACGGTTTTGCCACATGGCTCGAGCCGCGGCGGCCGCGGCGGGGCGCCGGGCCGGACGACCGGCGGCGTCGTCACGCCACCGAGGCAGCTGCCTGAGCCGGGCGGGGCGGGCAGACAGGGGCGCCCCGCGGACTTCCCGTCCGGCCCTTGCGACTTTGTCGGCGCCCGCCTCGTGACAGCGGCGGCGTTTGTGGAGTAGCCTGACGGTAGCATCCAGCTCTGGTGTCGTGCCGCCAGCGTGGGTCACGCCGAGCGCGCGCGATGGCAAGGGTCGGAGGCCCAAATCGGGGAGGTCTTTGCGATGATCAGGTTCGCCGCCGGCGCCAAGGCTCGACCGCGGCCGACTTCCTGCGCGTCGACAGGCGCGTCGAAGGGGGGCGCAAGCCATGACCGGCGCGGCGAGCCCGGCGGCCGCCATGGCCGAAGCCGGGAAGCGCGCCCACCGCGCTCGCCCCGTCTGAGCAGGGGCTTGGCGGCATAAGGGCTTGGCTCGCAAGCCGCGGCCCCACGGGCTTCCCCGTTCGAGGAAAGGATCAGCAGCGTGGCGACGATCGCCGGACGGGCAAACCACGCCGCCGCCGCCCCCCCCTGGTGGGCCTGGGCCCGGCTCAAGCACAATCGCAACTGGGTCGGCTTCTGGTTCATGCTGCCGGCGGGCGCGTTCCTGATCCTGTTCCTGACCTATCCGCTCGGCCTCGGCATCTGGCTGAGCTTCACCGATACCAAGATCGGGCGCCCGGGCGTCTTCATCGGCCTCGAGAACTTCGCCTGGCTGTGGGACGACCCGGTGTTCTGGCTCGCGGTGTTCAACACCTTCCTGTACACGATCGTCGCCAGCGTGTTCAAATTCGGGCTCGGCCTCTACCTCGCGATCCTGCTCAACCACTCGATCCCGTTCAAGGCCTTCATCCGGGCGATCGTGCTGTTGCCGTTCATCGTGCCGACGGTGCTCTCGGCGATCGCCTTCTGGTGGATCTACGACCCCCAGTTCTCGATCATCAGCTGGTCGCTCGAGCGGCTCGGCCTGATCGATCAGTACATCGACTTCCTCGGTGAGCCGAACAACGCCCGCGCCTCGGTGATCGTCGCCAACGTCTGGCGCGGCATCCCGTTCGTCGCGATCACCCTGCTGGCCGGCCTGCAGACCATCTCGCCGACCCTCTACGAGGCCGCGATCATCGATGGCGCCAACCGCCGGCAGATGTTCCTGCACGTCACCTTCCCGCTGCTGACCCCGATCATCGCCGTGGTCATGACCTTCTCGGTGCTGTTCACCTTCACCGACTTCCAGCTGATCTACGCCATGACCCGGGGCGGCCCGCTCAACGCCACCCACCTGATGGCGACGCTGAGCTTCCAGCGCGCGATCCTCGGCGGCTCGCTCGGCGAGGGTGCCGCGATCTCGACCGCGATGATCCCCTTCCTGCTCGGCGCCATCATGTTCAGCTGGTTCGGCCTGCAGCGGCGCAAGTGGCAGCAGGGCGGCATCGACGACTGAACGCGAGCCCAGGACGAGGAGCGACCGGCCATGGCCGAACCGTTGACCCGCCCGCGCGCCGATCAGGTCACGGCGAACAAAGTCGGCCGGCTCCAGGGCTGGTGGGACCGCCGCCGGCGCGAGCGCGAGGGCATGGAGTACCTCGAGCGCTTCCACACCAAGGTGATCACGGTCTATCTGCCGATCATCCTGTTCCTGATTTTTCTGTTGTTCCCGTTCTATTGGATGAGCCTGACCAGCATCAAGCCGAACAACGAGCTGCTCGACATGCACACCAGCAACCCCTGGTGGGTTGCCCACCCGACGCTCGACCATTTCCACAAGCTGTTGTTCGAGACCGCCTATCCGCGCTGGATGTGGAACACCATGTACGTCTCGGTGAGTGCCACCATCCTGTCGCTGATCGCGAGCGTGATGGCCGCCTACGCGATCGTGCGCGTCCGCTACCGGGGCTCGAGCACGATCGGCGGCATGATCTTCCTCGCCTATCTGGTGCCACCCTCGATCCTGTTCATCCCGCTCGCGATCATCGTCTTCCAATACGGCCTGTTCGACAGCCCGCTCGCCCTGATCCTGACCTATCCGACCATCCTGATCCCGTTCTCGACCTGGCTCTTGATGGGCTATTTCAAATCGATCCCGTACGAGCTCGAGGAATGCGCCCTGATCGACGGCGCCGGCCGCGTCCAGATTCTCACCAAGATCATCCTGCCGCTGTCGATCCCGGGTCTGATCTCGGCCGGCATCTTCTCCTTCACGCTCTGCTGGAACGAGTTCATCTACGCGTTGACGTTCATCTCCTCGTCCGAGAACAAGACCGTGCCGGTCGCGGTGCTCTCGGAGCTGGTCGAGGGCGACGTCTACCACTGGGGGGCTCTGATGGCCGGCGCGCTGCTCGGCTCGATCCCGGTCGCGATCATCTACTCGTTCTTCGTCGAGCACTACGTCTCCTCGATGACCGGCGCGATCAAGGAGTGAGGCGCGGGGCGCGCCGGCCCCGATGGTCGGCGCGGAGCGGCGCGCCTCCTGGCGGTCGCGACGGACGCCGAGGGCGATCAGCAGGGAAGAGTCGGCGGCGTCGAGCTGCCGGTCGCGCGGCTGATGATGTTGTCGGGCGGCCTTGCGGGCGGCCCGGCGGTGCGCGCGGGCGGGCAGCAACTCCTGAGCAACCGCCCCCTTGCCCGATTAAAGGTAGGAATCCGCCCGGAACTCGAGATCGGCTTGTCCGTGGGCGGGGTGAGGCGTAGGGTTCTGCGATCTGCGGTTGGCTTGCGGCCCGCGCCATGAACGTGAAGTACCAGATCTTCGTCAGCTCGACCTACGAGGACCTCAAGGCCGAGCGCGCCGAGGTCATCAAGGCCTGCCTCAACATGGGCCACATCCCGGTCGGCATGGAGATGTTCAGCGCTGCCGACGAGGAACAGTGGGCGGTCATCACCCGCACGATCGACCAGTGCGACCACGATGCCATCATCGCCGCGGCGGAAGGCAATATGCTACATTAGCCGGTATCAATCTTTGATGCCCAAGAGCTTGAGAAAATCCAAACCAAATCCAGCTTGAAACGCGTAATAGATGAACGTGAGGATCGCGAGCAAAGTTAGGCTAGAAGAGATGCCAGCCCAGAAACTCTGCCAGAATCCATAGGACCATCGCAAAGCAGGCCGATTCGCATTGTTCAGGGCTCGCGTGGCTAATTGGAGGTAGTGGTCTACTTCATTGTTAGTGAAACCGTTAGATGCCGCTATCATATCGTCATCCGTTGCTGTGGAGTGTGATCTATTCTCCCAAGCCTTGATGAGTCGCCATTTCTGCCAATGCAAGTATCCAAACGCGATGATTTCCCGAGCAAAGATTTCTGGTTCAAGAACACCACCAAAGAGGCGTTCATATATCTCACGTTCTGTTGGCATGTTTCGTGCCAAAGATGCGGTTTATCTGATCAGAGGTTGGTTCGCTTTGGTTAGCGTCGGCGGCCAATGTGTCTCCGATTTCGACATCAGGGCGGAACGCCTCCACGGCCTTCGCCAAGACGTTACGCCACGCTTGCCGTCTCTCAATCTCGTTCAGGTCGCCGTGTTCAATGATCGTTTCGATTGTATGCAACGTACGAACTCGTTTTATCTTCAAACCGCCGTCGGCTGATGAGAATGGCGATCGCCGCGCTAAACACGCCAAGCGCAATAAAATAACCAACGTGGAGTTGCGCTAGTGCCTTGAGCCAGCCCGGCACCGCCGTGGTTTGCGCCACGACGGACAGCAGACCCTGCACAACGATCCCGCCAGCTATCCCCGCGAGAATGGTCAGCGGGTGATGGGCTCCCCCCATCATTAGGAGAGAGCGCAGTCCACGAGTTAATCGGTCAACCCAAGCCATTGCCATCCTACCCCCGATGGTGAAGCCCTATGATATCGGCTAACTGTGGTCTGCGCAAAGCGGAGCGACGGCGCCGCCCCTGCCCCCTTGACGCCACAGGAGCAGTGGCGGGTCCCGCATCGGAACGGCTGTCCGTCCCAAGGCACGCGCACACATCCTATACGTGTGCGGTTCGCCACGCGCCTACCAGTGCTGCTGCAAACTCGTGCGGGCTTCCAATCCGTGAAAGTGATTTCGCACAGCGGGCGCGGGTTCATGCCGGACCAAACCGACAAGATCGGGGGGAAACGGGGTCTGGATTTTTTCTGGGCCGCCCTACGCTTTCGCCTCGACCGGCGGTGTGGCTCCCGGAGCCTTGGCGCCGATCAGGAAGCCGTGGACGTCGAGGTCCTCGTCGATGTCGGGCCAGTGTAGGGCGTCGCCGAAGGGGAGAATTTCCCAGTTGTTGCGCTGCGCCGGTGTGGCGCGCAGCAGGCGCGGGTACCACCACAGCGGCACCGAGATCTCGCGGCCGTCCTGGAACCGGACGTACATTCGCCGTTCGTCGAAGCGCACATCGACAATCTCGGTCTCGCTGCCTGGGACGCCACCATTGCACTCAAACGTCGAGGTTCACCACCTTGAGCGCGTTGTCCTGGATGAAGTCGCGGCGGGGTTCGACCACGTCGCCCATGAGGGTGGAAAAGATCTCGTCGGCCTCGTCGGCGTGGTCGACCTTGACCTGGAACAGGCTGCGGACCTCGGGGTCGAGGGTGGTCTGCCAGAGCTGCTCGGGGTTCATCTCGCCGAGGCCCTTGTAGCGCTGGATCGCGAGGCCCTTGCGGCCCTGGGCGAGCAGGGTCGCGACCAGGGCGAGCGGGCCGGTGAGCCGGGTTTCCGTGCTCTTGCGCTCGAGGGTCGCGGGCTCGGCGAAGGCTTTTCGGAGCTCGGCCATGGCGGCGTTCAGGCGGCGCGCCTCGGGGCTGCGCGCGATCTGCGGATCGAGGCGGTAGCGGTCGCGGCGCTCGCCGCGGCGGCGGGTGAACAGCAGGGCGCCTTCCTCGGCGCGGGTGCCGCCCCAGGTCTCGCGGCCATCGCCCGAGAGGCGGGCCGCGATCCGCTGGGCGAAGCCCTGGCCGGCCGCCTGCTCGGTCAGCGCCTCCTCGGCGAGCGCACCCTCGAGCACGGCGGCCTCGACCAGCTCGGCCGGCAGGCGCCGCTCGAGGGCGTGGATCAGGCCGACCGCCCGGCGCGCCTCCTCGACCAGCTTGCCGAGGCGCTCGCCTTCGTAGAGGGCATCGCCCGCGCCCTTGAGGCGGGCGTCCTCGAGGCCGGCCGCGATCAGGAAGTCCTCGAGCTGGGCGTCGTTCTTCAGGTAGCGCTCGGCATTGCCGCGCTTGACCCGGTAAAGCGGCGGCTGGGCGATGTACAGGTGGCCGGCCTCGATGATCTCCGGCATCTGGCGGTAGAAGAAGGTCAGCAGCAGAGTCCGGATGTGGGCGCCGTCGACGTCGGCGTCGGTCATGATGATGATGCGGTGATAGCGGAGCTTGGCGAGGTCGAAGTCGTCCCGGATGCCGGTGCCGAGTGCTGTGATCATGGTGCCGATCTCGCCCGAGCCCAGGATCTTGTCGAGGCGCGCCCGCTCGACGTTCAGGATCTTGCCGCGAAGCGGCAGAATCGCCTGGAAGACGCGGTTGCGGCCCTGCTTGGCGGAGCCGCCGGCGCTGTCGCCCTCGACCAGGAACAGCTCGGCCTCGGCCGGATCGCGCGCCTGGCAGTCGGCGAGCTTGCCCGGCAGGTTGGCGACATCCAGCACGCCCTTGCGCCTGGTCAGCTCGCGCGCCTTCCTCGCCGCCTCGCGCGCGGCCGCCGCCTCGACCGTCTTGGCGACGATGATTTTCGCGGCCGCCGGGTTCTCCTCGAGCCAGCGGTTCAAGCCCTCGCCGATCGCGCTCATGACCACCGGCCCGACCTCGGAGCTGACCAGCTTGTCCTTGGTCTGGGACGAGAACTTGGGGTCCGGCATCTTGATCGAGAGCACGCAGGTCAGGCCTTCGCGCGCGTCCTCGCCGGAGAGCGCGACCTTCTCGCGCTTGGCGATGCCGCTCTCCTGGGCGTAGGCCTGGATCGAGCGGGTGAGCGCCGAGCGCAGGCCGGCGAGATGGGCGCCGCCGTCCCGCTGCGGGATGTTGTTGGTGAAGCACAAGGTGGTCTCGTGGTAGCCGTCGTTCCACTCGAGCGCGGCCTGGACCTCGATGCCGTCGCGCTCGCCCGCGAGCAGGATCGCCGGCTGGTGGATCGCGGTCTTGGCGCGATCCAGATAGGCGACGAAGGCGAGCAGGCCGCCGTCGTAGTGGAGGACGTCCTCGACCGCCTCGGCGCTGCGCTCGTCGCGCAACAGGATGGTGACGCCGGCGTTGAGGAAGGCGAGCTCGCGCAGCCGATGCTCGAGCGTCGGGTAGCTGAACTCGGTCTTCGAGAAGACCTCGATCGAGGGCATGAAGGTGAGCTCGGTGCCGCGCCGGTCGACCGCGGCGCCGGTCACCGCGAGCGGCGCCACCGGCTCGCCGCCGTCGCGAAAGCGCATCATGTGCTCCTCGCGGTTGCGCCAGACGCGCAGCTCCAGCCACTCCGAGAGCGCGTTGACCACCGAGACGCCGACGCCGTGCAGGCCGCCCGAGACCTTGTAGGAGTTGTGGTTGAACTTGCCGCCCGCATGCAGCCGGGTCATGATCACCTCGGCGGCCGAGACCCCCTCGCCCTCGTGGATGTCGATCGGGATGCCGCGGCCGTTGTCGCGGACCGTGACCGAGCCGTCGGCGTTCAGGATCACCTCGATGCGGTCGCAGTAGCCGGCGAGCGCCTCGTCGATCGCGTTGTCGACCACCTCGAACACCATGTGGTGCAGGCCGGAGCCGTCGTCGGTGTCGCCGATGTACATGCCCGGCCGGCGGCGCACCGCCTCCAGGCCCTCGAGGACCTGGATCGAGGTCGAATCGTAGATCTCGTCCGGAACCGGCGCGGCAGGGTGGGATCAGACGGAGCGGGCTGGGGCTGGGTCATGGCGCTTGAGGGTCGAATCCTGAACGGTGAAGAACTGGGCGCGCGCGCCGAGCGGCGCGAACAGGGCGGCCTCGGTGCCGGTCAGCCAGGCCTGGCCGCCCAAGGTCGTGAGCTCGGCGAACAGGGCGCTCCGACGCTCGGGGTCGAGATGGGCCAGGGCCTCGTCGAGCAGCAGGACCGGCTGCTGCTCGCCGGTGGCGGCGCGCAGGCGCGCCTCGGCCAGGACCACGGCGATCAGACACGCCTTCTGCTGGCCGGTCGAGGCCTCGC
>CAVSRN010000045.1:0-210658 GCA_963730195.1 uncultured Alphaproteobacteria bacterium
GCGCCGCCGCACCGGCGCGGCGCCGCGACCCGGGCCCAGGTGCCCGCGCTCCTGAAGGGCTTGATCTTCGGCCCGAACGGCCGGCCCATGTCGCCAAGCCACACCCGCCGGCGCCAACGCACCTACAGATACTACGTCGCCCGCGAGGCGATCGCGGACGGGTACGACACCTGTGCGGTCACGAGCGTGCCCGCCGCCGATGTCGAGGGCGCCGTCCTCGATCACGTCCAGAAGCTGCTGGCCGCGCCGGAGCTGGTCGCTCGCGCCTGGGCTGCGGCGAAGCGAGAGGGCGAGGACGAGGTCACCGAACGCGAGGTCACGGTCCTGCTCGCCGACTTCGCCACGGTCTGGAACGAGCTGTTCCCGGCCGAGCAGGCGCGCATCGTCCAGCTCCTGGTCGAGCGGGTCGACGTCCAGGAGGACGCGCTCGAGGTGCGGATCAGGGCGGAGGGCCTCGCGAGCCTGATCGGGGAGTTGCGGCAGGGCGACGAGCCGACGGTGAGGGCGGCGTGACGAGCGGCGTCCAGACCCGCCTCGAAGGCACGACGCTGGTCGTCCGGATTCCGATGCGGTTCCAGCGCCGCGGCGGCCGCAAGCGGATCGTCGCACCGGACGGCACCGCGATCGTGCCCGCGTCGAAACCCCGGCCGGACGGCACGCTGGTCAAGGTGCTGGCGCGGGCGTGGCGTTGGCAGCGCATGCTCGATGCTGGCGTGTACAACTCCGTCAGCGAGATCGGAGACGCCGAGAACATCTCGAAGAGCTACGTCAGCCGCATCCTGAGGCTGGCATTGCTGGCGCCCGATATCGTTCAGGCGATTCTCGCGGGGAATGCGGATCAAGGGCTGATGCTGCAGAGTTTGGAACGACCGCTGCCGATGAGCTGGGCAGAGCAGCGGACCCTTATTGATGGCTGGAACCACGTATCCTGAAGATCTATAATCCGTAGTTGTATCTAGATCGATCACAGTGCTATTCGGTTGATATGCGCAACGTGGCAGATGGCATCGATCTGTCGGCAAGCGATCTCGCCAGCCACCTCGGCTGCCGTCACGTGACTCAGCTTGATCTCGCGGTCGCTGGCGGCACTCTTAGGCCGCCTGCGTGGCGTGATCCGACGCTCGAGGTGCTGCAGGAAAGGGGACTGGAGCTCGAGAAGGCCTATCTCGAGCACCTTCGGACTCAGGGACGCCGGATATCGGAGCCGGGCCCCGGCGATGACCGCTCGGGTATCCAGCGCACTATTGCCGCGATGCGTGATGGCGCCGACGTGATTTACCAAGCGGCGCTCAGAAGCGGCCACTGGTACGGGCGCGCCGACTTCCTGGAACGCGTCGACCGGCCGAGCGCGCTCGGGCCCTGGTCTTACGAGGTGTCGGACGCCAAGCTCGCGCGCGAGACCCGTGCCGGCACGATCCTCCAGCTCTGTCTCTATTCGCACATGACAGCCCACGTCCAAGAGCGTCTGCCGGAGAGCATGCATGTGATCCTGCCCGGCCGGGACTTCCGGCCCCTGAGCTTCCGGGTCCACGATTTCCTGGCTTATCACCGGCTCGTACAGCAGCAACTCGAGGCCGCGGTCGATGGCGCCGCCGGCCGGGCGAGCTATCCCGATCCGGTCCCGCAATGCGACATCTGCCGCTGGTGGCCCCTCTGTGACCGGCGGCGCCACGATGACGACCATCTCTGTCTGGTCGCGGGCCTGTCCAGGCTGCAAATCAACGAGCTCCGCGGCTGGGGGGTGGACACGCTGACCGCTCTTGCCGAGCTGCCGCTGCCTCTTCCACGGCGGCCGTCACGGGGAGCGACCGAGACCTACGAGCGGGTTCGCGAGCAGGCCCGCGTGCAGCTCGAGGGCCGGCGCCTCGGCTCGCCCGTCCATGAATTGCTGGCGGTGGCGGAAGGCCGCGGTCTCTGCCGACTGCCGGCGCCGTCGCCTGGCGACATCTTCCTGGACTTCGAAGGCGATCCCTTCGCCGGCACCGGCGGGCTCGAATACCTGCTCGGATGGGTGACGGCGGCCTCCGGTGACGCGCTGTATCACAGCCGCTGGGCCCGTACTCCCGCCGAGGAGAAGGCGGCCTTCGAAGCCTTCGTCGACCTGGTTGCGGAACGGCGGGCGCGCTTTCCGGATCTCCACGTCTATCACTTCGCACCTTACGAGCCCGCCGCGCTGAAGCGCCTGATGGGCCGCTACGCCACGCGCGAGGACGAACTCGACCGCATGCTGAGGGCCGAGCTGTTCGTGGATCTTCACGCCGTCGTCCGCCAGGCGGTGCGCGCCAGCGTCGAGCGCTACACGCTCAAGGACCTGGAGGCCTTCTACGGGTTCGAGCGGGCGGTTCCGCTGCGCCAGGCATCCCTGCATCTGCGCGCCTTCGAACGCGCGCTCGAGCTTGGCAGGCTGGACGCGCTTGCGCAGGACACCTTCGCGGTGATCGAGGCGTACAATCGGGACGACTGCCTCTCGACCGCGCGCCTGCGCGATTGGCTGGAGCAGCGACGTGACCAGCTGGTCGGCGCCGGCCAGGTCGTCGCGAGACCGGAACCCAGACCGGACGAACCGGGCGACGCGCTCGGTGAGCACCAGCAGCGCGTTCAGGAGCTGTACGACAGGTTGGCCAGCGACGTTCCGCTCGACGCCGGCGAGCGGACCGAAGAGGAGCAGGCACGGTGGCTGCTCGCCAACATGCTCGACTGGCACCGCCGCGAGCAGAAGGCGAGCTGGTGGGAGTATTTCCGCCTGTGCGCCTTGCCGGACGAGGAGCTGATCGAGGAAAGGGCTGCGGTGGCGGGGCTGACGTTCCTCGGCCGGGTCGACACACCGAAGAAGAGCGTCGTGGATCGCTACGGGTTTCTCCCGCAAGAGTGCGAGCTTCGTAAGGGCAACAAGCTCAAGACGCGCGAGGGCGGCTCCTTTGGCGAGGTGGCGGCCATCGATTCTGCCACATGCATTATCGACATCAAGAAGGGACCGACGATCGCTGAGCTGCATCCCAGATCGGTTTTCAGGCACAGCATTGTGGGAGATGTCGTAAAGCGCGAGGCCCTGATGCGCCTCGGCACGTGGGTGGCGGAGAACGGCATCGATGCATCGGGACCTTTTCGGGCGTGCCGGGATCTTCTCCTGCGCCGCTCCCCGCGACCCTTCCTGCGATACACGGAAGCGGATGGCCCCCTCAGCGTAGCACGGGAATGGGTGACGGCGCTGGACGACAGCGTTCTGCCCATCCAGGGGCCGCCGGGCGCCGGCAAAACCTACACCGGCGCCCACATGATCACGTCGCTCGTGCGGGCGGGTAAGAAGGTCGGGATCACCGCGCTGAGCCACAAGGTCATCCGGAATCTGCTCGACAAGGTCGTAGCGGTCGCCGAGAGCGAGCGCACCACCGTGCGATGCCTCCAGAAGGTAGATGAACGATCCGACGAGCCGCATCCAGCCATCGGTGAGGTCAAGGACAACGAAGCCCCCCTGGCCGGCCTGCAATCGGATGAGGTTCATGTCGTGGCCGGCACGGCCTGGCTCTGGGCCAGGCCCGAGTATGTCGAGGCCGTGGATGTCCTGTTCATCGACGAGGCCGGACAGCTTTCGCTTGCCGACGTCCTGGCCGTCGGGCACTCCGCCAGGAACATCGTCCTGTTGGGCGATCCCCAGCAGCTCAGACAGCCCCTCCAGGGAAGTCATCCCGAGGGGACTGATGTGTCGGCGCTCGAGCATCTCTTGGACGAGTCATGAGACGATCGCCGCCGGACCAGGGCCTCTTCCTCGGCGAGACGCATCGCCTCCATCCCGAAATCTGCGCCTTCACGTCAGAGCTCTTCTATGACAGCCGGCTGCGCCCGATCCCGAACCTCGACCGTCAGGTCCTGGACGGCCCGACGCCCTTCGCTGGCGCGGGCCTCTGGTTCGTGCCGGTCCATCACGAGGGAAATCAGACCTCAGCGCCCGAGGAGGTCGAGCGTGTGGTGCAGCTGGTGGATGGCCTCCTCGCAGGTGGCGTGCACTGGACCAATCGGGAAGAATGACCGTGCGCCTCTGCAGCTGGTCGACATCCTGATCATCGCGCCCTACAACGCTCAGGTCGCCGCCCTCGGGGCGCGCCTGCCGGCGGGCGCACGCATCGGCACCGTCGACAAGTTCCAGGGTCAGGATGCGCCGGTGGTGATCGGCTCGCTGACCACGTCGTCGCCCGCCGACGCGCCGCGAGGGATGGAGTTCCTCTACAGCCTGAACCGGCTCAACGTCGCCGTCTCTCGCGCCAAGACGGCCTGCATCCTGGTCGGCAGTCCGCTGCTATTCGAACCCGAGTGCCGCACGCCGGGTCAGATGCGCCTAGCCAATGCCTTCTGTCGTTACCTCGAGATGGCGCAAAGGATCTAAGCAAGGTGCCTAGAGCCTCGGAGTTGCTTGCCGCCAGAGTGGCCGAGTACGTCCTTGAGACGCGTCAACTCCACGGGCTCGTCTCGACCACAGAGGAAACCTTTTATCCGGCCGTCCGAGATCTTCTAACCGCAGTCCTCCGTTCTCAGAACCTGCCGTTCGAAGTGCGCACCGGCACCTCCGAAGCCAAGGCAGCCGGCACCGACAGGCCAGATTTCGTCCTTGCCGACTCCGCTTTGTTCGTTGGCGTCTTCGGCGAAGTCAAGAAGCCCGACGTCACCCTGGAAGAGATCGCCGTTTCGACGGAGCGGGACGACCAGATCGGCCGCTATCTGACGCGTACGGGCGTTGCTCTCATTACCAATGTGCGGAGCTTCGGCCTCCTCGCCTGCGCTCCCTCTTACGTCCGCACGCCCGGCACGCCCGTGCCGCCGGAGCAGCGCGAACTCATCGGCAGCGTCGATCTTTGGGCGAGCGCTTCGGGCAAAGGGGCGAAGCTTCACGTCGATGAAACCGCGGTCGAAGAGCTCATCGCGCTCGTTGCGCGGTCCATCACCGATTTCGCGCCGATCGCCGATCCCGCCGATCTGGCCAAGGTCCTTGCCCGGCAGGCCAGAGACGCGAAAGAGGGACTGCCCGCAGACCTCAAACCCGTCGCACCCCTGCTCGACGACTACCGGCAGGCGCTTGGGCTCTCCTTCGACATCGACGACGAGAAGGGCGACCGGTTCTTCCGGTCGAGCCTGATCCAGACAGCCTTTTACAGCCTCTTTGCCGCCTGGATTTTTGGGACAGGACGAACGACCCCGGCCCGTTCGATCTGGAAAAGGCACAGGCGCACCTGCGCATCCCGTTCCTCGAGCAGCTCTTCTACGATATCCGGCACCCGCACTACCTTCACGAGCTTGGCCTGGCAAAGCACCTCGAGCGCGCGGTCGCCACACTCAACTGCAGATTTCAGAAACTCCTGGGCCAGCAGGATGTTTTTGATTTTCCATGACTATGGTGTCAAACCTTCGTCTTCCAGACGAAGCGCTTCAGCATGAAGGCAAAAGTGTTCATACTCCCCCTCCCGGATCATGGGCCCACGGCAGTGAGGTCCATGATCCGGGAGGGGGAGTATGGCCTACGACAAGGGCTGCCACACCGTTTTCTATCACCGCTATCACATCGTCTGGGCGACCAAGTACCGCTACCAGGTGCTGCGCGGCGAGCTGCGGGTGCGGGTGCGCGAGATCATCCGCCAGGTGTGCGCCGAGCTCGGCGTGACCATCGTCAAGGGCGTGCTCTCGACCGACCACGTCCACATGTTCGTCGCGGTGCCGCCGCAACTCGCGGTCAGCGAGCTGATGCGCCGGGTCAAGGGCCGCTCGTCGCGCAAGATCCAGCAGGAATTCCCCGCCATCCGCAAGCGCTACTGGGGCTGCCACTTCTGGGCGCGGGGCTATTTCTCGACCACCAGCGGCAACATCACCGACGACGTGATACTTCAGTATCTGGAGCAGCACATCCAACCTACCGGCGTCAGCCGGTAGTGGTTTAGTATCAAGAAGAGGCACTGAACTGGCTGTGGCGAGCGCTGCGGATTACTCGCAGCCAGCGCAGTTCCGAGCTCGACCCGATCGCGATGCAGATTGGCGCCGACATAGCTTTGCAGCAGGATCTGTTTCGGATCGCACTTGACTTGCGAGAGCAGGCCATCATTACCGTGGACGAATTCGGTCTGGAGTATGCATGGGTCCACGATCCTGCTGCTGTATGGTCGAGCGTTCGAGCAACTCAACCGACCCCATTTGGCAGATCTGGCCTATATAAACGCTGCCGAACTGGCAGCGCGTGACCGCGGCAGTGCTTACATTACGGCGCAGTCGGCTCGTGCAAATCTCGCCGAGCTACAAGGTGACGCGTTGACAGCGTTCCGTCTGACGGGTAAGGCGTTTGCGGCGGTTTTGGGCGGCCGGGCCCGCATCGGCCAGGAGAGCTATAAGCTAAGTTTTGTGACAAACGCGCAGAGCGTCTCGGATCAGTACTTCCGGTTGCCTGTTGTAACCGGTGTGTCGCCCGACGACTTCTTTGACGCCATCGAGGCTTGGCGGCTTCAGGTGTTCAAAGACGTATATCCTGGAAGTCTCGCGGAACAGGCGCAACACGGGTTGGCGGGAAAATTGCGGCCTGTACTGCGTCCGGACGAGGCCTACGTGGCCTACGCGATCGGCAGCCGTCGGTCGGTTGCGAGCGTGGTCCGCCCGGCAGATGTGCAGATAAAGCGCCTCGATATCGATCGCGACCGCTTGGTCGAGGATCTGGTCCCAGTGTTGCACCGGTGGCTCGATCCGGGCATCCCGGAAGCCGCCGCATTCATAAATGCGGGACGGGTTCCAGATCAGCTCCAATGGGCATTGCGAACCCTGTACGATGCCTTGATAGTACCGCTCTGTCTGCCGACCAATGTACATAGGCTGCTGGTGTCTCCGGACGAAACTTTGATAAGCCTGCCTTGGGGCGCATTGCTGCAACCGGACCGCGGCCTCATGGACAAGGTGAAGCGGCAATCGGGCTTTCAGGGATTGTACCCGTTGTACGAGCGCTTTGCCATCAGTATCGTGCTGTCGGCACAAGGTTTTGTTGCAGAACTTCCGGCGGCGATTTTCAAGGCGACCGGTCGCGTAGCTCTTATAGGCGCGTTCAGCGCAGTACCTGCCGCGCAGGTCGCTCAGGCATTGCCGATCGAATTTAGCAATCGCATCGCCCCAATCTTCCAAGAATTCACGCACGGCCTTGGCGAGCTTTCAACTGTTGCTGACGCTTTTGCTGGTCATCCAATGACGGTGGCCCTCAACTCCGGAAGCTGTTCTAAAAGCATACGCCTGTCTGCGTCGGATATTGCCTCTGCTGGTGCCGTGCGTGCTCTCATGTCGCGGGCGTCGGTGGTGCATGTTGCTGGACAGGGCGTCTACAATCGAACAGTGCCTAATGCAGTCGGAAATTTTCCTCGATGCCGCGAGTCACAGCGTCTTGACTGCGGCCGATATCGCCGATCTTGACCTGTCGCGCACACAGCTAGTCGTGCTCTCAGCTTGCGGAACCGCCGAGGGCGGGGTTGCCGCGGCTGGGGAAACATTCGGCTTTCTGCGCGGCCTGATGGGCGCCAGGGCGAGGACGGTGGTACTGACACTGTGGCCAGTCGACGACGTTGCGACAGCCGAGTTTTTCGCCGCGTTTTACCGGAGTTTGCCAAACACGAGTGTGGCCGATGCGCTGCGTTCGGCGGCGCTTCAGGTGTTTAATCGGCGACGGCATCCGTTTTTCTGGGCCGCGCCGCAAATGTATGGCTGGTGGCGATAAGAGCAACGTGCATGCCGGAGAATATAGCACCCAAGAAGTTGGACGGCGCCGGGGGTTCCAGGAATTACGGAGTATGGCCGCGACCCCGGCGTTGCGGTTTCGGCGGCGGAATTCGGCTAATGTGGACGATGCGCTCTTGGAAGGCGGGCGCGGTCGCGCCCTTGCACCTACTTCGATTGGTTGGGCGCCCAAGCGTCCCTGAGCGCCCGCTCTTCCGGCTCAGGAAGTGGTGCGACGGAACTTCCCGACCCGCTCCTGGCGGGCGGCCAGCAGCACCTGGTCCAGCTCACCGGCCTCGACGGCGTCCTTGAGTGTGTTCAGGGTCGGAACGAGGCTGTCCTTGCTGCCGACCTCGATCGCCGCCTTCTTCGGCTTGATCTCCAGCCGACGGTTGCCGTAGCGGACGTCGAGCATGACCGTGCCCTCGGGCGTCTGCCACCACCAGCGCCGGAACCGGAGCGGCACCTCGCGCTTGACGCGCTCGCCGGTTTCCACGTCCTGGACGTAGCGCAGCCCGCGCTTCATGAAGTGCTGGCCGCTGAGTTCGGCCGTAAGCGGTGTAGTGCCTATCCGGTTGACTCCGCTGCCCCTACATGTTGTGTTATCCCGGATGGGGTGGAGGACCATGGTGCGACCCGACTTTCCGCGGACGTTGACCGAGTTCCAGAGCCGCTTCGCGACGGAGGAGCACTGCCGGCGCTATCTCGTCGCGTGCCGCTGGCCGGACGGCCATCGGTGTCCGCGATGCGCTCACGGCGAGGCGTACGATTTGGGCGCACGCGACCTCTTCCAGTGCCGGTCTTGCCGGCATCAGGTGTCGGTGACCGCGGGGACGGTCTTGCATCGCACGCGGCTGCCTCTTCATCTCTGGTTCGCGGCGGCGTATCTGGTCACGACCCAGACGCCGGGGTTCTCGGCGGTTCAGCTTCAGCGGCAGCTCGGCCTCGCTCGCTACGAGACGGCCTGGACGATGCTCCAGAAGCTGCGCCGCGCCATGCTACGCCCGGAGAGAGACCGCATCTCGGGGACCGTGGAAGTGGACGAGACCTACGTGGGCGGCGTCGAGGAAGGCCGCCGCGGCGGGCGCCAGCGCGACAGCAACAAGGCGATCGTCGTCGGTGCGGTCGAAGTGCGCGGCCGCGGCTCTGGCCGCATCCGGCTCGCCGTGGTCGAGGATCTGTCCGCGGCGTCGCTTGGCCGGTTCGTCGAGGCATCGGTCCAACCAGGCAGCACGGTCCTGACCGATGGCTGGCCAGGCTACGCCCCGCTACGCAAGAACTACGATCATCGACCGTCCACGGTGGGCGATCCCAAGGCTGCCTCCCAGCTGTTCCCGCGCGTCCATCGCGCGTTCTCGAACCTGAAGACGTGGCTGAAGAGAACTCACCATGGCGTCAGCGCGAAACACCTGCCCCACTACGTCGACGAGTTCGTCTTCCGCTTCAATCGCCGACGGACACCGATGGCCGCGTTCCAATCGCTGCTCGGCCTCGCCACCCAGCACGCCCCGACGACCTACCAGATGTTGTATGCGGCTGAGCCAACCGGATAGGCACTAGCGGTGTTTCGGGGGCACCTGCCCAAGAGCGGGCTGATCGGCGAGAGTGACGATCCTCTGCTGGGGGATCGTTTGATGTCAGCGTTTGACCGTAGGGTTGACCCGGAGATCCGCGAGGTCCGGCGGCTTGAGGTGATCACCGGCGCGCTCGGGCGGCGGCGGTGGAGCGCCGAGGCGAAGGCGCGGATTGTGGCCGAGAGTCTCGGGCCGGGTGTGGTGATCTCGGAGGTGGCGCGGCGGCACGATCTACGCCCGCAGCAGCTGTTTGCCTGGCGCCACCGGGCCCGGCAGGGACGCCTCGTGCTGCCGGCCGAGGAGTTGGCGTTCGTACCGGTGATCACGGCGCAGGCCCTGTCGCCGAGCGCGTCGGCTCAAGACGTGACCTCAGTCGTCAGGCCTGGATACGCACTCGGCCCCGCGCCCCAGCAGGAGACGACGTCATGACCAGCGGCAGCGGGCCGAGCGCCGGTACGCGCCGCTCCGCACCGACCTTGATGCTCGCCTCGCCGGTTGCCAGCGCCGAGGTCGTGTCGGCGCGGAGCGGGAAGGGGGGCGGGCGCCCGCCCGGCAGAAACGGCCCCCGCCCGCGAGGGCTCGGATCCGCGGCCGGCAGGCTTCGGAGTTCGCAGAATGCCCTCGAGCGCCGCCTGCGCGCCCGCCGGGTCCTGCTGCTCGACGGCGACGACGCTGCCGGGCCCCAGGTTTTTGCCGCCGCCCGCGCGAGGGAAACTGCGCGCCCGAAGGTCGGCGCGGACCTGCCGTTTGCTGTCCGGACCGCGTTGTCCGCACCCCTCCCACGACCAGACGAACCCGAAAGAGCCAGCTGGAACAACGGGCCAGCTCTTGATGAGCGCGCTGAAGACGTGGTTCTCGGGCTCCCGCAAGATGGTCTGCGGTCCTTCCGGTGCGGGCGTCGCCTGACGCCCCGGCGCTCTAGCCGATGGACAGATGCACCCACGGCCGCTAATCCTGGCCCTAACCGCGAGTGAGCGGCCGCGGCAGCCGGCGGGGTGGCTGCGCGGGAACAACCAGAGGGGGCATCGCGATGAGACTTCGATATTCCGCCTTGCGGCATGCGGCACTGCTCGGTGCGGCACTGGTGGCGCTGAGCGCGCCCGTCGCCTGGGCCGGACAATACGTCGACTGGCACGATGACGGCAGCGTCGACCTCAAGCTCGGGCCGGACTACGACAACGTCGTGATCCACACGACCCAGGAGGAGCTCGGCACGCTGTTCGGCCCGGACCAGAAGCCGTTCGACGGCGTCAACATCACCGTCCTGACCCTGGATTCCGGCCCCAAGGGCGGCATTTCCGGCCCGATCAACGCCTTCCGGCCGGTCTGGGAGGAGCTCTCCGGCGGCAAGCTCGACATCGCGCTGGTGCCGATCACCGACCTGTTCGCCAAGATGATGCTGGATTTGCGCCAGGGCACCGGGCTCTACGACGCGATCGTGGTCGGCGCCTTCTTCTACGGCGACCTGATCGCCGGCAACTACATGATCCCGGTCGACGACTACATGGCGAGCGGCGAATATCCGCAGTGGACTTACAACTCGATGCCGCCGTCGCTGCGTAACCTCTATACCTGGCAAGGCGTCGGCTACGGCGTCCTCAACGACGCCGACGGCCAGGTCCTCTACTACCGTCGCGACGTCCTCAACGATCCCAAGTGGCAGGGCGAGTTCAAGCAGGCGACCGGTCACGACATGGTCGTGCCGCCCAAGACCTGGCAGCAGCTGCTCGAGATCGCCCAGTTCTTCAACGGCAAGAACTGGGACAGCAACGACCCCGATCCCGACAGCGGCATGGTTCTGCATCTCAAGGTCGGCGAGCAGGGCCACTACCACTTCCAGTCGCTGTCGGCGCCGTTCGCGATCACGCCGGGCGACAAGGTCGACGAATACCACAACGTCTACTGGTTCGACCCGACCAACATGAAGCCCTTGATCAACAGCCCGGGACACGTCAAGGCGCTCGAGTTTCTGCAGGAGCTGCACAAGACCGGGCCGGCGGCGCAGGTCGGCTGGAGCCTGGGTGAGGCCTGGGACTACTTCCTGCGCGGCAAGTCGGTGTTCGTGTTCAGCTGGGGCGACGTCGGCTCGTTGTGCCAGGACGAGTCGCGCTCGAAGATCAAAGGGGTGTGCGCCTCGGCGGTGCTGCCGAGCTCCGACGTCTATTGGGATCAGGAGAACCAGAAGTGGGTCAAGAACGACCACCCGCAGCTGGTCGGCAACACCACCGGCGGCTCCTGGCACGGCGTGATCTCGGCGTTCTCCGCCAACCCGGATGCTGCCTACTCCTTCCTGTCGCTGATGGCGATCAAGCCGGTCTCGATCTGGAATGCGCAGAACGGCTGGACCGGTGTCGACCCCGGCTACTCTTACCAGTTCCTGCCACCGCATGGTCAGGCCAAGCTCGAGGATTACCTCAAGGCGGGCTGGAACGAGGCCGACCTCAAGGACTACCTCGAGGCCTATTATCAGAACTACAATGCGCCGACCATGCTGACCTACCTCCGGATCGAGGGCGCGCCGGAGTATTGGGACATCATGGACAAGAACCTGTCGGCGGCGATGAGCGGCGGCAAGACCGCCCAGCAGGCGCTCGACGACACCGCCAAGACCTGGGACGAGATCACCGACCGGATCGGCCGTGACAAGCTCCTGAAGCAGTACCAGGAGGCGATCGGCTTCCAGCCGTAAGCCGTTGCAGGTGAGCGCGTCCGGGCCAATTCAGAAAGCCCAGGGTCGGCTCGGACGCCAGGGCGGTGCCGCATGATCCGCTGGACCCATAGGGTCAAGTTCCTGTTCCTGTTGCCCGCGGTGGTGTGGGTGCTGGCGTTCACCATCTTTCCGCTCGGCTATTCCCTGTTCCTCGCCTTCCACCACGTCGAGCGGCAGGTGGTGATCACCGGCCGCGAGGAGGTGCCGGTGCTCGGCTCGGACGGCCAACCGGTGCTCAAGCGGGACGGCACGCCGCGCACCCGGATGAACGTGACCCGCGAGCTGCAGACCACCTTCACCTGGGCCGGGCTCGCCAACTTCGCCCGCGCCTTCGGCGACGAGGAGG
This sequence comes from uncultured Alphaproteobacteria bacterium, assembly GCA_963730195.1. Lineage (GTDB taxonomy): Bacteria > Pseudomonadota > Alphaproteobacteria > Geminicoccales > Geminicoccaceae > DATAOG01. The sequence goes on from CAVSRN010000045.1 coordinate 12,356, forward strand.
TGCAGAGCGCGGTCCGGGTGACCGCGATCTTCGTGGTCGCCGCGGTCACCGTCGAGCTCGGCCTCGGGCTCGGGCTGGCCTGGCTGTTCAACCGCCAGATCTATGGCCGGCCGGTGCTGCGCTCGGTCATGATCCTGCCGATCTTCGCGACCCCGATCGCGGTCGGCTATCTGTTCTTCACGATCTTCTACGAGGTCGGCGGTCCGCTCGAGTTCACCGGCATCCCCTGGCTCTCGGACCCGCGATGGGCGCTGGTCTCGGTGATCCTGGTCGACATCTGGCAGTGGACGCCGTTCTGTTTTCTGGTGTTTCTCGCGGCCCTGCAGGGCATCCCGGACGAGCTGCTCGAGTCGGCGGCGCTCGAGACCAACTCGCAAATCGACCTCTGGCGTTACGTGATCCTGCCGATCCTGCAGCCGGTGATCATCATCGTGCTGCTGCTGCGCCTCGCCGAGGCGATCAAGCTGTTCGACATCATCGCGACCCTGACCAAGGGCGGCCCGGGCATCGCCACCCAGTCGTACAGCTATCTGGCGTTCACCCGCGGCTTCAAGCTCAACGACTTCGGCTACGCGTCGGCGATGGCGTTCCTGCTGCTGATCGTGGTGATGATCGTCGTCACCCTGTTCTTCCGGAGGCTCCGGCAGACCTATGAATGACGCCGCCCGGATCGCGGCGGATCCGCGCCGCCCCGCCGCCGCTCGCGTCCGCGCGCACCGCAAGCCGCGTTCTCTCGCCGACACGCTCTGGTCGCTGGTCGCGCTGGTGATCGCGCTCGTCTTCTTCTTTCCGATCTACTGGGCGGTCTCGAACAGCCTGCGCCGGCCGGCCGAGACCTTCACGGTCGCGGGCCTCGGCATCCCGTTCGTCGACTTCACGCCGACGCTTCAGAACTGGACCCAGCAGCTCGCGGTGCCGGAGGCCTACCAGGCCTTCATCAACAGCAACATCATCGCGTTTTCCGCCATGGTGCTGGCGCTCTGCCTCGGCCTGCCGGCGGCCTACGCGCTCGCCCGCTTCCGCTTCTTCACGATCCCGAACAAGGACCTCACGGTCTGGTTCCTCTCCCAGCGCGTGCTGCCGCCGGTCGCGACCGCGGTGCCGTTCTTCATCGTGTTCTCCTCGCTCGATCTGCTCGACACACGCCTCGCGCTCGCCCTGGTCAACGCGACCTTCATCCTGCCCTTCGTGGTGGTGATCTGCCGCCAGACCTTCTACGACCTGCCGATCGAGCTCGAGGAGGCGGCGCTGGTCGACGGCGCCAGCCATGTCGGCGCCTTCCTCAGGATCGCCCTGCCGCTCGCGGTGCCGGCGATCGCGGCCGCCGCGCTGATCATGTTCGCCTTCGCCTGGAACGAGTATCTGTTCGCCGTGATCCTGACGATCAAGAATGCCGCCACCATGCCGGTCCACATCGCGGGCGGGGTCGACACCCGCGGCGTCCAGTTCTGGTTCGTCGCCGTGCGCTCGCTGATCGCGATGATCCCACCGGTCCTGCTCGCACTGCTCGCCCAGCGCTACATCGTCCGCGGTCTCACCCTCGGCGCGGTCAAGGGGTGAGCCAAGCGACGATCGGCCGGCGGATTGTCCGCCAGCGCCGACGGGTCCGATCGCCGATCTCGCGGAGCAGGAGGTCCTGACGGACGCCGACGTCTGCTGCCTTCTGCCGCTCGCCTGGCTCGCGCCGGACCGCGCGGAGGCGGTCCTCGACAGCCGCCAGCCGAAGCGCTGAGGCTGGCCGAGATGTTGGGGAAAAGGGCCGCCAGGCTGGAACGAGCAAGGGAGTGCGCGGAGCTCCTTTGGCGAACGCCGTCCGCGATTGAGTGTGCGCGCCGGAACTCCACGCTTCAATTCCGACGACCGCCATCCCAAGTCCATGCATGTGGACTCCTGCGAGGAGCCGGAGAGATGAAGATCCTTTTGATCGAGGATGATCTCGAAACCGCAGGTTATATCGAGGGCGGGCTGAAGGAGCATGGGCATGTCGTCGATCGGGCCGCCGACGGGCGCCAGGGGTTGTTTCTCGCGAGCGCTGAAACCTACGACGTCCTGATCGTCGATCGCATGCTGCCCCGGCTCGACGGTCTCAGCGTCATCGCGACCCTGCGCGCCGCCGGCAAGACCACGCCCGCCGTCATCCTCAGCGCTCTGGGCGAGGTCGACGAGCGGATTCGGGGGTTGTGCGCGGGTGGTGACGACTACCTGACCAAACCCTTCGCCTTTGGCGAGCTTTTGGCCCGGATCGAGGCCATCCTCCGCCGCGGCGCGCCGACGCCGGCCGAGACGGTCCTCAAGGTCGCGGATCTGGAGATGGACCTCGGCGCGCGCCTGGTCCGGCGCCAGGGGCGCCAGATCGCCTTGCAGCCTCAGGAGTTCCGGCTGCTCGAGTATCTGATGCGCCATGCGGGCAAGGTCGTGTCGCGGACGATGCTGTTCGAGAACGTCTGGGACTACCACTTCGACCCCCGGACCAACGTCGTCGACGCGCACACCGGCCGCCTCAGGAAGAAGATCGATCGCGATTTCGACCGCCCGTTGCTGCACACGCTCCGAGGCGCGGGCTACAGCCTCCGTGCGCCCGATTAGGTTTCACCGCACGGCCGTCTTCCGGCTGGCGCTGGCCTATGCCGTGCTGTTCGGCAGCTCGAGCCTGATCCTTTTGGGCTTCGTCTACTGGGCGACCAGCGCCTATGTGGCACGTCAGACCGACGAGATCATCACGACCGATCTGGCGAGCGTGGTCGACGGCTTCCGCGCAGGGGGCAGGAGCACGGTGGCGCGGGCGATCGACGAGCGGGTGAGCCAGGACTGGCAGGCGGATCGCATCTACCTGCTGGCTGACGCGACCTACCAGCGGCTCGCCGGCAATCTCGAACGCTGGCCGCAGGCGCAAGCCGGCACGGACGGGTGGCTCGATTTCCCCCTGGTGCGCCCGGGCGGCGACCCCGCGGAACCGAATCGGATCAGGGCGAGATGCTCCGATCGCCCTGGCGCCGAACGGCTGCCGGTCGCGAAGGCATGAGGCGCCGCTTGCCCGGACGCGCGACCGGGAGTAGGGAAAGGGACCGGCCCTGGTCGATCCGGCGCGGGTCAAGGGGGGCAGCAACCAAACCAGGTCAGGGGGACCGACCGTGCAACTGAGCCGCGAAGAGTTGCTCAAGGCCTATCGGCAGATGCGCACCATCCGGGCGTTCGAGGACGCCGTGCACGAGGAGTTCTCGGCCGGCAACATCCCGGGCTTCGTCCATCTCTATGCCGGCGAGGAGGCCTCGGGCGTGGGCTTCTGCCTGCACCTGAACGACAACGACCGGATCGCCTCGACCCACCGCGGCCACGGCCACTGCATCGCCAAGGGCTGCGACGTCAAGGGCATGATGAAGGAGATCTTCGGCCGCAAGGATGGCCTGTGCGGCGGCAAGGGCGGCTCGATGCACATCGCCGACCTGTCCAAGGGCATGCTCGGTGCCAACGGCATCGTCGGCGGCGGCCCGCCCCTGATCTGCGGCGCCGCGCTGACCGCCAAGACCCTCAAAACGGGGGGCGTGGCGATCGCCTTCGTCGGCGACGGCGGCTCCAATCAGGGCACCACGGCCGAGAGCATGAACCTCGCCAAGGCCTGGAACCTGCCGGCGATCTTCGTCTTCGAGGACAACGGCTACGCCGAATCGACCGCGAGCGCCTGGTCGGTCTCGGGCGATCTGGTCGAGCGCGGCAAGGCCTACGGCATTCCGTCGCGGCGGGTCGACGGCCACGACTTCTTCGAGGTCTGGGACGCCGCGCGCGAGGCGATCGAGCGCGCCCGCGCCGGCGACGGTCCGAGCGTCATCCACGTCAAGCTCGCCCGCTACTACGGCCATTTCGAGGGCGATGCCATGACCTACCGGCAGGTCGGCGAGATCGAGAAGATCAAGGCCGAGAAGGACTGTCTGAAGATGTTCCGCCAGCGGGTGACCGAGGCCGGGCTGCTCGAGGGCGGCCAGCTCGACACGATCGACGGCGAGATCAAGAGCCTGATCGAGCAGACCGTGACCGAGGCCAAGGCGGCGCTGCCGCCGACCGAGGCCGATCTGATGACCGACGTCTACGCCTCGTACTGAGGGGAGCAGCCATGTCCAAAAAATCGTACCGGCAGGCGATCAACGAGGCGCTCCGCCAGGAGATGGAGCGCGATCCGCGGGTGATCCTCATGGGCGAGGACGTCGCGGGTGGCATGGGCGCGGGCGGCGAGGACGACGCCTGGGGCGGGCCGCTCGGGGTCACCAAGGGCCTGGAGCCGATCTTCGGGCGCGAGCGGGTGCTCGACACCCCGATCACCGAGAGCGCCTTCATCGGCGCCGCGGCGGGTGCCGCTGCGACCGGCCTCAGGCCGGTCGCCGAGCTGATGTTCGTCGACTTCCTCGGCGTCTGCTTCGACCAGATCTACAACCAGGCGGCCAAGTTCCGCTACATGTTCGGCGGCAAGGCCACGACACCTCTGGTCGTGCGCACCATGTACGGCGCCGGGTTTCGCGCCGCCTCGCAGCACAGCCAGTGCCTCTACCCGGTGTTCACTCACATCCCGGGGCTCAAGGTCGTGCTGCCGAGCTCGCCCTATGAGGCCAAGGGCCTCCTGATCCAGTCGATTCGGGACGACGACCCGGTGATCTTCTTCGAGCACAAGGCGATGTACGACGAGGAGGAGGAGGTCCCGGACGAGCCCTATACGATCCCGTTCGGCGAGGCGAACCTCACCCGCGAGGGCGACGACGTCACGATCGTCGCCTTCGGCCGGATGGTCGGGTTCTCCAATCAGGTCGCCGACAAGCTCGAGAAGGAAGGGATCAGCTGCACCGTGGTCGACCCGCGCACGACCTCGCCGCTCGATCGCGACACCATCCTCGAATGCGTCGAGGAGACCGGGCGCCTGGTCGTGGTCGACGAGGCGCATCCGCGCTGCAACATGGCGACCGACATCTCGGCGCTCGCGGCCCAACACGCGTTCAAGGCGCTCAAGGGTCCGATCCAGATGGTGACCGCACCGCACTCGCCGGTGCCGTTCTCGCCGCAGCTCGAGGACCTCTACATCCCGAGCCTGGACAAGATCGAGGCGGCGGTGCGCCGGACCATGGCCAGCTGACGGTTGAGCCAAACCAAGGGATGAGCTGATGACCGATGCGATCAAGCCGATCGTCATGCCCAAGTGGGGCCTGGCGATGCAGGAGGGCATGGTCGCCAAATGGCTGGTCGAGGACGGCGCCCTGATCAAGAGCGGTGAGGAGATCCTCGACATCGAGACGTCGAAGATCGCCAACGTTTACGAGAGCCCGGTCGCGGGCCCGCTGCGCCGGCGGCTGGTCGGCGAGGGCGAGACGGTGCCGGTCGGCGCCCTCTTGGGCGTGGTCGCCGACAGCTCCGTCTCGGATGCCGATCTCGACGCCTACGTCGCTAAGTTCCAGGAGGAGTTCGCAGCCCATGTGGCCGAAGCGGGGGTCGCTGCGCCCGAGCCGGAGACGATCGAGGCCGGCGGCCGGCGGTTCCGTTATCTGGCGCTCGGTGCGGGTGAGGGGCCTCCGATCGTCTTTCTCCATGGCTTCGGCGGCGATCTCAACAATTGGCAATTCAATCAGGAAGCGCTTGCCGAAGGCCACGCCACCTATGCGATCGATCTGCCGGGGCATGGCGGCTCGAGCAAGGATATGGGCGCCAACCACGTTCACATCGGCGCCTTCGCGGCTGCCGTGGTCGATTTCCTCGACGCCAAGGGGATCGCGCAGGCGCATCTGGTCGGCCATTCGCTGGGTGGGGCGGTCGCCCTCGACCTGGCGCTCAACCACGCCGGGCGGGTTGCCTCGGCGACGCTGATCTGCTCGGCCGGGCTCGGGCCCGAGATCAACAAGGCCTACATCGACGGCTTCATGCAGGCCAAGCGGCGCAAGCAATTGCAGCCGGTGCTCGAGCTGCTGGTCGCCGACCCGGCCATGATCTCGCGCGAGATGATCGAGGACGTGCTCAAGTTCAAGCGCCTGGACGGGGTCGAGGCGGCGCTCAACCGGATCATCGACGACACCTTCGCGGGCGGCCGGCAGGCGCTCCAGCTCGAGCCGCGGCTGGGCGAGCTGACCCTGCCGGTGCAGGTGATCTGGGGGCGCCAGGATCGGATCATCCCGTCGAGCCATGCCGAGGGCCTGCCCGCGACCATTGCGGTGCACATCTTCGACGACGCCGGCCACATGGTGCACATGGAGAAGGCGGCCGAGGTCACCCGGCTGATCGAGGTGCTGGTCGACGGCTGATCGAGCCCGTCCGGCCGTCTCGACCCACGAGGAGGACGTGCCGGTCGAGGAGCTGAGGCGCCGCGCCGAGCAGGCGATGGGCCAGGTTGGCTGAGATGCCCGCTACAGCGACGTGCGCAGGTGGAAGGACTTCGGCCGGGTCAGGACCTCGTACTGGAGGCGCGAGAGCGAGCAGCCGCGGCCGGAATCCTTGACCCCGGTCCAGGCGAGCGCCGGGTCCAGGTAGTCGCAGCGGTTCATGAACCAGGTGCCGGTCTCGACGAGGTCGCCGATCCGGATCGCGGCTTGCTCGTCGGAAGTCCAGATCGCGGCGGTCAGGCCGTAGCGACTGTCGTTCATCAGCCGGACCGCCTCGTCGTCGTCCTTGACCCGCATCACCCCGACCGCGGGGCCGAAGGTCTCCTCGGTCATGATCCGCATCGAATGGTCGACCCCCGTCAGCACCTGCGGCGCCATGTAGGCGGAGCCGGGCGCGTCCTTGGCGAACGACCTGGGGTCCAGGTGCGCCTTCGCACCTGCAGCAATCGCATGGCTGATCTGGCTGCGCACGAAGTCCGCTGCGGCGGGCCGGACGAGGGGGCCGAGGGTGGTCTCGGCGGCGGTCGGATCATCCAGCTGGTAGCCGCGGGTGAACTCGACCAGGCCGTCGACGAAGCGGTCGTAGACGTCCTCGTGGACGTAGATGCGCTCGATCGCGCAGCAGGACTGGCCGCTGTTGAAGAAGGCGCCGTCGGCCAGGTTCTCGATCGCATGGGCGAGGTTGGCGTCGGGCCGGACGTAGGCCGGGTCCTTGCCGCCGAGCTCGAGACCGGTGCCAGGGAAGCCGTGCGCCGCCGCCTCCTGGACGCTGTGGCCGCCCTTGACCGAGCCCGTGAAGCTCACGAAGTCGACCGCCCCGCTGGCGATGATCCGGCTGGTCGCGGCGTGGCTGAGGTTCAGGTGCTGGAACACGCCCGCGGGCAGGCCGGCGGCCGCGAAGGCTTTGGCGAAGCGCTCGGCCGTGAGCGGGGTCTGCGCGGAGGGCTTGAGGAGGACGGCGTTGCCCGCCATGAGCGCCGGGATGACGCCGTTGACCGCGGTCAGATAGGGGTAGTTCCAGGGCGCGATGACGAACACGACCCCGAGCGGCGTGCGCCGGATGAAGCGCGTGAAGCCCGCCTTCTCGCCGACCTCGACGTCGGCCAGCATCTGTGGCGCGACCTCGATCATGTAGCGGGCGCGCTCCTCGAAGCCGCCGACCTCGCCGGGCGTGTAGCGGATCGGCCGGCCCATCTGCCAGGTGATCTCGGCCGCGATCTCGGCCTTGTCGGCGACCAGGGCGTCGACCGCGCGGGTCAGCAGTGCCGCCCGCTCGGCGATCGGAACGTTGCGCCACGCCGCCTGGGCCCGCCGGGCGCGCGCGAGCGCGCCCTCGATCTCGGCATCGCCGGCCAGCGCCCGCTCGACATAGACCTCGCCGTTCACCGGAGATATCACGCGAATGCGATCGTTCATCTCTTTCTTCCAAGGGGCAAAAGGGCCGCGCCCTCAGCCTGGACATCAACGCCCTGCGGCGATGCTCCAACGGGAAGCGGAAGCGATGATACGGAGCCTCAGCGCGTCTGACAAACCGATTGCCGAGGCTCAGCTTGCGCGCCGGCCCATCCGGTCGGCGAGGCAGGCGAGCGCGGGCAGGAGGACGAGGGCGCCGAGCAGGTTGGCCAGAAAGGCGAAGGCCAGGAGCAGGCCCATGTCGGCCTGGAACTGGAGCGCCGAGAATTCCCAGGAGCCGACCCCGAGCGCGAGCGTCAGTCCGGTCAGCAGCACCAGCCGGCCGGTCACGCAGAGGGCCTGGCGCCAGGCTTCGGCGAGCTCCAGGCCCTGCCGCCGGCCGCTCTCGAGGCGGGCGTAGAGATAGATGCCATAGTCGACCCCGATCCCGACCGCGAGCGCGGCCACGGGCAAGCTCGTGACCGTGAGGCCGATGCCCAAAAGCGCCATCAGGGCATAGATCAGGACCGAGACCAGGCCGAGCGGCAGCACGATGCAGAGCACGGCCCGGATCGATCGGAAGGTGAGGCCGGCGAGCCCGAGGATCGCCGCATAGACGCACAGAAGGATCGGCAGCTGCGCGGCTGCGACCACCTCGTTGGTCGCGGCCATGACGGCGAGGTTGCCGCTCGCGAGGCGAAAGCGGTAGCGCTCGGAGCCGTTGCTCAGCGCGTAGGCCTTCACGGCCGCCACCACGCGGGCGATGGTGGTTGCCCGATGATCGGCGGTGAAGATCTGGACCGGCATCACGCTGCAGTCGGCGTTCAGCAGCCCGGAGCTGGTCTCGATCGGGGCGACCGCCTGGGCGAGGTTGCGCGGATCGCGGGGCAGGACCCGCCACTTAAGGCTGCCCTCGTTCCAACCGGCGTGCACGATCTTGGCGACCTGCGGTAGCGAGCGGGTCGCGCGCACGCCCGGAACGTTCGCCATGTGCCATTGAAAGCGGTCGATCGCGGTCATGATGTCGTAGTCGATGCAGCCGTTGGGCACGGTCTCGACCATGACCTGGAGCAGGTCGACGCCGACCCTGAAGTGGCTCGCGATATAAGCGCTGTCCCGGTTGTAGCGCGCCTCGGGCCGGAGCTCGGCGATCCCGGGCCGGAGCGCGCCGATCTGCAGCTCGCGCGCCGCCAGGGTGCCGAACGCCAGCAGGACCAGCGCGAGCAGCAGGGTGACGATCGCCGTTCCCGGCCTCGCAAACCGGGCGAAGACCCCCGCGAGCCAGGGGAGACGGGCTGCCCGCGCGCCCGCGATCACCTCGCGGGGGCCGACCAGCGAGAGCAGGATCGGCAGCGAGACGAGGCTGGTCAGGATGATGCTGAGCACGCCGAGCGCGGCCGCGATCGCCAGCTCCTCAAGCATCCGGATGCCGATCAGGGCAATGGTCAGAAAGCCGAGCAGGTCGGTGGCAAGCGCGCTGCTCCCCGGCGCCAGGAGCTTCCGGAACGCCAGGCGCGCCGCGCTCGGTCGATCGGCGCCGCCGGCGATCTCGGCGGCGTAGGCGCCGATCATCTGCAGGCCGTGCGAGAGCGCGATCGCGAAGATCAGGAAGGGCAGCAGAATCGACATCGGATCGAGCCCGAAGCCTGCCAGCGGCATGAGCCCGAGGGTCCAGACCACGGCGATCATGGCCGAGGCCAGGGCGAGCGCGGTGAGCCCGATCGAGCTCACGAACAGATAGACCAGAGCCACGGTGATCAGGACCGTGACGCCGAAGAACGCCACCACGCCCGCGGCACCCTCGGCGATGTCGCCGACCGCCTTGGCGAAGCCCAGGATGTGGATGTCGATCCGATCGTCGACGAAGGGCGCCCGCACCGACCGTTCGAGACGCCGGGCGACGTCGAGATCGTCCGGCCGGTCGCGCGAGTGCGGCGCCGGCTCGATCAGCTCGGCGCTGATCAGGGCGGCCGAGAAGTCGTCGGCGACCAGGCGGCCGAGGAGGTCGGCTTTGAGGATGTTGTCGCGCACCCGCGCGAGGCCCTCCGGGGTCGGCCGGAAATCGGCCGGGATCACGGTGCCGCCCGCGAACCCGCCCTCGACGATCTCGACGAACCGGACATTGGGGGTGAAGAGCGAGCGCACCGTGCTGCGATCGATACCCGGCAGGAAGAGCACGGCATCGGTGACCTGCCGGAGCGTCTCGAAGAAATGCGGAGTGAAGATGTCGCCGTCCTTGGCGCGCACGGCGATCAAAAGCCGGTCGGCGCCGCCGAAGGTGTCCCGGTATTTGAGGAAGGTCCGCATGTAGGGATGGCCAAGCGGCAGCAGCTTCTCGATCCCGGCATCGATCCTGAGGCGGCTCGCCTGCTGGCCGAGCAACGCGGTCGCGATCGCCAACAGCAGCAGGATCAGGGCGCGATGCCCGAATACCACGCGCTCGATCCTGGCGCCCATCGCTGGCGCTATCGGGCGTTGACCAGCACTTTGGTCCCCGTCCCGAGGCTGTGCCCGGAGATCCGCGTGAGGCCGCCTTCACCGACCGCCAGGAGGAGATCGGGGGCCAACTCGACCAGGGCGGCGGTCGCCCGGCGGTCGGACCGCGGGTGCAGCTCGAAGCTGCGGCCGCCGTCGTCGCTCAGCAGCAGCGCGCCGCCGAGCCCGGCCAGGACGATGCTGCCATCAGCGCGCACCAGGCCTGTGAGGAGGGTCGCATCGGTGCCGGTCGGGACCGGCTGCCAGCTGTCGCCGCGATCCTCGGACCGGAACAGGTGGCCACGCAGGCCGAAGATCAGGAGCGGACCGTCGTCGAGCGCGAGGACGCCAAAGAACGAGCCCGCGTAAGGGCTCGGCAGCTCCTGCCAGGTCTCGCCCCGGTCGTCCGAGCGCAGGATCGAGCCGGCCTCGCCGGCGATGTAGAGCGTGCCGTCGGGCGCGGCCGTGATCGCGTTGGCGTGGGGCCTCTCACTGTCGTCGAGCGCCGGCCGCCAGGTCCGGCCGCCATCCCCGGTCACGAGCACGAGGCCGTAGGCGCCGATCACCACGCCGTGGTCGGGGTCGGCGAACCAGAGGTCGAGCAGCGGCCGATCCGGCTCGGACAGGACGCGCTGCACCGACCAACGCTGCCCGCCATCGTCGCTGCGCAGCACTAGGTCATCGTAGGTGACCGCGTAGACCCGCTGGCGGTCGACCATCTGGACTGCGGTCACCGTGCTCCGGGTCGGGGCCTCGGCCTGCCGCCAATTGACACCGCGATCGTCCGACAGCAGGACATGCCCGCGCTCCCCGACCACGATGATGCGGGAGCCTTCGATATCCGCATCGAGCAGCAGCGATGCCTCGACCAGCGGCATCGATTCCGCGCCATCGTCAGCCAGTCCCGGGAGCGCGTGCGCCGCCAGGGTAACCAGACCGGCCAGCCATAGCCTCCGGGGGCGACGTGCTGTCCAGTCTCTCCTCATGGGATGGCCATGCGGCCTATCGCCGACCGAGCCGGCGCAGCGCGTCGGGCGTGAAGTCCCCGAGGTCGAGGTCGATGTTGAACGCGTCGACCGGCAGCTCGTTGTTCAATCCGTAGGCCAGATAGCGACCATTCTGCAGATCGTACACGCAGAACAGGGTCTCCCAGAGCAGCGGCACCTCATAGTAATTGATGGTATAAGCTTCGGCCAAGCGCCATAGCTGATCCCGGCTGTCATAGTGGTCAGCGACGACGATCTGCCAGCTGTCCTCGTCGAGGAACAACCGGCGGCGGGCATAGATGTGGTGGGCGCCGTTCTTGAGCCTGGCGTCGACCTCCCAGACCCGGTGGAGCTCGTAGCGCGTGTCGTCCGGATTGATGTGCCCGGGCTGGATGATCTGACCGACGGTCAGCCGGTCGCTGTGCAGACGATAGTTGTCGTAGGGCACGTACAGTTCGCGGCGGCCGAGCAGCTGCCAGTCGTAGCGGTCCGGGGCGCCGTTGAACATGTCCAGCTGATCGCTGGTCCGCTGGCCGTCGGAAGCGGTGCCGGGATTGTCGTAGGCGATGTTGGGGGCGCGCCGGACCCGGCGCTGGCCCGGATTGTAGGTCCAGGCCTGGCGCGGCTCGGCCTTCTGGTTCAGGGTCTCGTGGACCAAAAGGATGCTGCCGGCGAGCCGGGGCGGCGCGGTGACTTGCTGGAGGAAGTACGCGAGGTGATTGTCGAGGTTCTCGATCGTGGCGCTTGGCCGGGCGTAGAGAAAGATCGCCTTCTCGTCGATCCGGACCTCGGTGTAGGCGCCGCCGGCGGTCGGCGTCACCTGGGCGGTCTCGCGATGGACCGACTGGCCGCGATAGCGGAGCAGGTGGTTCCAGATCGCCTCCAGCCCGTTCTCCGGGATCGGGAACGGGATGCCCTCGCCGGCATGGACGATGCCGTTGCCATCGGAGGTCAGCTCGGCGGTGGTCGCGTTGGCGATCGTCTTGTCGTAGATCCGCTGGGGCAGCGCGGCGCTGCGGCGGGTCGGGTAGACCGGCATCCGCCAGCTGTCCGGGTAGCGCTCGAGCATGGCGATCTGGCCGGGCGAGAGCTTGTCCGCGTATTGCCGGACATTGGCGGCCGTGATCGTGAACAGGATCTGGTCGTCCGCGAACGGGTCGGGGTGATGCATGCCCGGTCGATAGCCGGCGGGCGGCTCGCGAATCCCGCCGTTCCAGGCCGGAATCGTGCCCTCGGTGTTGCCGGCCCGGATCGCGCCGAGCGGCGTCAGATCGCGACCGAGCCTGGCGGCCTCCCCGGCTGGCACCTTGGCCTGGATCGACGCTCCGAGGACGCAGATCCCGAGCCCGACCAGCGCGCCGGTTCGCACCAGGACCGCTGCGACTCGCATGACCGATTGCCCGTCCCTCAGAAAAAGCAACTGACGCTCAGCGAGACGAAGTCGCGGTCCTTGACCAGGTTGAAATCACCGCCGCCGAAGAAATTGGTATACGCAATGTTGGCCTGGATCGCGTCCAGATAGGTCGCGCCAAGCGAGATGGTGACGGCCTTGCGGCCCTCGACGAAATTGCCGAGCGGCTGCGGCGTCGTGCCCTCGACGTCATGGGCGAAGGCGATCTGGGGGGTCAGGTTCACGGGGCCGAGCGCGCCGAGGTAGTCGGCCCGCAGCAACAGCCGATAGCCCCACGAGAAATCGTCGGCGAAACCGTCGGTCGTGGTCGTGGGTTGAATGCCGGCTTGGGTGAAGAAGGGATTGCCGCTGGTGTAGGTCCCGGGGCCCTCGTAGCGCAGCTTACTCTTGCTCTCCATGTTCCGCACGTAGGTCGCGCCGACCTCGCCGATCAAGGCCACCTGGTCGGCGCCGATCGTCGGACCGAGCAGTTGGGTCGCGGTCATCTGTCCCTGCACGACGTCCTTGCGCCGGTAGCCGGAAATCTCCTGGTCGAAGCCGAAGGCGCCGAGCTGGCTCTGACCGAAGACCGCGGGATTGACCGGCGAGAGGCCGGCATACAGGAGCTCGGTGTCGTCGACCTGGAGGGGTTGATCGAACCGATAGGAGACCTCGCCCTGGAGCGCCGGCCCGCTGCCGCCGAGCGCCGTGTTGAAGCTGGCGCCGACAAGATTGATGTCTTCCGGGTACTCGGCGAAATAGCGCGCGCTGTCGGCATAGTCGCCGGCGGCGAGGCCGGCTGCAGTCCCGGTCTGGGCGCTGACGAGCGGCAATCGACTGTGATGGCGAATATAGTAGAGGCCGAATTCGGTGGCGTTCAGCGCTTCGGCGAAATAGCGCAGTGCGAGCCCGAACTGGCCGCTGTCCGACGCGTCATGGTCGGACTGGCGTGGGATCGAGGTGCCGATCGGCGGGTTGGCGCCGGGCGGCGGCGGCGGATCGTCGGTGATCGGCGGTTGGCCAAAGCCCAGGAAGACGCGCTTGCCGCCCGGGCTGATGAAGTCGTTGGTGGAGAAGAACGTGCCGTCGGGCTCGATCTCCGTTTTCTGCCACTCGAACTGCCAGAAGGCCTCGAGCGACAGGCCATGGGTGAGACCGAGGTTGGCGTCCAGAGCCGGGACCGGGACCAAAGCATCGCGTAGCTCGGCGCCGGCCACGCGCAGCTGGGTGACGTCGACCGGGTTGACGATATTGATGCCGTTGGGGATGAACGTGCTCTCGCCCCAGCTGATGACCTGTCAGTCGCGAGGCTGGCCGAAAACTTGGCCTGAGTGCCGGCGGCCCTCGCTGAGCCTCGCAACCGCCTGTGCTCGCTCGTGCCGACCGATGCACGGTTATGCTTGTGTGACTGCCGCCATCGTGCTACCAAATGAAAGCCCGGGCAGGTCGTAACCTCCCGGGCCAAACGACTGGCCGAGGCGTTGGCACCGCCGCGACCAGTCTAAGCATCAACCCTAGTCAGAGTAGGACCGATGCCTGAGGACCATCCTAGCGCCGCCGAGACCGGCGGCAATCCCCTCGCCGACATCTTGGACTTCGTTTCGGCTGGCCTAGCGGTCAGGCCGCGGGGCGACCTCGGCGCCGTCGAGCTGCGCGCCCGCGCCGCCGGGCTGCCGGACACCAGGATCGTGCTCGCGAGGCCACAGGCGAATGGCGGTCGCAGCCTTGCTGGTCGCGGCCGTTGGCGACGGTCGACCGGTAGGGCGGGCAGTGAGCCGCGCGCCTGAAGGCGGGTCCCGGTCGCCCGCACCCCTTGCCTGGTACGCCCGCGCTCAGCCTTCGGGACCGTTGGGCGCCTGGGTCACCACGCTCGGCGCGGCCGCCGCGTGGTCGTTTTGGCCAAGCCGGGTGATGAACCCGGGGGCCACGATCAGCGCCATCAGGCCGAGCATAGCGACCAGCGGCGCGAGCCGCCGAAAGCGGCGGGCCGCTGGCGTGTCGTGCGCGAGATGGCTGGTCAAGGTCATCGGGGCGTGCTCCCGGCTTGCCACCGCCAATCGATGGCGCCCGTCATGTGACACCGGAGCGCATCCGAACCTTGTTAACTGCGTCACAGCGCCGGCGATTTTTTTGCAGCCGTGGAACGCCGCGCCGAGCGACTGCGGGAGGCGCTGGGCGATCGGTCGAAAGGCGCTCGACCAGCTGGCGGGGCTCGAGTGATGCCCGCCTGCGCCATCTGCGGCCGGCCGTTCCGGGCGAAGCGGCGCGACGCCCGGCTGTGCTCGGCGAGGTGCCGGCAGCGCGTCAGCCGGGCGGGCAAGGCCGAGCATGTCACAGATAATCCGACCGACTGTGCGCCCGCGCCCGCGCCGAGGCGGCTGCCGTGGTGGCGCCGCACGGAGCGCCGGCCGCGTTGCCGATACTGTGACATGCCGATCCGGCCCGGCGAGCCCGTCGAGGCCGGCTATCACGCCGAGTGCAAGCGCTACGTCGAGACGAAAGGGCCGCCAGCGACGGCGCCGGCGGCCAAAGGAGCTTCACTATCATGACCACCATACCGAAGCATGCCCGCTTGACCAAGCGCGTCGTCGAGGCCCTGCCCGTGCCGACCGCCGAGCAGGGCGACAGCGTCGTCTGGGACCTCGAGCTGGTCGGATTCGGCGTCCGGTGCTACCGAGTGGCGCCCGAACCTACGTCCTACAGCGCCGGACCCGCGCCGGGCGCAGCATCCGCCTGAAGATCGCCAAGGTCGGGGAATTGAGCACGGAACAGGCGCGCGACCAGGCCAAGCGGCTGATCGCGGAGATCGTGACCGGCGGCGACCCGGCCGAGGCGAGGCGGAAGGTCCGCGAGGCCGAGCGCCAGCGGCGCTCGGCGCCGACCTTGGTGACCTGGCCGAGGCGTGGCTGGCCGACCGGCGCCCGCACTGGAGGTTCGCGAGCGCCGCCGAGATCTCTCGCCAGCTGGTCGACCTCTATCTTGCCGGCGATCGGTCGGCTGAAGGCCGCCGACGTGCGGCCACGGCACGTCAGGGAGCTGCACGCCAGAGCAAGCGTGACCGCGCCGGTCCTGAGCAACCGGCTCGTCGCGACGATTCGGGCCGTGTACTCCTGGGGTTGCAAGCGGGACGATTGGCCGATCGATCACAACCCGGCCGCCGGCATCGCGATGAACCGGGAGGACCGCCGCGAGCGGTTTCCGGTCAATGGCGAACTGCAACGGCTCGTGACTGTGCTTCATGAGCGGCAAGACTTGGCCAGCAAGTTCTACTTGCTCTTGCTCTTGACCGGCGCCAGACGAGGTGAAGTCGAAAATATGCGTTGGTCTGACGTTGACTTGGCCGCTGGCGTCTGGACCAAGCCGGCGGCGAGCACCAAGCAGAAGCGCTCGCACCGGCTGCCGCTGTCGCCCGAGGCGGTCGCGTTGCTGCGCGCCGTCCAGGCCGAGCAGCCGTTCGCCCCGTTCGCCCGCCTCGACGACTGGCGCTTGCGCTGGCGTGGAAAGAGATACTTGACCGGCCAATGTGAGCGACCTTCGCGTGCACGACCTGCGGCATTGGCACGCTTCGTTACTTGCGAGCATGGGCCTTTCACTGCCGATAATCGGCGCTCTACTTGGCCACAGCTCGCCGAGCACCACGCAACGTTATGCGCATCTGCTCGACGAGGCG
This sequence comes from uncultured Alphaproteobacteria bacterium, assembly GCA_963730195.1. GTDB lineage: Bacteria > Pseudomonadota > Alphaproteobacteria > Geminicoccales > Geminicoccaceae > DATAOG01. Next base: position 28,619 of record CAVSRN010000045.1, read on the forward strand.
CTGCGCCAGGCGGCCGACCGGGTCGGCGAGGTCGTGCGGTTGCCGACCAAGAGGGAGGGCTGAAACGATGCGTCGGGCGGGCTGGGAAGTCATGTTCAAGACGGCGGCCGAGAATGAGGGGCTGCACGCCAGCCTGCGGCGCGCGCGGGAGCTGAGCGCCAGCCTGTGCCGCTGGGCGAACAGGCTCGAGGCTAGGAATGCCCAGCTGGCGGACAGGACTCGCCGGCTGCTGCGGCTGGCAAAGTGGTGGCGTTCGCCGGGACGGAAGCCGAAGCCCGAGCGCGTCAGAATCGGACATGATGACCCGTTTTGCGTTGCTCGGCGGGCTCACTCGCGGCAGGGGCGCCGGCGCCGAAGATGCAGGTCGCTGAGGAATTCGGCGTCTCCGCGAGCACGGTCGAGCGGTGCATCCGGGAGTTCAAGGGGAAGCGCATCACCAGGGCCGAGACCCTCCGGCTCCTTCAGCGACATGAAAAACGTCAGATTATTTGACGGCAAGTAGTTGCTGACGAACGAACAATGGTGTGCACTATACGAGACCGCCACCAGTTGCACGGGAGCGGTCACGTGAGCCTAGAGCCCAGTTCAGAGCGCCGGACCTTGGCGCGCAATCCTCGAGACGCCGGGAGCCGGACCTCGCCGACAGGTTCCTGAGCCGGCGCGAGGCCGCCGAGTACCTCGGGCTGACGGTCAGCCAGCTCGCCCACGACGTCGTGCACGGCCGGCTCGGCATTCCATATCACCGCTTCGGTCAGCGGGCGCGCTATCGGATCAGCGAAATCGACAAGTGGGCCGAGGCGCACCGCGCCGGCGGGCGCGCGGCATGATCACCAGGCCCAAGACGTGCCAACGCCCGGGCGGCGGACCCGGGCGGCGGCGGCCGGCGATTTCAGATGTGGACAACGTGGAAGATGGTCATGATAGAGCGCGCCCGCCCGGCTGACAACTCCCCTCGCCTGAGTGGCAAGCAGCCGAGCCCCCCACGGGCGCAGCCGATCACGCCGCCGTGCCGGCCAGCTGGTAGCGCCAAGGGATCATCCTACGGCAACGGCGGGGCGGCCTGACAATGTTGGCAGCCTGCGCGATCTGCTTCGCACCCGTCACCGGGTCTGCGGCGACCTGCTCGGCCGAGTGCGCACGGTTGGCGGCGAAGATGAGCCCGGCTCCCGGCACCGAGCAGGCGGCCGTCCCTGCCGCCAGGCGGAAGCGCGGCAGCCCGCCCGTGGTCGGTGTCCCGCAACCCCGTGATCTACTGCCCCGGCGCCGAGCCGAGACGGTCGCACCGGACGTTGGTCCACGCGCCGGGCGCGGGCGCGGTCATGATCCGCCACGTCATGCCGTGGAAGGCAACCGGACCCGGCGACATCACCTTGCTGACCGCGCGCGGCAGGCGGCTCACGAAGCTGATCACGCCTGATCAGTCTTCGAGTACGACGGCGCGACGCTGTTCTCGGTCGACGCGCGGCGGCTCGACTGCGTCGAGGACTTCGCCGAGCTCCCTGGTCGAGTTGGCGCCGAAGTCGAGCGTCTGCGCGATCCGCGCGGCGCTCAAGACCCCGCTCGAGCCGTACGCCGAGATCCGCTGTCGCGTCCGCGACCGCGACGGTCAGCCCGCACGGTTCGCCGAGGTGCCTCGCTCTTCGGTGATGGTCGACGCCGAGCCCAAGTCCGCGCCCGCGTGGCTCGACCCTGCCGACCCGCTCCTGGTCGGTGGCTGGCTCCGGCGGCAGTTGCCGGCGCTGTTCAGGGTCGCGCGTGCCGTGGTCCAATTGTCGAGCGGCGCTGGCATCAAGCCCGGCGCCCGGGCGCACTTGTGGTTCTGGCTCGACCGGCCGCTCGTCAAGGCGGAGCTCGCCCGGCTGCTCGGCGGCATCGACCGGGCTCGACGACAGCACGTTCCGCCCCCGTCAATTCCACTACACCGCCGACCCGATCTTCGATGGCGTCGACGATCCGTGCATCTGTGGCCGCCTGGCGGTCATGCCGGGCCTCGCCGAGGTCGTGGTGCCGGAGCTCGAGCCGGAGCGACCGAGGCCAGCCTTCGCGCCGCGCGGCTTGGGTCTTGCCGGCGCCGTAGGCGCCGAGCATTACGCCGAGGCGTGCCTGCGCCGGCTGGCGGTCGCGCCCGCTGGTCGCCGCCACCGGGCGATCCTGGCGACGGGCTGCCGCCTGTTCGAGATCGCCCAAGCCGGCCAGCTCGACCCGACCACGACCGTCGCGCGAAATCAAGGGCGTGGCGCGCCCTTGGGGTGACCTCGCCGAGGTCGACCGTTTGCTCGCGTGGTGCTGGGAAAACGTCCAGCCGAAGGAATTGAAGAGATGAGCACGGCGGCGAAGGCGGAGCGGCTCCGGATCGTGCTCGACCAACTCGGCTCGCCGGGCCCGCCGGCCGACAAGCAGCGCAAACTCGCCAAGGAACGCGACGCGCTGCTCGACGATCCCGAGGTGCGGGCGGCGCACGAGCAGGCGGGAGCCGCGCGCCAGCCAGCTGACGAGATCGATTTCGGGTCGATCCCGCCGGCCGAGGGGTACGACACGCTCGGCGACTTCGAGGCCGAGGTGGCGCGGCTGGCGGCGCTGCCGCCGCACGAATACGACCGCTGCCGGCGGGAGGCGGCGAAGGGTCTCGGCATCCGCACCCCGACCCTGGACAAGGCCGTTCAGCTCGCCCGGCCGCGCGACGCTGTCGGCGAGGGCCAGGGCGAGGCGATCCTGTTCGAGGATCCCGACCCATGGCCCGATCCGGTCGACGGCGCCGACCTGCTCGACGCGCTGGCGGCCTTCCTGGGCGACCACCTGGCGCTCCGGCCGCACGACGGCGCCAAGATCGCGCTGTGGATCGTACACACCTACGCGTTCGAGGCTGGGTTCATCTCGCCCCGGCTCGCGATCACGTCGGCGACCAAGCGGTGCGGCAAGAGCACCCTGATCGACATCCTTGCCGCGCTGTGCAGCCGCGCCTTGACTGCGGACAGCCTGACCGTGGCGTCGACGTTCAGGGCAGTGGCGGCCAGCAAGCCATCGCTGCTGATCGACGAAGCCGACACCTTCCTGAAGGACAACGAGGAGCTCCGGGGCATCCTCAACAGCGGCCACAAGGCGACCGGCAGCGTCATCCGCGCGGTAGAGGTTGAAGGCGAGTGGGTGCCGAGGAAGTTCCGGACCTTCTGCCCGTGCGCCATCGCGATGATAGGCCGGCTGCCCGGCACGCTCGAGGATCGCGCCGTGCACGTCCTGATGAAGCGCGCCATGCGTGGCGAGGTGAAGCGCAGTTTCCGGCCCGACCGGCCGGAGGCCCTGGACAAGCTGCGGAGCATGGCGGTTCGGTTCGCGGCCGACCACATGGCTGCGCTGGCCGCGGCCGAGCCCGAGCTGCCGCCCGGGGCCTTCAACCGCTTCGCCGACAACTGGCGCCCGCTCGCGGCGGTCGCGGACCTCGCCGGCGGCCAGTGGCTGGCGCTGGCCAGGGCGGCGATCCTGGCCGACCTCGGGCAGGCAGAGGAGGATGAGCTCGGGCAGCAGCTGCTCGAGGACACCCGCTCGATCTTCGATGAGTACGTTGACGCCGACGGGCGCACGAAGCCGGCGCAGAAGCTGACAAGCGACGTCATCTGCGGCGCGCTGAAAGAGATGGACGATCGGCCGTGGAAAGAGCTCGGGCGCAACGAGACGCCGATTACGCAGAACAAGCTGGCGCGGATGCTCAAGTCGTTCGGGATCGCCCCGCATGGCCCGATCCGCCTGCCCAGCGGCAAGACCCCTCAAGGCTATCTCCGATCGGCCTTCGAGGAAGCCTGGAATCGTTATCTCTTGCCCGGAGGGGCGAATCAAAGTGCCACAGTGCCACAAGCCAAGGAAACCGCCATACACAGCGATTTTCAAGGTGCAACACCAGCGGCGGGTGTTGCAGTTGAAAAACGCCAGAAACCCAGGCAATCCGCGGGTTGTGGCACTGTGGCAGTTGAAGAACAGGGTTCGGGCGAAGGGGGAAAGAAATCGAACGGCGAGGGCAGGCCGACCCCGACCGTCGCCTCGGTCCCGTTCATGATCACGCGGGCGATGAAGGCGGGTCTGCGCGAGCGCGGCCACACCGCCGAGCAGATCAAGCTCATGACGCCTGCCGAGGCCCACGCCGCCCTCGCCGAGGCGATGGCGCGCTGCCCCGTCTGCGGGTTCGACCGCCCCGAGCCCGAGCTGACCACCACGGACGCCGGCGAGGTCGCCTGCGCGGACTGCCTGCGCGACGACGCCTGATGGGCCAAGCTGTCGAAACGCAGAGAGAAACAGCCAATCCATGCCGCGCGCCCGCCGGCCGGTAGCCTGCATGACAGCCGCCTGCGCGCCAATTGGGTGGATGCGGCTCCGCTACAGTGCGAACGGCAACCCGGTCGACTATCGGGTCCTGGGTCGAGACCGCGACGTTCGAGCTGCGGGCGAGCGAGGTCGCGAGCCCGCGCCCGGGGCATCAGCTCACCCTCGGGAGCGACAGCTTCGTCGTCCAGGGCGAGCCGGAACGGCGCGATCCCGACCGGCTCGTGTGGTCGCTTGATGTGAGGCCGGCATGAGCTGAGCTGACTATCGGCTTTGGACTACGCGGATCGACCCACGCCTAGAAGCGGAGAGCCCCCCAAAGCAGCCTGCTGCGGCCTTGGCCATTGTGGTACGGCGCTCACCGCGAGCCTATCGCGGTCAATTCAGTAAGAATTTGTGCAACGGCTTAAACATATATTCGGCCAGTTCGGCGGAAATCGTGCTCATTGTAATGCCCAAAACAAGAAAGATGACTCCGGTCATTGAAATGTGCAACCTGCCTGTTTCGCTATCAGTCAGCAAATCTTTGATTTCCTGATCTTTTTCAACGCGAGTTTGTTCTTCTTGCTTAAAGGATTGCCTTAGTTTCGCGATCTGATCGTCAACGCCTTCTTGAAATCTGACGAGATCGTCCCTAATTTGTTCCAAATTTTTCTCTAATGCCTGGAGTATTTTTCTTCAACGGCAGCATCCGGACTGGTCTTGGTCTCAACAAATCTGATGTCACTGCTTCCAACACCAACGCCGGTTCCCGTCTCTAATTCGACGACGATGCCGCGGCGGTATTTCGGGCGGTCGCACAACCATCGTCGGAACCGCTGGTGTGCCTCCTTCCAGATGCTCAGTAGGTCAAAGAATTTGCGCGTTTCTAGAATGTCCCATGCAACCGTGCCGACGCCCAACAATTGCAAGAAGAGCCCAGCATACCGGATAACATTCTTGTCGGGCCACAGGAAGGAAGCTATGATCGGGAGCGCTACCAACAGGACCGCAATGTAGAAGAGAAGCGGCTCCCAAAGCCAAAACCAGCTGTCTTTAAGGAACCGGTAAGTATACTTGATGTGAGCGGCTATAGTCTTTCTAAATTCTTCCCCAATTGCCAGGATCTTAGCAGGTAATGTTACGTTTTGTGGATTGCAAAGCGGGCAAGAGCCAGTCGGAGTATTTCCATGAACTAGCTCTCCACGACGCTCAGGAGGCTTGACGGGCGGGGGTGGGGTGGCCTTAGCGTGGGTTTGGAACATGCGAAGGCTACCGTAGTCGACTGTGAGCCTCCGCGCTAGCGCTGCCAGCCGGTGAAGGGGAGTCCCCCACCTGACCAGCGACCAGCGGTGCAACCGAGCACGCCCGCGGCCCCCGGGCATGGCAACCCGCACCAGGCGGCGCCCTGGTAGCAGAAAGGCGTTTGAAACTGCCTCCGAACGGTATATTAGGGACATCTAATGTTCGTGGAATGGCGACGCAGCCCCGGGCCAACTCGTGAGCGCACAACCTGAACCCGTCGAGCCCCCCACCCGCCGACGTTTTCGTCTGACTTCGGTGCGCGGCTGTCGGCGCGAGCTACCGCCGCCCTCTACAGCGAGGCGCGCAACCGCCGCCTGGACTGGCAGTCGGCCGCGCGCGCTGCCAGCGTGTTGCAGATCCTCACCCAGGATGATCGAAGGCGACACTTTCGAGAGCCGGATCGATGCGCTCGAAGCCGCGCTCGGCGAGCGCGACCGCCGGCCTTACCCTGGCGAGATCGCGCCATGCCATTTTTCGAGGTGCCCTTAAGTGCATCAATCGCGGAGATTTTACTGGCAAGGCGCGCGCTAGCCGGTTACGCTTTATCTACAACTGGATGGTGGTAATTATCTGGATAGCGGCAATGCGCGCCACGCTGGGCGACAGCTTCAGTGACTTAGCAAGCAATTTCTGCTGCCCAGTCGAGCAGAAGTCGCACGTTGGCTGCCTCCATTGCGACATCCGGCACTTGGCCGTCTGCGGCGCGCTCGACCCCAAATCGCTGCGGGAGCTGCAGCGCCGGGTGCAGCATGTGCTTTTCGAGCGCGGCCAGACCATCGTGATGGAGCAGGAGCCGGCGGCGTTCGATTTCATCGTGCATTCAGGCGCGGTATCTCTGTATAAGGAGATCCCTGATGGACGAAGGCAGATCGTCGTATTTCTACTTCCAGGAGATTTCATCGGTTTCGCCTGTGACGACGGGCGTTACTGTCACTCCGCCGAAGCCGTGACCCGTTCCGAGCTCTGCCGGCTCCCGGCAGGCTATCTGCGTCAACTGGCTCGGCAGCATCCCAAAATACAAGACCGGCTGATGGGTGCGCTGAGCGCCGAACTGTGCGCAAAACGAGAACAGTTGCTCTGGGTCGGGCGCAAGTCCGCCCTGGAAAAGGTCGCTTCCTTCCTGCTGATGCTCGCACGCCGCGGCGAGCATCGCGGCCGCCGGGCGAATGACGTGCGACTGCCGATAGAGCCGGCAGCAGATCGCCGACTTCCTCGGCATGACCGAAGCCTCGGTCACGCGGAGCCTCGGCCAGCTGGCGAAGAAAGGCCTGATCTGGATCCCGCGGCCACACGAGATCATCATCCTGCGCCGCGAGCCGCTCGAAGGGATCGCCGACGGCCGCGCGGATGTGGTCGCCCGCCGCCGGCGCCGCGCCTGTACCATTTTCGATTTAGGTGGATCCATAGCCGCAGTGATAGAGGTAATTGGCGCCTTCGCCTGGTAAGCATTGGCCGAAGAGCCGGCCGATGGCGGTTGAAAGCACCTCCATCGCCCGCGCACCGCAGGCGTCGCGCACCTTCCATGAGCGCAGCCGGCGGCCGGAAGCCGGCCACCCGGCGCGCCAAATCTGGAAGTTTTGGATACCTCGAACCGCCGCATCATCTCGTGATCCTCATGGGACAAAATATGACAGTGCCAAACCCACTGACGGCAGACCTTGTCGAAGGTGGCGACGATGCGCGTCACCGTACCCGATGGCACCTGCACGGTGTCCTTCCAGCCATCCTCCTCCGGCGCGGGTGGCTTCGGCTGACCACGCAATGGTGGCGGGTTGGTGCGCGCCGTCCTCAAATTTCTCCGCGTTAATGCCCTGACGATCAATGATCTGGAACTTAACCAGATGCAAATGGATCGGGTGAGCATCTGCGGTGGTGTTGTAGATCTCCCAGACTTCCGTATCGCCGAAGGTGATGCTTTCGGTGGTTGGTCGAGACCAGTAGCCAAGGCTGCCTCCAACGTGCCGAGCTGCGGCTGCAGCCGGTCCCGCTCATCCTCTTCCTCATAGAGCACGACTTGGCGGATATTGTCGACGCCGCTGCCGCCGGACCGGGACCAGGACTAAGCGGATAGGTGAGGTGAGGCTTAGCCGGCAGTTTAGGAGGCTGTCCGGTGCCGCCACGCAAGGTCAGGTCGGAATGGCGTTGTTTGCATTGTCCGTTACTGTCAATCCCAACCCGGAACGCCATAATGCGTCCCGTTGTCTGGGGATCGACGACCAGCGGGCGTCTGAACGTGCCGGGCGCATTGTTGCCGAGGATGAAGGTCTTATTGCTCTGACCCGAGAAGTCGACCAGAACGTCGATGCGTTCACCCGGCGCAATACTAATCCTGTTCACCTTTACCGGCGCGTTGAGGAGACCTTGATCCGTGCCGATCACATAAAACTTGAGCCCGGCGAAGCCCATATTCAGGAAGCGAGTGTCACAACCATTCAAGAAGCGCAGCCGATAGAGGCGTGGCTCGACATCGAGGACTGGCCACGCTTGGCCATTGACGAGGATGTGATCGCCGAAGAATTCGGCCATGACCGTGGGATTGGGATAATCCGCCTCGCCGAATAGCTCCGCCGCGGTCAGCGGATTCGATGGATAGTAAAGCTGGAAATCGTCAGTGAACATCCGATCCTGGATCACGATCAGCTGTTCGTAGGGGTAACAGGGAAGCTGAGGATTGTTCGTCGCCGGGTCGCCGGTATCGAACTGATCACGGACGATGTTGAATCCGGCAAGTCCGGCATAGACGTTGAGCCGGGTGATGCCGAGCGCGTGGTCGTGGTACCAAAGTGTCGCCGCCTCTTGCGTGTCGTAGAGTTAAACATTTCGCTTTGACCTTGCACCTTCATCTGAGCAAGTTCCGGATTCCCATCGTAAATCCCATCAGTGTGCCCGCCATGCAAGTGAGCGACGACAGGAACCTGATTAGGGAACGACGAAAGGCGAACCAGTTTCCGTCCATGCCGTGTGGATGGTGTTGTCAACTGGTAGGAAGTGGGGCGTGTTTGGCGGCAACTCGTTGCTCCACGTCACTGTGTGACGCACCGCCATTGAACACCTCAAAGGTCTTGCCGGGATAGGTGGCGTCGCTCGGATTCCCGCCGCACCATAGCCGTAGAGCTGTCGTCGGGTGTGGTAAATTGCCCCGCCAATCCGGCAAGGCCCAAGTCCTGCGTGAGTGGGTGGACGCCAACCGACGCGTTGGAGGCGAACTTGAAGGCTGGGTTTAAAGCGTCTGGAGGCCACACCTCGAACTGCGGCGCCGGTGTGCGGATCGAGGAGGGTCGTCACCTGGGGGCAACGGGAATCCTTCCCCCTGCTTCCCGGCAGGCCTTGCGGGTTCCCCAGACATAGGGTGCCGCGATGCCGGCGCTGACCAGCGCCGAGGTTTGCGAAACCGCCGACGACTGATCGCCTTGCCTTTTTTGGCGCTGCCCCTGTCCCCAGCGGGGCTGACGTTGTCGGGATGACGCTTCGACATTTCTGTCCCCCCTTCTAATTTTTGTGCGGCACCCAGCCGACCGACGGCCGGTTGAGTGCAGCGAAAGTTCATTTATGCTCCGATGAAGCGCAGGCATTGCGTTCACCGATTCCGGTCAGGCCCAGCAGTAGAGTGACGGTGATAGCTTCGCAAGAACCCAACCCAAGTCAGTTCTACGAAAATTGTGATGCGATCATTCATGGGATCTCGACAACGACGTAGGCTGGCGGTTTCAATCTCCTTGGCGCTGCCGATGGCGCTGGCGACGGCTGCGGGGGCCGCGACACCCATCGAACTGCCGCCGCTCGACGCAGACACTGCTAGCTTAGGCTGAGCTATGCTTTTATGCAATCAACCCCCAGCGGGCGCACCGGCTGGTAGTCAGGAGCATTGGTGAGTGGGCTGCCCAGGGCAGTGGTGTGGCCTTGACCGCCGCGGTTTCGTTCGGGGTGGCGGAGTAGAGAGGCGCCTTCCCCTCCGTCTGGAGAGACGATGATGTTAGCTGCCTGACAGGGCTGGGAAATTCTGAGTATGACATTTCAGGCGCCACCTGAACAGCGAACAGCAGAGCACCCGAGGCGATTGGCTCAGGTCAGGCATCGCCGCCCGGGACCGGCGGCGCCTTGTTAGCGAAAAAGGCTTTTGAACCGCCTGCAAATCACTATATTAGCGTTGTCTAATATGAGTGAAACGGCATGCTAAACCGAGGCCATGCCATTGAGCGCGCAAGCCGAACCCATCCTCCCGGTCCGCCGGCGCTCCGGCTGACCAGCGTTCGCGGCTGCCGGCGCGAGCTCGCCATGATCTACGCCGAGGCCCGGCAGGCCCGGCTCGACTGGCAGTCGGCGGCGCGCGCGGCCAGCGTCTTGCAGATCCTCACCAGGATGATCGAAGGCGACACGTCGAGGACCGGCTCGCCGCCCTCGAAAGCACGCTCGCCGAGCACGACCGGCGGCCGCCGAGCCGCAACGGGCATGACCATCATGCGCGACCATGACCGCCGTCTTGCCAACCTCGAGCAGCGGGTCCGGCCGGGGGCAGGGCCGCTCGAGGCCGAGCTGTGGTGCCTGCCGCGCTGGCTGTACTTCCACGAGATCGAGGTCGGGCAGGCCGCTGTCGCTCGACACGGTGACGACTTGGTGGCGGCGCTCGAGTCCAGCGATCCCGTCTTCACCGTTGCTGAGTTGGAGCCGCCAGAGCGCGCCGCGATGGCACCAGCGTGCGACCGCTGTTCTCGGAGGCCGCATGAACACCGCCGCGCTCGCGCGCCTGTGCCAGCTCGAGGCCGCCGTCGAGAAGCACCGCCCGCCCGAGTCCGCCGATCTGGACGAAGCGGCGATCGTCGAGTGGCGCGAGTTGAGCCGCCACCCGAGCCCGCCCTCGCCGCTGTCGCCCGAGGTCGCGGCAATGAGCGACGCCGAGGCGGTCGAGGAATCTCGCCGGCTCATCCGCCGCGGGCGCGCGGCACGCCCGCCTGCTCGAACTCGGCGCCGAGCGCCGAGCTCGCCGATCCGGACCGGCGTGTAGTTATCGCGCACGAAGCTTGCACGGCTGACAAGGTGAGGTCGAGCACGCGAAGCTCGACGCGATGCAGCTGAGGGCATGGCGTGAGCTTCGACCAGCTCAACGGCCGGATCACCCGTCTGGAGGCTCGGTTCGCCGGGCCCGAAGGGGTCGATCGCCGCGAACTGGCGGGCACCTGCCAGCGGCTGATCGATAGGCTCGACCAGCTGGCGACAACCCATGGCATCAGCCCGGCAGGCGTCCTGAGGCGTTCCTGCGCCAGCTCGACCGCGCACTCGAACAGGTTCAGGCCGCGCGACGCCGGACGAGGTCGCGATCGTGACGCCCGCCCAGCTCGAGGACCGGCTCGACCGGCTCGAGCGGCGGCTCGACCCGCGGCCGGACCGGCGCCGGCGAGAGGCGGCGATCGCCGAGCTGACCAGGCTGGTCAACGGCGTGGTCGACAGCCTGGCCGGGGCGAGCCGCCGCGGTGCAAAGTCGCGCACGTCAGGCAAGCCCGAGGCGCCGGAGACGACGGCGCTGCTCGCGTTGGTCACGCGCACTGCCGAGTGGAAAGCCGCCGCGGCGACGATCAAGCCCGGCGCCGAGGTGCGCGCGCCGCGGCGGCTGCCCGGGGCGAGGCACTGAATTCCATGGGGAGCCCCCCGGCCATGACCGAGCAGCGCCGTGCGCGGGCGTTGCGGGCGCTCGAGTGCGAAGCCGAGGTCTGCAACCCGGCGCGGGCCGAAGTGATCCGACAGCAGATCGCCGCTCTGGCCGCGGCGATCGAGGCGGCCCGGCGGCGGCTGCTCGAGGCCGAGGCGGCGTGACCGGGGGCCGGCCATCCGCGGATGAACGGCTGGGCAGGGTGACGGTGATCATCCTGATCTGGCTGGCGTTGTTGCTGGCGCTCGTGACGAGCCCGCCGGCCGCGCTCCTGGTCTGCGGATGAGGCCCGCCGCGACCGGGAAGCGCCTGGCCGGGCTCGAGGCCCGAGCCCGGCGCCTGCTGCCCAAGCCGCCGGGCGAGTTCAACTCGTCGAGTGGCTGAGCCGCGTCGAGTCGAGCGCCTCGAGCTCAAGCTCGAACGGGCGTTCGCGGACGGCGCCGAGGACGTCGACCTGCCGAGGCGCGTTCGAGCGCCGCGCCATCGGTCGGGCGGTCATGCAGGTCGATATGGCCGATCGTCGATCGGCAAGAGTCCGCGAACGGCGCAGCTGCTCAGGTTCGACCACCCGGACCGGCCCGGCGACCCGACCTGCAAGTTGTACGTCACCGTCACCGAGGACCTGGTCGAGCGCGGCCGGTGGCATCTCGACCCGTGGTATCGGCGCGAGCATCCGTCCCTGCCGGCCGAGTTGAGCACCGCCGAGGTCGAGCGGCTGACGACGGCCCGTGGCCGCGATGCTAGATCTGATCATCATCGCCGAGATGGCGGCCGTGATGTGGGACTTGATGACCGGCACCCGCGGGGCCTCACTGCTCGGGGTCGTGATCGGGATCTGCGTCGGGCTGCTGTTCGCGCCGTCCTGACTGCTACCAGCGCGCCCACGAAATCCAGGGACTGCCCCTAAGTGGCTGATGTTGCACCGGTCCGCGACTATTGACCTGGTTGCCAAGCCGGACGGTGAGCGGCAGCGCGCCAAGGGTGAAGTCGCCAGTCGCATAGGCATCCAGCAGCTTGATGTCCCGCCCGGCGTCGTCCTTGGCTTCGCTGGTGAAATCGGTCCGTTCAGGGTCGATGTTCATGATCGCCGCATCATAGAAGTAGAACACGCGGCCGAAGAAACCGAGGTTGCGCCAACGCAAATCCAGCTCGTGCGTCACCTTCGATGACAACGAGGTCAGATCACCCTTGTCGAAATTGAGGTTGCCGTCGTCGCCGTTGATCGAGTCGGCAGAGCCGCCGTTGACGACGCCGACCAGACCGGGGTCGCGGTTCTGGACGCGGAGCGTGGCGCCGAAGGTGACCGTGGTGTCGAGATGGCCGGTGAACTCGTTGTCATCACTGCGCAGCTCGATCGCCCGCGCTGCCCGCCCGATCCCACCAAGCGCCAGGATGACGACCAGGAGCGCGGGGCCGAGCCCGGCACGGCAGCATTGGATCCTTTGCCTCCTCGGGCGGGCGACCGCTTGCATTCGCCTTCCCCACGCCACGTGGCCCCATGGGACACCAGTTGCTCCGCAACTTCAAGTCTGGTGCCCGCCAGCTGGCTTCGCCGGCTGCGTTTGCGGATCGTCGACCCGCAGCGCCGTCGGCGGTGACGCGGACCCGCTTACTCGGGGGTCGGCAACTGATAGAACAGGAACGAGCCGAAGCTTGCGACCGGCAGCAGGCCGTGGGCCCAGGCCGGATTGCCCTCGAGGCGATGGAACCCGGTCGCGCCGAGCGTCGGATCGGCCAAGCTGCCGCGCAGCGCCCGCCGGGCGATACGCCGGCAGAGCGGTAGCTTGCTGCCAAGGGCGCTCGTCGTGGCCGCGTCGCGGAAGCCGGCGGGCAGGGGCTCGCGCAAAGCCAGCTCGAGGTCGCGCCGAGGCTGGCGGGCGCGATTGACGAGCGCCGCCGCCAGCGCCTCCAGGACCCGCACGCTTTGATCGGCTCCGAGCGTGAGCAGGGTCAGCGCGAGCCGTTCGACGCCGCTCGGGTGCTCCCAGTCCCCGACCTCGAGGGGCTCAGGCCGCATCGGCGTCACCTTTGGGCTCGGGGCATTCGACCTCGCCATCGAGCCGCCACGATCGGCGCTGGGCCGCGCGGTGCTCCGCCTGGAAGGCGTAGGTGAGACGCGCCTCGAGCCGCAGGAGATGGTCGGTCAGGCGCTTCTCGACGTCCTTGAGATCGGCCAGGGTGGCGTAGAGCCGGGCGACCTCGAGCTTGGATTGCGCCAGATTCTCGAGCACGACGTTCAGATTGGCCTGAATCTCGCGATATACCTTGAGCAGCGAGCGCTCGGCCTCGCGCCGGCCCTGTTGCATCATCCAGAACAGGCAGCCGAACGCCGGAATCTCGATCGCGGTGATCCACCACATCCAACTGATCGTCCATTCCTGGTTCATGAGCTTTCCTCCCAAAGGCGGGGTCAGCGGCTGAAACCGGGCGCCCGCTCGATCCGAGCGCCACCAAGATCAGAGTCGGAAATCGGTCGCCGCCGCCTGGAGGCCGCGACCCGGCCGCCAATCCGGACGCCGGCCGGGGGCGTGGCGACGCAGGCGCACGGGCTCGGCCAAAAGACAGCCGCTGACCGCATCCAGACCGTCGTCCCGGCAACGGCGGCCGGGGCGCCACTCACGCATCTCCTCGATGAACCGAGAGGCCCAGACTGCCGCGTGCGCCCGCAACATGCCCGCCGCCAGCAGGGGATCGAAGGCGTCGAGGATCCGCTGGTCCTTGCTGCGGTGCGAGACGTGCTCGACCACCGGGCAGGCCAGCCCCAGGGCATGCAGCTCGCGGCGCAGGAGCGCCGGCAGGAAGCGGCCCAGGCCGTTGGTCTCGAGCGTGATCGACGGCAGCTGCATCTGCTCGGCGAAGCGAGCGACCTGGCGACAGAGCTGGGTCGCCTCGTCGACCTCCCCGACCAGCGCCGGATCGTGGCTGAGGTAGCGGATGCCGTGCAGCCAGTAGCCGCCGTCGCCATCGACGAACACCGCGGCGACCACGCTCGCGTCGCCGATCCCGGGCGCGCCATAGGCGGGGTCCCACCAGCCGGTCGCCGAGACCATGCGCCGGCCCGCGATCGAGAGGACGGCCTCGCCGTTGCGTTGCTGGTAGTCGAGGGCGGCGTCGTAGCGGACCAGCCGGTCGGGATCGAGACGCACCTCCTCGACACTCTGCGGCCGGAGCATCATCTGGCTCTCGAATTTGGCGGGGCCGGACTGCCGCCTGATCGCCTCGATCTGATCGAGCGGAAAGCGCTCGGGCCAGTGGCTCTCGCCGCGCGCGTCGAGCAGCGGAATGCGCAGGCGTTGATAGCCGCCGAGGAACGGGGTCTGCTCGCCGATCTCGGCGCGCGCCTGATCGACGTAGATGGAATAGTAGCTGTGCGGCGTGCCGACATAGAGCTGCAGGCCGCCGGGGATCAGGACATACTCGATCTCGCGCAGGCGCTGCCGCAGCTCCGCCCGCTTGTTGGGCGTCGCGCAGGTGTTCGGCACCTCGACATCGTCGCAGATCACGACATCGGCGCGCGAGCCGGTGATGTTGGCGCCGATGCCCCGGGCCAGCAGCGAGGGGTCGCGCTGGGTGAGCCGGCGGCAGACCGTGAACTGGTCGGCGGCCCACTGATCGGCGCGCCGTGGCACCAGCGGCCGGGTCAGCGGGTGACGCTCGATGATGCGCTTGACGTTGCGGACCATCTTTCTTGCCAGATCGTGCTCGGCGGCGAGCACCAGGATGCGAAGGTCGGGGGCGTTCAGCAGCAGCCAGGCGCAGAAGATCCCGACCAGGGTCGACTTGCCGGCGTTGCGGAACACCAGGAGCACGAGCCGGCGATCGCCCTGCTCCCAGCACCGGCCGAGCCACTCGGCGATTTCCAGATGCAGCGCCGGGGTCGTCTGGCCCTGGCCACGATTCCAGAGCCAGACGAACTGGCGAAAGCCGATCCGGGTCGACGGCGGATTACCCTCCACGCGCTCGAGAGGCTTGCCCACCGCGGCTCAGGCGGGCGCGCCGACGACATGGACGGCGAGCGTGAGCGCGGGACCGGAGCGCCGGTTCTCGATGTAGATCTTGCCGTCGGTATGGGCCGAATAGGTGACCTTGCCGGCGGTGCCGGTGGTCCCGGTGAGGGCGGTGAGCTGGGCGATCTCGACGTCGCTCGCGGTCGTGATCCCGGTCGCAAGCAGCTCGGTATAGCCGAGCGCGTCTGCCCGATAGGCGAAGATCGCCGTGATCGGATCGCCGGTGGCCAGGCTTTGCGCGAACACGTGGACCATGCCGACGGTCGAGGGTGGCGTGAAGCTGACCGCAGCGTTCTGCGCGATCGTGAACGAGAGCAACCGGATCAAGGCGCCGTTGACCGCCCCCTGATCGAGCTCGACGCCGGAGATCTCGACGGTCTCGTCGCCGAGCCCCGGCAGGTAGCGCAGCTCGGTGTCGGCGCCGACCAGCTCGATCTGGTCGACCGGCATCGGGTTGTGGGCGGCGAACACCCGACAGTGATCGTCGGCCCGCAGCCAGGTGAACTCGCCGGCCGGCGCGCCGGCGCCGATGCTGTCGACCATGGCGGTGCCGAACCGGCCGACCACCCGGATCTCGTCGCTGGCCTCGACCAGCGGCAGGGTGGCAGCGCTCGCGAGCTCGATCGCGGCGGTGCTCGTGGTCTGGCTCACGACCTTGTGAACGACGCCGCCACGGGTCGCCTTGAGAGCGGTCCAGTGGTCGTCGAAATCATCGGCGTCGCTCGCGAGCACGATCAGGTCGCCGGCCGCCAACAGGTTGAGATTGGTGCCGCCGCTGAGCTCCACGGTGGCCACCTCGGTGACCTCGGCGCGGACGTTCTCGGCGATCAGATTGGGCGCTTCGACGGTCTCGCCGTCGGCCTGGAGATCGACCGCCGTGCCGTCGCGCTTGCCGCTGTCATCCAGGTGGCAGCCCCGCAGCCCGATCGACTGGCGCGGACCGGCCTCGACGTCGGCGTCCAGATTGCCGGTGAAGGTCAGGTCCGAGATCTCGATGCCGCGCCAGCCACTGGCGGTGCCGTCCAGCTCGAGCGCGCGCCCGCAGGCGGAAAGCGTGCCGCCGCGGAGCGCCAGCTGCTGGAAAGCGGCGTCGTCGTCGGCCACGATGCCGCTGGTGCAGGCGTGGACCCGCGCCTGCGACAGGAAGACCGTGCCTTGGGCGCCGGCCAGGAGCTCGATCCCGGTGCGGCTGAAGGCGAAGCGGCAGCCCACGACCGCCGCGACCTCGCCTTCGATCGCCAGGCCGGTGCGACAGCCGATCACCTCGACGCCGTCGACGATCGCATCCTCGGCGGCGCTTGCGACCATGATCCCGTCCAGGCTCACGGCGCTGAGATCGACGTCGGCCGGGCCGCTCGGCACGCCGCTGACGCCGGGGCCGAGCAGGCGCAGGCCGCTGACGCGCGGACCGCTTCCCGTGAGTTCGATGGCGGCGCCGGTCGAGGTTGCGAGCTTGAGCGTCGTGCCCGCCCCTTCGCCGACCAGGACCACGCCGTCGAGCGTCAGGCTCGCGCCCAGCACATAGGCGGTCGGGCTGGCCGGCACGTAGACCGGGCTCGAGCGGGTCGCCGCGGCCAGGATGGCGGCCGTCGAAGGCGGCGGCGTCGTCGGTGACGCCATCGCCCATCGCGCCGAAGTCGCGGACGTTGACCAGGGCCGCGAGATGCTCGCCGAGCGCCCGGGCCGTGGTCGCACCGCTCGGGGTCACGACCAGGCCGCTGGCATCGCCGCTCTCGGGCAGGTCGGCGAGGCCGAACACCATCGGCCGGCCGGCGCTGTCAAACCCGAGCAGCGCATTGGCGCGCTCGGTGCCCGCCGGCAGGGAGAAGTCGAGCTCGCCTTCGGTCGGACCGCCGCGCAGGGCGCGCCCGACCTCGTCCCGGGTCTCCTGGGCGAGGAGCATGATCCGGTCGAGCTCGGCATTGATCGCGGCCGCGCGGAAGGGGCTGCCGTCGACGAACTCGGTCTCGCGGATGCTCTCGGTCCGCCGGAGCAGGGTCACGCTGGTGCCGGCGTCCGGCGGCTCGAGGAAGGTGATCTCGCCGCCCTCCGGGTCGGCCAGACCGGCGATCGCAAAGCCGGTCGCCGGGGCGTCGTTCACGAACACCAGCAGGTCGTCGCTGGCCAGCACCGGAAAAGGGAAGGCGAAGGTCGTCTCGCTGCCATCACCGCTGTATTGGATACGCGGGCTGGGATCGCGGGCGAATGTGTTCGACATGGGCCAAGAGCCTCTTCGATCGGGGTGCGTTCAGCGCGACCAAATCAAAGGTCGAGCAGCGAGATCTGGCGGCCCGCGCTGCCGCCGAGGGACGAGAGGCTGCTGCCGGTCGCACCGCCAACCAGATTGAGGAGGTTGCGATTGCGCGAGCTGCTGGCGCTGCGCCGGATGTCGGCGATGCGGCTGCTCGACTGCGCGGCGCGGGCCTGCTCGGTCGCCAGCGCCTCTTGGGTCAGGCCGCGCAGCACCGCGTTGGCCGAGCCGCCGCCGCTGACGCCGGCCGCGCCGGCCCGGGCGCGCTGCGCCGCCAGGCGCTTCCGCAGGGTCTCCTCCTGTTGCCGCTGCTGCTCCTGGTCGCGCTGCCGGATCGCCTGGATCTGGCGATTGCGGTCGGCGCTGATGTTCTGGGCTTGGCGCTCGGAGGCCTGTTGGGCGAGCGCCAGGTTGAGGCCGACCGAAGCCAGACTGCTGAGAGCACCCATCAGCTGTTCACCTTCACTTCCGTGGTTGCAGAAAGGAGCGCGCAGGGCAAAGGCCTGTCCTGCTCGATGCGCCAGGGCGGTTGTTCGGCGCCGCGCCGCCAGCCGAGCGCGCGCAGCGAGAGGTCGCCGCTGAAGGGACTGGGCTCCCGATCCGCGGGGCCGCCGCCGACCGTGTGCCGAATGACCTCCCGCAGTCCGTCGCCGGTGTCGATGCGCAGGCTCTGGGTCTCGAACAGGCGGAGCGTGATCCGGACCGGCCGATAGGCCGGCGCCTGCCCGACCCGCCCCGATCCGAACGTCGCCGGCAGCGGCTCGATCACATGCGCAAACGGCAGCCCCACGATCAGGCTGCGCGCGGGATCGGTCAGCGTGACCGCACCGCCCGACACCACCGCCGGCTCGACCACGAGGTCATCGGCGATCAGCGCCACCGTCTGGCCTTCCAGATGGTCGAGGCCGTCCCAGACCAGGGTCGGGTCGGGCTGGCTCAGCCGGAGGCCGGAATCGACCATCAACTGGTCGTCGAGCTGCTCGATGAGGACGCCATTGGCGCGCTCGACCATCAGGAAAGCCTCGCCGCCGGCCAACGCCACCGACAGCACCCGGCCGTCGGTCTCGTGCAGGCTCCAGGCGGCGATGTCGGCGATCCGATAGATCGCGATGCTGGCGAGCGAGCCGTCGGTCATCACGATCAGGAACAGGCGCCGCGCCTGGTTGAAATCCTGGTCGACCGGGTCCTGGACCAGATGGCGGGCGAGCAGCGCGAGATCACCCGCCTGGTAGGCCTGCTCGGTATCGACGAACAGGAACTCGCGGATCTCGCGGCCGCTGCGCGCGGCGAACAGGGTGGCGCCGTCGACGTCGCGCGGCGGCACCTGCCGGTCGCGGGGTGAGCCGATCGCACTTTGCTGCTGGGCCTGAATGTTGGTCGGCGTCAGCGGCGAGCCGGTGATCACCCACTCGCCGACGCTGGTGAAGACCTGCAGATGCCGGCTCGACACCAGGCTGCGGATCGCCGGATCGTTGTTCGCGGCCAGGCGAAAGGCGATCGCCTCGTCGGCCAATCCGGTGCCGACATCGAAGTTGAAGTGATCGCTGGTCTTCGACAGCCAGATCGCATTCGGCAGATCGCGCGAGCCGCCGATCACCATGCGATCCTGGTGGAAGGACACGGCGACCGGCCAGCCGCGGGCGTCGCTGAACGCCAGCTCGTCCCAATCCTTGGTCGGATCGGTATTGTCGAGATCCTGGAGAACCAGGCCGACCGCCTGGGTCGGCGTCTGGATGTTGGTCAGCTCCACCTGCTTGCCGTTCAGGCGCACGATCCCGCCCAGGTGCTCGGCGATGAAGACCGCTGCCGAGGTGGTCAGGGTCACCGTGCCGGTGGTCGCGCTCGATTGCATCTCGACGTCCGGATCGGCGAAGCGGGCGAAGGGTTGGCTGGTCACCGCCGGCGCGCCGATCTCGACGAACTGCCACCCGCCAAGGGTCCAGACCGTGTCGCTCACGCGGGCCAGTTGCTGCGGCGGCACGTCCGGATGGGTGATCAGCAGGCTCTGGCCACGCTGCGCCCAGGCGATCTGGGCGATCTGCGCCTCGTCCCAGACGGTGGCGACCGTCGCCTGCAACACGCCGTCGAGGTAGATGTCGACCTGGAAGTCCGAGAACGCCAGCAGGAAGGCCCGCGCCGGACCGGTCTCCAGGGCGACCAGGCGACCCGGGCCTTCGGCAGTCGCCACATAGGCCATGCCGGGCCGGCGCCGGACGCCGCCGGTGGTCTCGACCACGACGTTGCGCAGCTTGGCGGCGCCGCTCTGATAGGACCGCAGATCGGTCCGGCCGAGCAGCCGCGGATCGAGCTCGCCGGCGGTGAAGTCGGTCTGGGTGAGGAACGCCCGGGTCATCCGAGGCGGGCCTCGATCAGGGTGAAGTCCTCGACCTTGGGCGGCGTGTCCTGCTGGCTGTCGACCAGCTTGGCCAGCCTGAGCTCGTCGTCCGCGAGGCGCGTGAAGCGATCGGCGCGGCTCGTGTCCTCGGTCAGCGGCAGGCAGAACTCGGCGGCCAGGCGGGTCACCAGCGCCGGGACGAAATAGGCGGGAAAGTCGCCCTCACTCGGCCGGAAGATGTAGGTCAGCACGACCGAGGCAGGGTTCGTATGCAACTGACGGTTGACAATCTGATAGACGAAACCGCGGCCCCGGCCATGGCCGCCGGCGGACAACGCATTCAGGAAGTCGTTGGGCAATTGGTAGGCGTAGGTGAAATCGGTGATCGGCGTGCTCGCAAGCCGGGCGAGATCGACCTGCTTGGTCGCGAACGACCAGGGATGCGCGGACAGCATGGCGTCCCGGACGAGGGGATACAGGCGCACGGCCACCCTCGCCTCGGCGGTGCCGTCCTCGAAGGAGCTGATGCCGTCGGCGCCGAGCTTGATCAGGGCGCTCGAGCAGAGCTCGATGCTGTTGAGGGCCATGACGGGTGGTCCTTACGACGGGGTTCGAAGGACGGCTCGGGCTCAGATCGCCCAGCCGAGGCGCGGCCGCAGCCACTGCAGGAGACGCTGGCGCTCGACCGCCAGGAACGCGATCATGCAGTCGCCGTTCTCATAGCCGATCAGAAAGGGGCGTCCCGGGACGGCGTAGACCGTCACCTTCTCGGGGCGTACCGGCAGATCCGGCCGCTGGGCTGCATGCCAGAGCTGAACGAACGGCTCGAGCATCGCGTGGTCGAACTGGTAGCGCTGAACCTGATCCGGGATCCGTTGTTCGAACGACGAGATCGCGATTCCGGGACAGGCGTGCACCATGTTGGCCGGCTGACCGCCCGCGGGGTCGACCGGGCCGAGCAGTGCCAGGAGCACGAGGGCGCTCGCGCGCAGTTGGGGCATGGCCGTCTCCTCGGAGGAGTTGGTCGCGTCGGACCAACCTGAGGTTGGGAGCCGACGCGGCCGAAGCGGGACGACCGGCCGAAGCGATCGGGCGATCGCCCCGCGGTCGGGCTGGGGCCACGTCGCTCGTGGCGCGGCCCCAGCTTGAGTTCAGTCGGCGTTGCTGGCGCCGAAGGCGACCGCGTCGGAGAGGTCGACCACGCCTCCGGCGTTGGAGACCACGACCATCAGGCCGTGGCTCGGCGTGCCGTCGAGGTCGAAGTTGCCGAAGACGAAGTCGCCGACCCGCAGCATCCCGGCCGCGTCGTTGAAGTAGCCGGCGGTGTCAACGACCAGGGCGGTGTCGTTGGTCTTGTAGTGCCAGAGCGTGAAGCCGTTGGCGTAGGTCAGCGCGCTCAGATTGCTCGAAGTCATAGGCCATGCTTAGCTCTCCAGGCAGGGCATCTCGATGACGCCGTCGCCGTCGATCAGGCAGGCGCCCTGGCTCATCGAATTGGACACGAAGTGCGCCGCACGGTCGCCGTGCCAGGTCACGTCCGTGATGACCTCCTGGCCGATCGCATGGCCGATCGCGCTGCGGTGGTACCAGAAGCAGCTGCGGACGCTGGTGCTCAGCTCGAGGCCCGAATGCGGCAACCAGAGCGTGCCCAGCCAGCGCTTGGCCTGGGTGCCGCGCCAGGGCAGCTCGTCCGAACCGACGAAGTCGGCGTCGGCGAACTCCGGCAGGTCGAGAAGGTCGGACCACTGCTTCCAGCCGATCGCCGCATACCGCTGGCCATCGTCCGGAACGTCCATCTCGCCGAGCATCTCGAACGCCTCGAGCACCTTGGCCTTGGTCAGGCCGTCGGTGCCGGCGCCAGCGACGTTGGTGGTCTGGCTGAGGCCCGTGATGATCAGCTCGTCGGTCTTGCGGCCGAGCGCGAAGGCACCGGCGTTGGCCAGGACCTGGCGCTCGTCGATGTTGATCTTGAGCTCGTCCAGCCGATCGACCCAGTCGCCGGCATAGAAGTCGAGCAGCTGGCACTCGATCGGGGTGTGGTCGACGTTCATGACCGGCACCTTGCCGTGCCGGGCCTTGGTCGAGGCACTGCCCTTGCCGACCTTCTGGAACACCGTCGAGCTGCCCTGGACACCGCTCTTGACCCGAACCGTGTTGCGCAGCTTGGAGCCCATCCGCTGATAGGCCTGGTGAACCTCTTCCTCGAACTGCTTGATGAAGGCTTGATCAATGCTGGTGGACAACGTTCGTCCCTCCTTGGTGGTGGCGAGAGACGACGCGCGGTTGGTCTGAGCAGCCGGCAGCTCGCAGCGGGCAGCTCTCGTCTGCCGTCTGCCTTCTGAGGGCTGCCTGCTGATCAGGCCGCGGTCTCGGCGGGGCCGCCCCGCCTGGGCGGGCGACCGGTCGGCGGGCCCCGCCCTGGTCGTCGACCAGGGCCGGGGTTGTTCCGCAACCGGGCGCCGGGGAAAGGCTCAGGAGCGGTGCGCTCTGCTGACCGCTTCGGTCGGGCTCAAGCCGCTTCGGCCCAGCCCGTGCCATCGGTCCAGAGCGTGCCATCCGACCAGGGTTGGCCGCCGCTCACACCGTCGATGATCACGTTGGTGCTCTCGGGGCGGATCACGATCTCACCGAGCGGCGTGGTCGCGCCGCTCAGCAGGATCACGTTGCCGGCGCCCGTGCCGTCCATGTTCTCGAGCGTCGTGCTACCCTGCCGGCCAATGCGGATCGCCGCATACTGGCCCGGGTTGCCGTTCGACGGATCGCGCACCCAGTTGCGATCGATCCGGAAATTCTCCTGCGCGGTCATGTGGATGCCGTCGCGCCGCGTGGTGTCGACCGTGCAGCGCTCGATGATCCCGTTGACCCGCTGGGTCGGACTGTTCTGACCGGTCAGCGCGATGCCGTGATAGCCGCAGTTCCTGGCCAGCATCAGGACGACGGTGATGTCGTCGCTGTCGTAGGCGACCAGGCCGGAACCGTTGCCGCCGGACGGGCTCGGGATGCCGACGTCCTGGGCGATCAACTCGGCGCACAGCCAGCGGCTCGAGGCCCGCTCGAGATGGAAGCCGTCACCCTGGCATTGAAGCGCCCGGCAGCCGATCAGCCGGCCGTCGGTGACCCCGGAGAAGCCGAAACCGATGCCCTTGGCATTGGCCTCGCCGATGTAGTTGCGGGCGGTGCAGCCGAGCACGTCGACGAAGCTCGCGCCGAAGGTCTGGCAGTTGAGCTGGACACCGTCGCCTTCCGAGCCGCTGCCGGGGTGCTCGAAGGTCGAATCGCGCACGGTGATCCGGGCCAGCCCGGGCGGGTCCGGCGCGAACACGCCGTAACCCTTGCCGAGATGATCGCAACCGGCGAGCAGCAGATCGGTGGTGTCGGCCTCGATGCACAGGAACGCGCGCTGGGTGCCCCTGGAGACCACGCCCAGGAGCTGCAACCCGACCGCCCCCAGCGCCCGGATGCTGTTGCCGTTGACCATGACGTCTGCCTGGTCGAGCGTCAGCCCGTCGCTATCGAGCGTGACCCCGGTCGCGGCCACCTCGAGCAGGGCGGAATTGGCGGGGAACGCGGACAGCGCCCGGATCTGGCCGTCGCCCTTGAGCAACAGACCCTCCTGCCCGATCGTGAGCAGGTCACTGGTCCGAAAGATACCGCCCGAGATCACGACCTGGTCACCGGGCAGCCAGGCGTCGATCGCCGCCTGGATCGCGAGCGTGTTGTCGGTGACCCCGTCGGGGGTGCCGTTGGGAAAGTCCTGTGGACGCCGGTCAACCACCTAGAGGCTCCACTTCGCGTTGGCCCAGGCGACCAGCCGCGCCTGGTCGGTCGTCGACAGCGCGCGCGTCGCGCCGATCGTCGCCAGGACATCGATCGCGGCATAGCCGAAGGGCGCCCCGGCGTAGCGACCGCCGAGCACGATCTCGATCGGGGCGCCGAAACTGCCACCGTAGCTGTCGGTGCTCGAGCCGACGCCATCCCGTAGCTCGCCGGCCCCGCTGTCGACCGTCCAGACGGCGACCTGCGCGGCAGTGCTGTCGGCGCGGCTCAGGGTCAGCTGATCGGTCGCCGCCGAGCGGCCGAACAGCTGCATCTCGAGCGACCCCGCGGTGCCGTCGCGAAAGGTCCAGAAGTCGGTGTGATCGGTGCCGGCGGGCGGCGCTGCCGTCAGGATGCCGTCGAAGTCGCCCCGCTCCCGGACCCGGTAGACGACCGCCGCCGAGAACGGCTCGAGCGTCGGCATGGGGCCGGTGAGCGCCAGCAGATCGTCGATGCCGTCGAACTGAACGACGCCCCGGCCATTGCCATCGGTGGTCTTGAGGGGCCGTCCCACGGTGCTCTGCAGCCAATGTCGGCCATGGCTGCCCAGATCGCTCCACTGATCGACCAGGCCGCCACTCAGGACGAAGTCGCTGGCGTCGACGTCGTGAAACCAGGCGAGATCGTTGCCGAGGAACCGCGGCTCCCATGTCAGCCCGTGGCGGAACTGGACATAGGCCTCGAGCTGATCGCGCTCGGCCGGGCTCAGCTCCCGGGTGAACAGACCGACCTCGTAGAGGTCAATCGCGCCGAACTGGAACGTCGTGCCGTCGTTGTAGCGCGCGCCCAGGACCATCGCCGCCGGCGTGCCGAACGGTGCAAAGGTCGAGCTGTCGTCCGTGATGCCATTCAGGTCGCGCAGCTCGGTCGTGACGCCATCGTCGGCCAGGGTCGCCAGGGCGTACTGCTTGAGCGTCGAATCCACACCCGGGGCGAACAGCTGGTTCGGCTGGATCGAACGCCCGAACAGCTGAACTCGCAGGTTCGTCGCCTGCTCGTATTGCAAAGTGAAGAACTGCTGATGGTCCGTGCCGGTCGCGGCCGAGGCCGTGAAGATGCCCCGGAAGTCGACCGGGGTGCGCACCCGGTAGACGACGAAGAAGGTTGCCCCGTCGGACAGGTCGGGTGGGCTGGCGACCAGCAACGCATCATTGACGCCATCGAACTGCAACAGGCCGCGGCCGGCGCTGTCGGTGGTCTTGGTCGGTCGTGCCGAGGCGCTCGGCTGGACAGCGTGGTTGTCGTTACCGCTCAGATCGCTCCAGATGCCGCCCGCATAGCTGCTGACCTCGGCGTCGTACCAAAAGGCCAACCCGGGCAGGCGAACCGGCAGGAACGGCGGCGGCCGCAGCCGCCCGGACGGGGTCAGGCGCAAGCGCCCGCTCAATCCCAGCCGAAGGACCGTCATTGCGTCACACACCCCACTTGGCGCTGGCCCGATCGACCGAGCTTCAGCGGCTCGGAGAGAGCGTAGGCGGGCTCGGTCGCGCTCTCGGTCACGACGTCGCGCCGGTCGCCGACCCGGTAGCGGGTGGCGCGGTCCGGCAGGTGGCGCGGCGCCAGCGGCCGCGCTGCCAGTCGCGTCGGGCTGAGGCCGAGCCGGCCACGGGGGACGAGGCCGGGGCTGCTCATGGCAGAGCGTACCGAAGCGTGAGCATGGCCGGCGCCAAGGTCGCATGGTCGCGGGCGGCCACCTGCCGCGCGCCGAGCCCACCGTCACTCTGGTGAACCAGCAACACGAGACCGTTGCCGGACGCCCATCCTGCGCGGTCGATCACCTCCTGGACCACGTGCCGGAGATCCGGCGTCCGCTGGTTCAGGCCCCGGTCACCGATCAGCCAGGCATCGGCGCCGACGCTCGACGGCAGGTCCCAGCTGACGGACTGGCCGGTCTTCGGTCGGTCGGTGACGTTCTTGCTCGCCGTCGTGAACGTCGCCGCGTCATCGGCGCTCTGGCACCAGATCGTGACCGAGCAGGCAGCGATCCCGCTGCCCCCGATCGTGGCCGAGCTGGTGAACTGGAGGTAGGCGCGGAGCACCCGCGCTCCCTGCGGAACGCTCGGCGTGAACCGGAACCCGCCGAATCGGTCGGACTGCAAGCCGATCCCGGTGCCGGTGATCGACACGACGCCATCGGAGCCGCCGCCGATCACCTCGTTGGCATCATCGGCGCTCGCGGCAACCGACTGCTGGACCAGCCGCCCCGGCAGGCCCTGCCGGGGCGGGCTGAGGCGCAGCCCGTCTCCAAGCCGGAGGCGCAGACGGGTCATGGCAGCACCGCCCTACGGCCAGGCTCGGCGATCCGGAGCCCGACCACGACCCCCGGGCACGCATCGCGGCCTCGGCTGGCGCTGCGGCCGACCAGGGCTCTGCCGTTGCAGGCGGTTGGCGGGGTCGGATCGATCGCGCTGGTCACGGGAGAACGGCGCCGCGCGGCGCAATTTGAGATAGGGAGGGCCATTTCCAATCCCCAGGAACGGCATCGAGCACCAGAACCTCGGGCCACGCGGCGAGGTAGGCCTCCAGCCAGTCTCGATCGACGGCGGGCCATGGGTGGGCGATCATGCATCGCCCGTCGGCACCCTCGGCATAGCCAACGACGCTCAGGGCAACGTCCGGGTCGTACCAGACCCAGACCGCGCCGGTTCCGCCCTCCAGGTCCGGCGTGGCTGCGATCTCGCGCAGCACAGCGTCGGCCGTTGCCCGGTCGGGGAAGACGAAATAGACGCTCACCTGACGCGACCTTTGGTGGCCGCAGCCAGCTGCCGCTGGCGCCGCTCATCCTCGGCCGCCATGGCCGCCCGGGCATCGGCGACGCGCTGCCCGCGAAGCTGATCCCTGGCCCGCTGATCAGCCGGACGCTGCCACGCGGCGAGACGGGCCTGGCGGGCGGTCTCGCGCTCTGCGGCGTCCTTGCCGGGGTCAGCGAGACGGCTCATGACGAGGTCCTCCGCACCCGGCCATCGGACACCGGGCAAGCTGCCCGGTTTGAGAGCCTGGGGCTCTCGTCAGGACCCAGCCGGAG
Source organism: uncultured Alphaproteobacteria bacterium (assembly GCA_963730195.1). GTDB lineage: Bacteria > Pseudomonadota > Alphaproteobacteria > Geminicoccales > Geminicoccaceae > DATAOG01. Next base: position 55,292 of record CAVSRN010000045.1, read on the forward strand.
CCTGGTCATCAGTTGCGCTCGACGATCTGCGCCGCAATCGTCCCGGCGCCGGTGGCCGAGATCATCGACACGTAGTTCCACGGGTTGCCTTCGAAGACCGGCAGCTCGTGCCACACGCCTTCCGGCAGGTACGCGTTGTTGATCGTCGCGGTAACACTCGAGTCGCCCTGCTTGAAGTGGGCCGGGCCACCGATCGCGACGATGCTGACCACGCCGCAGTCGGCCGAGATCGCGGTCGCGTTGCGCGCCGCGGTCGCCTCCGTGGGCGTCAGGTTGTGCACGGTGCCCCAGGGCATGATCGGCAGGGGCACGCTGTCGTCATCGCGCACGAGCCTGGTCGCGCTCGGCCCCTTGCTCCGGAGTTTGGCCATCATCGTCTCCTTCGATCCGGCACCGAACGGCGCCGTACTGGGTTGGATTGATCCGAAGATCGGGCGGCTGCCCGGCAGGCGGGTCGGGCGGTCGCCTAGGTCGAGCTCGGGTAGAGGCGCTCGAAGCCGGCGGTGACCTGGGCCACGAAGGCGGGATCGCGTTCGCGCCAATAGCGCGGATCACGCATCATCCGGGCGAGCGCCGACTCGTCGAGGCCGGGCCCCGGTCCGCTCGCCTCGTTCAGGACCGCGGGCTCACGCCCCTGCATCATCTGATGGATGGCGAGCACGCCGTCGTAGCTCGACGCCAGGGTCTCGAAGACGTCCGGCGCGAGGTTGGTCTGCCCCCAGGTCTTGATCTGGGGCGCCATGGCGCGCCATGCCGCCTCGCCACCGAGACGCGCCGCAAGCCGCTCGACCTCGCGGCTCGCGCGCAGCTCGCCGAGCGCATCGTCGAGCAGAGGGACCAGGTGATCCGCGGCCAGATCGTAGACCAACTGAGCCTGGCGCTCGGTGAACCCCGCCTCGTGGAGCCTGGCGTTGATCTCCGGATCGGGCTCGATCAGGTCGTGGCGCTCGATCCGATACTGCTCGGGAGCCTCGGGCACGCCCAGAGCACGCAAGAGGCGGGTCTGGCCGTCCTGATCGGTCTCGTCCGCCGGCAGCGGCACCATCGACCCGAGCTTGCGCTCGAGCTCGAGATAGGACTTCAGCAGCGCCTCGGTGCGCACGGCGCCGCGGTCGGGATTCCAGAACTTCTCGGGCACCCCCGCCGGCCGTGACGGCCTGTCGTCGTCGGTGGCCGCCGCCGGGCTCGCCGTCGGGCCGGCCAGATCATCGCTCCGGATCGACCTCGGCGACCGCCGGGGTGGTCTGCAGCTGCTGTTCGCTCATGCCTGGATCCTGATCTTCACCTTGGAGGGACATCGTCGATCACCCGCGGCCGCGCTCGATCATGGCGAGCAGACCCGCGATCGCGTAGCGCTGACCTTCGAGGTGGCGAAGCTCGGCGTCGCTGGCGCTGGGCGGCAGCCGGCGATCGAGCACCGATCGGGTGAGGTGCGTCATCACCGCCTGGCCGTCGGGTCCGGCGAAGCAGCGGGCACAGGCCCGGCAGAGCTCCGACTCGGACGGCTCGCCGGCGGACGCCGATGCGGCCTCGAACCAGCTCCAGCCGATGGCGGGCTCAGCCGCCACGGTGGCCGTCCCCCACCTGGTCGGTCGCGACGCCTCCGATCGCCTGCTCGAGGCTGTCGAGCAGGGCCTGCGGCGACGGCAGATCGCGCACCAGCTGGCCCGGCACGCCGAGCCGGTCGGCCAACCAGCGGGCCGTGGCCGGAACGTCGACCACGGCGGTCGCCTCGGCGCCCATCTGCGCGGTCGCGTCCAGCCACATCAACGTCTCACGCACGTCCTGGCGGGCCTGGCTGCGGGCGAGCGGCGACTTGTAGTGCAGGTCGACCTCGCGGCCGTCGAGGGCGATCGGCGGGATCTCGCCGCGACGCCGGAGGATGGCGATCGCCCGGGTCAGCAGCGGGGTCATGAGCTCGGCCTGCAGCCGACCGTAGGTGGCGCCGAGCAGGCGGCTGGTCTCGGCGCTGCGCTCGGCGACCTCGGTGGCGGTCATCCTGGACCCGCCGACCGGCCCGAGGCGATCGACCAGCAGCGCGTGGCGAATGCGGGCGCGCAGGTCGTCGAGCACCAGGTTGGAGACGTCGAAGCGACCGGGCGCCTGGAGCGGGGTCAGGCCGGCCGAGCCGACCGCCTTGGGGATGATGCTGCCGGGCACCAGGCGGATGTTGGCCGGATTGAGCACCCCGTCGTCGTCCGCGAGCCAGATCCCGGTGACCGCGATCGACGCGTTCTTCAGGATCAGCTCGACCACCTTGTTGACGGTCTTGATGTCGGGCAGGGTGGCCATCACCGGTGAGCGGCCGTAGATCTCGCCGGCGCCCTTGAGCCAGCGGAAGCTGATGAACGGCGAGCAGGTGAAGTGACCGCTCGCCAGCAGCACCGGCGACGACGGCTGGTCGGCGAGCAGCGCGACATAGGCGAAGCCGCCGTCGCTCGGCAGGACCGCCTCGACCACCGTGACCGAGCGTTCGGGCTGGGCCTCGCAGCTGGCGACGATCGCCGGCGGCAGCTCGGTGCCCGGGAAACGGGCGCGCAGCACGTCGAGGGGCAGGCTGCGCTCGCGGAAATGGCCATCGATGTGGCCGTCCGGGCCGGCCTCGAAGGCGATCTCGCTCAGCGGCACGGCGGTCAGCCGGAACGCGCTCGGCGCCCCGACCGGGGCCTCCTCGAACAACAAGGTGGCGTTGCCCGCGGTGACCAGGTCGAGGAACGCCTGATGCATCTCGACCGCGAAGTTCGAGCGGTCGAAGTGGGCCTGGACGGTCTGGGTGACCCGATCGAGGCCTTCGGCGACCAGGCCGCGCTCGAGCGGGCCGATCTCGCGTCCGGGGACCAGGCCGAACCATTGCGACCAGGGCGGCGTCAGCTCGGCGAGCAGGGAGGCGCCGAGCTGGTCGACGGCGTCGAGCGCGGTGCCATCGAACAGCCGTTCGGCGGGATTGGCCCCCGGCCGGAAGGCCGAGTCGAAGCCGGTGCCACGCTGGGGCAGCGCATAGGTGTAGCAGTCCCGCCAGAGGCTCTCCCAGCAGCGACGCCGCGCCTTGGCGCGCTGGTAGCGCGACCAGACGGCCTCGAGCGAAAGCTCTCCCATGAACGCTACTCCGCAAGCTGGCTTCGAGGGCTTCGACCGGCAGGGGCGGTCGTCGGATGCGCGGCCGGGCAGGGCTCGACCAGCGATGATAGGGTTATAATCCTATTTAAGCTGCCTGTCAACCGCCGAGTCGGCGCACGCGGGCCGGCCTCGCGCTCGGCCCCGGGTCGGATGTCGACGAAGCCGCACCGATCGGCTCTCAGATGCCGACAGAGCTGCCAGGGCGTCAGCACCCAGGGTGCCCGCACGCCCAGGAGCCGCTTCGCGATCGTGACACAGGTCAGCGGTGCGACGACAGGCGGGCGGTGCGGCAGGCCCGGCCTGGTCTGGCCGAGTAAGACGGTGTGCCCGCGCTCGGCATAGATGCCGGCCAGATCGAAATCCGCCGGAACCGGCAGCGCCGACAGCTCGATCCGATCCTTGAGCGGATCGCAGGTCAGCCAGGCGCCGCCGTCGCGCAAGGCGATGAAGCAATGCCGGAAGCCGGCCCGCAGACCGCCCAGCCAACGGCAGTCGGTGTCGCCGACGAACACCACGAGGGCAGGCTGTGGTGGGCGCGTGCCCGGGCGACTCATGCGATGACACGCCTGATCGTCACGGTGGTCTCCAGGTCGATGGTGGTGGATGCGAGGTGGGGCCAGCGCGCGGCGAGGGGCGTCCCCGGCGACGGCGTCGCGACAGAGCGCAGCGACGTTAACCTCTTGCTAAGAAAGTGAGCCGATATAGGATCATAATCTGGTAAATATGTCAAGAGGTCGGACCATGTTCCTGCTGACAGTGAAGAGCTCAATCCCTACGCTAACGTGGAGGGTACCGGTAATGCGGAGCTGATTCCTATGTTTACCCACAAGGAGGTGTGGGAAGGCATCGACCGGCTGGCCAAACAGAATGGCCTGACGGCGTCCGGCCTGGCCCGTCGGGCCGGCCTCGATCCCACGACCTTCAATCCCAGCAAACGCATCACCAAGCAGAACAAGACCCGCTGGCCGAGCACCGAGAGCCTGGCCAAGATCCTGAACGCCACCTCGACACCGTTCGACAGCTTCGTCGCCCTGATGGGCGATCGACCCGGTCAGCCGGCGCAGCCGGTGTCGGAGCGGCTGCGCTGCCTCGCCATGGACCAAGCCGAGCGCGAGCGCTGCTTCGACGAGGCCGGCTTCCCGATCGGCGACGATTGGGACGAGATCGACTTTCCCAACCTCGAGGACAGCCATCCCTACGCGCTCGAGGTGCGAGGCGACGGCCTGCTGCCGACCTATCGCGACGGCGATCTTTTGGTGGTGTCACCCGTGGCCAGCATCCGGCGTCACGACCGCGTCGTGCTCAGGACGACCGCCGGCGCGCTGGTGGCGGGTGTGCTCCGGCGCCGGACCGCGCAGCGGATCGAGCTCGCGGCCTTCGCCGAGGGCGCCAGCACCCGTGTCTTTCCGGTCAAGGAGGTGGCGTGGCTGGCCCGCATCCTCTGGGTCAGCCAGTAGCTCTGGGTCAGCCAGTAGGTTCCGGATCAGCCCAGTCGATGGCGGGCGGGTACGCGACCTCTTGGCGCAGGCCTGTCGACCGATGGATCGCGGAGCCAAGAAAATGGCCGCCGGCGGACCGGCGGCCAAAGCAACAGGGAGGCATCACAACGTCAGGGAGGACATCGGCTTGGCGGCTGCCGGAGGTCGCTGCGAGACGACCATCGCGACACCACGTCCAAGCCGAGGGTCTTGTAACACGGCAACTCTTAACGATGTCTTAGCGTCGGGCCCACGCGGCCGCGCGAGGGCGGCCGACGCTGGCGGTGGCCCGGTCGGTCGGGCGTTGTCCGAAAGGTAAAGGATGTGATTGGCACGATCGGCTGGCCCGGACCGGGACCCTTCTCATCAAGTGCTTTGGCATCCCCATGTAACAATCTGCCACATAAAGTGATTAGAGTTCGGCCCTGGCGCTCGCTAGCATCCGGCAGCTAGAATCGACGGTTGGCGTCTCGGTGGCTTGGACTATCTGGATCGTGCAACCGTCCATAGGAGCGCTCGAGCTGGTGTCCAGAATCCTAACGGGGTCGGGTCAGGGGCCGGGCGTGGCGGGAACGTGGTAACTGCCGAAGCGGATTGCTCAGTGGCTGCGTCCTCACCAGGTCAGCTCGTTCGAGCGTGTGGCAGATGCTACATGCGCGCCCTGCAGTGACCGGCGGAATCGTTCCCGACATCGCGTTGTGGTCGCCCGCCTGGATCGATCCGGGTCCGCGGGCACGGGATCTTTGAGAGTTGTCGCTTTGCCGACGGGACGGGAGCGCTGGCGGGACAGTTGGTTCGGTGGGTAGAGGCACGGCTGGCAGGCGACAAAGAGGAAGCGGGTGATGAGTCCCACGCCGAGCACGAATTCGACGCTGCACTATCGCACCGGCGGCTTTGAGAGCCTCGCGGCCGGGCTGGACTACGCGGCCCAGGGGCAGACCGGTTGCAACTTCTTTTCGGCTCGGGGGGAGCTCGAGCAGACGCTCTCCTACCGGGAGCTGCGCGAGCGGGCCGTCGACCAGGCGCTCCGCTTCCGAGGCCTGGGGTTGCCCCGGGGCACCCGGATCGCGATCGTTGCGGACACCACACCCGACTTCCTGGTCTGCTTCTTCGGTTGCCAATATGCCGGGCTGGTCCCGGTCCCCCTGCCGCTGAGTGTCAATTTCGGCGGCCGCGCGGCCTACGAGGAGCGTCTGGCGGGCATGATCCAGACGGCGCGCGCGCGGGTCGCGATCGCGCCGTCTGAGCTGATCGAGCCCTTGCGCAGCGCCACCGCCGGCTCGACCGCGAGCCTGGTCGGAACCCACGACGAGATCCGCGGATTGCCGTCGGGCGGCGCTGACCTCCGACCGCTGCAGCGCCGATGAGCCGTGCTACATCCAGTATTCGTCCGGCAGCACGAGCTTTCCGCGTGGCGTCCTGGTCAGCCAGCGGGCGCTGGCGAGCAATGCCAGCGCGATCGCCCGTCACGGCCTCGGCCTGGCGCCCGGCGACCGCTGCGTCTCCTGGTTGCCCCTCTACCACGACATGGGCCTGGTCGGCTGCTGCCTGACCCCGGTGATGACCCAGACCTCGATCGATTACATCCCGACCACGGGCTTCGCGCGGCGGCCGCTGACCTGGCTCAAGGTTCTGTCCGAGCACGGCGGGACGATCTCCTTCAGCCCGACGTTCGGCTATGAGCTCTGCGTTCGCCGCTCGGCCAACGAGCCGCATGCGAGCTTCGATCTGTCGAGGTGGCGGGTCGCCGGCATCGGCGGCGAGATGATCCGAACGCGCGCGCTCGAGCAGTTCGCCGAGCGGTTCGCGGCGTCGGGGTTCAGCGCCGCGGCGTTCGTGCCGAGCTATGGTCTGGCCGAGGCGACGCTGGCGGTGACGTTCTCGGAGCTGGGTCGAGGCGTGCCGGTCGACTGGGTCGACTGTGGCCCGGCGTTCGAGCGCGGTCGCAAGGCGCTCGCCGTGGTGCCGACATCCGATCGCCGCGCCGCCCGGGTGCGGCCGTTCGCGGTCTGCGGCCGACCCATGCCGGGCTATCGGATCGAGATCCGCAACGACGCCGGCGACGCCCTTCCGGAACGGACTGTCGGTCGGGTCTGCCTGCAGGGTCCGAGCCTGATGAGCGGCTATTTCCGCGACCTGTCGGCGACCCGCACCGTGACCACGGCCGACGGTTGGCTCGACACCGGCGACATGGGCTACATGGTCGATGGCCAGCTGGTGATCACCGGCCGTAGCAAGGACCTGATCATCTTCAACGGCCGCAATATCTGGCCCCAGGATCTGGAATGGGCGGTCGAGAAGCTGGATGGCGTGCGGCCGGGCGAGGTCGCGGCCTTTGCGGTCCATGTCGATGACGAGCGCGAGCGCGTGGTCCTCGTGGTCGAGTGCCGGCTCGGCGATCCGGTCGGCCAGCGGGCGCTGCGGCACGCCGTCAGGGCGACCGTGCAGAAGGTCGCAAGCGTCGAGTCCGAGGTCGTTCTGGCAGCGCCCCGCTCGTTGACCTTCACCACCTCGGGCAAGCTCAGCCGGGCCGCGGCCAAGGCGAATTATCTCGCAGGCACGATCCAGGACGTCGCGGCGCCGCTGGGTGAGCGCACCGATGCCCGCGACCTGGAAGTCTTCGCCGTCGCGAGCTGACCCGGATGTGATCCGGCAGGACGCGCGCGCCGTCGAGAGCTGCTGGGAGCGCCATGCAGGGTCCGGTCGCCGTGACCGGTGGCACCGGCTTCATCGGGCGGGAGGTCATCCGACGACTGGTCGAGCGCGGTTGGCCGGTGCGGGCGCTGACCCGGCGCCCCGAGCCCGGTCTCGAGCAAGCCGGCGTGACGACGATCCCGGGCGCGCTCGAGGACGAGGCGGCGCTGGCGCGGTTGGTCGAGGATGCCTCGGCCGTGGTCCACTGCGCGGGCGCGATTGCCGCGCCCAGTCGGGCGTCGTTCCGGCGCGTCAATGCGGTCGGGGCCGCACGAGTCATGACGGCGGCGGCCGCCGCCGCCTCGCGACCGCGCTTCCTCCTGATGTCGTCCCTGGCGGCGCGCGCGCCGACGTTGTCGCCCTACGCCGAGAGCAAGCAGCTTGGCGAGGAGCAGGTCAGACGCGCGGCCGGCGAGCGGATCGAGCTCTGCATCCTGCGACCGCCCGCGGTCTACGGCCCGCGCGACCGGGCGACCCTGCCGGTCTTCCGGCAGCTCAAGCGGGGCCTGCTGTTCGTGCCGGCGCTACCGGATGCGCGGTTCTCGCTGATCTACGTCGACGACCTCGCCGAGCTCGTGATCCAGCTGCTCGAGGCCGCCGCCTGGGGCGGTCGGGTGCTCGAGCCCGATGACGGTCGGGCCGGCGGCTACCGGTGGCGGGATCTGGCCGAGATTGCCGGCCGGCAGCTGGGTCGGCGGGTGCGCAGGGTCGCGCTTCGCCGATCGGTGCTCTGGCCCGCCGCTGCCATCGGTCAGGCCGTGGGTGCGACGTTGGGTCGCTCGCCGAGCCTGTCGCCCGGTAAGCTGCGGGAGCTGTTTCATTCGGACTGGTTGTGCCGGGCCGCGCCGTGCTCGCCCTTGCCGGGCTGGTCCGCGCGCACGACCTTCGAGAGTGGCTTCGTGCGCACCATGGCGTGGTACGAGCGCCAGCGATGGCTCTGACGCATCCTGAGCGCGCGCCGGCGGCCGCGTGCTGGCATCGGTCCGGCTGGCGGGCGCACCGGAGGTGGGTGTGATCGGATTGAGATGTCATGACCGCTGAAGGCAACGCCCTCTATCGCGACATCTGCGCGATCCTGGAGAAGCACGCGTCCCCCCAGGCCGAGCTCACCCCGACCACGGAGCTCAGCGGCGATCTCAATATCGATTCGGTCGCCGCCATGGATCTGATAATGGAGATCGAGGACAAGTTCGGAATCGACATCCCCATGAACCTCGTCTCGGACTTGAGAAACCTTCAGGATCTGGTAGACGTGGTCCAGCAACAGATCGAAGGCCGCTGAGTTCAATGGATCTCTTCGACAAATACGCCCTGGTCGCGGGCCGGCACGACAAGGTGCTGCAAGCGGGCGCCGACCCGTTCGGCGTCTGCCTCGATGAGGTGCTGTCCGGCACCGAGGCGCGGATCAACGGGCGCGCCACGATCCTGGTCGGGACCAACAACTACCTTGGCCTGACCTTCGACCCGGAATGCATGGCGGCGGCGGTGGGCGCGATTCGCGATCACGGCACCGGGACCACGGGCTCGCGGATCGCCAACGGCACCTATGGCATCCATCGCGAGCTCGAGGCCGAGATCGCCCGCTTCCTCAACCGCCGTTCGGCGCTGATCTTTCCGACCGGCTATCAGGCCAACCTCGGCATGCTGGTGGGTCTCGCCGGCCCGCGCGACGTCATCCTGATGGACGCCGACTCGCATTCGAGCATCTACGATGGCTGCCGGCTCAGCGGCGCGACCGTGGTCCGCTTCCGGCACAACGATCCGGACGATCTCGACCGTCGGCTGCGGCGACTCGACGAACAGGGCGACTGCCGCCTGATCGTCGTCGAGGGCATCTACAGCATGCTCGGCGACCGCGCGCCGCTCGCCGAGTTCGCCGAGATCAAGCGACGGCACGGCGCCTATCTCCTGGTCGATGAGGCCCATTCGCTCGGCGTCCTGGGCGACCATGGCCGCGGTGCCGCCGAGGAGCAGGGAATCGAGGCCGACGTCGACTGCGTGGTCGGCACCTTCAGCAAGAGCCTGGGCGCGGTCGGCGGCTTCGGGGCGTCGGACCATCCGAAGTTCGACGTGCTGCGCTATTGCAGCCGGCCCTACATGTACACGGCGTCGTCCTGCCCCTCGAGCGTCGCCTCGGTTTTGTGCGCGTTCCGGCAGATGCAGCGCCGGGCGGACCTGCGGGCGCGCCTCTGGGAAAACGCGAAGGCCCTGTACGAGGGCCTGAGCACCGCCGGCTTCGAGATCTGCTCGGCCATGAGCCCGATCATCGCCGTCCGGCTGCCGGATGAGCAGAGCGCGGTCCGGGCCTGGAACCGGCTGCTCGAGCACGGGGTCTACGTCAATCTGGCGCTGCCGCCCGGGACCCCCAATGCCGCCTGCCTGCTCCGCTGCAGCGTGTCGGCGGCGCACAGCCGGGCCCAGATCGACGAGGTCTGCGCCCGCTTCGCCAGGGTGGCGGCCGAGCTCGCCGACGAGGCGCCGGCCGGCATGGCGCGCGCCGCCCGCGCCTGACGTTCTCAGCGAAAGCCGCCGGCGCGGTAGAGCCGCCAGGCGAGCACGCTCGAGGCCAGGATCGGATGGCGCTGTTGCCAGGGCGTGAGCTTCGAGCTCGACCCCCGAATGGCGGCGGATCTTCCAGACCAGATAGGCGGCGCCGCCCTGGAAGGTGAAGCTCGCCTTGAGCAGGCGCAGCACCGACAGGAGCTTGCCCAGAAGGCGCCGCCAGCGCCAGCGGCGGAGCGCCCGGCCCTTGGCCGGGAGCGAGCCAGCGAGCGTCGGCAGCAGGATCTGCGTCACCCGGTCGTAGCGTGCGGCGAAAGCGTGATAGAGCTGCGCCGCCTGGGCGCCGCGCTCGGCACGCAGCTCGGTCCGATAGGTCAGGGCGAACGCTCGCGGCCACAGCTCGCCCGAAGTCGAGCCCCCGGGCATCAGGGGCAGGGTCTCGCCGAGCATGGTCGTGACGGCCTCGCCGAGCGCGGCCTGGACGCGGGCCCGGACCGCCTGGTCGCGGGCCCAGAGGATCACCGTCGGCTGGGCGAAGCGCGCCCAGAAGTAGGGCTGCAGCGTCCGGCGCGAAACCAGCCGCTCGAGCTGACCGAGGGTCACGAGCGCGTATTTGGCCCGCACCAGGCGGCCCTCGAACGGCGCTTCGAGGTAGTAGACGTTGGGGGGCAAGAGCGCATTCAGCGCCCGCGCCAGCCGGCTCCGATGCACGCCCGCGTAGCGGTCGGCGAGCAGATAGAGATCGACGATCCGCACCTCCTCGCCCGGCTGCCCCTGCTCGCCCGGCTGGCGAAGACAGCTGCCGTAGAACAGCACCGCGACGATCGCCTCGCCATGGCGCCGCCTGGCCGCCTCGGCGACGGCCAGCACCGGCGCCGGACCCGGGCCGGCGCTCTCCCGGGCGATCAGGCGGAGCAGGCTTTCCGGCAGCTCCGGCACCCCTTAGAGCCTGACGAAGCCGACCCGGTCCGGCGCGGTCACCAGAAGCGGCGCCTGGGGCTCGGGCTCGAACAGCTCGCCGTCCAGGGTGAACGCCGAGTCCAGGCCGAGGGTCAGGCGCTCGGCGCCGCCGCTGACGTAGATGTCCGGGGGCAGCGTCGCCCGCCGCCAGCCGTAGAGCACCTTCGGCGCCGAGCGGAGCAGCCGCACCGGCGGGTGGGCGATGCTGGTGAAGCGAATCCGGTTCGCGCCCTCGCCCCAGAACGGCCGGGACCCCAGCACCAGACGATCGAGTGTGGTCGCCAGCACCAGCAGGCGCCGGGCCTGGCTGACCGGCCGGTCGTCGACCGTGATCCCGATGTCACGGCCGCGGATCGGCCCCTCGCCATCGCGACCGAACCGCCCGCCCAGGAGAAACCCACCGAGCGTCAGACCCATGCCGAGATTGCCCCTGAGGCCCAGGCTGTAAACCCTGCGGCAGCAGAACTCGACCGCATCGTAGATCGCGGCGGCACCGAGGAACACGCAACGCTGCGGCGGCAGCCCGCGAACGTTCTCGACCCGGAGCACGTGCCGGTGCTCGACATGGCTGGCCAGATCACCGCTCCGCGCGACCTCGATCAGGCGGGGCAGGGCGCGCGCGGGCCGGCCGCGCAGGCCGACGTCACCCGCGGTCATGTTGGCCATGCCACGGGCCAGGATCGCAACCGGCGGCAATCGCTCGAAGGGCCGGGTCTCGAGCAGCTCGGTCAGCACGCGCTGGACCGTGCCGTCGCCACCCGCGACCACGAGCAGCCCCGCCTCCTGCCGCGCGAGCTCCGCCAGGATCTCGCCCAGGCTCTGAGCGCCGTCGGTCACGACGTGCAGCAGATCCCGCATTCCCGCGCCGATGGCCCGGACCTCGCCGAGGCCCTGGCGGTTGCGCTGGCTGGTCGGATTGCTGATCAGGCCGATCTTGAGCACGGCTGCCCGGCCTCGGCCGGGAGCGGACCGAAGCTCCCGGTCGTCTGGTCGTGGACCCGGGTCCGGCTGCCGAGGGACCAGCCGCCAGCGGTCCGCTCGATCTCGTAGATCTGATAGCGGGCGCGGCGCTGAAGCCGCGGGTCGAGAGACGAGGCCGAGGGCACGCCCACGACCGGGATCGGACCCTGAGGGCCCGAAATTGCGCCCGTCATCGGTACGTGCTCATGGCCGTGCAGGATCAGCTCCGCGCCGTGACGGCCCAGGACCCGACGAAATGCGGCGGCATCGATCAGCCGCCGGCGCCTCCCGCCGGCGACGGCGAGCGGCGGGTGATGCAATAGGACGACCCGGCAGCGACCTTCGCGCGCGAGCATCGCGAGCAGGCGATCCAGTGCCTCGAGCTGCGCCCGGCCGAGCTTGCCCGTGGCGAATCCGGGCGGGCTCGCGATCGCGCTCGAGAGGCCGATCAGCGCAAGCGGCCCCCGCAGGCGGAGCCAGGGGAAACCGCCATCCGAGCCGGCGGCAGACCCGTGATCGGAGGTCATGCAGTCGGCCCAGCGCGCCAGCGAGCGACTGCAGTCGACGCGAACATAGGCGTCGTGATTGCCCGGGATCACGGAGATCCGATCGGGCGGGCCGAGCGCGCGCAACCAGGCCGCCGCCTGGTCGAACTCGGCCGGCAGGGCGATGTTGACCAGATCGCCGGTGATCGCGATGTGATCCGGCTCGGTGGCCAGCAGGTCACGCCGGAGCGCCGCCAGGACCTCAGGGCGATGGATCCGATGCCGACGCAAGCGCCAGGACAGATAGCCAAACAGGCGCTTGCCCAGCAGATCGCGCGCCGCGACCGGGGGCAGGGGCCCGATGTGCAGGTCCGAAACGTGCGCCAGTCGAAACACGCGGGATCAGCCAGCCTCTGCCATGGAACGATCCGCAGACACCGCGGCGGCCCGCAACCTAGGCCGGGTCGGCCGGTTCGTCGAGCCGCGACCGGGTTCGCGCCGCCGGAGGGCGGGCGGTGCGCGCCGCGAGCGCGACATCGATCACCAGCGCCAGCGCGAGAAGGGCGCCGCCGAGCTCGAACAGCAGCGGATAGTTGCCGGTCTGCGCGTAGAGGAAGGAGAGGCCGTAGGCGCCGCCGGCCTGGCCGAGGGCGAACGCGGTGGTCGCGAAGCTCCAGGCCTGCGCCCGTTGCCCGGGATCGTGATCCGGGATCAGCTCGTGAATGCGGCCGAGCACGAGCGGGACGACGCCGGGCACGAGGGCGCCGACGACCACGCTCGAGACCATCAGCGCCAGCGCGCCGGTGGTCAGGGCGAGCAGGGTCACGGCCGCCGCCTGGATCAGCAATGCCGCCCGGAGCGCCCGCCCGAAGCCGATGCGGTCGGCAAGCGGGCCGGCGAGCACCGGGCCGACCAGCGCCCCGAGCCCGAACAGCACCCAGTAGCCCGCACCCGCCTCGACCCCCCGGCCAAGCCCACGGGCGACGAAATCGACCAGAAACACCATGTGGGGCACGAGCCCGGCCGCATTCAGGGCGTATTCGACGTACAGAGCCGTGAGCGGCGCGCGGCTCGGCCCGGTCGAGCGAGGTGCCGCCGGGCGGGCCACGGGCGCGCTCGCTCGCGCCTCGGGCCAGGCCCCCCAGGTGAGGAGGGTCAACAGCAAGGCGACGGCGCCGAGGCCGCACCAGGTGGCGACCAGACCCGAGCGCAGGAGCAGCGGCACCAGCAGGCCCGAGGCGGCGATGCCGAGCCCGACCCCGGTGAAGATGATGCCGCCCGCGAGCCCGCGCCGGGCGGCCGGCACCGCCGGCAGCACCGAGGGTGCGGCGAGCGCCATCAGCATGCCGCCCGCGAGCCCGGCGGCGCAGCGCCAGACGAAGAACCAGAGGAACGAGACCGGTGAGGCGCAGGCGAAGAAGGCGGCGGTTGCGAGCACCATCATCGAGCGTAGGACGAAGGTCGTCGAGCTCCGAGCCGCCAGCGGCCGGGCGAGCAGCGCGCCGGCCAGATAGCCCGCGAGATTGGCGGCGCCCAGATAGACCGCCTGCGACGGCGTGAACCAGCCCGCGGCGATCAGGGCGGGGATCAAAGGCGTATAGGCAAAGCGCGCGAGGCCGATCCCGACCAGGGTCGCGGCCAGCCCGGCGAGGGTCGCCCGCCAGAAGGGTCGCGCTGGCGAGCCGGCGCTCAGCTCCGCCCCGCAAGGATCGTGTTGACCAGCTCGAGGTCGGCCGGCTTGTCGACGTCGATCGCGGCCTCGGCGAACGGCAGGCGGACCGCGGCGACGCGGGCGCCGATGATCGCCGACGCGCGCGCCAGGGCGGCCTCCAGAGTCAGGCGCCCGAGCAGATAGGCGAGCAGCGGGCCGGGGCCGAAGGCGCGGATCATGCGCCAGGGACGCTTGCGGTCCTGCTCGACCCGGCGCCAGAAGGCGACCGCCCTGCGCGCCTCGGGGCTCATGAGCGCGAACAGATTGGCGCCCGAATAATGCGCATCGTTAAGGCGCAGATAGGTCCGTTGCGTGTCGGGATAGGCCTTCCGGATGATCTCGGCGGCGGTCAGGCCGGCAACCACGTCGGCACCGGTCGCACGCGCGGCCGCGCCGAAGTGCTCGACGATCGCGACCGACAGCAGAGGGTGATCGGCCGTGGTGACCAGCATCGGCAGGCCCGCCTCGACCTCGTCGAGCGCGCGCAGGACGCTCAGGCTCGGCGTCGGAGCGCTCGGCAGCGCGGCGCAGGGTGGGATGCCCGAGAGACCTTCGAGGATCGAGACGTCTTCCAGGACGACGAAGATCCGCTCGACGCCCGGGCTCGCGGCGAGCGCAGCCACCACGCGCGCGAGCATCGGCACGCCGCCCGCGGGCGCCAGACATTTATAAGCGACGCCGCAGTGTCTGGCGACCGGGTCCTCGCCGCCGCGCCGGCCGGCCAGGACCAGCGCCGTGAACGGCGGCGCGATCACGCCAGCGATTTCTCGTAGACGCGGTAGGTCTTGTAAGCCCGGCCGCCGAGCAGCTCGATCATGTCGAGGGTCGGGCGATTGTCCTCGAGCACCCAGGAAAACTCGGCCTCCTGGTGGCCGTGGACGGCATGCCAGCTACGCAACGCCTCGGTGACGCCAAGCGCCAGCGCCGCGCCGCGCGGCGTCCCCTGATAGCGCTTGCGGACGCCCATCAGCACCATCCGCGCGCTCCGGGTGCCGCGGACCTTGAGCCGCCAGAGCAGCTTCGCCCAGCCGAACGGCAGCAGCCGCCCCCTGAGGTCCGCGATCGCCTCGTTGATGTTGGGCAGCGTCACGGTCATGGCTGCGGGCCGGCCCTCGACCTCACCGATCCAGGCGTTTTCGGGCCGGATGATCGGCTTCAAGTTCCTGCCCATGTAGCGGACCTCGGCCGGCGTCATGGGTACGAAGCCCCAATTGTCCGACCAGGCGTCGTTGAAGATGTCGACGATGGTCCGGAGCTCCTCGTCGAATCGGCGCATGACGATCGGCCGGAAGCTGAGCCCGGCGCCCTGGCTCAGGCGCTCGAGCATGCGCTGGGCGCGCGGCGAAGGCTTTGCCATGTTGTAGATGTAGGCGAGCAGATTCTTCGCGGTCCGGTAGCCCTGCTCCTCGATCCGTGGGCCGTAGTAGCGTGGGCTGTGGCCCATCATGATGTAGGGCGGCGTCTCGAAGCCCTCGACCAGGAGACCGCTCTCGTCGTTGATCGAGAGGCTGAAGGGCCCGGTCACCCGGCGCATGCCGCGCGCTCGGAGCCAACCCTCGGCGGCCTCGAACAAGGCTCCGAACACCTCGGCATCATCCTCGGCCTCGAGGAAGCCGAAATGGCCGGTGGCATCGCCGTGGCGCTCCAGATGCAGGTGATCGACCTGGGCGCTGATCCGCCCGACCGGGCGCTCGTCCCGGACCGCCAGCCAGTAGCCGACCTCGGCGTGGTCGAACCACGGGTTCTTCTTGGGGTTCAGGTGCTCGAGGCGCTCGAACATGAGCGGCTGCACCCAGTTCCGGTCGCCCGCGTGGAGCGCCGCCGGCAGCAGCAGGAATCGCTTCAGCGCGGCACGATCCTCGACCCGGTGGATGCGCAGCCCGGACGGCACAGTCGGGGATCCCGGGGCGCGCGCGATCAGGCGCTGGCGGAGCCGCGGCCGGGGGCGGCCTGGCGGCTCGCTCCGCGGCGGCGGGCGGCGGCGTAGGTCGCATCGTCGGCCGAGAGCTCGGCGACCCAGGGATAGGCCTCGCGCTCGGGGCCGGCGTAGCCCAGATTGTGCACGGTCGGGCTCTTCGCGACCTCCTGCGGCCGCCGGTAGAGGGTGCCGAAGGCGCGATCCCAGATGAAGCTGGTGATGCCGAAATTGCCCTGCTCGCTGTGGAAATGGTGGGCGAGGTGATGCTTCTTCAGGGTCCGCAGCCACTCGTAGCGGGGCGTCAGCGGCAGATGCTGAACGCAGTGGCAGAACTCATAGAGCGAGAACAGGGTGAGCGCGGCGGCGACGGCGGCGGCGGCGCCGGCCGGCCCGCCGATCAGCCAGCCGATCGGGGTCGCGATCACGAAGATGGTCGGCAGCGTGGTGTAGAGCGCGCCGAACAGCACCGCGAGGTCGTTCGGGTTCTGGTGGTGGTCGAAGTGGATGCGCTTCCAGAGCGCCGCGGTCGCCTTGTGCCGGTAGAGCGCGCGGGAATGGAGCAGGTGGCGGTGCATCAGATACTCGACCAGCGGGTAGAGGAGCACGATCACCAGGGCGGCCAGCAGCGGCGGCCAGGGCGATGCCGCCCAGGCGACCGCGAGCCCGACGCCGAGCGCGGCGAGCGTCAGGTAGGTCAGGATCGAATGGTGGGTGAAATAGGCGACCACCAGCTCACGGAGCGTCATCTTGTTCAGCTGGTACCGGCGTCCGGCCCAAAGGTTCAGCCCGCTCGCCATACTCTACTCCCCGTGCGCCACGCGCGGCCGTGCCGCCAACTCTAAGTTAAGAAACCGCCCGCCCGGTCACAAGCCGGCGGGGTCGGCAGTCCCGACTTGGCCGCGCGCGGCGGCGGGGCTGGCGCGGTGGGGTGGTGGGCGCTGCTGGGATTGAACCAGCGACCCCTACGATGTCAACGTAGTGCTCTCCCGCTGAGCTAAGCGCCCACGGCCCCGTAACTAAATCGAAATCGTGCGGCTTTCAACCTCGCGCGTGGCCGGGCCGGCGCCGGGATGGCGCTTGCGGTCGCCCGGGCCCTGTGGTCTCATGCCGGTAGCGACCGGTCTTCGCGCCGCCACCCGAACTCGTAGCCCTGGATGACGCCCGAGCTAGGCCCGCCGATCGAGGTCGTGGAGCCGGAGACCGGCTCGGCGCCGCTGGTCATCTCCTCGCCCCACAGTGGTGAGATCTACCCGCCCAGCCTGCTGCGCGCCGTCCGGCTGCCGCCGGGCCATCTGCGCTGCCTCGAGGACGGCTGGGTCGACCGGCTGTTCGCCTGCGCGCCCGAGGTCGGGGCACCGCTGCTGCGGGCGCGTTTCGCCCGCGCCTACGTCGACCCCAACCGGGAAGCCTTCGAGCTCGACGCCGAGCTGTTCGACGGGCCGCTGCCGGGCTACGTCAACGCCGGCTCGGCCAAGGCCCGCGCCGGGCTCGGCACGATTCCGAGCCGGATCGGCGGCAAGCCGATCTATCGCGAGCGGCTCGGCTTCGGCGAGGCCGAGCGGCGCGTCCGCCTGGCCTACTGGCCCTACCACCAGGCCCTCCAGAGCCTCCTGCGCCGCGCCCGGCAGGGGTTCGGGGTGGTCCTGCTGCTGGATTGCCATTCGATGCCGGGCTTCGCCGCGACCGGCCCCGCCACCGAGGACGGCGTGGTCGATTTCGCCCTCGGCGATCGGTTCGGCCGCAGCTGCGCGCCCGCGATCGTGGAGCGGGTCGAGGCGCTCCTGCGCCGGCAGGGCTTTCGGGTGGCGCGCAACCGGCCCTACGCCGGAGGGCACATCACGGCCCGCTACGGTCGGCCGGAGACCGGCGTCCACGCCTTGCAGATCGAGCTCCGGCGCGGCCTCTTCATGGAAGAGCGCACCCGCGAGCCCCGGCCTGCGGTCCAGGGTCTCGAGCGCGGGCTGCGCGAGCTGCTGGCCGATCTGGCGATCTTCGTCGCCGAGCAGATGGTGCCGCGTCCCGCCGCGGCTGAGTGAGCCGGCGCCGCCGGCCCTGGCAACCGGCTGACCCGGCGCCCGCGGGCTCGGCAACCAAATCCTAACCGGTGGTCGCGATGATCGCCGGGTGCCGAAACGGTTCATCATAGCGCTCGGTCGAGCTCTGGCGGTGCTGACGCTCAACGTCGCATCGAGCCTGCTGCCGGCTGGGCCCGCCGCTGCCGGCCTGCCCGACATCTGCGGCACGATCGCCGGGGAGACCGAGCGCGCCGAGGGCATCCCCCCGGGTCTGGTGCGCGCCGTGGCGCTGGTCGAGTCGGGCCGCTGGCTGCCCGAGGACCGCCGGACCCAGGCCTGGCCCTGGACGGTGACCGCGGGGCCGGAGACCTTCTACCTGCCGTCGAAACGGGCGGCCCTGCGCAAGGTCCAGCAGCTGCGCGCGAGCGGCCGCTCGAACATCGACGTCGGCTGCATGCAGGTCAATCTCGGCTATCATGGCGACGCCTTCGCATCCCTGGACGAAGCGCTCGATCCGGCCACCAACATCGCCTATGGCGCCAAGTTCCTGAAGCGTCTGCGGATCGAGACCCGGTCCTGGGCGCGGGCGACCGCGCGCTACCATTCGAGCGATCCGGATCGCGGCCAGGCGTATCGCGCCAAGGTCTATCGCCGGTGGCAGGAGCTTCGTCACGCCCGGCTCGCCCGGCCCGCGCCGGTCCGGGTGGCCGGGGGCGACGGGGAGGCCGAGGCGGTGGTCGCCGACCGGCCGCCGCGCCGGCATCTGATCCTGCCGACGCTCGGCCCCAAGCCGGCGCCGCCCGGCGCGATCGCGATCGTGCGTGGCCAATAGACCCGGCCCGGGCCAGCGGCGACCGATCGGTGGTCGAGCGGCGCAGCGCCCGAGGCGCCTGAAGCAAGCATTGCAGAGGCCGGTTGGGGCCTCTAAGTTCGGGCCGTTCGACCGACGTACCGGAGTCCCCAGCCATGTCGATCATCGCGCGTCGCCTGGCCGCGATCAAACCGTCGCCGACGATCGCCGTGACCAGTCGGGCGCGCGAGCTCAAGGCGGCTGGCCATGACGTGATCGGGCTCGGCGCCGGCGAGCCCGACTTCGACACGCCGGACAGTATCAAGGAGGCGGCGATCGCCGCGATCCGCGCCGGCCAGACCAAATACACCGCGGTCGACGGGACGCCCGAGCTCAAGGCGGCGGTCGCCGCCAAGTTCAAGCGCGAGAACGGCCTCGAGTTCAGGCCCGAGGAGATCAGCGTCGGCGCCGGCGGCAAGCAGATCATCTACAACGCCCTGATGGCGACCCTCGACCCGGGCGACGAGGTCGTGATCCCGGCGCCCTACTGGGTGTCTTACCCCGACATGGTCCTGCTCGCGGGCGGCACGCCGGTGTTCGTCACCTGTCCCGATCAGACCGGCTTCAAGTTGCGACCGGAGGACCTCGAGGCGGCGATCACGCCGCGCACCAAATGGCTGATCCTCAACTCGCCGAGCAACCCGACCGGGGCGGCCTACACCGAGGCGGAGCTGGGTCAGTTGACCGCCGTGCTGCTCCGCCATCCGCAGGTCTGGCTGCTGACCGACGACATCTACGAGCACCTGGTCTACGACGACTTCCGGTTCGTGACGCCCCTGGCGGTCGCGCCCGAGCTCCGGTCCCGCTGTCTGACCATGAACGGGGTCGCCAAGGCCTATGCCATGACCGGCTGGCGGATCGGCTATGCCGGTGGTCCGGTCGAGCTGATCAAGGCGATGGCCAAGGTGCAGTCGCAGAGCACCTCCAATCCGTGCTCGATCAGCCAGGCGGCGACGGTCGCGGCGTTGAACGGACCCCAGGACTACCTTTCCGAATGGGTCGCGATCTTCAAGCAGCGGCGCGACCTCGTGGTCGACCTTCTGAACCAGGCCCCGGCGTTGCGCTGCCATCGTCCGGAGGGGGCATTTTACGTCTATCCGAGCTGCGCCGGCGCGATCGGCCGCCGGACCCCGGCCGGCGACCGGTTGACCGACAGCGAAAGCTTCGCCCGCTACCTGCTGGACAGCGCGGGCGTCGCCGTGGTGCACGGCACCGCCTTCGGCATGGACCCGTACTTCCGGATCTCCTATGCGACCTCGACCGAGCTCCTGGAAGACGCCTGTCACCGGATCCTGCGCGCCTGTGAAGCGCTTCACTGAGGCTCGGCGAGCGGCGCGCTAGGGTTGTTCGAACAGGCGATAGACGATCCGATCGCCCGGCTCGATGCCGAGTTTGGCCGTGAGCCCGCCGCGCAGCTCGAGGACCGCGCGGACCGGCTCGCCCGAGGCCAGCACCGTGTCCGAGAGCGGCGCGGCGTCCTGAACGATCCGGCCAATCTGGCCGTCGGCGCGAATGAACAGCATGTCGAGCGGGATATAGGTGTTGCGCATCCACATGGCGACCGGTTGGGGATGGCCGAAATCGAACAGCATGCCGTGGTCGTCGGCCAGGCTCTCGCGGAACATCAGGCCGTACGACCGCTGCTCCGGCGTGGTCGCCAGCTCGACCTGGAACTCGAACCGCCCGGCCGGGCCCTCGATCGCCAGACGGTCGTGGTCGAAGCTGGGCGGGCTGTCCATCGCCACCAGGGCGAACGCCAGCAACCCGACCGCCGCGAGGCGGCCCAGCGGCCGCTTGCGACGCTGCCAGCCACGTGATGAGATCAGGCTGTCCATCGCTCAACCTCGACGCGAACCGATGTTCGCCATTGAGATTTTACGCAGTTTGTATTAAACTTCAAAATGTTTATGTTGCGGTCCCCTCTTCACCGAACTTCAATAAACTGTAGGTATGGAGCTTGGACCGGACGACTTCGGTGGTCGGCGGCTGGCAGGTCGCGGAGCAGCGGTCGGCGGGTTGGCGCGGCAATTGCTTGAGGTTTTATCCCGAAGGCGCCAGCACGCATGGGGGATTGGTATCGATATGCCGCAGCGCGGATGGTGGAGCAAGGCGGCGGGTGCGCGCTTATATATACGTAGTCCGTCGGTCGCGGCGCCGCGGCGCCGCCCTCGTGTGCGGGCTTGATCGAGTTAGTTTGGGGCTAAGGTGCAGGGTAGGAAGACGCGATGGCCATAGACGTCCATAGCACACCACGCATCGGCTACGAGCCGGCCCTGCGGCGGGTGACGCGGGATTCCAGCGGCGACGACCTGGACTGGATGCGGCTTGGGCGTACGCTGTGGCGCCGCAAGCTGTTTCTGCTCGGCTTCATGGTGATCGTGCTCGGCCTGACCGCTGCCTACGTCAGCCGCATGCCGCCGGCCTACGAGGCCGAATCCATGGTCATGCTCAACGACCGGCCGGCGCAGCCGGTGCCCAACATCCCGGACGTGCTGGTCGGCTCGCCGCCGACCGAGGACAGCTTGGCGAGCCAGCTGCTGCTGATCAAGTCGCGCGGCATGGCGGAGCGGCTGGTGGACCAGCTCAACCTGCACCTCTTGCCCGAGTTCAATCCGGCGCTGCGACCAAGCACCGCAGACTTCGCCGCCTGGCTCGATCCGGCCCGGCTGATCCCGGCGTGGCTGCTCGATCATCTGCCCAAGGCCTGGGCGGACACGCTGATGACCGCCAGCTCGAGCGTCGAGATGACGGACCAGCAGCAGGCGGCGCTGCTCCGCTCGGAGATCATCCAGTCCGTGATGGACAACATCGTGGCCGAGCCGGCCAACCGGTCGACCGTGATCGGCCTGAAGTTCATCTCGACCGATCCGGCGCTCGCGGCGCTGGGCGCCAACACCCTGGCCAGGCTCTATCTGAGCGAGCAGCTCGAAGCCAAGCAGACCGCGTCGCGCCGCGCCCGCGAGTTCCTCGAGCAGGAGATCGAGCGCCTGCGGGCGAGCGTCGCCTCGGCCGAGCAGGCGGTGCAGGACTATCGGCGCAAGACACGGGTTGGGGGGTGCGGTGCCGGACGAGCAGCAGCTCATCGAGGCTGACCACCCAGCTGGTCATCTCGCGCAGCGACCGCGCTCAGGCCGAGGCGAAGCTGCGCCAGGTCGAGCGGCTGCTCAGCACCGGCGTCGATCTGAACCAGGCGGCGCAGTTGCTGGATTCGCCGGTGCTGACCGAGCTGCGGGCGCGCGAGCTCGAGCTCAATCGCCAGCGGGCGGAGCTGTCGAGCGAGTACGGCGAGCGGCATCCGCAGATGCTCAATCTGGAGGCCGAGCTGAAGGCGCTGGAGGACCGCAAGCAGGCGGAGATCAAGCAGATCGCCCAGCGCCTGAAGGACGAGGTGCAGGTCGCTGCGCTCGCGCGAGGCGACGCTGGAATCCAACATCGAGGGCCTGAAGAGCCAGCTGGCCCAGCACAACGAGGCCCAGATCGGGCTCGAGGCCCTGCAGCGGGAGGCGAACGCCGATCGCGACCTGCTCGAGACCTACATCAACCGGGCGAAGGAGATCACCTCGCAGCAGAAGGCGCAGGAGCCGGATGCCCAGGTGATCTCGCGCGCGGCTCTGCCCGACGAGCCGACCTATCCGCGCCGCAAGCTGATCTTCGGGGTCGCGCTGGTCAGCGCGCTGCTGGCCGGCTCGCTCGCCGTGTTCGGCCTCGAAGGGCTCGACAACACCTTCCGCAGCTCCGAGCAGATCGAGGATCTGGTCGGTCTGCCGACGCTTGGCCTGGTGCCGGCGATCGTCGGCCTCGACAAGCGCAATGGCTCGCCCCAGGATTACGTGCTCGACAACCCCAACTCGCCCTTCGGCGAAGCCCTGCGCAGCCTGCGCACGGCGATGCTGCTCACCAGCATGGGGTCGCCGCCGAAGACCATCCTGGTCACCTCCTCGATCCCGAGCGAGGGCAAGACCTCGATCGCGATGTGCCTGGCGAGGATCCACGCCCGGTCCGGCCGGCGCACCCTGATCATCGACTGCGACGTGCGCCGCCCGCGGCTGCACGAGCTGACCGGGGTGGCCAATCAGAGCGGGCTGAGCGACGTGCTGCTGCAGCATCGCGAGTTGAACGAGGTGGTCCTCCTCGACGAGCGTTCGGGTGCCTATTTCGTGACCGCCGGCGGCCCGGTGCCCGATCCGGCGGCGCTCCTGGCGTCGGAGCGGATGCGCCGGCTGCTCAAGGAGGTCGCGAGCCGGTTCGACCTGGTGATCATCGACAGCCCGCCGGTGCTCAGCGTCTCGGACGCCAGGGTGCTGTCGCAGATGACCGACAAGACCGTGTTCCTGGTCCACTGGGGCAGCACGCGCCGGCACGACGTCATGATGGGGGTCAAGCAGCTGATCGAGGCCGGCGCCGACGTCGCCGGCCTGGTGCTGAGCCGGGTCAACGTGCGCAAGCATGCGCGCTACGGTTATCGGGACTCGGGCTACTACTACGACGACAAGTACACCAAGTACTACAACAACGGCTGAGCCGGCCTCCAGGGCGCCTCTGGCCGATCCGTCGGGTCGGCCCGAGGCCCGGAGAGCGTTCCGGGCTTGGCCGCCGCCCTCGACCATGGCATGAACCGGACGCAGACCGGTCGCGGGAGGGCGGCGCCATGGACCTGAAAGCGCAGATTCGCCAGATCCGCGACTTCCCCAAGCCGGGCATCCTGTTCTACGACATCTCGACCCTGCTGCAGCGCGCCGAGGCCTTTGGGGCGGCGATCGAGCGGCTGGCCGAGCTGGTGGCGGCGCACCGGCCCGAGCGGCTGGTCGGCATCGAGTCGCGCGGCTTCATCTTCGCCGCCCCCCTGGCGCTGCGGCTCGGGATCGGCTTCGCGATGGTCCGCAAGCGTGGCAAGCTGCCGGGCTCGGTGGTCGGGCACGCCTACAACCTCGAATATGGCAGCGACACGATCGAGATCTCGGCCGACCTGATCCCGGCGCAGAGCCGGGTCGTGATCGTCGACGACCTGATCGCGACCGGCGGCACCGCGGCCGCCACCGCCGAGCTGCTCGGCAAGATCGACGTCGAGGTCGCGGCCGCGGCGTTCCTGATCGAGCTGACCGGCCTGGAGGGGCGGCGCCGCTTGCGGATGCCGGTCGAAAGCCTGCTCGCCTACGACAGCTGAGCCGGAAGCCGGCGGTCAGGGCACGAACTGCTCCTTGAGGATCCGCTCCTCCATGTTGTGCTCGGGGTCGAACAGCAGGGTGAGCGTGATGTCGCGATCCTCCCAGACCTCGACCGCCAGCACGTCGCGGATCTCGGTATAGTCGGCGACCGCGCTGACCGGCCGCTTGTCGGGATCGATCACCGTGAAGCGGAAGTGGGTCCGGCTCGGCAGCAGGGCACCGCGCCAGCGGCGTGGCCGGAAGGCGCTGATCGGGGTCAGCGCCAGGAGCGTGGCGCCGACCGGCAGGATCGGTCCATGCGCGGACAGGTTGTAGGCGGTGCTGCCGGCCGGGGTCGCGACCAGGATGCCGTCGCAGATCAGATGGTCGAGGCGGACCACGTCATCGATCGCGATCTGGAGGTTGGCCGCCTGGCGGGTCTCGCGGAACAGCGACACCTCGTTGATGCCGAGCCCGAGCTCGAGCGCGCCGTTGCGGCAGGTCGCCCGCATGCGGAGCGGGTGCAGGGGTGCGCTCACCCCCGCGGCGAGGCGCTCACGCAGTCCGTCGGTCCGATAGTCGTTGAGCAGAAAGCCGACCGTGCCGAGGTTCATGCCGTAAATCGGCACCGGCCGGTCGATGCAGCTGTGCAGGGTCTCGAGCATGAAGCCGTCGCCGCCGAGCGCCACGATTACGTCTGCCTGCTCGCCCGGCACATGCGCGTAGGCCGCCTGCAACTCCGCGAGGCCGGTCTGCGCCTCGACGGTGTCGGCGGCGCGAAAGCTGATGTCCGTGAAGCGGTTCATGGGCGTGTCCGGCCAGCCTGACCAACCTCGTCGACGGGGCGGCACTTTGCGGCGCCCCGCGCATCCGGGTCAAGCATGCGGCACGGAGCCACTACGCAGCCAAGCGGGCCGGTTGTCCGCCGCCCCGCAAACCGCTAGATTGCCGTCAAGCAGCCCGACAAGGACGGCCGCCCGACCGATCCGGGCAGGGAGTGCGGACCCCATGATGATCGACCCCTTCGAGCGCGCCATCACCTACGTCCGGGTCTCGGTGACCGATCGCTGCGACTTCCGTTGTGTGTATTGCATGGCGGAGAACATGACCTTCCTGCCGAAAAAGGACCTCCTGACCCTCGAGGAGCTGGACCGGCTGGGCTCGGCGTTCGTCGATCTCGGCGTCCGCAAGCTCCGCCTCACCGGCGGCGAGCCGCTCGTGCGGCGCAACATCATCAGCCTGTTCGCATCCCTCGGCCGCCATCTGCGCTCCGGCCGGCTCGAGGAGCTGACGCTGACCACCAACGGCAGCCAGCTCGAGCGCTTTGCGGCCGAGCTCTATGAGCACGGCGTGCGCCGGGTCAACGTCTCCCTCGACACCCTGGACCCGGCCAAGTTCCAGGCGATCACCCGCTGGGGCAAGTACGACAAGGTGATGGCCGGCATCGCGGCCGCCAAGCAGGCCGGACTCCACGTCAAGATCAATGCGGTGGCCCTCAAGGGCGTCAACGACGACGAGCTCGACCGGATGATCGCCTGGTGCGGTGCCGAGGGCTTCGATCTGACCCTGATCGAGACCATGCCGCTCGGCGACATCGACGGCGACCGCACCGAGCAGTATCTGCCGCTCTCGCTGGTGCGCTCGCGGCTCGCACGCAGCTGGACGCTCTCCGATCTGCCGGACCGGACCGGCGGTCCGGCGCGTTACGTCCGGGTCGGGGAGACCGGTGGCCGGCTCGGCTTCATCACGCCGATGACGCACAATTTCTGCAAGTCCTGCAACCGGGTGCGGGTGACCTGCACCGGCAAGATGTACATGTGCCTGGGCCAGGAGGACGAGGCCGACCTGTGCACACCGCTGCGCGCCTCGGAGGGCGACGAGCTCCTGAAGGGCGCGATCCTGGACGGCATCGCCCGCAAGCCCAAGGGCCACGACTTCGTGATCGACCGGCGGCACAACAAGCCGGCCGTTCGGCGCCACATGAGCGTGACCGGCGGCTAGAGGGGCGGTCGGCGGGCGGGGCCGGGCAGCCCCGCCTCGGCTTCAGCCGAAGACGATCTCGACCCGCCGGTTGCGCGGCTCTTTCTGGCCGTCAGGCGTGGGAATCCGGGGGCGGCGCTCGCCGAACCATTTGACCTCGAGCGCCCGCTCGGGCACGCCGCGCTGCATCAGCGCCTGAGCGACGATCTCCGCCCGCCGCTCCGACAGCCGGTCGTTGTACTCTTCAGAACCTGACCGGTCGGCGTGGCCTGCGACCTTGACCAGCGTCGGGTGGCCGCGGTTGAAGTCCGCCTGCACCTGGTCGAGCACCGCGAGTGCCACCGGCGTCAGGTCGGCCTGATCCCAGGCGAAGAACACCAGATACGCCTCGCCCTCCTTGGTCAGGGCCCGCTCGACCTCGGCGATCGCGGTCTCGAACTCGCCTTTGCAGACCTTGATCTGCTCGGGCGGGTCGTTCTCCTCGGCCTTCTCCAGCCAGCAATCGAACGCGGTCTGAGCCTTGGCCGCTTGCCAGGGCGCCTTCTTGCGCCCGGTCTGATCCAGGGCCGCCATCAAGCGCGCCCGGGCCGCCGACAGCTCCTCGACGTTGTCCGGCGGCAGATGGCGCAACTCGACCGTATCGGGCAGCACCGTCTCGCCCTTGGCCGAAATCGACCGCCTTGAACGCGAAGTGCCAATAGTCGGAATAGTCGTATTCCGAGGTCATCACGTCGGTGTAGTCGAGATAACCCTGCCGCAAGCCTTGGTTGAAGGCCGGGCCTTGGGGCTCCATGCCGCGCACGGCACCGATCTCGTGCAGCACGACGTCGCTGTTGTCGACCAGTTGCGGATTGTAGCTGCAGGAGAGCAGTGCGCCGAGGACAGCACCGAGCAATCCCACCTTGATGACTCTCTGCATTTCCTTCCCTGGTCCCCTGTGTCACCTGCCCGGCTCGGAACCGCCAGCCGCGATGCTTGCAGCCGTCGCTTGCTGGCGCAACCGGGCCGCTTGGATAACAGGGCAAATAAACGCGCAGATCAAGGAGTTTGTCGTGGCGCGGCGATCGCTTGCCAAGCCCTCGAAGGATTGCCCCGGGGGCCGTCGCTCAGTCGGGCCTGATCGGGTCGAAGCCGCGCACCTCCTCGATGGCCGCGCGGAGCGCCTCCATCTGGGCCGCGCTCGGCGGCGAGCGCTCGGCGGCGAGGGCGATCTCCATGACCCGGCGGGCCCCCAGGTTGGCGCTTGCCCCCTTGAGCGCGTGCGCGACCGCCGCCCAGCTCTGGCCGGTGCGCAGGGCCTCGCTCATGCGCGCCAGATAGACGTCGGCGCTGGACAGAAACAGGGTCAAAAGCTCGTCCTCGAGCTGTCGGTCGCCGTCGGTGAACCCGAACAGGTGGTCGAGGTCGATCACGGGCTGGGTGTCCTGGTCGGCCCGTGGCGTTGGCGGCCGGCCGCGAACGGCCCGCTCGACCACCCGCAGGAGGCGCTCGATGTCGATCGGTCGACTGAGATAGTCGATCGCCCCGGCTTTGAGCCAGGCCTCGCTCGAACGTTCGTCGGTCTGCCCGCCGATCATCGCGACTGGCACCGGCCCATGGGCGCCGGCACGAATCTCGTGCAGCAGTTCGGTACCGGCGCGGCCCGCGAGGCTGGTGCTCAGCAGGACCAGCGACGGCTGGCTCGAGCCGACCCGCTGCAGCGCGTCAGGCGCCGTGGTGACGGTCTCGATCCGGTAGCCGAGCTTGCCCAGCACGAGCACGACGAGGTCGCGGCTGACGGCTTGCTCCTCGGCCAGAAGGATCGGGTGCGAGGGCGGTTGGTGCATCGTGGTCGACTGGCGCTATTTCAACTTATTGGTTTTTTACTTCTATCCATATCGCCAAATCGGTCAAGCCCTTTTGGGCCCGCGATCACGCCGGCGCCGCCAGCGCGGCCGCGATCTCGCCCGCGAGGCGGGCGTTGGTCGAGGCCAACGCCCGGTTGACGCGCACCGTCGCGCCCTGGCTGTGCTCGGCCATGTGGCCCAGCATGAAGGGGGTCTGCTCGGGTCCGTGGATGCCGGCCGCGGTGGCCGCCGCATCGGCGGCCGCGACCAGCTGGTCGACCGCCGCCTTGGGCATGGCATGCTCGGCTGGCGGCGGCTGCACGACGACCAGGGCGCCCGGCAGATCGAGCGCTCGCTGGGCGTCGATCAGGCGGCAGAGCCGGTGCAGGTCGTCGACCCGGGGCACGCTCAGACCGGTCGCCGCCGTGTAGAAACCGGGCAGCTCGTCGCAGCGCCAGCCGATCACCGGCACCCCCAAGGTCTCCAGACGTTCGAGCGTGCGCCGCTGGTCCAGGATCGACTTGACGCCGCTGCAGACCACCACGACCCGCCGCCTGGCCAGCTCCTCGAGATCCGCGGACACGTCCAGCGAGGTCTCGCCGCCCCGGTGGACGCCGCCGAGACCACCGGTTGCCATCACCCGGATGCCGACCCGGTCAGCGACGAAGATGGTGGCCGCGATGGTGGTGGCGCCGAGGCTGCCGGCGGCGAGCACGCGGGGCAGGTCGCGGGTCGTGCATTTGACGACCTCGGCCGCCCCGACCAGGCGCTCGAGCAGAGCCGGGGTCAGGCCGACGTTGATCTGGCCGTCGATCGCAGCCACAGTGGCCGGCACGGCGGCCTGGGCGCGGACCGCCTGCTCGAGCTCGACGGCCACGGAAGCGTTGTGCGGGCGCGGCAAGCCGTGGCAGATCAGGGTCGATTCGAGCGCCACCACCCCCTGACCTCGGGCCAGGGCCTGGGCGACCTCCGGGTGCAGTTGAATGGTCATGGCCAAAGTCTCCGTCGACCGGGATCAGCGGCGCTTCCGCTGGCTCGGCTCCGCCGGCCGGCCCGTCTGCGACCCGACATCCTGAGGCAAAGGAACGGCTGCGATGCAACGACCGATCGATGAGCACACCGCGCTGATCTTTACCATGGTGTTCGTATCCGATGCCGACGACATTATGGACGACCGCGAGCTCGAGACGATGACCCGGCAGGTGAGCTACTGGCCCATCTTCCGCGGATTCGACAGCAGCCGACTGGCCGCGGTCGGACGGCAGTGCGCGGAGCTGCTGGAGCGTGAAGACGGCGTGGACCTCGCCTGCGACATGATCGCCGAGGCGTTGCCGCCGCGTTTGTGCGAGACCGCCTACGCTCTCGCCTGCGAGGTCGCCGTCGCGGACGGGGCGCTGTCCCAGGAGGAGCTGCGGCTGCTCGAGCTGCTACGCGAGCGGCTCAAGGTCGACCCGCCGGTGGCCCACGCCATCGAGCGCGCGACCAAGGCGCGCTCGGCCGTCCTGTGACACCCGGTCCGCGCGAGCGCCGCCGATGATTCGGGGCGGTGAGATCTGCAGCATCGCCCAGATGACGGCCGCGGATGCCGCGGCGATCGCTGCCGGCGTGCCCGGCGGCGAGCTGATGGCGAACGCCGGTGCCGCCGTGGCCGAAGCGCTCACCGCGCGGTTCACCAGAGCGCCCACGGCCGTGCTCTGCGGGCCCGGCAACAACGGCGGCGACGGCTTCGTCGTCGCCCGGCGCCTCGCGCAGCTCGGCTGGTCCGTCCGGGTCGCTTTGCTCGGCGCACGAGAACGGCTGCGCGGCGATGCGGCCGCGGCTGCCGAGGCCTGGAGGGGCACCACCCTCGCGCTCGAGCCCGCGGTCCTGGAGGGGGCTGGTTTGGTGGTCGACGCTCTCTTCGGAGCCGGCCTCGCGCGCCCGCTCGAGGGGCCGGCGCGGACCATGGTCGAGGCCGTCGAGGCGGCGCGGCTACCGGTGGTCGCCGTCGACGTGCCGTCCGGGATCGATGGCGATACCGGCGAGATTCGGGGTGCGGCCGCCAGGGCTGCGCTCACCGTCACCTTTCATCGGCCGAAGCCCGGCCACCTGTTGCTGCCCGGTCGCGTCCATGTCGGCGAGCTGGTGGTCGCCGACATCGGCATTCCCGACCCCGTCACGGCGACGCTCGGCATCCGGCTGTGGGCGAACCGACCGCAGCTCTGGCAGAGGCTTCTGCCGCGCCGCACTGCCGCCAGCCACAAGTACAGCCACGGCCATGCCCTGGTCCTGGGCGGCGGCGTCGCCACCTCGGGGGCCGGCCGCATGGCCGCGCGTGCGGCGCTGCGCGCCGGCGCCGGTCTGGTGACCGTGGTCTGTCCCGAGGCCGCGCTTGCCGTCCACGCCGCGCAACTGACCGCGGTCATGGTCCGACCCTTTGCCGACCAGGCGGGCTTCGCCCGGCAGCTGGAGGACCCGCGCCGCACGGCGATTCTGCTCGGACCCGGCGCGGGGGTCGGTCCGGAGCTCCGCCAGCGGGTGTTCGCCGCGCTCGCCAGCGGCAAGGCCTGCGTCCTCGACGCCGACGCCCTGACGAGCTTCGCCGAGCGGCCGGGCGCGCTGTTCGAAGCGATCATCGGACCTTGCCTGTTGACCCCGCACGAGGGCGAGTTCAAGCGCCTGTTCGAGCTCGAGGGCGACAAGCTCACGCGGGCGCGCGCCGCCGCCGCCGAAAGCGGCGCGGTCGTCCTGCTCAAGGGCGCGGACACGGTCGTCGCCGCGCCTGATGGCCGGGCGATCATTCAGGGCGCCGCGCCGGCCACGCTCGCCACCGCCGGCTCGGGCGACGTGTTGGCCGGCATCGCACTCGGCCTGCTGAGCCAGGGCATGCCGGTGTTCGGGGCCGCGGCCGCCGCCGTCTGGCTGCACGCGCAAGCGGCGCAAAGCCTCGGCGCCGGGATGATCGCCGAAGACCTGATCGAGGCCTTGCCGAGCGCGCTCGCCTCCCTCCCTGCGTTGGGCTGGGACGCCGGCTCCGATGCGCAAA
The DNA here is from genome assembly GCA_963730195.1 of uncultured Alphaproteobacteria bacterium. Taxonomy (GTDB): domain Bacteria; phylum Pseudomonadota; class Alphaproteobacteria; order Geminicoccales; family Geminicoccaceae; genus DATAOG01. The sequence continues at coordinate 85,957 of CAVSRN010000045.1, forward strand.
AGCGCGAAAGATAGTTGCCACGCTAAAGCTGTAGTTTATTCATGGCCAGCCTGGTGGGTGAGGGGAAAGGTGGCGCAGCGCGCTCGGATCAGGTGGGCCCGGCGCCGGACCCCGCCGAGGCCGATCGGGTCGTCCGCTTCGTCACCCGTCATGGCCGGGACGGTGCTGGCTGCCAGCGCCCCCAATTTGGAGGCGGTCGGCGCAAAGCGGCGGTTCGGCATACCTTCGGACGGCCCAGAGTCGCCGTAGCTTCTCCTCGACGACGGTGCTCCTCCGGTGATCGGATCGGCGGCGGACTGGGCGGCATGGTTTGGGATGCGGGTGCGAAACGGGACGCTTGAGCGGGGAGGGGCGACGGCCGGACAATCGCCGACTGACGTTGGCGATTGAGTCATCGCCGGATCTGGCGGCCCAGCTCGTCGAGCTGATCGGTGAGCCCCTCGTGATCCTCGCCGCGAGCGATGGCGGCCGGATGACGCCGGTGATCACCTACGCCAATCCGGCCTTCGCCCGACTGATCGGCCGGGCTGCGGATGCGGTCGTCGGGCAGTCGGTGCATGTCCTGGCGTCGGCGGTGACCGAGCCTCTCGAGCTCGCCCGGCTGATCGACGCGATCGAGCGGCAGCGCGCGATCGACCTGATGCTGCAGGTCGCAGGCGCAGCGGGCCGGCGGCTCTGGACCGAGGTCGAAGGCCGGCCGCTGGCGGGCGCCGATCGGTCCTACATGGTGCGTCTGCGCGACGTCACGGCGCAGCGTGCCGTGGTGGCGACGGCGCGGCGGCTCGAGCGGCGCTTTGACGCGCTCGCCAATCTGACCTCGGACGGCGTCTATCATCTGCGCGTCGACCCCGATTGCCGCCTGGTCCTGGACTGGATGGCGGGCGCCTTCGAGCGCCTGACCGGGTACGGCGTGGCCGATCTCGAGGCGTTGGGCGGCTGGTCGGCCCTGGTCGAGCCCGCGGACCTGCGGCTCCTGCAGCGGCGCGCCCAGAAGCTCCTCGCCGGCGAGCAGGCGAGCGCCGAGTATCGGATCAAGAGCCGGGACGGTGCCCGCCATTGGCTGCGCGACACCGGCCGGCCGCAGTGGGACGAGGCCCACGAGCTGGTGGTCGGCATCCTCTGCGCCGCCGCCGACATCACCGAGCAGCGCCGGCTCGAGGACCAGCTGCTGGCCGAGCAGCTCGATCGCAAGTCGCTGATCAGCCTGACCGACGGCCTGGTCTGCGAGATCGATGGCGACGGCCGCCTGCGTGCCGTGGCCGGCCATGCGGACGGCGAGCTGCCGGGCCGCCTGCAGACCGGTGTCGGCCGCCCGCTGCAGGACGTGATCGGCCTCGATCTGGCCGAGATCTGGCGCCGGCAGATCGAGCGCATCGTTCCGGGCTGGGCGCCCGTCACCTTCACCTTCAGCTATCCGGCAGGCGCCGACGGCGAGCGCTACCAGGTCCGGCTGTGCGGTGCCGCCGGCAGCGCCACCCTCGCGCTGATCCAGCCGGGTCCGCCGACGGCGGCGCCGGGCGCGGCCCTGGAGCTCGAGAGCCGGCCAGACCCGAGGTTGCGCGCCCTGCTCGAGCTGCAGCGCTCGGCCGCGGTCCTGCTCTCCCCCGGCCTGACCGTCGTCGACCTCAACGACCAGGCCGAGCAGCTGAGCGGCTGGCAGCGTGCGTCGGTGATCGGCCGCCCGTTCACCGAGCTGATGGCGCTCGCCCGCGAGCAGCCGGCGTTGCTGCAGGACCTGGGGCGGGCCCGGTCCGGCGACCGGGTGACCGGCAGCGAAGCCTGGCTGCGCTTGCCGGACGGCCAGGAGGGTCGCCTGGTCTGGAGCTACATCCCGCTGCGCGGTGCCGGCGACGAGGTCTACGGCCTGCTCGCCCAGGCCGAGGCGCTCGCCCCGCTGGCCGAGGCGGCATCCAGCCAGGCCGACGATCAGCTCCGCCTGAAGGCGATCATGGACCACGTCGCGGACGGCATCGTGACCCTCGACACCCGCGGTGTGGTCGTCTCGTTCAGCCGTTCGGCCGAAGCGATCTTCGGCTACCGGCGGGACGAGATCATCGGCCGGGGCGTCGACGTCCTGATCGTCCGGGGCTCGGGCCGCGATGGCGATGCGCTCGATCGGATCACCGCGACCGCCAAGCTGCCGGGTGGCACCCGGGAGATGATGGCCAGGCGCAAGGGCGGCGAGGTGATCCCGATCGAGCTCGCGGCCAGCGAGGTCTTCTTCAACGGCGACGTGCTGTATATCCTGACGATCCGGGACATCACGGTGCGCAAGCACACCGAGGAGACGATCCGCAACCTCGCCTACCACGACCCCCTGACCGGCCTGCCCAACCGCTTGCTGTTCAACGACCGCCTGACCCAGGCGATCGAGCGCGCGCGGCGCAGCCAGCGGGTGCTGGCGGTGATGATCCTCGACCTCGACCGCTTCAAGCTGATCAACGACTCGCTCGGGCTGGCGAGCGGCGATCAGGTCCTGCGCGCGGTCGGCGAGCGCCTGGTCGCGGCGGTCCGCCGGAGCGATACCGTGGCAAGGCTCGGCGCCGACGATTTCCTGCTCCTGCTGCCGGGCGTGGAGGGCGCCGAGAACACCGCCAAGGTCGCCCAGAAGATCCTCGACACCTTCCTGCCGCCGCTCCAGGTCGACGACCAGGAGCTCCATCTCGGCGCCAGTCTCGGGATCACCCTCTATCCCCACGACGGCGACGACGCCGAGACCCTGATCCGCAATGCCGACACCGCGCTGTACCGGGCCAAGGAGCATTCCCGCGGCAGCTATCAGTTCTACACCACCGACATGAACGCGACCGCCTTCGAGCGCCTGGTCCTGGAGACCCAGCTGCGCAAGGCGTTGGAGCGCGGCGAGCTGGTGGTCCACTACCAGCCGCAGGTCCGGCTCGACAGTGGTGCCGTGGTCGCGGTCGAGGCGCTGGTGCGCTGGTTCCACGCCGATCTCGGCCTGATCTCGCCGGCCGAGTTCATCCCCCTCGCCGAGGAGACCGGGCTGATCCTCGATCTCGGCCACTGGGTCCTGAGCACGGCCTGCGCGCAGGTCCGGGTGTGGCAGGAGCAGGGCTTCGAGCTGCGCCTCGCGGTCAACCTGTCGGGCCGGCAGTTCGAGCAGGACGACCTCGTGCGCAGCATCGCCCAGGTGATCGAAGCCACGACCTTCGATCCGGCCGACCTCGAGCTCGAGCTGACCGAGAGCAGCATCATGCGCAGCCCCGAGCAGGCGGTCGCCAAGCTGCACGCGCTCGATCGCCTCGGGATTCGCCTCTCGATCGACGATTTCGGGACCGGCTATTCCTCGCTCGGGCACCTCAAGCGCTTCCCGATCCGCACCCTCAAGATCGACCAGTCGTTCATCCAGGACATCACGACCGACCCCAACGACGCCGCGATCGCGCAGGCGATCATCGCGCTCGCCGAGAGCCTCCAGCTCAAGGTGATCGCCGAGGGGGTGGAGACCCGCGAGCAGCTCGACCTGCTGCGCCGCTACCGCTGCGACGAGATGCAGGGCTACCTGTTCGCGCGCGCCCTGCCGCCGGCCGAGCTGTTGGAGCTGCTCCGCAGCGGCTCGCGGCTGATCCACTGAGCCAGCACCGGTCCTCGGCTAACCGCTCGGCTCGGTCCGGCTGACGCTGTGATCCTGCGGTGCCGGACGGCATCGGCCGACCGAGTCCTCGGTGCAGATGGTCTTGCCGTCGATCCAGGTGGCACCCGCCAGGATCGCCTTCAGGAGATCGGTTGAGGCGAGGCGCGCGCCGGTCAGATCCGCCCGGCTCAGATCGGCGCTATACATCCGCGCCATGGTCAGGTCGACCCCGACCAGCGAGGCGCCGGTGAGGTCGGCGTTGGTGAAATCGGCGCGCACCAGATTGGCATGGTCCAGGCGCGCCTTCTGGAGCGTCGCCGAGATGAACTTGGCGCGGCGCGCATCAACCTCGACCAGGATCGCCTCGCTCAGGTCGGCCCGCTCGAACGAGCCGTCGCGCAACGTCGCCCCGGTCAGATCGACGCCGCGTAGATCCTGGCCGTCCTGCAGGCAACGGCGCCAATACACCCCGGGCGCGGGCACGTCGGCGCACTCCGCCAGCACCGGCCCGACGCCGACCAAGAGGCAGGTCAGGCCGAGCACCAGGATCGCCACCGATCGGGTCATGGGCCAGTCATACGTCAAGGCCGCTGTCGTTGGAAGGCGGGAGCCAGGGGAATCGAGCGCGGTCCGAGGGACCTCAGCGCGATCAAAGCTCGCGACCCGCGAGCCTGGCCTCGGGACGGCAGGCGACTTACATTCCGACGCCATGAGCGAGGCGATGGTGAGCGTCAGGCTGCGCATCCAGGGCCGGGTCCAGGGGGTCTGGTATCGCGGCTGGGCGGTCGCGGAGGCGGACGAGCTCGGGCTGTCGGGCTGGGTGCGCAATCGCCGGGACGGCTCGGTCGAAGCGCTGATCTCGGGGCCCGAGCCGGCGGTGCGGGCGATGATCGAGCGCTGCCGCCGCGGCCCGCCGGCGGCCCGGGTCGACGACGTCGTCGAGGTGCCGGTCAGCGAGGCGGCCGGCCCCGACTTCCGCCAGCTGCCGACGGTCTGAGCGGCTCGCCGTCGAACACGGTCTCGAAGGTGGCCCGCAAGGCGCGGTCCAGCTCGGTCATGCTGACCTTGTGCCCGAGGTCGGCGAGCGAGGTCACCCCGAACTCCCGGATGCCGCAGGGCACGATGCCGGCAAAGTGCTCGAGCTCGGGGTCGAGGTTGACCGCGACCCCGTGATAGCTGACCCAGCGGCGGATCCGGACGCCGATCGCCGCGATCTTGGCCTCGCTCCCGTCCGGCTTGATAACCCAGATGCCGACCCGGCCGGCGCGCCGCTCGCCCTGGACGCCGAACCGCGCCAGCGTCCGGATCAGCCATTCCTCGAGCCGCCAGATGTAGGCGCGCAGGTCCGGCCCGCGCCGCTGCAGGTCGAGCATGACATAGGCGACCCGTTGGCCGGGGCCATGATAGGTGTACTGGCCGCCGCGGCCGGCTGTGAACACCGGGAAGCGCGCGGGCGTCAGCAGGTCCGCGCTCCGCGCGCTGGTACCGGCGGTGTAGAGCGGCGGGTGCTCGAGCAGCCAGATCAGCTCATGGGCCCCTTCGGCGCGGATCGCCGCGACCCGCTCCTCCATCAGGGCCAGCGCCTCAGGATAGCCGACCGGCCGGTCGCTGAGCCGCCACTCGATCGGGTCCGGCGGGCCGAGGACCGATGCCCTTGAAGCCGCCGGCGTCATTTGCTATCTCCCCAGGCACTCGGCGCGGGCGCGCTCGCCCCTTCGCCGGCATGCGGTCGTGGCGGAATTGGTAGACGCGCAGCGTTGAGGGCGCTGTCCCGGAAACGGGGTGGAAGTTCGAGTCTTCTCGACCGCACCATCTCTTGCCTCGCTGGCCTTTTCGGGCCGGCATCGCTAGTTTCCCCAGCACCATCGTTCGGACAACCGTGGCTCGTAGCGCGCCACGGCAGGACCGGATTGACCTGGGATCTGCTGCCATGTCCGACCAGCTGCGCGATGCTGCGCTCGACTACCATCGCCGGCCGGGGCCGGGCAAGCTCGCGGTGGTCGCGACCAAGCCGCTCGCCAACCAGCGCGATCTGGCGCTCGCCTATTCGCCGGGCGTCGCCGCCGCCTCCGAGCTGATCGCCGAGGACCCGGCCGAGGCCGCCAACCTCACCGCGCGCGGCAATCTGGTCGGCGTGATCAGCAATGGCACCGCCGTGCTCGGCCTCGGCGCGATCGGCCCGCTCGCCGCCAAGCCGGTGATGGAAGGCAAGGTGGTCCTGTTCAAGAAGTTCGCCGGCATCGACGCCTTCGACATCGAGGTCGACGAGCGCGATCCGGACAAGCTGGTCGAGATCATCGCCGCGCTCGAGCCGACCTTCGGCGCGATCAATCTCGAGGACATCAAGGCGCCGGAGTGTTTCGAGGTCGAGGCCAAGCTGCGCGCCCGCATGCGCATCCCGGTGTTCCACGACGATCAGCACGGCACCGCGATCATCGTCGCGGCCGCGATCCTGAACGGCCTGCACCTGGTCGGCAAGGAGCTGGGCCAGGTCCGACTCGTGACCTGTGGCGCCGGCGCCGCCGCGCTCGCCTGCCTCGACCTGCTGCTGGCGCTCGGGCTGAAGCGCGAGCACGTGCTCGTGGTCGACGTCGAAGGCGTCGTCTATGCCGGTCGCACGACGCTCATGGATCCCGTACAAGGCGCGCTTCGCCCAGCCGACCGCGAAGCGCACGCTCGCCGAGGCGATCGAGGGCGCGGACGTGTTCCTCGGCCTGTCGGCGCCCAACCTCGTCAGCCAGGCGATGGTCGAAGACCATGGCCCCGCAGCCTCTGATCCTGGCGCTCGCCAATCCGGTCCCGGAGATCGATCCGGAGCTGGCGCGCGCTGCAAGGCCCGATGCGATCATCGCGACCGGCCGCAGCGACTACCCGAACCAGGTCAACAACGTCATCGGCTTCCCGTTCATTTTCCGCGGCGCCCTGGACGTCGGTGCCACCACCATCAACGAGGCGATGAAGATCGCCTGCGCCCAGGCGATCGCCGGTCTCGCGCGGACCACCGTGCCGGAGACGGTGGCGCTCGCCTATGGCCTGACCGATCTGGGCTTCGGCCCGGACTGCATCATCCCCAAGCCGTTCGATTCCAGGCTCGCGGTCGAGCTGCCGATCGCGGTCGCCAAGGCGGCGATGGCGAGCGGCGTCGCGACCCGGCCGATCGCCGATCTCAAGGCTTATCGCGAGCGACTGACCCAGTTCGTGTTCCGCTCCGGCCTGACCATGAAACCGATCTTCGAGCGGGCGCGCGAGCGGCCGCTGCGCGTGGTGTTTGCCGACGGTGAGGAGCCGCGGGTGCTGCGCGCGGTCCAGGTCCTGCTCGAGGAGGGGCTGGCGCGACCGGTCCTGATCGGCCGCCCCGACGTGGTGCGGGCGCGTGCCGAGCGCCTCGATCTCGCTTTGCCGCTGGGGCAGAGGGTCGAGCTCTGCAATCCGGACAGCGATCCCCGCTACGACGACTACGTCGCGCACTACCTGGCCCAGATGGGCCGGCAGCGGCGTCACGCCCGAGGCGGCCAGGGAGATCGTGCGCACGCGGCCGACGGTGATCGGCGCGATCATGGTCGACCGCGGCGAGGCCGATGCCCTGATCGCCGGCCCGACCGGCCGGATCGAGGCCCACCTGCGGCAGATCGAGGAGCTGGTCGGACTGCGCCCCGACGCCCACGACGCCTCGACCCTGCACCTCTTGATCCTCGAGCGCGGCCCGCTGTTCATGGCCGATACCTACGTCAGCATCGACCCGTCAGCCGAGGCGGTCGCCGAGACCACGCTGCTCGCCGCCGAGACCGTGCGGCGCTTCGGCATCACGCCCAAGGTCGCGCTGCTGTCGCACTCCAACTTCGGCAGCCTCGACACCGACAGCGCGCGCAAGATGCGCCACGCGCTGGCGCTGATCCGGGACCGGGCGCCGGAGTTGGAGGTCGACGGCGAGATGCATGCCGATGCCGCGCTCTCGGCCGCGGTCCGGGCCCGGATTCTGCCGGATTCGACCCTGACCGGCGAAGCCAATCTGTTGATCTTCCCCGACCTCGACGCCGCCAACATCGCCTTCAACCTGGTCAAGGCGGTGACCCATTCGGTCGCGGTCGGCCCGATCCTGATCGGCTTGGCCAAGCCCGCCCACATCGTCACACCGTCAATCACGGCGCGCGGCATCGTCAACCTGTCCGCGCTCGCCGTGGTCGACGCGCAGGCCCGCCTGATGGTGAGCCCGTCGTGACCGAGCCCGAAGCGGAGGTCGCGGCGGAGCCCCAGACCGAGGGCCACGTCGCGCTGTCGGACGAGGTGATCCGCGCAGTCCGCGATGCCCTCTACGCGGGCGCGCCGGAACCGGCGGCGGAACGCGCGCGCCGGCTACACGTCGCCGATCAGGCGGACCTGCTGGAGCAGCTGGGCCGCGAGGAGCGGACGGCGCTGATCGGCGCGCTCAAGCCCGACCTCGATCCCGAGCTCCTGACCCACCTCGACGAGAGCGTGCGCGCCCAGGTGCTCGAGCTGCTCGGACCGAAGGAAGCTGGCGAGGCCATCGCCCAGCTTGAGACCGACGACGCCATCGAGGTGCTCGAGGACCTCGATCCGCACGAGCAGATCGCGTTGCTCGCGACCTTGCCGCTGCCCGATCGGGCGGCGGTCGAGCAGGGCCTCGCCTATCCGGAGGAGAGCGCCGGCCGCCTGATGCAGCGGGAGCTGGTGGCGGTCCCGGAGTTCTGGACCGTCGGTCAGACGATCGACTACCTGCGTGCCAATCGCGATCTGCCCGACGACTTCTATGACATCTACATCATCAATCCGCGCTTCGAGCCGGTCGGCTCGATCCCGCTGAGCAAGGTCCTGCGCAGCAAGCGTGGCGTGCTGCTGACCGAGCTCAAGCTGAAGGAGCTCCATCTGATCCCGGTCGAGATGGATCAGGAGGAGGTCGGTTTTCAGTTCCGCCAATACGGCCTGGTCTCGGCGCCGGTCGTGAACCGGGTGGGGCGGCTGCTCGGAGTCATCACGGTCGACGACGTGGTGCATGTGATCGAGGAGGAAGCCGAGGAAGACATCCTGAAGCTGGGCGGCGTCCAGGAGACCGACATCTTCGCGCGGCCCGTGCAGACATGCCTTCACCGTTTCCCCTGGTTGCTGATCAACCTCGGCACGGCGATCCTGGCGTCGATCGTGATCGCCCTGTTCGAAAAGACGATCCAGCAGTTCGTGGCGCTGGCCGTGCTCATGCCGATCGTAGCATCGATGGGCGGCAATGGCGGCACGCAAACCGTGACGATCGTGGTCCGGGCGCTGGCCACGCGGGAGATCACGCCGGCCAACGCGCTTCGGGTCCTTGGCAAGGAGCTCGTGGTCGGCGGCTTGAACGGCTTGCTGTTTCTCGCCACCGGCGCGCTGGTCGCGGTGGTCTGGTTCGGCAATCCGTTGCTCGGCGGGCTGTTCGGCGCCGCACTCTTGATCACGCTGATTTTCGCCAGCGTCGCCGGCGTCGCCATTCCGGTCGTGTTCGATCGCTTTGGTGTCGATCCGGCGGTCGCCTCGGGGGTATTCTTGACGACGGTGACCGACGTGGTCGGGTTTCTCTCCTTCCTCGGGCTCGCCACCCTGTTCCTGCTGTAGGTGTGTCATGGCCCAGTTCACCTGTCCGTCCTTGAACTTCGATCTCGGCGAGACCGCGGAGATGATCCGGAGCACGGTCGCCGCCTTCGCCCAGAGCGAGATCGCGCCCCGCGCCGAGGCGATCGACCGCAGCAACGAGTTCCCGCGCGATCTCTGGCCGCGCCTGGGCGAACTCGGTCTGCTTGGGATCACGGTCGAGGAAGACTACGGCGGCGCCGGGCTCGGCTACACCGAGCACGTTCTGGCCATGGAGGAAGTTTCCCGCGCAAGTGCTTCCGTGGGCTTGAGTTACGGCGCCCACTCGAACCTCTGCGTCAACCAGATCCGCCTCCACGGCACGCCGGAGCAGAAGCAAAAATACCTGCCCAAGCTGATCAGCGGCGAGCATGTCGGCGCGCTCGCCATGAGCGAGCCCGGCGCCGGCTCCGACGTCGTCGGCATGCGCACCCGGGCCGAGAAGAAGGGCGACCGCTACGTCCTCAACGGCTCCAAGATGTGGATCACCAACGGCCCCGACGCCGAGACCCTGGTGGTCTATGCCAAGACCGATCCCGCGGCCGGCGCGCGCGGCATCACGGCGTTCCTGATCGAGAAGGGCATGCCGGGCTTCAGCACCGCGCAAAAGCTCGACAAGCTCGGCATGCGCGGCTCCAATACCTGCGAGCTGATCTTCGAGGACTGCGAGGTCCCCGAAGAGAATGTGCTGGGCAAGGTCGGCGGCGGCGTCCGTGTGCTCATGGGCGGTCTCGACTACGAGCGCCTGGTGCTGGCGGGCGGCCCGCTCGGCATCATGCAGGCCTGCCTCGACGTCACCCTGCCGTATCTGCACGAGCGCCGGCAGTTCGGCCAGCCGATCGGCAGCTTCCAGCTGATGCAGGGTAAGCTCGCCGACATGTACACGACCATGAACGCCTGCAAGGCCTACGTCTATTTCACGGCCAAGGCCTCCGACCGGGGCGAGGTGACCCGCCAGGATGCCGCCGGCTGCCTGCTCTACGCCGCCGAGAAGGCGACCTGGATGGCGCTCGAGGCGGTCCAGACGCTCGGCGGCAACGGCTACATCAACGACTACCCGACCGGCCGCCTCCTGCGCGACGCCAAGCTCTACGAGATCGGCGCCGGCACCTCGGAGATCCGCCGCATGCTGATCGGCCGCGAGCTGTTCGAGGCAACGGCCTAGCGTCGCCGCGCGGTCGTTGACAATGAGCCGATCTTGATAGCAAAATCGCAATCATGGCGCAGGTGATCGTCCGCAATCTCGACGACGATGTGGTCTCGTCCTTGAAGTTCAAGGCTGAGCTGCACGGCCATTCGCTCGAGCAGGAACTGCGCCAGATTCTCAAGCGCGCGGCCGAACTGACGGTCGAGGAGAAGCTCGCTTTGATCGATCGGATTCACGCGATGACCCCGAAACGCCTCGAAGACGACAGCGCCGACCTGGTCCGCGAGGATCGCGACAGTCGCTGATGCTGGTCGTCGACGCTTCGGTCGCCCTCAAATGGATGCTCGACGAGGCGGGTGATCGGGAGGCACGCGCGCTGGTCCAGACCGGCGAAGCGCTGATCGCGCCCGAACTGGTCATAGCCGAGGTCGCCAACGCTGCCTGGCGCCGCTTCAGGAGCGGCCAGATTCCGATCCGGCAGGCGACGCTGATCAATGCCGAGATCCCTCGGGTATTCTCGGAGCTGTTTGCGCTCGCGCCGCTCAGAGGCAGGGCGCTAGCCATCGCGGCGGAGTTGCGCCACCCGGTCTACGACTGCTTTTATCTGGCGCTGGCCGAGGATGAAGACGCGGTCATGGTCACGGCCGACCGGCGGCTGATCGGCCGGCTTGCCGGCAGCCGCTGGGCAGTCCGCTGCCAGGCCCTGGTGCAGTAGGAGGAGGCGAGCCGTGTCGGACCCGATCGAATTCTACTTCGAGTTCGCGAGCCCCTACGGCTATCTCGCGAGCACCCAGATCGAGGATCTCGGCGCCCGGCACGGCCGCGAGGTCGCCTGGTACCCGATCATGCTCGGCGCCGCCTTCAAGGAGACCGGGGCGCGACCGCTGATGCAGACGCCGCTCAAGGGCCCCTACCTCCGGCGGGACGTGCCGCGCTTTGCCCGCCTGCTCGGCGTGCCGTTCAAGGAGCCGCCGATCATGCCGGCCAACTCGCTGGCGGCGAGCCGCGCCTTCGTCTGGCTGGCGGTGGACGACCAGCAGCTCGCCAAGCGGCTGGCGCAGGCGGTCTTCCAGGCCCATTGGGGCGAGGGCCGCGACATCGGCGCGCCCGAGCTGGTGGCCGAGATTGCGGCCCCTCTCGGCATCGCGCCGGCAGCGCTGCTCGAGGCGGTGGCGCAGCCCGCGATCAAGGACCTCCTGAAGCACGCGACCGCGGCCGCGATCGAGCGCGGCGTGTTCGGCTCGCCCTTCATCTTCGTCGACGGCGAACCGTTCTGGGGTGCCGATCGCCTGGGTCAGGTCGACGCCTGGCTCGCCCGCGGCGGCTGGTGAGCGCCTGGGTGCCCGGGCCATGACCGAGACCCTGCTGCTTTCCGACCTGCGCCCCGACGGCAGTGCCTGGATCACGCTCAACCGCCCGGAAATCCACAACGCCTTCGACGACCGGCTGATCGCCGAGCTGACCGCCGAGCTGACCCGACTGGGGGACGAGGCGGCCGTGCGCGCGGTCGTCCTGACCGGCAGCGGCAAAAGCTTCTCGGCCGGCGCCGACCTCAACTGGATGCGCCGGACCGCGACCTATGGCGAGGCGGAGAACCTGGCCGACGCCAGAGCTTTGGCCAAGCTCATGGCGACCCTGAACGAGCTGCCGAAGCCGACCATCGCGCGGGTCAATGGCGCGGCGCTCGGCGGCGGCACCGGCCTCGTCGCCTGCTGCGACATCGTGGTCGCCAGCGCCGCGGCCGTGTTCGGCACGACCGAGGTCCGTCTCGGCCTGATCCCCTCGGTGATCGGCCCCTACGTGGTCGCGGCGGTCGGCGTCCGCCAGGCGCGCCGGCTGATGCTGACCGGCGAGCGGATCGGCGCCGTCGAGGCGGCCCGGATCGGGCTGGTCCACGAGGTGGTCGAAGCGGACCAGCTGGACGCCGCGGTCGACACCATTCTCCATCATCTTCTGCAGGGTGGGCCGGACGCGCTCACTGCGGCCAAGCGCCTGGTCCAGGATCTGGCCGGGCAGCCGATCGGACCGGATCTGATCGACGCCACGGCGCAGCGGATCGCTGCTCTGCGGGCGACCCCCGAGGCCCGCGAGGGGGTCGCGGCGTTCCTCGCCAAGCGGCCGGCGAGCTGGCTTTCCTGACCGTCCCCCGGATCGCCGGCGGGCTGATCGCCGCGCTGGCGCTCGGCCTCGCGCTCTGGCCGGAGGCGACCGGCCTCGAGCCCCCGAAGGCGCACGCGGCCGCCCTGGTGCTCCTGGCGCTCGGCTGCTGGGCGACCGGCGCGCTGCCGTTCCATGTCACCGGCATCGGCCTGTTCGTGCTCGCGATCGTGCTCGGCATCGCACCGCCCCGGGTGATCTTCGCGGGCTTCAGCTCGAGCGCGCTCTGGCTGGTGTTCGGCGGCCTGGTGATCGGCAGCGCGGTCCAGACCACCGGCCTCGGCCGGCGCCTCGCGCGGCTCCTGGTCGGGCATCTGGGCGGCTCCTACCGACGGATCGTCTACGGCACGGTCGCGCTGGGCGGCGGCCTCGCGTTCCTGGTCCCGGCCGCGATGGGCCGGATCATGGTCCTGGTGCCGATCTTCACAGCCCTGACCGCCGAGCTCGGTTTCGCGCCCGGCCGGCGCGGCCGGACCGGCATCCTGCTCGCGGTCGCGTTCGGCACCATCCTGCCGGCGTTCGCGGTTCTGCCGGCGAACCTGCCGAACATGGTGCTGCTGGGCGTGGCCGAGACGCTCTACGGCGTCAGCGTCTCCTACGCCGCCTATCTTCAGCTCCACTTTCCGCTGCTCGGGCTCGCCTATGGCGTGCTGCTCGCCGAGCTGGTCTGCCGGCTGTTCCCGGACCGCGCCGACGACCGTCCCGCCGATCAGCGCGGCCGCGCCAGCCACGACCCGCTGCCGCCCTGGTCGGCCGCGGAGCGTCGGCTGCTCGGCATCATGGTCCTGGCGCTCCTGCTCTGGGCGACCGATTCGCTGCACGGCATCTCGCCCGGCTGGGTCGCGCTCGCGGCCGCGCTCGCCTGCATGCTGCCGGGCGTGGGCGTGCTCGATCCCCGCACCTTCGAGACCGCCACCAGCTTCGGAACTTTCTTCTATGTCGCGGGGTTGCTCGGCATGGTCAGCCTGATCGACGCGAGCGGGCTGGCGGGGGCGCTCGGGGCCAGGGCGCTCGCCTGGTTGCCGCTCGCGCCGGATGCGCCCGCCCGAAGCTTCGGGGCGCTGGTGGCCGCGGCCAGCCTGATCGGCCTGGTCACCACCCACCCGGGCGTGCCGGCGGTGCTCGGGCCGCTCGCAGCCGCCATGGCCAAGGCTGCGGATCTGCCCCTGGTGAGCGTCCTGATGACCCAGATCGTCGGTTTCTCGACCATGCTGCTGCCCTATCAGTCGGCGCCGGTGATGGTCGCGCTGCAGCTCGGCCATCTGCGCCTCGCCGCCGCGACCAGACTGAGCCTGCTGCTCGGCAGCCTGACCCTGCTGGTGCTGGTCCCGCTCGACTACCTGTGGTGGCGATGGCTCGGCTATCTCGACTAAAGCGTTGCGGTGGCTCGATTTGCTGCAGCGCATCTAACAGTGGCATGAAGCCTTTGTAACAAACTTCGAGGTTGAAGATTTCTTAACCATTTCTACATAGAAACCGGGCTCGAGCTCTGGACCAACGGGTGTCTGCGGCCGGTCCCAGGGCCGTCGTCAAGTCAGTCCGTCCTGTACGGCGGGTACCCTTGGAGACGGAAATGGATGTCTTTATGTCGCCTGCCTTCGACAATCACGAGCAGGTGGTCTTCTTCTTCGATCGGGCGAGCGGCCTGAAGGCCATCGTCGCCCTGCATGATACGACCCTCGGCCCGGCCATCGGCGGCTGCCGCATGTGGCCCTACCCGAGCGAGGCCGAAGCGGTGACCGACGTCCTGCGGCTCGCCAAAGGCATGACCTACAAGGCGGCCATGGCCAGCCTGCCGTTCGGCGGCGGCAAGACCGTGATCATCGGCGATCCCAGGACCGGCAAGTCAGAGGCGCTGTTCCGGGCGCTCGGCCGGGCGATCGACAGCCTGGGCGGCCGCTACTACACCGGCGAGGACGTCGGCACCTGCCCGGCCGACATGGACTGGGCGAGCGCCGAGACCCCTTGCGTGCTGGGCCGCTCGAGCGGCAGCAGCGGCGATCCGTCGCCGGTCACCGCGCGCGGCGTCTGGCTCGGGATTCGCGCCGCGGTCAAGCACCGGCTCGGCAGCGCCGACCTGACCGGCATGCGGGTCGCGGTCCAGGGGCTCGGCCACGTCGGCTACAACGTCGCCAGGCTGCTCGCCCAGGACGGCGCCAAGCTGATCGTGGCCGACCTCGACCCGGCCCGTGCCGAGCGCGCCGCCGAGGAATTCGGCGCCCGCCTGGTCGACGGCGATGCGATCCTCGGGGTCGAGGCCGAGGTGTTGGCGCCCTGCGCGCTCGGTGGCGTGATCAACGACGAGACGCTGCCCCGGCTGGCCTGCAAGGTCGTGGCCGGCGCCGCCAACAACCAGCTGCTCGAGCCGCGCCACGGGGCCGCCCTGCACGCGCGCGGCATCCTGTATGCGCCCGACTACGTGATCAACGCCGGCGGCCTGATCAACATCGCCGAGGAGCTGCGCTCGAGCGGCTACGATCGGGGCCGCGCGCTGGCCAGGGTCCAGACCATCGCCGAGACCCTGACCGAGCTGTTCGAGCGCGCCGCGCGCGCGGGGGCGCCGACCAGCGAGATCGCGGACCGGCTCGCCGAGGAGCGGGTCCGGAACGGGCGCCAGGCCCGTGCGATCCGCTCGGCCCGCGATCTCCTGCCGGCGCGCGACCTGCCGTCGGCGCGTGACCTGCCGTCGGCGCGCGAGGCGCCCCCGGCGCGCGCGGTCGCCGGCTGAGCCCCGCGCCACCGGGAGTTCGCGAATCGGCTGGGGACCGGCCGCCGAGCCGTGGTAGGGTCGTGCGCCGGGGTGACGGATCTGTCGATCCCGGGCAGCCGAGGTGCTCTCGCCATGGCCATGGCCGCGCGCATCCTGGACGATCGGCCGCCGCTCGGCGAGGGGCCGTTGCGCGCGGCGATCCGTCGGGCCCACCGCGCCGACGAGGCCGCGACCGTCGCGGCCCTGCTGGCCGAGGCGACCGTCGGGTCCGAGCTGCGGGCGCGCATCCAGGCGCGCGCCCGGCGCCTCGCGGAGCGGGTGCGCGAGGCCGGCGGCGACCAGCTCGGGGTCGAAGCGTTCCTGCACGAGTACAGCCTGAGCACGCGCGAAGGCATCATGCTGATGTGTCTCGCCGAGGCCCTGCTCCGGATTCCCGACCCGGAGACCGGCGACCGGCTGATCCGCGACAAGCTCAGCTTCGGCGACTGGGCGCGCCACCTCGGCCACAGCGAGTCGCTGTTCGTCAACGCCTCGACCTGGGGCCTGATGTTGACCGGGCGGCTGGTCAGGGTCGACCTGGAGCGCGAGGGCGAGGTCGGCACCCGCTTCGCCCGCCTCGTCCAGCGACTCGGCGAGCCGGTGGTGCGCCAGGCGATCTTGCAGGCGATGCGGGTGCTGGGGCGCCACTTCGTCCTCGGCCAGACGATCGAGGCGGCGATCCGGCGCGCCCGCGAGCTCGAGCAGAAGGGCTACCGCTACTCCTATGACATGCTCGGCGAAGGCGCCCGGACCACCGCCGACGCCGAGCGCTACCAGCTGGCCTATCGGGACGCGATCGCGGCCATCATCAAGGCCGCCGAGGGCGACGATCTGATGGCGCGCCCCAGCATCTCGATCAAGCTCTCGGCGCTCCATCCGCGCTACGAGCTGGCCCAGCACCGTCGCCTCGAGTCCGAGCTCCTGCCACGCCTCCTCGATCTCCTGGCACAGGCGCGCGCCGGCCGGATCACGGTGACCATCGATGCCGAGGAGGCCGACCGCCTGGAGCCCTCGCTCGATCTGTTCGAGCGCCTGGCGGCAGCGCCCGAGCTCGGCGGCTGGGACGGCCTCGGCCTCGCGGTCCAGGCCTATCAGAAGCGGGCGCTCGACGTCATCGCCTGGCTCGAGGACCTGGCCCGCCGCCAGCGGCGCCGGATCCCGGTCCGCCTGGTCAAGGGCGCCTATTGGGATACCGAGATCAAGCGCGCCCAGGAGCAGGGCTTCGACGACTATCCGGTGTTCACCCGCAAGCTCGCGACCGACGTCTCCTATCTCGCCTGCGCCCGGCGCCTGCTCGCGGGCGGCGAGGCCTTCTATCCGCAGTTCGCGACCCACAACGCCCAGACCCTCGCCAGCATCATCGAGCTCGCGGGCGACCGGCGCGCCTTCGAGTTCCAGCGCCTGCACGGCATGGGCGAGGCCCTCTACGCGGACCTGAGAGCGGAGGCGGTGCTCGACATCGCCTGCCGCGTCTACGCGCCGGTCGGCAGCCACAGGATCTGCTGCCCTATCTGGTGCGCCGACTGCTCGAGAACGGCGCCAACACCTCCTTCGTCAACCGGATCCTCGATCCGGCGGTCCCGATCGAGAGCCTGGTCGGGGACCCGGCGCTCCAGCTCGCGCGCATCGAGTCGAAGGCCAACCCGAAGATCCCGCTGCCGCCCGCTCTCTATGGCGCGGGTCGCAGGAATTCGCGCGGCATCGATCTCGCCGATCCGGACGAGCTCGCGCGGCTGGCGGCCCGGATCGAGACCGAATTCACGCCGGGCCTGGTCGCCGGGCCCGGGGTCGCGGCCGGCAGCCACGAGCCGAAGCCGACCTACGATCCCGCCGATCGCTCCCGCGAGATCGGCCGCGTGGTCGAAGCCGGTCCGGCCGCGGTCGAGCAGGCGGTGGCGCTGGCGGGGCAGGGCTTTCCAGCCTGGGATCGGACCCCGGTCGAGACGCGCGCGGCCTGTCTCGAGCGGGCTGCCGACCTCTATGAGGCGAACGCGCCGGAGCTCTTGGCCTGGTGCGTGCGCGAGGCCGGCAAGACCATGGTCGATGCCGTGGCCGAGGTTCGCGAGGCGGTCGATTTCCTCCGCTACTACGCGGCGGAGGCGAGGGCCGGGGTGCCGCCACGCGAGCTGCCCGGCCCGACCGGCGAGAGCAACCAGATCGCGCTGCACGGCCGCGGCGTGTTCGCCGCGATCAGCCCCTGGAACTTCCCGCTCGCGATCTTCACCGGCCAGATCGCCGCGGCGCTCGCGGTCGGCAACGCCGTGATCGCCAAGCCGGCACCGCAGACGCCGCTGATCGCCGCCCGGGCGGTGGCGCTCCTGCACCAGGCGGGCGTGCCCGAGGAGGCCTTGATCCTGCTCCCGGGCGGGCCGGAGGTCGGGGCGCGGCTGGTCGAGAGCCCGCAGGTCGCCGGCGTCGCGTTCACCGGCTCGACCCGGACCGCCTGGCAGATCAACCGCGCGCTCGCCGCCAAGGACGGGCCGATCCCGGCCCTGATCGCCGAGACCGGCGGCCAGAACGCGATGCTGGTGGATTCCTCGGCGCTCGCCGAGCAGGTGGTCGCCGACGTCCTGCTCTCGGCCTTCCGCTCGGCCGGGCAGCGCTGCTCGGCGCTCCGCGTCCTCTACCTGCAGGACGCGATCGCGGATCGCGTGCTCGAGATGCTGGCCGGCGCCATGCTCGAGCTGAGGATCGGCGATCCCGGCCAGCTCGCGACCGACGTCGGGCCGGTGATCGACGACGCCGCGCGCGAGCGGCTGATCCGGCATGTCGGGCGCATGCAGCGCGAGGGGCGCCTGATCCAACGGCTGCCGCTCGATCCGGCGCTCGCGGCCGGCTGCTTCTTCGCGCCGCATGCCTTCGAGATCGAGACCATCGAGCAGCTCGAGGGCGAGGTCTTCGGGCCGATCCTGCACGTCGTCCGCTTCGCCGGCTCGCGCCTCGATCAGGTGGTCGACGCGATCAACGCGACCGGCTACGGCCTGACGCTCGGCGTCCACAGCCGGATCGACCAGACCATCGAGCGGGTGCTGGAGCGGGCCCGGGCCGGCAACATCTACGTCAACCGCAACATCATCGGCGCCGTGGTCGGCGTCCAGCCGTTCGGCGGCGAGCGCCTGTCGGGCACCGGCCCCAAGGCCGGCGGCCCGCACTATCTGCCGCGCTTTGCGACCGAGCGCACGGTCAGCATCAACACCGCCGCGGTCGGCGGCAACGCCAGCCTGCTCAGCCTCGACGACCCGCCGGCGGCAGGCTAGTCCGGCGGCGCGTTGCGGAAGCGGAACGGGTGGGCCGGATAGGTGCCCAGGCGCTCGACGTCGTGGGAGAAGAAAGCCAGCTCCTCGAAGGCGTTCCTGAGCGGCGCCTGCTCCGGATGGCCGACCACCTCGGCGTAGAACTGCGCCTGATTGAAGCCCGCGTCGACGTAGCTCTCGAGCTTGATCATGTTGACGCCGTTGGTGGCGAAGCCGCCCAGCGCCTTGTACAGCGCCGCCGGTACGTTGCGCACCTGAAACAGGAAGCTGGTGATCACCGGGCCCTCGTAGGGCGGCGGCTCGATCGGCTCGCGCGCCAGGATGACGAACCGGGTGGTGTTGTGCTCGGCGTCCTCGAGGTCGGAGCGCAGGATCTCGAGGCCATAGATCTCGGCCGCGAGCCGGGAGGCGATCGCCGCCTGATCGCGCCGTCCGACCTCCGCCACCTCCGCGGCCGCGCCCGCGGTGTCGGCATGGATCCGGGGCGCGATCCCGAGCTCGCGCAGCAGCTGCCGGCATTGATTGAGGGCATGGACGTGCGAGTGAACCGTCTTGATGTCCTCGAGCCGCGCGCCGGGCACCGCGAGCAGGTTGTGGTTCACGCGCAGGAAATGCTCGCCGATGATGTGCAGGCCGCAGTGCGGCATCAGGTGATGGATGTCGGCGACCCGGCCGGCGACCGAGTTGTCGATCGG
Organism: uncultured Alphaproteobacteria bacterium; assembly: GCA_963730195.1. Lineage (GTDB taxonomy): Bacteria > Pseudomonadota > Alphaproteobacteria > Geminicoccales > Geminicoccaceae > DATAOG01. Next base: position 105,173 of record CAVSRN010000045.1, read on the forward strand.
GATCATCGCCCGCTCCGCCTGGCCCTCGCGCACGGCGGCGAACGCCTCCTCGAAGGATTCGGCGGGCACCGCCTCGTAGCGCGGGCAGACCTGCCGGCAGGCGAGGTGGGAGTAGGCGCCGGGCTGGCCCTGAAAGACGATCCGCCGGGTCGACTCGACCGCCGACGCCCGCTCAAGCCTGTCAGCGTCGGCCGCCTGATCCATGACCCGAGGCTCGGTTGTTAGCTGGCTGCCACCCTTCCGGGCGCGCCGAACAGACCTCGGGCACGCTCCAGATCGGCCGGAGTATCGACGCCGAGCGGAACCGTGTCAACGAGCGCCACGCCGATGCTCATGCCGGCCTCGAGCGCGCGCAGCTGCTCGAGCCGCTCGCGCCGCTCCAGCGGACTGGGCGGCAGGGTCGCGAAGCGCTCCAGGATCGGCCGGCGATAGGTATAGATGCCGATGTGGTGGTAGACCGGGCCGGCGCCGGTGGGCGCGGTCGCGCGCGTGAAATAGAGCGCTCGACCGAGCCGCGGGTGCGCCCCGTCGAACGTGATCACCGCCTTGACGACGCTCGGATCGGCCATCTCGACGGGATCATCGGTCGCCACGGCAAGCGTGCCGATGTCGCTGCCGAGCCGGTCCAGAGGCTCGAGCGCCGCCCGGATCGCGGCCGGCTCGAGGGTCGGCAGGTCGCCCTGCAGATTGATCACCCGGTCGAACCGCCGCTCGGGATCGAGCTCGGTCAACGCCTGATAGATGCGATCGGTGCCGGAGGGCAGCGCCGGGTCGGTCAGCAGGGCGTCGCCGCCATGGGCGGACACCGCGTCGGCGATCGCCGGCTCGGCGCAGGCGACCACGACCGGGCCGACCTCGGCCGCGCAGGCGCGGCGCCAAACCTGGACGATCATCGGCACGCCGCCGATCTCGGCCAGGGGTTTGTCGGGCAGCCGGGTCGAGGCGAGCCGCGCCGGGATCAGGATGATCGTCCCGCGCGCGGAAGCGAGGGCAGCCGGCTTGACGAATCTGGGCAAATGCGCCAACCCTCTTCGGCCACCGCGCCGATCCTGTGGTGAGACAGACTGCCGCGTCCAGGCGCGGCGCGACCGTCCTGTCATGCGGCGCGGCCCGTGTTAATCTGCCGGGGTCAGATCCCCGACCCAATCCGGGACTCACCAGGACGGAACCAGCCTGCTATGGCATCTTCGCTCGAAGTTAACAAGATGTTGGCGGCCCTTCTCACGGCCGGCATCATCGCCTCCGGAACCGGGGTGATCTCGCGGATCATTTATCACCCGCACGCGCCCGAGAAGAATGCCTATCCGATCGAGGTCTCCGAGAGCGCAGGTGGCGGCGCCAAGGAGGCCGAGCAGGAGGCGCCGCCGCTCGCGGTGCTGCTGGCGGACGGCAGCGCCGAGCACGGCCAGGCGCTCGCCAAGGTGTGCGCGGCCTGTCACAACTTCGGCAAGGGCGACCCGAACAAGATCGGCCCGCACCTCTACGGGGTCCTCGGCCGCGCTATCGGCTCGGTCTCCGACTTCAGCTACTCGGATGCTCTGTCGAAGAAGGGCGGCAACTGGGACTATGAGAAGCTGTACGAGTTCCTGAGCGGCCCGCGGAGCTGGGCGCCCGGCACCAAGATGACCTTCGCCGGTTTCAAGAAGCCGCAGGATCGGGCCGACGTGATCCTTTACCTGCGCTCGCTCGCGGACAATCCCGAGCCTCTGCCGGCACCGCCGCCGGCCGCAGCCGCGCCCGCCGCCCAGGAGCAGGCGGGGCAGAAGCCGGCGGAGCAAAAGGCGGCGGAACCGAAGCCGGCGGAGGCCCAGCCCGGCGAGCAGAAGCAGGCGGCGGCCGAGGCGGCGCCCAAGGCGGAGGCCGGCGGGCAGCCCGCTGGCGGCGGCAGTGACTTCGCGCAGCTGCTGGCGGCAGCCGACCCGGCCAAGGGTGAGCATGACGCCAAGATCTGCAAGGCCTGCCACAACTTCGAGGCCGGGGCCAAGGCCAAGATCGGGCCGCCGTTGCACGGCGTGGTCGGTCGCGACATCGCTTCGGTCGAAGGCTTCAGCTACTCGAGCGCGCTGCAGAGCAAGGACGGCGAGTGGACCTACGACAAGCTGAACGAGTTCCTGACCAATCCCAGGGCCTTCGCCCCCGGCACCAAGATGGCGTTCGCCGGCTTCAAGAAGCCGGAGCAGCGCGCGGCCGTGATCGCCTATCTGCGCTCGATCACCGACAACCCGCCGCCGCTGCCGGGGAGTGGCTGAGCCGGGCCTGGCGTCTGCCATGGGGCGTTCGCCGCCGCTGCTCGAGCTCCAGACCTTTGCCCAGCAGCTCGCCGACGTCGCCGCCGAGGTCATCCGGCGCTACTACCGGTCGCCGGTGGCGGTCGAGAGCAAGCACGACGCCAGTCCGGTCACGATCGCCGATCGCGAGGCCGAGCGGGCGATGCGGGATCTGATCCGGGCCCGCTATCCGGACCACGGCATCGAGGGTGAGGAGCTCGGCGCCGAGCGCCAGGACGCCCTGCTTATCTGGCACCTCGATCCGATCGACGGCACCAAGTCCTTCATCACCGGGCGGCCGCTGTTCGGCACCCTGGTCGGCCTCAGTCGGGGCGGCCGGCCCCTGCTCGGGGTGATCGACCAGTGCATCCTCGGCGAGCGCTGGCAGGGCGTCGCCGGCGGCGGCGCCAGCTGGAACGGCCAGCCGATCCGGGTCCGGGCCTGCCCCAGCCTCGGCGAGGCGGTGCTGTACGCGACCACGCCCGCTGATGTTCGCGCCCGGCGCCGAGCGCGCGGCCTTCGAGCGCGTGCAGGATGCGGTCCGCTATCCGCTGTTCGGCGGCGATTGCTATGCCTACGGCCTGCTCGCCATGGGCTTCGTCGACCTGATCGTCGAGGCCGACCTGGACCCGCACGACTTCATGGCCCTGGTGCCGGTGGTCGAGGGCGCCGGCGGGATCATGACCGACTGGCGCGGGCGGGCCCTCACCGCGACCTCCGACGGCCGGATCGTCGCCGCCGGCGACCCCCGGGTGCACGCCGCGGCGCTCGAGCTGCTGCAGCCGGCGCCGGATTAATCCTCCGTCATCGATCTAGGATCGATCCCCGAGCCCCTCTATATTGCCGCAAGACGTTTGACTCCCGGCGATCGAGAAGAGGCTCATGATCTCCTGTCTCCGTTCCACGTCGCCCTGGCTCGCGGCGATCCTCGCCCTGATCCTCCCGATGGCCACGCTGCGTGCCGACGACGCGCCGCAGCCGAAACATGGCGCCTCGATGTACGGGGACCTCAAATACGGCCCGGACTTCACCCATTTCGACTACGCCAACCCGGACGCACCCAAGGGCGGCACGCTGACGCTCTCCGCGATCGGCAGCTTCGACAACCTCAACCAGTTCATCCTCAAGGGCAACAATGCGGCCGGCCTCGGCCTGCTGTTCGACACGCTGACCGCCGGCAGCCTGGATGAGCCGTTCTCCGAGTACGGCCTGATCGCCGAGAGCATCGAGATGCCGGCGGACCGCTCCTGGGTGATCTTCACGCTCCGGCCCGAGGCCCGCTTCCAGGACGGCACGCCGATCACGGTCGACGACGTCATCTGGACCCTCGACACCCTCAAGACCAAGGGCCACCCGTTCTACCGCGCCTATTACGCCAACATCGTCAAGGCCGAGAAGGTCGGCGAGCGCCAGGTCAAGATGATCTTCGACGGCAAGATGAACCGGGAGCTGCCCCTGATCGCCGGCCAGATGCCGGTCCTGCCCAAGCACTACTACGAGAAGGTCGAGTTCGACAAGACGACCCTGACGCCGCCTCTCGGCAGCGGCCCGTATCGGATCAAGCGGGTCGATCCCGGGCGGACGATCGTGTACGAGCGCGATCCCGACTATTGGGGAGCGGCGCTGCCGGTCAACCGCGGTCGCAACAACTTCGACGAGGTGCGCTACGAATACTATCGCGATGCGAACGTCGCGCTGGAAGCGTTCAAAGCCGGCGACTACGACATCCAGATCGAGAACAATTCCAAGGACTGGGCCACCGCCTACACCGGTCCGCCCTTCGACAAGAAGTTGATCGTGCGCGAGGAGATCCCGAACCAACGCGGCACCGGCATGCAGGGCTTCGTCTTCAACACCCGACGCGCGATCTTCAAAGACCCGAAGGTGCGCGCGGCGCTCGCCTACGCGTTCGATTTCGAGTGGACCAACGAAAATCTGTTCTACGGTCAGTACCAACGGACCGAGAGCTACTTCTCGAACAGCGAGCTGGCGTCGTCCGGGCTGCCGAGCGCGGCCGAGCTGAAGCTGCTGGACCCCTATCGGGCCGAGCTGCCCGAGGAGGTCTTCACCAAGGAGTATCGGGCACCCTCGACCGAGGGCACTGATCTTCGCCACAATCTGCGCACCGCGCTCGAGATGCTGCGGGCGGCCGGCTGGGAGGTGCAGAACGGTCGCCTGGTGAACAAGGAGACCGGCCAGCCGCTCGCCTTCGAGATCCTCCTGGTCCAGCCCGCCTTCGAGCGGATCGTCGGGCCCTTCGTCCAGAACCTCAAGCGCCTCGGCGTCCAGGCGACCATGCGCACGGTCGATACCGCGCAGTATCAGAACCGCCTGGATGATTTCGACTTCGACATGGTGGTCGGCAGCTGGGGCGAGAGCCAGTCGCCCGGCAACGAGCAGCGCGACTATTGGGGCAGCCAGGCCGCCGACACCCGCGGCAGCCGCAACCTCGCCGGGATCAAGAGCAAGGTGGTCGACGATCTGATCGACAAGATGGTCAGCGCGCCCTCGCGCGCGGACCTGGTGAGTGCAACTCACGCCCTGGATCGGGTGCTGCTGTGGGGCCACTACGTGATTCCCCACTGGCACATCACCTACGATCGCGTCGCCTATTGGAACAAGTTCTCCCGACCGACCATCGACCCCAAATATGGGATCGACCTGTTCGCCTGGTGGATCGATCCGGTCAAGATGGCGGCCCTGGAGCGGCGCGGGTCGGGCGGCGAAGGAGCCAAAGCGGCCACCCAGGATTAGGCGTCACAGACGCTCATGCTGGCCTACATCGTCCGCCGGATCCTCCTGATGATCCCGACGCTGTTCGGGATCATGGTGATCAATTTCGTCATCGTACAGGCGGCGCCTGGCGGACCGGTCGAGCAGTTGATCGCCCAAATCCAGGGGCGGGCGGTCGAGGCGACGGCGCGCGTCAGCGGTGCCGGCGGCGGCGAGGTGCAGCAGAGCGGGGCCGCCCCGCGCGGCGCCGAAGCCTCCAAATATCGCGGCGCTCAGGGCCTCGATCCCGAGTTCATCAAGCAGATCGAGCGCCTCTACGGCTTCGACGAGCCCGCCTACCAGCGCTTCCTCAAGATGCTGAAGCAGTATGTACAATTCGATTTCGGCACCAGCTATTTTCGCGATGAGAGCGTGATCGACCTGGTCCTGGAAAAAATGCCGGTATCGATCTCGATCGGCCTTTGGACCACCCTGCTGACCTATCTGATCTCGATCCCGCTCGGGATCCGCAAAGCGGTCCGCGACGGCAGCAATTTCGATGTCTGGACCAGCGCGGTCATCATCGTCGGCAACGCCATTCCGAGCTTTTTGTTCGCGATCCTCCTGATCGTCCTGTTCGCCGGCGGCAGCTTCTTCGACTGGTTCCCACTGCGTGGGCTGGTCTCCGACAACTGGCACGACCTGTCCTGGCCGGCGCGGATCCTCGACTACTTCTGGCACATGACGCTGCCGCTGCTCGCGCTCACGATCGGCGCCTTCGCCGGCTTGACCATGCTGACCAAGAACTCCTTTCTCGAGGAGATCAACAAGCAGTATGTGATGACCGCCAAGGCCAAGGGGCTGACCGAGCACCGCGTCCTCTACCGCCACGTCTTCCGCAACGGCATGCTGATCGTGATCGCCGGCTTTCCGAGCGCGTTCATCGGCATCCTGTTCAGCGGGGCTATGCTGATCGAGATCATCTTCTCGCTGGATGGCCTGGGTCTGTTGGGCTTCAACGCCGCGATCAACCGGGATTACCCGGTCATGTTCGGCACCCTCTACGTCTTCAGCCTGCTCGGCCTGGTGATGCATCTGATCACCGATCTGACCTACGTCCTGGTCGATCCGCGGATCGATTTCGAGACCCGGGAGGTCTGATGGCGACGCTGGCCGAGCCCCGGGTGCGCGCGCGTCAGCGTCTGCTCGGCATCCCGCTCCGCCTCAACGCGATCAACCAGCGCCGGCTGGTCCACTTCCGCGCCAACCGGCGCGGCTACGTCTCGCTGCACATCTTCCTCGTGCTGTTCGTGCTCAGCCTGTGCGCGGAGCTGATCGCGAACGACCGGCCGTTGCTGATCTCCTACGACGGCCAGTATTATTGTCCGCTGTTCGAGGCCTATCCGGAAACCACGTTCGGCGGCTTCTTCCCGACCGAGGCGGACTACACCGATCCCGCGGTCCGGCAGATGATCGCCGAGAAGGGCTGGGCGATCTGGCCGCCGATCCCCTATAGCTACAATACCATCGACCGCGATCTGACGGTGCCGTCGCCCTCACCGCCGAGCCGGGAGCACTGGCTCGGCACCGACGACCAGGCGCGCGACGTCGTCGCCCGGGTGATCTACGGCTTCCGCATCTCGGTGCTGTTCGGCCTCGTGCTCACCATCCTGTCCTCGATCGTCGGGGTCGCGGCCGGGGCGGTCCAGGGCTACTACGGCGGCTGGCTGGACCTCTCGTTTCAGCGCTTCATCGAGATCTGGAACTCGATGCCGACCCTGTTCATGCTGATCATCCTGGCGAGCGTGGTGACGCCGAGCTTCTGGTGGCTGCTCGGTCTGCTGCTGCTGTTCAGCTGGACCGCGCTGGTCGGCCTGGTCCGCGCCGAGTTCCTGCGCGCGCGCAATCTCGACTTCGTGCGCGCGGCGCGCGCGCTCGGGGTCAGCCATTTCACGATCATGCGTCGCCATGTCCTGCCCAACGCGATGGTCGCCACCGTCACCTTCATGCCGTTCGTCCTGATCGGCGGCATCACCAGCCTGACCGGGCTCGACTTTTTGGGGTTCGGCCTGCCGCCCGGCTCGCCCTCGCTGGGCGAACTCCTGAACCAGGGCAAGAGCAACCTGCAGGCCCCCTGGCTCGGCATCAGCGGCTTCGCCGTCATGGCGGTGATGCTCTCGCTGTTGGTGTTCATCGGCGAAGCCGTGCGCGACGCCTTCGATCCCCGCAAGACCTTCCAGTGAGCGGCCGTCAGCGATGAGCCTGCTCGGGGTCGAGGACCTTTCGGTCAACTTCAAGGTCGAAGGCGGCACGCTCGAGGCGGTCCGCCAGGTGTCGTTCGCGATCGATCAGGGCGAGACCGTGGCGCTGGTCGGCGAGAGCGGCTCCGGCAAGTCGGTGACCGCGCTCTCGATCCTGCAGCTCCTGCCCTATCCGAAGGCCTGGCACCCGGGCGGCAGCATCACCCTCGACGGCCAGGAGTTGATCGGCGCCGACGAGGCGGTCCTTCGCCAGGTCCGGGGCGACCGCGTCGGGATCATCTTCCAGGAACCGATGACCTCGCTCAACCCGCTGCACAAGGTCGAGAAGCAGGTCAGCGAGAGCCTGCTCCTGCATCGCGGGCTGAACCGGGCCGAGGCGCGAAGACGGACCCTCGAGCTTTTGCACCTCGTCCAGCTGCAGGAGGCCGAGCAGCGCCTCGACGCCTACCCGCACCAGCTCTCGGGCGGCCAGCGCCAGCGGGTGATGATCGCGATGGCGCTCGCCAACGAGCCGGATCTCCTGATCGCCGACGAGCCGACGACCGCCCTCGACGTCACCATCCAGGCCCAGATCCTGAGCCTGCTTCGGGATCTGCAGCGCCGGCTCGGGATGGCGATGCTGCTGATCACCCACGACCTCACCATCGTGCGCAAGGTCGCCGACCGCGTCTGCGTCATGACCGAGGGCCAGATCGTCGAGACCGGGCCGGTCGCCGAGGTGTTCGAGCGGCCCCAGCATGCCTATACCCGGCATCTCCTGGCGGCCGAGCCCAAGGGCAAGCCGCTGCAGCACGCGCCCGACGCTCCGGTGATCATGGCCGCGGATCAGCTCAAGGTGCATTTCCCGATCCAGCGCGGCCTGCTGCGCCGGGTCGTCGGCCACGTCAAGGCGGTCGACGGGGTCGATCTGGAGGTACGCCAGGGCCAGACGGTCGGCGTGGTCGGCGAGAGCGGCTCGGGCAAGACCACCCTCGGGCTGGCACTTTTGCGCCTGCTCCGAAGCACCGGCGACATCCGCTTCCAGGGCCAGGCGATCCAGGGCTGGTCGTCGCGCCGGCTGCGACCCTTGCGCCGCCACATGCAGGTCGTGTTCCAGGACCCCTACGGCAGCCTCTCGCCGCGCATGTCGATCGGCCAGATCATCGAGGAGGGCCTGCAACTGCACCAGATCGGCGGCGATCGCGCCGGCCGCCGGCAGCTGGTCGCGAAGGTGCTGGAAGAGGTCGGGCTCGATCCCATCGAGCCAGGACCGCTACCCGCACGAGTTCTCGGGCGGCCAGCGCCAGCGGATCAGCATCGCCCGCGCGATGGTGCTGGAGCCGTCCTTCGTCGTCCTCGACGAGCCGACCTCCGCCCTCGACATGTCGGTGCAAGCCCAGATCGTCGATCTCCTGCGCGACCTCCAGGCCCGCCACGGCCTCGCCTACCTCTTCATCAGCCACGATCTGCGGGTCGTGCGCGCGCTCAGCGACCAGGTGATCGTGATGCGCGCCGGCCAGGTCGTGGAGCAGGGGCCGGCCGAGGTCATCTTCGAGCGCCCCGAGCACCCCTACACGCGCGCCCTGATGGCAGCCGCCTTCGACATCGAGGCGGTCGACAGCGAGTTCGTCGCCGCCTGACCGGCCGCCTGCCCAGCCAAGCCGCGCCCCGCGCGGGCGTCGAAAGCGGCCACGTTCGACCGTGAGCCGCTCGACCGCGGCCTGATCGCCGTCTGACCCACCCGCCGCCAGCCTTCACGCCAACCCCCTTTGACTCCCGGCCCTCGCGCTGCGTTCGGCGGCCGCAGCCGCGCTGTGTTCTGCTTATGTTCGATCGCGGCCGAAAACTTGGCCGACTGCACTGCAGCAAATCCATCGAGGTTGATATTTCATCATGGTCATGGATACTGCATGTATCTACGATATCGCATCGCAATATGTGGCTCTGCCTGGCGCATCCCTGCGCAGAAAGCGTAGACTCGAAGCACCGGAAGCGTACGGCGAGGGCGCAGAAGTGATGCATGGCGGGGGTGGGCGAATGACGCGCGGCGAGGGGTCGATCGTGGTGCTGACCGGCGCCGGGATCTCGGTCGAGTCGGGCCTGCCCAGCTTCCGCGGCGCCGGCGGCCTATGGGAAGGCTGGCGCCTCGAGGACGTCGCGACCCCCGAGGCCTTCGCCCGCGATCCGGCGACCGTCCAACGCTTCTACGACCAGCGCCGCCGCCAGCTGCTAGGCGAGGACATTCGTCCTAATGCGGCCCATCTGGCGCTCGCGGAACTCGAACGCCGCTGGCCGGGCGAAGTCTTGATCGTCACTCAGAACATCGACGACCTGCACGAGCGCGCCGGCACCCGCAACTTGATCCACATGCACGGCGAACTGCTGAAGGCCCGCTGCACCGCCTGCGAAGTCAGTCCATCCCTGGCGCTCCGATCTTGCCGACAGTCATCAATGCCCGGGCTGCGCCGGCGAGAACCAACTTCGCCCGCACGTCGTCTGGTTCGGCGAAATGCCGCTCGACCTCGACCGCATCTACGACGCGCTCACAGCCTGCGATCTGTTCGTCGCGATCGGCACCTCGGGCCAGGTCTACCCAGCCGCCGGCTTCGTCGAGACGGTCCGCGCCGCCGGCCGCGCGCACACCCTCGAGCTCAACCTCGAGCCGAGCGCCACCGGCTCCCTCTTCGCCGAACAACGCCACGGCCCCGCCACGGACCTCGTCGCCGGTCCTCGTCGCCGAGCTGCTCGACCAGAGCAGTCGGTCGGTGACCAGGCATCACAGTGTACACGGGTAATTTCTAATCTTGTCGCTTTCGTGGCCTATTTCGAGGTACTATATAAATCAGGAGTAGAGAGTCCTGGAATAATTATGGAAAGAACTCGATAAGGACCAGCATTGGATTCTTGATCGAGATAGACGAGCCAGGAGTTTTCCACATCTTGACGATCTCACGCACGCGGAGTAAGAATATCCAGGCGCGCCTACTTTAAGATCAGGTTTGCCAAACTCTTCGAGCCCGGGAACGTATGAAACGTTAATTCCAAATGTAACCACCCCGCCGGGGGCAGAGATTTCAATTCTGGAAATAGTATAGCCGTATCGTTGTATCCGGCAGAAATAGCATCCCGAAGCGAAGTGATATCGTTGGGTGTTAGGAATGTATCGGACACGGTCGCGTCCCACAGGGCACTGATATCATCTAAGCGCAATCGGACCCGGTGATTACGTGGCCGGAGTTGTTTATAACGCTGATTGTGATTCTGCCTATTCCTTGACTGTAATCATAGCCAAGAACGCGAGAGGAGGAAGCCGTTCGTAGGAATCGAATGATTGCCGCTGTTGGCGCTTCGGTGTCGTGAGGAGTGTCCAGTGCACTGGAGGTATGAAGAATGAATTCAAGATCCGAAAGCCATTTCTCCATATCAGGCGGAAGGGTGGACGGATCTCGGACAACGCGGACAAGGAGGTCGCTGCCGATCCTTTCTTGCAGATAAAACAGGACGCCCGGAAGGGCCGTCACGGTGACAACTACAGCGGCGATGGCTCCGAGTACCGCGGAATACTTGTGCAACCATAGCAAAAGGGTGTTCATACCGGACTGGACTGCTAAAGTTCCGTTGATGGAAGCGGTTGGTGGCCCGTCACTTTTACTGGGAAAGCCTCGGCTATCGCGAGCGTTGCGCCTGTCACCCGTGCTCGGCGTGGCGCTGCTTGAGCCAGGCCTGTTGTTCGGGGGTGGCTTCGGTCTGGTGCTTGGCTTTCCATTCCGAGTAGGGCATGCCGTAGACGATCTCGCGGGCGTCCTCGTAGGAGAGCTCGAGGCCGCGCTCCTCGGCGGCGGCGCGGTACCACTTGGAGAGGCAGTTGCGGCAGAAGCCGGCGAGGTTCATGAGGTCGATGTTCTGGACCTCGGGGTGGGCGCGCAGGTGCTCGACCAGGGTCCGGAAGGCGGCCGCCTCGAGCTCGGTGCGGGTCGCCTCGTCGGGGCGCGCGTTGTCCTGCATGTCAGCCTCCTTCCAGAATGGTTGCCGCCGCATCGTCGCCGGCCGGGATGCCGGCCAGGGTCTCGGCGATCAGCCAGTCGACCACCGCGACCCCGGCCTCGCGCTCGCTGGCGCCCTCGGCCAGGGCCTTGGCGTGCACCGCGAGCTGGCGGTCGGCGCTGGTGCCACGATCGAGGATGTGGCGCGCGTTCAGGACCTCGTCAAGGCAACCGAGGCGCAGGGCTTCCGGGCGGACCAGCTGGATCAGCTCCTCGAGCAGGACGCCGAACGGCTTTTGGGTGAGCGCGCCGTAGTCGGCAAGCGTGGCGCTGATGCCGTGGCGCTGGGCCAGCCACTTGTTTTCCGCCAGCAGGGTGCGGCGGTAGCGCCGCCAGGTCTGGTTGTCCGCGCGCAGGCGATAGAGGGTGGCGAGGATCGACTGCCACAGGGCGGCGATCGTGAGCGCATCCTCGAGCCGGGTGCAGACGTCGCAGATCCGCATCTCCAGGGTCGGGAAGCGGACGCTCGGGCGCACGTCCCACCAGATCTTGGTGGCGTCGTCGCACAGCCCGGTCTGCGCGAGCAGCTTCAGCATCTGGTGCCACTCGTCGGCGCTGGTGAAATACTCGGGCAGGCCGCTTCGCGGCAGATCGCCGAAGATCGTCGGCCGATAGGCTTTCAGTCCGGTCGGGTGGCCCTCCCAGAACGGCGACGAGGTCGAGAGCGCCAGGAGGTGCGGGAGGAAGTAGGTCGCCTGGTTCATCAGGTCGATGCGCAGCTCCTCGTCCTCGATCCCGGCGTGGATGTGCATGCCGCAGACCACCAGGCGCTCGGCCAGCGCCGCCATGTCGCGGGCGAGCACGTTGTAGCGCTCCTTGTCGACCCGGCGCTGGGCGCGCCAGTTGGCGAACGGGTGGGTCGAGGCGGCGATCAGCGCCATGCCGAAGTCTCGGGCCGTGGCCGCGACCGCCGCGCGCAGCTCGGTCAGCTCGCGCCGGACCTCGGCGATGCCCGGGCAGACGCGGGTGTCGACCTCGACCTGGGCCTGGAGCAGCTCGTGGGTGGCGCGGCCGGCGAGCCGATCCTGGCAGCGGGCCATGAAATCCTCGGGCGGGGCCACCACCAGGTCGCGGCTCACCGGGTCGACCAGCAGATATTCCTCCTCGACACCGAGGCTCAAGGAGGGTGGGCTGAGCGGCATGGCGCGGTCGCGCTCCGCCAGGGTTGTCGATGCGCCAGTCTGGAACCGAAAGGCCGCGGAGACAAGACCGACCATGCGCCACCGATGCACCACTTATGCACCACTCATGCGCCGGCGATGCGTCAGCGATGCGTCGGGATTCGCCGGATTTGGCCCAAATTTGAAGACACCCTGGGCGCACGCGGACATTGCGTTGATACCGTCAAGCTGCCCTAGAGCCCCGAGCAGCGGCAGGAATGAGCCGTTGTTGCGTCGCAGCATGGGCCCAAACTGATGTTCAATCATGGTCACTGATCGATGGTTGATGAACGGGGAGTTCGGTCGTAATCCAGAGAATGGCCTGTCCGGTGTCCGCAGGCTGCGAAGCCCTTGGCGTGGCGGAGGGTCGAGAGGGCGCGCGCAACCAGTTCGTCGCTCCGAGGCGTGCTCGACCTCGAACGCATGGGGCAGGCCATCCGGCTCGTGATGGACGAGCAGCCCGTCCTCGACGTCTTCGCCGGCTCACGTCTCGGGGAGCTCGTCTCCCTGAACCGGTGGCGAATTCTGCCCCATGTGCTCCAAGGCGCGCCAGCCGGCGCCGGGTTCGGAACGTCCTTCGCGGGCCCGGTAGAAGGCTTCGGCGTCGAGCCGCGCGATCTTCTCGGCCACCGCCACCGTGAGCAGTTGGTTGACCGAGATCGACTCGGCCGCGGCCAGCCGCTTGACGCGCTCCAGCAGGTGGGGTGGCAGGCGCAGGCTGACGTTCCTCTGGCGCACCGGTTACACTCCCAGATTTCGCAACGAGGCGCTCATCGCGGTATCGAATACCCCGACCGCTTGCCACCGAGTTCCGAACGGGGCAGCCAACACCGCCGCAACGTCGGGTCGTAATCTATCGGTGCCCGCCCCGTTTTGGAACAGCTCGCCTCATAGTATGGAGCACGCCAGTGGGGCGGAGGCGGCAGACGCATTCGGACCGATCACAACACCAACTGAGCGGGCGAGTCGCACACTTCCTCTCCCGAGGACCGGATTGGTGGTGTGCGGCAAACGCCGCCCGGGTCTAATCGGACGAGCTCCCGCAACCCTGCAGCGGGGTAAGTGGCCCGGGGAAAGGTCGCTGACACCTTTTCTCCCGGGCGGTGGCTCGCATCATAGGCTACACCATCATCCTTCATCCGCTTAGCATGTGGGGCGCGCCGTGTAGCATTGGGATTGCCAAAAGGTTCCTGACACCTTTCCCCCGGCGTACACTAGCGATCGAGCGCGGCGAGCGCGGTCTCCGGCGCGCGGTCGATGATGCGCAACAGCGCCCGGGCCGGTCCCTGCGGCGCCCGTTTGCCCTGCTCCCAGTTGCGCACGGTATCGACGGGCACGCCGATCCGTTTGGCGAAAGCGACCTGGGAGAGGCCGACCTTACGGCGAACGCGGCGGGCATAGGCGGCGGCATCGCGCATCGCTTCGGCATCGTCCGCGGCGATCTGAGCGGCGATCTCGGCTTCCGTGGTGGCATCGACCCTGGCCCAGTCGACCTCCGCCACGAGCGGCCGTTCGGAGCCGTCGCGCAGGACCTCGACCGCCGTGCCGTCATCCTTCAGGCGTGCTCTGGTCACCATGTCGCCGCCTTTCGCGCGCGTTTGCCTTGCGGGCCGAAATGATCCAGATCGTGCGACCGCGCAGCGTGTACACCACTACAAACAAGCGATCCTCGACCCGGCCGTAGAGCCGGTAGCGCGTCTCGCCATAGTTCCGGCGATCGTCGATCTCGACCCGGCGATCGGAATCGCCGAAAGCCGGGATGACGAAGCTGAACGAGAAGCCACGCTCGCGCCTGCATCGCTGGCTCTTTGCCTCGTTCCATGCGAAGCCACTAATATCGTCCGATGGCATAAGTCGTTCAATGGCCTAGCTGGATGGCGATAGTAGGTGCCCGAGCCCTTTGACTATAGCCCCGCCTCTCAGCCCGCGAAGCCCTTTGCGTGGCGGGGGCGGCGAGGGCGTGCGCGACCAGATCGGGTCACGCTGACGCGTGCTCGACCTCGAAGGCGTGCGGGAGGCCGTCCGGCCATAGTAGACGACCAGCCCTTCCTCGACATCTTCGCTGCCGACGTGAACGCCGCCGGCCACGGTCGCTGCGCCGACGGATGGATATTGGCGGGTTCACACGCAAAAGGATCCTGACACCTTTGTCCTGGTCGGGGAAGAAGAGGAACCTTTTCGCCGGGGCGGCGTCGCAATGTGACCAGATAGACCTCGTACGAAGCGCCGACCACTTGCTGAGGATTTCCACGTCGCAGTTTATGAGCGTGCTCATGCACGGCTCCGGCCAGACCTGGCCGGCCGAGCTCATTTCCACGCTCAGACACCGTGCCCGCGAAAGTGTGCTTGAGACCACACCGCCCCTTTCGATTAGCATCAATGGCCCACCAGAGTTTCCCGAATTAAAGGCAGCGTTGACAACCCATCGTCCGATTGTGTTTCCGGTTGCTGTTTTATATGCATCTTTGGCTGCTAGGTATCCGACACTCAGCATGGCGAAGCCCCGTGGTATCCACCCGGGAAGCCCCATGTTGAAACGTGGGCACCAATCGAAAACGGCTGAAGGCCAGAGATCGCGAGCGGGATCGCGTTCACTGCATGTTGCGGCTGAAGCAAGGCCGGATCATGGTCCGCGTCGGTGGCGGCGACCGTGGCGAGCATTTGGTTCCAATTTGGTAAGACAAGTCTCGCTTGTTGGCGCTGCGTACTACGTGCTCTGCAGTAATGATCCATCCACTGTTGTGCAAGAAGCCGGTCCCTGCAGAGTTGATCTGTGGACAGATGATACGCATTACGGCTTGAGCAGCGATTCCACCGCCGCGTCCTGCTAAGTCAGAGTCGATTGGTGATGCGACTGGAATATGGATCTCGCTGCCGGTCATTTGTCGGATTCCTCTACGTTAAGCGCAGTCCAGGAAAAAAAGAGGCCCGGCGGAAGGGGCCGCCGGGCCGCAGGCTTGGGAGGAGGAAGGTTACTGCCCTGGGTTGGAAAGGCGCTTGCCGTCGAGGTTCACGAGCAGCCCGTGGTGGTGCCGCAGGTGTCGCATTTCAGGCAGGTGCCGCTCCGCACCAGGGTGAAATTGGCGCAGCTCGGGCAGGGATCACCTTCGTATCCCTTGAGCCGCGCCAGCCTCGCCTGAGCCAGCCGTTCGTCCTGAACCGCCGTCTCAGCCGATTCCGTCATCAGGAGGGCAGCGCTGGTCGCATCACCGCCGCGTCGGGCCGTGATGCCGCCGCCCGCACCGATGTTCGATGGGGTCGTGCCGGTAGCGGGCGCCCCGCTCGCGGGTGCGGGCGCCTTGGTCTCGGTGCCGCCGTGGAGGAGGCGGAGGTTGCCGCGGATGTAGCCGGCACTCGCGATCTGGGCGAGCGCGTCGTCGCGCCGGAGGTCGCTCTCGCGGGCGCCGTGGCCGATGCTGTCGTGGTGCAATTCGTTCGGGTCGACGTGGGCGAGGTCGGTCCGGTCGAGGTAGGAGATCGCGAGCTCGCGGAAGATGTAGTCGAGCACCGAGCTCGCCATCTTGACCGTGTCGTTGCCCTGGACCGGGCCTCGAGGGCTCGAAGCGGGTGTAGGCGAACGCCTCGACGAACTCCTCGAGCGGCACGCCGTACTGGAGGCCGATCGAGACCGCGATCGCGAAGCTGTTCATCAGCGAGCGGAAGGCGGCCCCTTCCTTGTGCATGTCGATGAAGATCTCGCCGATCCGGCCGTCGACGTATTCGCCGGTTCGGAGATAGACCTTGTGGCCGCCGACCACGGCTTTCTGGGTGTAGCCCTTGCGCCGGTTGGGCAGGCGCCGGCGCTCGGCGATCAGGCGCTCGACCACGCGCTCGGCGACCTGCATGGTGCGCGCGGCACTGTCGGCGGGCTCGTCGTCGTCCTCGGGCGGCAGCTCGTCGAGCAGGCTCGAGGACAGCGGCTGCGACAGTTTCGAAGTGTCGCGGTAGAGCGCCATCGCCTTGAGGCCGAGCTGCCAGGCGTCGAGATAGGCCTTGCCGCAGTCCTCGACGCTGGCGGTCGCCGGCATGTTGATGGTCTTGGAGATCGCGCCCGAGATGAACGGCTGGGCGGCCGCCATCATCTTGATGTGGCTCTCGGTCGCGAGGTAGCGCCGGCCGAGGCGGCCGCAGGGGTTGGCGCAGTCGAAGACCGGCAGATGCTCGTCCTTGAGGTGCGGGCGCGCCCTCGACGGTCATGGCGCCGCAGCAGTAGAGGTTGGCGGTCTCGTACTGCGCGCGCGTGAAGCCGAGCGCGGTCAGCAGGTCGAAGCGCGGGTCGGCCAGCTGCTCGTCGGTGATGCCGAGCGCGTCCCGGCAGAAGGCTTCGCCGAGCGTGTAGTGGTTGAACGCGTATTTGATGTCGAAGGCGCTCGGCAGCGCCCGCTCGAGCCGCTCCAGGACCTCGGCCGTGAAGCCCTTGGCGGCGAGGGTCTCGTGGTTGATCTCGGGCGCGCCCTTGAGCGTGCCGCGGCCGACCGCGAAGCGCACGATGTCGTCGACCTGCTCGGGGAGATAGCCGAGGCGGGCCAGCGCCTTGGGCACCATGCGGTTGATGATCTTGAAGTAGCCGCCGCCCGCCAGCTTTTTGAATTTGACCAGCGCGAAGTCGGGCTCGATGCCGGTGGTGTCGCAGTCCATGACCAGGCCGATCGTGCCGGTCGGCGCGATCACCGTGGTCTGGGCGTTGCGGTAGCCGTAGGCCTCGCCGGCTTCGAGCGCCTGGTCCCAGGCCTTGCGGGCGGCCTCGACCAGCTCGCGGATCGGCACGCGCGCGGCGTCGAGCGCCACCGGCCGGACCGAGAGGCCCTCGTAGTCGCGCTTCTCGCCATGGGCGGCGCGCCGGTGGTTGCGGATCACCCGCAGCATCGGCTCGCGGTTCGGGCCGAAGCCCGCGAACGGGCCGAGCTGGCCCGCCATCTCGGCCGAGACCGCGTAGGACGTGCCGGTCATGAGCGCGGTCAGCGCGCCCGCCAGCGCCCGGCCGCGATGGCTGTCGTAGGCGATCCCGGAGGCCATCAGCAGGCCGCCGAGATTGGCATAGCCGAGGCCGAGCGTGCGGTAGCGGTAGGACAGCTCGGCGATCTTCTCGGACGGGTACTGGGCCATCATCACCGAGATCTCGAGCACGATGGTCCATAAGCGGACGGCATGCTCGAAGCCCGCCGATATCGAACCCGCCGTCGTCCTTCAGGAAGGCGACCAGGTTGAGCGAGGCCAGATTGCACGCCGTGTCGTCGAGGAACATGTACTCCGAGCACGGGTTCGAGGCGTTGATCCGGCCCGAGGCCGGGCAGGTGTGCCATTCGTTGATCGTGGTGTCGTACTGGATGCCGGGATCGGCGCTGGCCCAGGCGGCGCGGGCGATCTGGTCCCAGAGCTCGCGCGCCGGCAGGGTCTGCGCGACTTTGCCGTCGGTGCGGCGGAACAGCTGCCACTCGCGATCCTCGAGCACGCGCTCCAGGAACTCGCCGGTGACCCGCACCGAGTTGTTGGAGTTCTGGCCGGAGACCGTGAGGTAGGCGTCCGAATCCCAGTCGGTCGAGTAGGTCGGCAGCTCGATCCGGGTGTAGCCCTGGCGGGCGAACAGGATCGCCTGCTGGAGCGCGTTCTCGGGCAAGAGGACCTGGCGGGCGGCCCGGATCGCCTTCTTGAGCTCGGGGTTGTCCTTGGGGCTGAAGCGGGTCTCGCCATCGAGGCCCCCGGCGTGGCAGGCGGACAGGACCGCGTTCATGTGCCGGGCGAGCAGCTTGGAGCCCGCGACCAGGGCCGCGACCTTCTGCTCCTCGGTCACCTTCCAGCGGACGAAGTCGAAGATGTCCGGATGGTCGACGTCGACCACCACCATCTTGGCCGCGCGCCTCGTGGTGCCGCCGGACTTGATGGCGCCGGCCGCCCGGTCGCCGATCTTGAGGAAGCTCATCAGGCCCGACGACTTGCCACCGCCGGACAGCGGCTCGTTCTCGCCGCGCAGGCTCGAGAAGTTGGTGCCCGTGCCCGACCCATATTTGAACAGGCGCGCCTCGCGCACCCAAAGGTCCATGATCCCGCCCGGATTGACCAGGTCGTCCCGGATGCTCTGGATGAAGCAGGCGTGCGGCTGCGGCCGCTCGTAAGCCGAGGCCGAGCGCTCGACCTCGCCGGTCCGGTCGTCGGCGAAGTAGTGGCCTTGGGCCGGGCCGTCGATGCCGTAGGCCCAATTCAGGCCGGTGTTGAACCACTGCGGCGAGTTGGGCGCGGCCTGCTGGCAGGCGAGCATGAAGCGGAGCTCGTCGAAGAAGCTCCTGGCGTCCGCCTCGCTGTCGAAATAGCCGCCCTTCCAGCCCCACCAGGTCCAGGTGCCGGCGAGGCGGTCGAACACCTGCCTGGCCGAGGTCTCGCCGCCATGGCGCTCGGCCTCGGGCAGGGCCTCGAGGGCGGCGGTGTCGACGCGCCGGCGCTGCAGCCAGTCGGGCACGCCCGGCTCGTCGGCGGGGACCAGGCGGGTCGCGATGCCCGCCTTGCGGAAATACTTCTGGGCCAGGACGTCGACCGCCACCTGCGACCAGGCGCTCGGCACCTCGATCTCGTCGAGCCGGAAGACCACCGACCCGTCCGGGTTGCGGATCTCGCTCGTGGCGGTGCGAAAGCCGATGCCGTCGTAGGGCGATTGGCCGGCGGTCGTGAAGACGCGCTCGATCCTCATGGCTGCGCCCTCCGACCGGCGATCGACCGGTCGGACCTCTCGAACCTCCACCGGGCCCGGCTCGAAGGGCCAGGGCGCGGCGGCTCAAGCGACATCAGCGTAGTTGCGATCATGCTCATTCAACTCAACCTTCTACGGCACGCGGGCCCAAAAGTTAACAGAAACTTGTGGCTGCCCGGGCGTGCGCGACCCGCGAAGTGCGGCATGGCGGCCGCGGCTCGCCAAGTCCTTGCGGCGCCACTCGGATCCGCCCCGGCCCGCGTGCCATCCGGCCGCTGCTCGCAGGCATGACCCCCTCCAGCCTCGTTAACCCTCCTTAACCATATATAGGGCCATCGGCAAGCTCAAAACACTACATGGTGCGGCAGACGGCTTTGGACAGGGGGCCGGCGCCTCAAGCCGGGCCGATGCCGCCCTGCCGGCTCGCCCGGTCGGCCGGGTTGATGGTGGAGGCGCTGGAGATGGATCTCGGCTGGGTGGAGCCGTGATGGAGAGGAGCGGTCAATCAACCATGATTGATAGGTGCTGGAGGCGATTGATAAGGAACGAAACGGGAACGAGGTGATCCGGTTATCCACAGGCGGCCCTCGGCGCGTGACTGGACGCGCGGGCGGTTCCTGGCCATAGTGCGCGCCGGTCTGGCCGGGGGCGGCCTTGGACGAGGGGACGGTGTTGCGGGAGCTCAAGACCAACAGCCTGTTCACCATGCTGCGGACCTGGCTGCACGGCGAGCGGGTCGGCGAGGACGAGCATGGCAACCGCTATTACCGCGAGCGCGGCGATACCGGGCCCTGGCGCCGGGAGCGGCGTTGGGTGGTGTTCGCGACCGCCGCCGAGCCGACGATGGTGCCGCCGGGCTGGGTCGGCTGGCTGCACCGGCGGATCGAGCGGCCGCCGAGCGAGCGGCCGCTACCGGCGCCCAGGTGGGAGCAGGAGCGCCTGCCGAACCTGACCGGGACCGAGGCTGCCTATCTGCCGCCCGGGGCCTTGCAGCGGGGCGGCCAGCGGGCGCCGGCGACCGGCGACTACGAGGCCTGGCGGCCGGAGTAGGCCGCGCCGGGCGGCTGGCGCCCGGCCAAGGTCAGCAGGGGTGGCGGGCGCGGCCCGCGGGCGCGCTCGGCCGGACGACCGGGGCCAGGTGGCGGCTCGTCACTCGGCCGCCTGCATCCGGGCGCTGGCGGCCAGGTCCAGGAGCCCGGCCAGGGCCTCAGGCGGCTGGGCGCCGGCGATCGCGTGCTCGTGGTCGACCACGAACACCGGCACCCCTCGGACCCCGAGCCCCTCGGCCTGGCGGTGCGCGGCGACGACCTCGCTCGCGCCCTGCTCGCTCGCGAGGTAGCGGGCGACCGCCTCGGGGTCGAGCCCGACCGCGGCTGCGAGCTCGATCAGCTGGTCCGGCTGGCCGACGTCGCGGCCGTCGATGAACAACGCCTGGAACAGCGTGCGGATCATGGCGTCTCCCAGGCCTTCCTGCTCGGCGAGCAGGATCAGCCGTTGGGCGAGGACGGTATTGGGCGTCCTCGGCATGCGCTCGAAGGCGAAGTCGATGCCGTCGGCCCGACCGGCCTCACAGATCCGCGCGTAGATGCTCCGGGCGTTGGCGTCGCCGCCGAACTTGGCGCGCAGATAGGCCTGCCGGTCCATGCCCTCGGGCGGCATCTGGGGGTTCAGGAAGAAGGGCCACCAGCGTAGCCGGACCGCGAGCGCCGGTCGCAGGGCGCGCGCCCGGTCGAGGCGGACCAGGCCCAGATAGCACCAGGGACAGGCAAGATCGGCGATCAGCCCGACCTCGATCGGCGACGCTTCGGTTTCGGTCATGGTTGTCTCCTCGGGCGGACCGGTCATGGTGCAACTGTAGGGACGACCCGCGGCCGATCCAAGTCCGGGACCGGCATTCGCTCACGCTGCCGGTGGTGCCACCTCCGGCAGGCCCCAGATTTTGGGCGTCGCCAGCTCGAGGCTGTTGCCGGCCGGATCGCGGAAGTAGAACGAGCGGCCGCCGCGCGGCCAGCTGACCTCCTGCTCGATCCCGACCCCGGCGGCCGCGAGCCGCTGTTGCCAGCCGTCGAGCGCCGCCTCGGCGACCGCGAAGCAGGCATGGCCCGGGCCATGGCCGCCGTGGGCCGGCACGTTGCGCCCGGTGCCGGCGGCATCGGGCTCGAACAGCAGCAGCATCGAGGGACCGCACTTGAAGAACACGAACAGCCCCGGCTGCCGGCTGTCGAGCTCGAGGCCGAGGACCTCGCCATAGAAGCGGGCCGCGGCGTCCAGATCGTCGACGTAGAGGACGGTCTCCAGGACCCGGTCGATCGCCTGCATCGCTCTTCCTCGCGCGGTGAGCCGACCGCCACGCTAGCACAGAGCCGCTCGATCGGGCGATCGTGCCGCCGCAGGCTCAGGGGCTGACCGCGACCGTGCGGCCGCGATCGCCGGCGCAGAGACTATGGTCGGCGAGGGCCGAGTCGGAGATGAAGCCGCGGGCGATCCGCTCGGGCTCCCGGGCCGGATCGGCTTTGGCGAGGATCGCGGCCTTGAGCTCGGCGGTCGACCACCCGGGGTGGTGCGCGAGCAAGCAGGCGGCGAAGGCGCTGACCTTGGCCGTCGCATAGCTGGAGCCGGAGAAGCGTCGCCGCCGGCCGTCGACCTGCATCGCCACCACGTTCTCGCCCGAAACCATCAGGTCCACCTTGCGCCGGCTCCAGTTGACGCCGGCGGTCAAGCGGCCTTCCCCTGTCCCCGACGTCACCACGACCATGTTCGCGAGGTGGAATGCCGCCGGATAGTACGGCTGCTGCTCGATGTCGGCGCCATCGTTGCCGGCGGCGACCACGAACAGGATCTCGGGATGGACCCTCGCGGCCGCCAGGAAGGGCAGCCATTGGTCGCGATCCCGACTGGCCAGCGAGAGGTTCATCAGCCGCACCCCGTGGCTGGCCGCGGCTTCGATCAGCGCGGTCATCCGCGCCATGGCATCACGCGGGTAACGGTACGGAACCAGCTTGGCGACCGGCGCGCCGTCCAGTACCAGGCTCGCGATCCGCGTGCCGTGGTCGTCCGGGAAGAACGGGTCCGAGGACGGCTCGCGGTCGAACGGTCGCCGGTCGAGGTCCTGGTAGTCATAGCCGAGGATGCGCCCTTGCGGGTCCCGTGCCAACCTGGCCGCGATCTCCGGCAGCAGATAGTTGACCCCGGTATCGACCACGGCGACCGGGAGCCCTGGCGGATCGGTACCCGGCGGGACCGGCGGGTTGAGCGGCTCGCGGCCGCCGCTCGCTCGGAGGCGGCTGTCCAGGTCCTCCAGCCACTCGGCCCGGCCGGCGGGGTCGTAGCGGAGCCGGCGGGCGGTGTGGATCGTACAGCTGCCGTCGGCGATCGCGGCGAGCAGCGGTCGCCTGCCGCCATCGGCGGCGTAGCGGAGGGTGACCTCCCGGGGCTGCCCGATCGGGCCCCTGAACTGGACCTGAAGGTCCTCGCCGTCGACGTCGAACACCAGAAGCCCGCCGACGATCTCGAGGTGCGAGTACATGACCCACTGCCTGGTCGAGCGGGCCCCCGGCAGCCGGTCCGCGAGGCTCGCAAGACCCGTCCCCGGGCTCGCTTCGCAGGGCAGACGAATCGCCTTGCGCAGCAGGTCGGTCGGCTCGGTCGCGGCCGCCGGGGCGGCGAAGCTCGAGAGGACAACCATGATCGAAGGCGTTGCGCGAACAAAGCGACTACTGAACATGACGTCGCTCCAGGAAATGGCACTGCGAGCGAATTCAAGCTGCGATTGATCAACGTTTAGGCCAATCGGACGCTCGGTCCATCACCCGATCGGGTGACGAAACGGGCCACGGTCATCGATCAGCCACTTCTCAACATCCCGCCGGGCGGGCAGCGAGGACGCCTGCGAGGCGGGTCATCCTTTGGCTTGGCGCGACGAGGACTTGATCCCAAGTTGTGTCCAGAAGACTTTGCAAAGCCCGAGCGGCAGCCATGGCGTCGCGGCAACCGGAGAGATGGCGATGGAGCAGCTCGACCCGTTCCTGCACTGCACCCACATCGCCTATTTTTCGATGGAGATCGCGCTCCGGCCGGAGATCCACACCTACAGCGGCGGTCTTGGCATGCTGGCCGGCGACACGGCCCGCTCAGCGGCCGATCTCGAGATGCCGGTGGTGTTCGTGACCCTGGCCAGCCGGGCCGGCTATCTGCGCCAGGAGATCGGCCCCGACGGCCGCCAGATCGACCATCCCGATCCCTGGGACTCGGGCCTTGGGCCCACGCGCTCGGCGCCAAGATCGCGGTCGGGATCGAGGGCCGCGAGGTCTGGCTGCGGCCCTGGCTGTACCGTCTGCAGGGCGGCACCGGCGAGCAGGTGCCGGTGCTGCTGCTGGACACCGATCTCGAGGAGAACGCCCCCGACGATCGGCGCCTGACCGATCAGCTGTACGGCGGCGACGACGCCTACCGGCTCAAGCAGGAGATCCTGCTCGGAATTGGCGGCGTCCGGCTGTTGCGCGCGCTCGGCTTCGAGATCCACACCTATCACCTGAACGAGGGCCACTCGGCACTGCTGGCCCTCGATCTGCTCAAGCGCCATCGCCTCGCCCCCGAGATGGTGGGGCCGGGCGAACTCGCCTTCGATACCCCCGAGGTGCGCGAAATGTGCGTGTTCACCACCCACACGCCAGTCGAGGCGGGCCACGACCGTTTTTCGTACCCCCTGGTCGAGCGAGTGCTGGGGGCGCCGATCGCGCTCGATCAGCTGCAGATCCTGGCCGGGCGGGACGCCCTCAACATGACCCGCCTGGCGCTCAATCTCTCCGGCTACGTCAATGGCGTCGCCGAGCGTCACGCGGAGACCGCGCATCGGATGTTCCCGGGCTTTCGGGTGCGCGCGGTCACGAACGGCGTGCACGCCCCGACCTGGACCCATCCGAGCTTCGCCAGGCTCTATCGGGCCTCTTTTCCGCACTGGCAGCACGAGCCGGACGTGCTGGTGCGCGCGAATCAGCTGGCGGACGAGGCGGTCTGGACGGCCCATCAGGAGGCCAAGCAGGCGTTGATCGCGCACGTTCGCGACCTGGCGGGCGTGGGTCTCGACCCGGACCTGCCGACCATCGGCTTCGCCCGTCGGATGACCGGCTACAAGCGGCCCGACCTGCTGTTCACCGACCTCGCACCCGCGACTTTCGTGGGGCGCCCTCCCTGGTCCTTCAGCGGCGTGAGCTTCGCCTGGCCGACGCTGCCCACGGTGACCGACGGGTTGTCGCCCCACTGGATATCGATGCTGGTGACCTGCGTCGGCAGCCACTTCGCCACCACGGCGCCGAAGAGAGGCTCCAAAAGACCCCCCTTCTTGCCCGTGAAGATCGCCTCCAGCTCCCGACGCTGGTCCGCGTTGGCGGCCCCGTCGAGGTAGAGGCGAGCGGTCCCGTCGCCGGCGAAGAAGTTTCCTGGCCAGTCGGCCGTCAGGACGACCTTGGTCCCGCCCAGGTCGACGCCGTCGCAGTTGCCCTGCTGCACATCGTAGCCAAGAACGCCGGAGCACCAGCCTCGATCAGGCTCGCCTTCCGGACCCAGCCAGCAGGGACAGAACATCTTGCAGCTGCAGAACTCCGTGCTTCGTCCAGTGATATGCCAAGCCATATGTCCCGCTCCTTTCCCGTGGTTGACACTTGGCCAAGAGCGCTCCGGTAGGGCGCTGCCTGCTCGCAGGGCGGACCCGTGGAGCTAAAGATGCAGCATCGCGAAATCAGGCCTGCGGGATCGCTTCTCGGCCCTCTTCTCGGCCGACTTTCCCCTATGTCGCCTCGTAAGGGCCTAGCATGCGTCCGTTCGGCGAGGCAGGCAAGGGTTCCGCCGGGCGGCTGTTCGTAGGACGGCTTGCGCGCGTGAGCCCGCCTCCCGACCGGGAACGCCGATTAGCTCAGTCGCGCGAGCCGAGCGCCCGGTCCCGCAGCAGGTGATCGGCGAGCACCGCGGCCATCATGGCCTCGCCGACCGGGACCGCGCGGATGCCGACGCAGGGGTCGTGGCGGCCCTTGGTCGAGATCAGGACCTCGTTGCCGAAGCGGTCGATCGAGCGCCTGGGCGTCAGGATCGAGCTGGTCGGCTTGACCGCGAAGCGGACCACGACGTCCTGACCGGTCGAGATGCCGCCCAGAATGCCGCCCGCCTGGTTGCTGAGAAAAACCGGCCGGCCGTCGTTGCCGAGCCGCATCTCGTCGGCATTTTCCTCACCCGAAAGCTCGGCCGCGCCGAAACCGGCGCCGATCTCGACGCCCTTGACCGCGTTGATGCTCATCATCGCCTTGGCGAGATCGGCATCGAGCTTGTCGTAGACCGGCTCGCCGAGGCCCGCGGACACGCCGCTCGCCACCACCTCGATCACCGCCCCGAGCGAGGAGCCGTTTTTCCGGACCTCCATCAGCAGCGCCTCCCAGCGGGCGGCGGCCCCGGCGTCCGGGCACCAGAACGGGTTTTTTTCCACTTCATTCCAGTCCCAGGCCGCGCGGTCGATGCGCTCGGCGCCGATCTGGATCAAAGCACCCTGGATCGTGACAGCGGCGCCCAGGACCTTGCGCGCGATCGCCCCGGCCGCGACCCGCATCGCGGTCTCGCGCGCGCTCGCCCGGCCGCCGCCCCGATAGTCGCGGATGCCGTATTTTGTCAGATAGGTGTAGTCGGCATGACCCGGGCGGAACTGGTCCTTGATCGCGCCATAATCCTTGGAGCGGGCATCGACGTTCTCGATCAGGAGCGAGACCGGCGCGCCGGTGGTCAGGCCCTCGAAGACGCCCGAGAGGATTTTGACCTGGTCGGGCTCGCGGCGCTGGGTCGTGAACTTCGACTGCCCGGGCCGCCTACGGTCGAGCCAGTGCTGGATGTCGGCTTCGGCGAGCGGCAGGCGCGGGGGCACGCCATCGACCACGCAGCCGATCGCGGGCCCGTGGCTTTCGCCCCAGGTCGTGAAGCGGAACAGCTGCCCGAAGCAGTTGCCGGCCATGGCCGCTAATCCCGCGCGCAGGCAACCGCATGCCCCGGTGCGCCACGCCCGGAACCTAATCGCGGCTGTGCGGTCGTCCGGATGCTCCGGCGCAACATCGGGCCTCGCCTCGTCGTTGGTAAGGAGGTGACAGGTTCGAGCATTGGTCTTGTCATACCCGAGTTCGACAGGGTCTGGCCATGCCGTCGGCTAGGCTCGGAATCCATACCCACCCCAAGCTTATTGGCGCGAAGACTGCCAACATCGCCTACCAGAAAAGCCCCACTGGGCTAAGGAAAAGTGTTTAGCAGGGACACCTGTCGGGGTTGAGGGACGATCTTCCAAGCGCAGGCTCCTCGAGGCGCTCGTCCTCGAACGCAAGACCCAACCCCGGGAGCCAAGGCAATTGCACTAGGCTGGGTTGAGAATTTTGAGGAGGAAGGCGTCATCCCAGCCGGCACGTTTGATCTTGCCTCGGGTCGAGCCCTGGTCGTGGTTGGCGCGCAGGAGATTGAGGGCGAAGCGGCGGAGCCGGGCCAGGTTTTCCGGGGCGTGGTCCTTGCGGGCGCGCGAGCCGTCCTCGTCCATGACGACGTCGAGCACCCAGTGGAGGCGGTTCTCGATGTGCCAATGGGTGCGCACGACCTCGGCGAGGCGGGCGGCGCTGAGCGGCGTCGAGAGCAGGTAGTAGCGGCTCGCGGTGGTCGCCTGGCCGTCGATCTCACGTACCGCGGTGACCTTGCCGACCGCCTGGAGGCCCGGGAAATCGTGGGCTTCGGTGAGCCAGGCGGCGGCCTGGACGACGCGCGCGTGGCGGGTCTCGATCCGGCCGTGATCGCCGTCGACCGTCTCGGCACAATCATCGACGGTGGTTGCGGGATCGTCGAGCCAGAGACCAACGTCCTCGTGCAGCCCCGGCTGGTTGCCTTTGAGCGCCAGAACGTAGTCGCCACCCCGGTCGAGGAAGGCCTGCGCGGTGGCCTTCTGGCAATGCATCGCATCGGCGGTCACGATCCGCCCCTCGAGTGCCAGGAGCGTCAGCAGCTCGGGCAGGGTTGCGATCTCGTTGCTGTCGCCGTCGACCTTCCGCTGACCCAGGACCAGCCGCTGCCCGACCGCCCAGGCGCTCACCATGTGCAGGGCGCGGCGCCCCGCCCTGGCGGTCGAACGAGCGCCTGGCCGTTTTGCCGTCGACCGCGACCAACCGCGCTCGTCCCGGCAGGGTCGGCGAACGCCGCGACGAACCGGCCAAAGCTCGCCTCAAAGGCGTCCGGGTCGAGCAGCCGGAACACCCGCGAGAACGTGTCGTGGCTCGGGATGCCGCCCTCCAGCCGCAAGAACCGACCCAAGAACGCCGCCTTCGCGCGCCCGAACACCGCCATGTCCACACAGCTCTCCGCGCCGCACACCATCGCCGCTATGGCGATCAGCAGGATCTCCAACAGGTCATGCCGCCGGGCATTCCCGGTCCGCGGATCAACCAGATCGCCAAAGCACGCCCGAAATCGCTCCATGCCGCCAAACCTCCCAGAAACCAAGGCGGCAACACATCAAGCACACACCTCGACAAAAAAATTCTACCACGTTTTCTTGTGCGATTCCCCTGCGTCGGGAGGCTACAGGTGTTGCGTTTGGAGCCAGGACGCCTACCATGAGCCGCAAGCAGGGAGGCGGAATCCTCGCCATCCCGCCGGGCAGGCGGAGCAGCTGAGCCGTGGCGGAACTTACGATCAGGGGCCTCGTCAAGCGCTATGGCGAGGTGGCAGCGCTGGGTGGCGTCGACCTCGAGGTCGCGGCCGGCGAGTTCTTCGTCATTCTGGGCCCGAGCGCCGCCGGCAAGACCACGACCCTGCGCACGATCGCCGGGCTCGAGCGGCCGGACGCCGGCACGATCGACTTCGGCGGCCAGGACATCACCCGGGCGCCGGTCCAGGGCCGCGGCATGGCGATGATCTTCCAGACCTTCGCGCTTTACCCGCATCTCTCGGTGTTCGACAATCTCGCCTATCCGCTCCGCGAGCAGCGGGTGGCGGCCGGCGAGCGCCGCCAGCGGGTCGGCGAGATCGCCGAGATGCTGGGCATCGGCCACACGCTCGCGCGCCGGCCCGGCACGCTTTCGGGCGGCGAGCAGCAGCGGGTCGCGATCGGCCGGGCGCTGATCCGACGGCCGCGCCTGTTGCTGCTCGACGAGCCGCTGACCAATCTCGACGCCAAGCTCCGCCACGATACCCGCGCCGAGTTCAAGCGGCTGCACCGCGAGCTCGGCATGACCATGGTCTACGCCACCCCGGACCAGCTGGAGGCGCTGACCATGGGCGAGCGGATCGCCATTCTGCGCGAGGGCCGGATCGTCCAGACCGGTGCGCCCGAGGAGCTCTACCGGGTCCCGGTCAACCGCTTCGTCGCGACCATGGTCGGCGCGCCGCCGATGAACCTGGTGCCGGGCCGGGTGCGCGCCCGCCGGGGCGGCCTGGTGGTCGAGCTGCCGTTCGGCGAGATCGAGGCCGGCCGCTGGCAGCACAACCTGGCGAGCGGCGCCGATGTCCTGTTCGGAATCCGGCCGCACGATCTGTATCCGGCGCGCGCCGAGCCCAAGGGCCCCCGCTTTTCGGCCGCCGTCCACCTGACCGAGCCCCTCGGCGACGTCACCGTGATCGACCTCCAGGCCGGCGCTACGGTGCTCAAGATGGCGCTGCCGGAGGAGGAGGCCCTGGCCTTCCGGCTCGGCACCGACCTCGCGATCGAACTCTCGCTCGCGGACGCGCATCTGTTCCACCGGGAGACCGGCGTGGCGGTCGCCCAGAGCGGCCGCTCCGATCGGGCCGGCGCGAGCGTTTGACAACCGAGAAAGGAAGGAAGCAAGACCATGCAAGGCGCAGGGATCAAGCGTTTGGGCGTTGCGACCGGGGCGCTTGCGGTGCTCGCCCTCGGGCTCGCCGCGGGCCCGCTCGCGGCCAAGGACATCACGATCAAGATGGCGGTGCCGGACTGGCCGCCGACCCGGATCATGCAGGATCTGGCGAACGAGATGTATCACGCGCCATCCGGCAACAACGTCAAGCTCGAGGAGGATTTCATCCCCTGGCCGAACTACTATGAACGACTGGCCGCCTCGCTGACCTCGGGCGAGCAGAAGTACCAGATGGCGGTCTCCGACAGCCAGTGGCTCGGCGCCTTCGTCGAGGGCGGCTACTACCTCAAGCTCAACAAGTACATCGACGCCGACCCCGAGCTCCAGGCGATCTTCAAGGACCTGCATCCGAACCTGGTCGCGGCCTATTCGACCTATCCGTACAAGTCCGACAACTACTACGGCTTCCCGCAGATGCCGGACGTCCTGATCGTCTACTATCGGAAGGACGTCTTCTGCGACCCGGGCGAGCAGGCCGCCTACCAGGCCAAGTACGGGCAGAAGCTGCCCTGCGAGCCCGAGGAGATGGACGACGTCGACTGGGACCAGGTCAAGACCTTCGGCGAGTTCTTCCGGCGCGCCAAGGGCGACCAGCTGGCCGGCAAGACCCTCGACGACGACTTCTACGGGATCGCCTACCAGTCGGGTAAGGGCTACGACTTCAGCAGCATGGAGATCAACACCTTCATCTGGCAGGCTGGCGCCAACATCTGGGACGAGACCCAGGCGCCCAAGGGTCAGGCCGAGGGTGTCGTCAACTCGCCCGAGGCGCGTCAAGGCGCTCGACCACTATCTCTCGCTGCAGCAGTACATGCCGCCGGTGGTCAAGACCGGGACCATGGACATCTTCAAGGTCGACGAGCTGTTCCGCGAGGCCAAGGTCGCCTGGATCGTCCAGTGGATCGGCTTCGCCGAGAGCACGATCACGCCGTCGACCTCCAAGGTCGCCGACAAGGTCGCGTTCGCGCAGCAGCCGGGTCGGCGCGATTCCGACGGCAAGCTGATCCGCTGGTCGAACATCGGCGGCCAGCCGTTCGTCCTCACCACCTGGAACAGCGACGAGGTGACCAAGGAGTCGATCGACTTCGTCAAATGGTGGCTGTCACCCGAGATCCAGACCGAGTTCGCCAAGCGCGGCGGCCAGAGCGGGCTCAAGAGCGTCTACTCCAAGCCCGACTACGTCACCTTCCGGCCCTGGAACCGGACCTGGGCGGCCAGCCTCGACTGGCAGAAGGACGTCTGGCACGTGCCCGAGTTCTTCGAGCTCCTGGTCGAGCAGCAGGAGCAGTTCGACCGGGCGATCACCGGCCAGATCAGCGGCAAGCAGGCGCTCGACAACATCGCCGCCTTCCAGCAGAACCTGCTGACGGAGTCGGGCCGGATCGAGTGAGGGCATCGATCGGCCTGCAGCTGGGAGCGCGGCCGCGGGCCGCGCTCCTGGCGCTCCCGCGTCCCGACCGACCTCGCTTTCGGAGCCTGCTCCGCCGATGAGCGCTGCATCGACTGAGGTGAAGGCGGTGGCGCGTCGCCGCGGCGGATCGGCGTTCTGGCGGCCGGCCTGGTCGAACTGGCGCCTGGCGCTGATCGTGGCGGTGGTGGTGATTCCGGCGGCGGTGCTGGCCCTGCCGCTCGAGGCCGCGTTCTGGGTCGCGCTCGCGGCCGTGGCGCTGGTGGCGCTGACCGCCGTGGTCAACGCCTGGGGCCGCCACCACGGCGGCCTCCTGGTGGCGCCGGCGATCGGCCTGTTGTTCGTGATGAACATCTTCCCGCTGATGTGGTCGTTCGGCCTCAGCTTCTTCCACTTCCGCGCCAATCGCCTGGCGCCGCCGCGCTTTGCCGGCCTTTATTACTACGAGAAGGTCCTCACCGATCCGGTGGTCTGGGACCGGCTGCAGACGACCGCGCTGGTGGTCGTCCTCACGGTCGTCTGTCAGATGGTCGTGGGCTTTCTGCTCGCGCTGCTGTTCGAGAAGAAGTTCCCCGGACGGCGCGTCCTGCTGATGCTGGTGCTGACGCCGATGATGCTGTCGTTCGTCGCGGTCGGCGCCTTCTTCCGCTATTATTACGAGCCGACCTTCGGCCTGTTGAGCCAGGCGGTGCGCGTCTTCACCGGCGAGCCCTACATCCTGCTCGACACGACCGGCGGCGCGCTCGCCGGGATCATCTTCGCCGACGCCTGGATGTGGTCGCCGTTCGTGATGCTGCTGGTGCTCGCCGGTCTGGTCAGCGTGCCGCAGTATCTCTACGAGGCCGCGGAGATCGATCGGGCATCCTGGTGGCGCAGGTTCCGCACGATCACCTTTCCCTACATCAAGGGGCTGCTCCTGCTCGCCCTACTGTTCCGGACCATCGAGGCCTTCAAGCTGTTCGACGTCGTGTTCCTGATCACCGAGGGCGGCCCCGGCACCTCGACCGAGACGATCGCGGTCTACGTCTACCGGCTCGCCTTCCAGTACTTCCGGACCAGCCAGAGCACCGCGCTGGTCTACATCCTCTTGTTCATCGTGATCGTGCTGACCAACCTCTACCTCTACTTCGTGCAACGGCGGGCGGCGGAGACCTGACGATGGCGCGGCGCGGGCAGCGGGCGATCGACGAGGCGGGCTGGGGCTGGACCGCGTTCGCCGGCGTCATCAGCTTCGTCTACTTCTTCCCGGTGCTCTGGATCATCCTCACCGCCTTCAAGGCCAACAACGACATCCTGGCCATCCCGCCCAAGTGGCTGTTCACCCCGACGCTCGAGAACTTCGTCGAGGTGTTCGCCCGCGCCTACAGCAAAGGCGCCGCGGCGGTCGACACCGGCTTCGACCTGTTCTTCTTCAACTCGATCTTCATCGCCGGCTCGAGCGTTCTTTTGGCGTTGCTGATCGGCACGCTGGCCGCCTACGGCTTCTCGCGCTACCCCCTGCGCGGCAACGACACCTACCTGTTCATCATCCTGACCACCCGGATGCTGCCGCCGATCGTGGTGATCATCCCGATCTTCCTGATGTTCCGGCTGGCCGGGCTGTCCGGCACTTATCTCGGCATTATCCTCCTTTATACGGCTTTCAATCTGCCGTTCACGGTCTGGATGATGAAGAGCTTCTTCGACGAGCTGGCGCCCGAGGTCGAGGACGCGGCGCGCATGGACGGCAGCTCCGAGACCAGGGTGTTCTTCAAGATCTGCCTGCCGCAGGTCGGCGCCGGGCTGGCCGCGACCGCGGTCTTCGGCCTGATCCTGACCTGGAACGAATTCCTGTTCGCGCTGCCTCTTGACCGGGGTCGAGACTCGCACCGTGCCGGTCGCCATGGCCCAGACGATCGGCGGCGACATCGGCGTCCGCTGGGGCCTCCTGGCCGCGATCGAGACCCTGTTCCTGGTGCCCGTGATCGTCGTGGTGTTCGTGCTCCAGCACCACCTGCTGCGCGGTGTGACTTTCGGCACCATCAAGCGCTAAGATGGTGCCCGAACCTTACGGACCGAGCCCATGAACGCCGCCCGCTTCGCCCGCAATCTGATCGAGGACGGGATCGATCCCAAGCTCGCGCAGCCGCTCGCCGAGCACCTTGCCGAGGAGATCGAGCGGACGGTCGCGACCAAGGAGCACGTCGAACTCGTGGTCAACGCCGTCGTCACCCGCGAGGTCCAGCAGCTGCGGGTCGAGATGCACGAGGAGTTCCGACGGGCCGACGCTCAGATCACGCACCGGCTCGACGGCTTCCAGGGCCAGGTGACGCAGCGGCTCGATCGCTTTCAGAGTGAGATGACGCAACGTTTCGACAGCTTCCAGAGTGAGATGACGCAACGTTTCGACAGCTTCCAGAGCCAGATGAACCAACGCCTCGACAGCCAGATGCGCTGGCTGATGAGCTCGATGATCGTGCTGTTCCTGGCCATGCTCGGCAACATCCTCAAAGACTTTCTGAGATGAGCCGGTAGCCCATGGCCGACATCGAGCTCGCCAAGGTCACCAAACGTTTCGATCAGCTGGTCGCGGTCGATGCGGTCGATCTCGCGGTCGAGGCCGGCGAGGTGGTCTGCCTGCTCGGGCCCTCGGGCTGCGGCAAGACCACGACCTTGCGCATGATCGCCGGGCTGGAAGCCGCGAGTGCGGGCGAGATCCGGCTCGCCGGCCGCCGGGTCGACGGCCTGCCGGCGCGCGCCCGCAACGTCGCCATGACCTTCCAGTTCTACGCCCTCTATCCGAGCCTGACCGTGCGGGCGAACCTGGAATATCCGCTCCATGCCGAGGGCGCCGGCCGCGCCGAGATCGAGCGGCGGGTGCGCGAGATCGCGGGCGTGCTGCAGCTCGAGCGCGTGCTCGACCGCCGGCCCGGGCAGCTCGCCGAGGGCGAGAAGCAAAGGGTCGCGGTCGGCCGCTCGATCATCCGCGACGCGGTCTGTTTCCTGTTCGACGAGCCGCTCTCGCGCCTGGATGTGCAGCTGCGCGAGACCATGCGCGGCCAGATCAAGGAGGTCCTGGAAGGCCTCAACAAGGCGACCGTGATCGTCACCCACGACCAGCTCGAGGCGCTGACCATGGCGGATCGGATCGCGGTCATGCGCGCCGGCCGGATCGAGCAGATCGCGAGCCCGCATGCGATCTTCGCGCGGCCGGAGAACCTGTTCGTCGCCGGCTTCATCGGCACGCCGCAGATGAACCTGATCGAGGCCACGGTCGACCGGGTGAGCTCGCACGACATCCGCTTCCGCAGTGGCAGCCAGGAGGTCAGCCTGCCGCTCGCGGACGCCGACCGGCAGCTCGGCGAGGGCGACCCGGTGACGCTGGGCATCCGCCCGCGCGCCTTCGAGCTGGTGGCCGAGGGCGAGCCGGCGACGCTCGCCGCCCGGGTCGACATGGTCGAGCCGATGGGCGCCGAGACCCTGTTGCATCTGCTCGCCGACGGCCGGGATCTGCGGGCCGTGGTCGGCCACCGCGACCGGGTCCCGGTCGGCGCCACGGTCCACGCCCGCCTGCGCCCGAGCCAGACCCACATCTTCGACCGCGAGGGCCGGCGGATCGCGCTTGCCGATGACCGCCCGGAGCCGGCCCGATGACCGCACCGGCCCGTCCTCGAGGCGCAGGCGAGCCGGCCATGAAGGCTCAAGGCATGTCGGGGGCCACCGCCCGCACCATCGAATCGGCGATCATCGGCCTGTGCGTGCTCGCCCTGGTCCTGATCTTCCAGCCGTTTTCCCTCACTCTCTACGGCGTCGGCGCCGGCCTCGTGGTCCTCGGCGGCCTGCTCTTCAACCTGATCCCCCACTGCCGCCCGGGCGTGCCGCTGCGCTGGCTGCTGACCGTCGTCCTGATCGTGATCATCCTCGTGATCGTGGTCTTCCTGCTCTCCATCGGCAGCACCTACCTCTACGCCCTCTACCTCGAAGCCAGCCGCTGAGCTCCCCCTACCCAAGTCGATGCAAAATCGCACCTCTGCAATTCGCAGCGCATGGACCAGAAACGCCCATGACAGGCTCAACAATTCCGATGTCCTTCAGTCCCGAGTCTAAGTTCCGGCGCCAATCCTGCCGCTGCGATCATCTTTATCCCAACTGGTCCATGCGGCGAAGGTGACGCATGAGTGGCGCATCTTGGATTGTCATCTGGCGCATCATGGCGCAGAAGTGGCGCATCCAGCGCAAGTAACGATCGCCATCAACGCAAATCAACCAAAACTCCACTCCGATCAATCTGCGGTCAATCTGCTCAACCATCTGATATCGCTGCTTTTTTGTCTTGACCGGCGGGCCAAGCGCTCCGCCACTGGCGTCCTCATCGACACCGGATGGAGACCGATTGATGGCGCCGGCCGCGCACGCCATGGCGCAGATGTGACGCATCATGTCTCTCCCGAACCACCTCTGATCGAACGACCTGGAGCGTCGGCAGCGCCTGTCGTAGCCACCCAAGCTGCTCACCCGCCACCCGGTTGCAGGTGGGCTGGCGCAGTGGTGAGGCGAGTGGGCTCATGTCCGCCACCTGGGTGCCACTCGCAGGTTGAAAAATCGCCCAGAGGTGCTAAACTGCGCGTCACCTTGGTAATGTGGCGTGCGAGCGCCCTTCCGGCCTAATCAGAGTAATCGCTCGATGTGCGACAATTCGAACGAAGGTGTGTCTCCACCAATCGGCGAACAGGACGAGGCCGAACAGACTTCGTTAAGACTTCATCGTCTTATTGCGCGAGTGATAAAAAAGACACAAAACCAAGAGAATTTAGACAAGACCCTTCTCGCCATTTTGGTAAATCATATCATAAAAGAAGAACCTGCCGGAAACGCAGTGGTTCTTTGTGTTGCCCAAATTGAGGCGTTGGCCGAGGCGAGAGCCTTAGCTCTCAAACAGAGGAC
The DNA here is from genome assembly GCA_963730195.1 of uncultured Alphaproteobacteria bacterium. Classification (GTDB taxonomy): domain Bacteria; phylum Pseudomonadota; class Alphaproteobacteria; order Geminicoccales; family Geminicoccaceae; genus DATAOG01. Next base: position 140,489 of record CAVSRN010000045.1, read on the forward strand.
CCTTGATGGCGGGGATCACGATTGAGCGTCTAACGATCGCCGGCTTTCGCGCTTACTTGCGTGAGCAGGAAATTGCGCTCAGGCGGGACGGCACGCCGAAGAGCTTGGCCGTGTTCGCCCCGAACGCCAAGGGGAAGTCGAGCCTCGTGGATGCGCTGGAGTTTTTTTTCTCGCAAGACGGCACTCTTGAACGGCTCGGCCAGCGGCGCTCCGGCCGCCAGGCCGGGCGTGAAGCGCTGGAGCACGTGAGGGCGGGGGAAGAGGGCATCGTTCCGGTCGTCGGTGTCGTCTTCCACAGCGACGAAGGGCCCTTTTGTGGCAGGCGCTCCGCTACGGCCTATGATGAACCAAAGCCCGACGCGGCCGAACGCGTCAGGCGCGCGCGCAAGGTCGATTTCATCATTCGGGGGTACCAACTCCGGCACTTTGTCGATCGCCAGGAACCCAGTGAGCGCTATAAGGAAGTTCCGCATGGTTCGGCCTTTCGGCCCTCCTCGATATCCAGAACAACCTGCGCGCCGTACGCCGAAATGTCAAAGAAAAACGCTAGACAACGATCGAGCCACAACGGAACGCCAACGCGATCTCAGCGCCGCGACGAACGGCGCAATAATGGCATGGGACGAGCAGGCGGCCGCTGCCTGGGTGACAGAGCGGCACCTCAGATCGCTCGACACGGGCCTATCACTCGCCGCTCTCGACGAAGCCGACGGCGGTTATCGGACGGTCAAAGAGCGAAAGGAAGTCGAAGAGGAGAGCACTGGCCTCGCCGCTCTGCGTCAGGTTCGCTCTGCAACCCACGCTGTTTACGGGAGGAGCCCATCATCGGGAGATGACGCCACCGCAGAATTTTGGCGCTCTCCCTGCATTTCATGAGTGGGTCGAAGCGGTCTCAGAGGCCACCCGCCATGAGGAGAACGAAAGGGCAGCGTCCGCAAAAGCCGTCTTCAAGGATGTATGGGAGGCGGCGCAGACCGTTCTCGACGACCCCGATATACTCTTCGACGCATGCCCCGTATGTGATACCCCGTTTCCAAACACGGCGAAGGGCAGCCGGCCGGCGGTCGCACTTCATATCCAAACCGAACTTGCGAGCCTGGAGGCCTACCGGAGTGCCTCCACGGGGCTTCAGGATGCCCAACAGCGCCTTCAGTTGCAGTTGCACAAGCTTAAGGCCAACCTGTCAACGTTGGAGGCCGTGCTGGAAGCGGCAAGCTTCCTCGATGACTTCAAAGTGGTCAAGGCATACGCCGCGTCGTTGGCTGGGTGGAACAGGATCAGCCCGCTCCGGACGCGCAAGTCGTTATCTCTGTTTTGGCGAACCTCGGAGAACGCCTAGACGGGAAGATCAAACAGAAGGAGGAGACCCAAGGAGAACGTGCTTGGACGAAGGCTCTCGATAGGATAGATGTATTGATCGCACTAAAGACGAAATTTCTGCACATCCAGCGTTTTAGAACGGAGCTACAAACCCTAAACGCCAATCTGATCGAACAGGAAAAATGCATAGTTGGACAAATGCGCAACTATAGTCAGAATATCATTGATGTGCTAAAAACGCGCACAAATGAGATATTCCGAGCCGTCCATCCGGAGACAGAGGCTCCCGATATTCGTTTGGAGCTCAACCCCGATGCTCGCCGGCCCGAACTAACACTCCTTTTTGATTTCGCGCCTAACAGGCAAAGCGTTCCACCCAGTGGTTACCTCAGTGACTCACAGATACACACACTGGCACTAAGCCTCCGTCTCGCAGCGATCCAGATATATAACTCGGATGTACCGCTCATTGTGTTGGATGATATAGTTACATCTTATGACGCTGATCATCGGCGCGCTATCGCCGGTATGTTAGCGGAACATTTCAACGACTACCAAATCATTATAGTCACACACGACGAGCGCTTCTTTCTATACCTTCAGGAACAACTTCCAAGAGATAGATGGGACTACAAACGTATTACTCATATCGATCCTGGTTTTGGACCACGATTTCACGACCATAAGATTTCTGATGGACTTATTGCAGATAGACATAAGTGTGACCATTCAGCTGCCAACGAAATGCGTCAGTCTGAGGAGGAATGGTTATTGCAAATTTGCCGAGACTTCGGTGTTGATGTGCGCATTCGCGATGTCCATCATTTCTATGAATACAGTCGTGCTGAATTGGCTGTGGCATTGGCGCGGTTCTTAAAGCACATAAGCCTGACACCGCCCCTAGTACCTGGGGTAAAGACCCGTTTCTTGGACACGCTGCAAACCGGCACCGTAGAGAACTTCGGCAGCCACTTTCAGGACAACCCGTACGGTTTCGGCTCCGTGGGCGACGAACGTGCTCGGTGGCGAGAGTTCAGGGTATTCCGGGACGCCTTCCGATGCCCGGCGTGTGGCCGTACGCGTTTTAAGCGCCCCCTCGGAATGACCCGCCCGGCATGCAGACATAGCGGCTGCGAAACACAGTTTGCATTCAAATAAAACTCGCTTGGGAAAAAGGTGTCAGCTTGGGAAAAAGGTGTCAGGAATCAATTGCGTGCTTCGGCCGGCCCCGGAGGCGTTGGGCTGATACACGGTCTGTCGGGACGCCGGAGGTTTCCGGGCTCTGTCAGAGAGTGCCGGATTGATCATCGCCGCGCGCGGGCGCAAACTGCCCGCAGAAACCGGGTGGTTCACGGCCACGCCAGCGAGGACGGGGGAACCGCGTGACGGCAGTGCCCGATCCGGCGTTCGTCTATGTCGGCCCGCGCAAGGTCCCGGTGTGGCCGGCCGGCGTCAAGCTCATGCGCTTCGACGAGAATGTGCTGATGGTGGCTTTTCCGGACGCGCGGGAGCTGCATGGACCGCTGATCGAGCGGATCGTCGAGACCGACGAGCGCAAGCGGAACCCCCAGGCCAAGTGGCAGGGCGGCCAGAAGGTCCGCCAACTCGACAGCCTGGGCGTGGCGGCATTCGAGCTGATCAACGCCCGCGCGCAGACGCTCTGCCGCCGGGTGCTGCGGAGCGAGACCGCTATCGTCGACGATTGCTGGGCGAACGTGTTCCGGGGGGGAAGGTGTCAGGAACGAATTGTCTGCTTTGGGCGGTAGCCCACGCCGTAGTCGTGAAAAGGTGACATGTTCCTGACATCTTTTCCTTGCCTGCTGCCCGGCGACGCAGGGGACCATTTGCCGCGTTGATACCCTTTCGCCCGGCGGCATTCTTCAGGGCGTGACGGTCAACGGAATGACCATCCCGGACGCGTAGTGGCCCGGCACGTTGCAGAGGAGGAGATAGGAGCCGGGTGAAAGGTCGACCTCCAACGTCTTGGACTCGTTCGGCTTCAGCTCCGAGCTGTCGGCCAGAACGTGGACCTGATCCTCGACCACCTGGCCCGCGCCATAGTCATAGGGCAGGGGAGCGTCCGGGCTGTCGACGGGCACGACCAGCACCTCGTGGACGAGGCTCCTCGACCAGTTGGTGATATCGAGCTCGACCTTTTGTGCTTTGATCACCTGCCGGTCGATGCGGATCGACATCATGCCCATCATCGGGCCCTGCATCATCCCCGGCCCCATCATGCGCGGCCCCATCATCCAGCCCCCGGGACCACGGCCGCCGGGCCACGCCCCCCGGGGAGGCATCCCCGGCTCGCCGGCCGCACTCCACGCGCCACCGGCCACGGCCGACATGTCCAAAAGCGCCACCTTCACGACGGAATCAGCCGCTGCCTCGGCGACCGCACCAGGGGCGGCGGTGGCGGCCATCAAGGCCGCGATCGCGACGATGTACTTCAGCATGGTTCACCTCGTGATTCAGCGTGACGACGCCTGCATGTTGCGGCGAACACTAGTCCACGCCTTGATCTGCGTCAAAAGCAAGCGCAGTTCCAGCGCCACCTGCCCAAGGGCGGCGCGATCGGCGACAGTGACGATTCTCTGCCGGAGAAAAAGTGTCAGCACAGAGAACAGGCGTCAGGAACGTCAGGAACCAATTGTCTGCTTAAGGCGGTAGCTCACGGTGCAGTTGTGAAAAGGTTCCTCGTATCTCTCGACATGTTCGGTCGGAGCGGGAGACTGTCTGGGCGAGATGGCCTGGTCCCGGCCGCGGCTGGGACCAAGCCGGCGAGCGCCAGAGAACAGGCGGTCAAAGCCGCATGAGCGCCGGCTCGAGCGCGGCCAGGCTTTGCAGGTTGTGCGCCGGCGCGAACAGGTCCACGAACGGCAGCGCCGCCGCCATGCCGCCGGCGGCAGGCTCATAGCCGGGCCAGCCGAGCAGGGGGTTCAGCCAGACGATCCGGCGGGCCCGGCGCCTGAGCAGGGCCATCTCGGCCGCGAGCGTTGCGGGCGGCCCGGTGTCGTAGCCGTCGCTCACGATCACGACGACCGTGCGGCCGTTCAGGGCGCTCGCCGCGTGGTGGCGGTTGAAGGCCGCCAGGCACTCGCCGATCCGGGTGCCGCCGGCCCAACCCTCGGCGAGTAAGCCCATGCGCTCGATCGCACGCGCGCTGTTGCGCTCGCGCAGCGCCGGGCCGAGGTGGATCAGGCGGGTGTGGAAGACGAAGCCGTCGGCGTGGCGGAAGCTCAGCAGCACGCCGCGCAGGAAGCGGACGAAGAAGGTGCTGTAGGGGCTCATCGAGCCCGACGCGTCGAGGATCAGGACCAGGCGCAGCGGTTTGGGATGGCGGCGCCGGAAGGCGAGCCGCAGCGGCGTGCCGCCGCTCTGGATGCTGCGGTGGATCACGCGCCGGAGATCGAGCCGGCGACCGCGCGCGCGCACCCGCTGGCGCCGGGCCAGGCGATAGCGCATGCGGGCGGCGAGCCGCTCGCAGAGGTCCTGCAGCTTCGAGAGCTCGTCGGAGTCGGCGATGTGGCGAAGGTCGGTCTCGCCGAGCGCTTCCCTCCGACTGGCGCCGATCCGGCGCGGGCGAGCGCTGGTCTCGCCGGCCCCGCCCTGCCCGAGGCGCTCGGGCGGGCCGAAGCGCTCGTCGATCAGCGGCCCGGTGCGGCGCGGGCGGGCGCCGCCGGCGCGGGGCTGGCCGCTCGCCTTGAGCGCAGGGCGCATGCCGCGCCGCAGCCACCAGACGTCGAACAGCTCGTCGAAGCGCTCCCAGTCGGTCTTGGAGCAGCAGAGCAACGCGCGCAGGCCCCGGCGCAGCTCGTGCGGCCGGCCGAGGTCGGTCGCGCGCAGCAGGCGGAGCGCGTCCCCGGCCTCGCCGAGCCCGACCGGGAAGCCGTTGTCCCGCAGCAGCCGGACGAAGCCCGTGACCCGGCGGGCGAGCCCGGTGCCGATCTCAGGGTCGAGCATCAGGCGACCTTGGCGATCAGGCGCGAGATGACCTCGGGCGCCAGGGCCTGCTGGTCCTCGTGGGTCTTGAGCAGGCAGAGCAGGCTCTCGTGAACCGCCTCGGGCGCACTGCCGAGATCTCGGACCTCGAGGCCGAGGAGGGCTGCGGCCCAGTCCAGGGTCTCGGCGACCCCCGGGACCTTGCGCAGGTCCTCGCGCCGGATCGCCTGGACCACGCGCACGACCTGCTGGGCGAGCGCCGGCTGCGATCCCGGGCAGGCGCGCGAGCACGATCCGGAGCTCCTTGTCCTCGCTCGGGTAGTCGACGAAGTGGTAGAGGCAGCGGCGCCGGAGCGCGTCCGAGAGCTCGCGCGTCCGGTTCGAGGTCAGGACCACCCAGGGGATCGAGCTCGCGGTGATCGTGCCGAGCTCGGGCACGCTGATCTGGAAATCGGACAGCACTTCCAAAAGATAAGCCTCGAACTCCTCGTCGGCGCGGTCGATCTCGTCGATCAGCAGCACCGGCGCCACGGCTTGGGTGATCGCCTTGAGCAGCGGCCGCTCGAGCAGGAAGCCGCGCTCGAAGATGTGCGCCTCGGTCGCCGCCGCCGATTCGCCTTCGCGCTCCCGCGCCTTGATCGCGAGCAGCTGGCGCTGGTAGTTCCATTCATAGACCGCGGCGTTGGCGTCCAGGCCCTCGTAGCACTGAAGGCGGATCAGCGGCCGCTGCGAGCGCCTTGGCCAGGCTTTTCCCGACCTCGGTCTTGCCGACGCCGGCGTCGCCCTCGAGCAGCAGCGGGCGCTCCAGGCGTTGCATCAGGACGATCGCCATCAGCAGCTGCGGATCGGCGACGAAGCCGACCGCCCCCAACCGCCGCCCCAGCTCCTCGCGCGTCAGCTCCACGCCCGCCGGGTCCGTCACGCCCTTCCCCGTCACCGTCATCCTCACATAGATAGCACCGCGTCACGGTTTCGTCGTTCGCGTTAACCCGCCGTTAACGGACTTGGCGTTAGCGCTTTCTTCGGGTGGTCCATGGGACCGTGGGACTCCGCCGCCGCGCCTTGGGGCCGCGCGAATCTTGCCGGCGTGCCGTCGCCTCCTGAGCCGTACGGGCCCATCCAGCTGCCGCCGCCGCGACGGGTGGGCGGATCAGGCGGGCGGGCCGATCAGGCGGGCGAGCCGATGAGGCGGGTGGGCCGATGAGGCGGGCGGACCGATGAGGCGGGCGGGGCCGATGAGGCGGGTGGGCCGATGAGACGGGTGGCCGATGAGGTGGAGCGCTTGTTGAATCCACCCGATTCGGATCTGCGCACCCTCATGGGGGATGCCGAGCGACAGCAAAGGCGCCGCTCGTAGCGGGGCGGACGCGGAGCGGTCATGGGGCGCCGCCCGCTGCGCGGGCGAACGCCCGGATGCCGCCGACCTGCGAGATCTGGCCGCGGGCAGGCGGGCTCATTCCGCCGCGAGGGGCGGCTCGGTCAGGCCCAGCTCGTGACACTGACGCCAGATCTTGGCCGCGGTGTGCGGCATCGGCATATGGCTGACGCCGAGGTGGGCGAACGCGTCCACGACCGCGTTCGAAAAGGCGGAAACGCCGCCGACGTTCGGGCTCTCGCCGACGCCCTTGGCGCCGATCGGGTGGTGCGGGGACGGCGTGACCGTGAAGTCGGTCTCCCAGACCGGGGTCTCGACCGCGGTCGGCAGGAAGTAGTCGAGGAGCGTCGCGCCCTGGACGTTGCCCAGATGGTCGTAGACGATCTCCTGGCCCATGGCGATCCCGAACGCCTCGGTCAGGCCGCCGTGGACCTGGCCCTCGATCACCATCGGGTTGATCCGCGTACCGCAATCGTCGAGAGCGTAGAAGCGCCGGACCTTGGCCTCGCCGGTCTCCTTGTCGAGGTCGATCACACAGATATAGGCCCCGAACGGGTAGGTCATGTTCGGCGGATCGTAGTAGTCGACCGCCTCGAGCCCCGGCTCCATGCCTTCGGGGACCCCGTGGTAGGCGGCCCAGGCGATCTCCTTCATGGTCAGGACTTTTTCCGGGAGGCCCTTGACCTGAAAGCGATCGACGTCCCACTGCAGGTCGTCCTCGGCGACCTCGAGCACATGGGCTGCGATCTTTTGCGCCTTGGCCCGGATTTTTCGCCCGACGCGGGCCGCCGCGGCGCCGGCGACCGGAGTCGAGCGCGAGCCGTAGGTGCCGAGCCCGTAGGGGGCGGTATCCGTGTTGCCCTCCTCGATCTCGATCAGCTCCGAGGGAATCCCGATCTCGGTCGCCAGGATCTGGGCGTAGGTGGTCTCGTGGCCCTGGCCCTGGCTCTTGGTGCCAAGGCGCGCGATCGCGCTGCCGGTCGGGTGGACCCGGATCTCGCAGCTGTCGAACATGCCCACGCCCAAGATGTCGCAGTTGCGGGTCGGGCCGGCGCCGACGATCTCGGTGAAGAAGCTGACGCCGATCCCCATCAGCTCGCCCTTTTTCCGTTTTTCGGCCTGCTCGCGCCGGAGGCCCTCGTAGCCGACCGCGGCCATCGCCTTTTGCATCGCGGTCGTATAGTCGCCCGAGTCGTATTCCCACCCGAGCGCCGACTGGTAGGGGAACTGCTCGGCCTTGATGAAGTTCTTGAGCCGCAGCTCGGCCGGGTCGATCTCGAGCTTGTGCGCCAGCACGTCGACCATGCGCTCGATCAGGTAAGAAGCCTCGGTGACCCGGAACGAGCAGCGGTAGGCGACCCCGCCCGGCGCCTTGTTGGTGTAGACGCCATCGACCGTGACCTGCGCCGCCGGGATGTCGTAGGACCCGGTCACAATCGAGAAAAAGCCGGCCGGGTATTTGGTCGGATCGGCGCAGGCATCGAACGCGCCGTGATCGGCCAGCACGTGGCAGCGCAGGCCCGTGATCCGGCCGTCCTTGGTCGCCGCCAGCTCGCCGGTCATGTGGTAGTCGCGGGCAAAGGCGGTCGCCGAGAGGTTCTCGATCCGATCCTCGATCCACTTGACCGGCACGCCGAGGACGATCGAGGCGACGATCGCGCAGACGTAGCCCGGGTAGACCCCGACCTTGTTGCCGAAGCCGCCGCCGATGTCGGGCGCGATGACGTGGATCTTCGCTTCCGGGATCCCGGACAGGATCGAGCCGACCGTGCGCACCACGTGCGGCGCCTGGAAGGTGCCGTAGACCGTGAGCTCGCCCCTGACCTTGTCCATCGAGGCGACGCAGCCGCAGGTCTCGAGCGGGCAAGGGTGCACGCGCTGGTAGGAGACCAGCTCCTTGACCGTGACCTCGGCGTCCGCGAAGGCGCGCTCGGTCGCCGCCTGATCGCCGACCTCCCAGGTGAAGATGTGGTTGTGATGCTTGCGCGCGCCGTGCGCACCCGAGGTCTTGCCCTCGAGGTCCTCGCGCAGCACCGGCGCATCCGGCGCCAGCGCCTGGAACGGATCGACCAGCGCCGGCAGCTCCTCGTAGTCGACCTCGATCAGCTCGATCGCGTCGGCCGCGATGTACCGGTCCTCGGCGACCACGAAGGCGATTTCCTGATTTTGGAACAGAACCTTGGTGTCGGCGAGCACCGCCTGGACGTCGCCGGCGAGCGTCGGCATGTAGTGGAGATTGAGCGGCTTCAGGTCGTCAGCGAGCAGCACGGCCACCACACCTGGCAGGGCTTTCGCCTTGCTGACATCGACCGATCTGATCCGGGCGTGGCCATACTGCGAGCGCACGAAGTCGCCGAACAGCATGCCCGGCAGCTTCAGGTCGTCGACGTAGTTGCCCTTGCCCTGGATGAAGCGCGCGTCCTCCTTGCGCTTGCGCGCGCTGCCGATGCCGCCCAGCGTCGCCTCGCGCTGCTCCTGGGTCAGGGTCGCGGGATCGGTAGCCATCCCATCGGTAGCCATTATTGGGCGGCCTCCTTGGCCTCGGCAAGCTTGTCGGCGGCGTAGCGGACCGCCTTGACGATGTTCTGATAGCCGGTGCAGCGGCAGAGATTGCCCGACAGACCCATCCGGATCTCCTCATCCGTTGGATCAGGGTTTTCCTGCAACAACCTGTAGCTGCGCATGATCATCCCGGGCGTGCAGAAGCCGCACTGGAGCCCATGCGCCTGCGCGAAGCCCTCCTGGAGCGGGTGCAGGCCATCGGCGGAAGCCAGCCCCTCGACGGTCCTGATCTCGGCGCCGTCCGCCTGGACCGCGAACAGCGTGCAGCTCTTGACCGAGCGGCCGTCGAGGTCGACCGTGCAGGCACCGCAATGGCTGGTCTCGCAGCCGATGTGGGCGCCGGTCAGGTTCAGCGCCTCGCGCAGGAAGTGGATCAGCAAGAGCCGCGTCTCGACCAGGGCCTCGACCGTGCGGCCGTTGACCGTGAGCTTGATCTGATGCTTGGCCATCACTCAACCTCCCGCGCGGGCGCGCGCGGTCTCGATCGCCCGCCTGGTCATCACGCCGGCGACGTGCCTGCGGAAATCGGCAGGGCCGCGCAGGTCCGGCGCCGGATCGGTGATCGCGACCGCGGCTCCGACCGCGGCTTCGAATCGCCGCCCCATCGACCGCGGTCCCGACCAGGGCCCTGGCGGCCTCTGCGGCATGGAGCGGGGTTGCGGCGAGGTTGGTCAGCGCGATCGAGGCCTCGGCGCAGCGGCCGCCAGCCATGGTCAGGATCACGGCCGCGGCCGCGGTCGCGTAGTCGCCGACCTTGCGCTTCATCTTGGCGTAGGCGTAGCCGTGGCCCTTCGCCGGCACCGGTATCCGGACCCCGGACAGGATCTCGCCCGGCTCCAGCCGGGTCGTGAACGCGCTCTCGTAGAAATCCCGGGCGGCGATCCGGCGGTCGCCGTTCGGCCCGTCGAGCACATAGGTGGCGCCCAGGCACTGCATGACCGCCGGCATGTCGTTGCCCGGATCGCCGCCGGCGCAGTTGCCGCCGAGGGTGCCGACGTAGCGGACCTGCGGGTCGGCAATCTGGAGCGCGGTCTCGCGCAGGATCGGCAGCCGGTCCGCCAGCAGCTCCGACGCGATGATCTCCCGCTGGGTGGTCATGGCGCCGATCACGATCTCGCCGCCGTCGGCCCGGACGCCCTTGAGCGCCGCGATGCCGCTCAGATCGACCAGATTGGTGGGCTGGGCGAGGCGCAGCTTCATCATCGGCACCAGGCTGTGGCCGCCGGCCAGCGGCCTTGCGTCCTCGCCGAGCTCGGCGAGCAGCACGATCGCCTCGTCCAGGGTCGCCGGACGGTGATAGTCGAAGTTGCCGGGAATCACGGGCCGCTCCTCCCGATCCTGGTTGGCGATCCGCGTCCGCCTCCCATCAGCCTTGCCTCTGCGCGGATCTGGATCGCCAGTAAAACACGCTACTCGACGCCCGGGACAATCACGCTCGGTTGTTCATCGCGGGCCGACTGTCTAATCTCGCCCCGGATGGTCGGCTCTGGAGTTTTGGCCCATGTCCGGAAAGCGAATTCGGCTTCGTTCTCGGGCTCACGACGCTCGTCCTGGCGCCGGGCGTTGCGCGCGCCGATGCGATCGATGGCAACTGGTGCGCCCAGGACGGGCGCGTCATGACGATCGATGGCCCGGCGATCGTGACCCCGGGCGGCAGCCAGATCACCGGCAGCTACTCGCGCCACGCCTTCTCCTACGTCGTGCCGGCGGGCGAGAGCGACGCCGGGGTCAAGATCCTGATGATCCTTCTGAACGAGGACACGGTCGAGCTCGATCCGGGCAACGGCGCGGCCAACGAGATCTGGCACCGCTGCGACGTCACCAGCTGATCGAGGCCCGGCCGCCTCGCATCAAAAAAAGTCGGCGCCGGATCTTGATGACTGAACATTTTAGACCTAAATGATTTTTCGAGTTGAGCATAAGGCCGGCCAATGCAACAGATGGTTGTGGAACGCCTGCCGTGCCCCGTCCGGGATTTCCGGGTGGCCGGGTGGCGTTCGAGCCCCGCCCGGCGCCGCTGATGCGGATCGTCGTGATCGACGGCGGGCCCGCCGGCCTCTGGTTCTCGATCCTGATGCAGCAGCAGGACCAGCACCACGAGATCACCTCGGGGGCCGAGGCGCGGGCGCGGCTCGCCGGCAGCAACCCACAGCAGCGGCTGATCGCGCCCGAGGAGGTCGCGCATGCCGTGCTCTGGCTCTGCGCCGACGCCGCCCGTGGGGTCACCGGGCAGGCGATCGTGGTCGCCGGCGGCGAGATCATGTGATGGAGCGGGTCGACTTCGAGAGCTCGGCCGTGGGCGAGAAGGGGCCGCTTCGCCTCTGGCTCCGGCTGTTCGCGACCACCAGCCTGATCTCTACGGAGATCGCCGCGCGTCTCCGCAAGCGCTTCGGGATCTCGCTGGCGCAATTCGACTATCTGGCCCAGCTCTACCGGAGCGGCGATGGCGACGTCGCGATGAGCGAGCTCAGCCGCCGTCTGATGGTCACCAGCGGCAACGTGACCGGCCTCACCGACCGGCTCGAGCGCCAGGGCTGGGTTGTGCGCGAGCGCGCCGCCCACGACCGGCGCACCCAGTTCGTCCGCCTGACCGGCGACGGCCGCGCCCGCTTCGAGGCGATCGCCGCCGCGCATCAGGACTGGGTCCAGGAGCTGACCGGCGGGCTCGATCCCGAGGCGCGCCGCCGGCTGTTCGCCCTGCTCGGCGAGCTCAAGCGGTCGGCCCGGCGCGCGCGCCCGCGCGCCAGCGGGGAGGCGGCGGCATGACCCGGATGGCCGGGCATCGGCCGGCGAGCTTCGGTTGGTCGCTCGAGGCCAAGGTGGCCACGATCACCCTCGACCGGCCCGAGCGCAAGAATCCGCTCACCTTCGAGAGCTACGCCGAGCTCCGCGATACGTTCGAGGCGCTGCGCTATGCCGGGGACGTCAAGGCGGTCGTGATCACCGGGGCCGGCGGCGATTTCTGCTCCGGCGGCGACGTGTTCGAGATCATCGAGCCCTTGACCCACAGCACCATGCCGGAGCTGCTCGCGTTCACGCGCATGACCGGCGCATTGGTCTGCGCCATGCGTGCCTGCCCGCAGCCGATCGTCGCCGCCGTGGATGGCATCTGCGCCGGTGCTGGCGCCGCTCTGGCCATGGCGTCGGACCTCCGGATCGGCACGCCGCGGACCCGGACCGCGTTCCTGTTCGTACGGGTCGGGCTCGCCGGCTGCGACATGGGCGCCTGCGCGCTCCTGCCCCGGATCATCGGCCAGGGCCGCGCGGCCGAGCTGCTCTACACCGGCCGCGTCATGACCGCCGAGGAGGGCGAGCGCTGGGGCTTCTTCAACCGGCTCAGCCCCCCCGAGACGGTGCTCGCCGAGGCGCAGGCGTTGGCGGCCGAGCTCGCCGCCGGCCCGACCTTCGCCCATGCCATGACCAAGCGCATGCTGCATCAGGAGTGGAGCATGAGCCTCGACCAGGCCCTCGAGGCCGAGGCGGAGGCGCAGGCGATCTGCATGGCGAGCGCCGATTTCCGGCGCGCCTACGAGGCCTTCGCCGCGAAGCGCAAGCCGGTGTTCGAGGGCGACTGATGGCCGATCGCAGCTTCCTCGGCTGGCCGTTTTTCGAGCCCGCGCATCGGGCGCTGGCGGCCGAGATCGAGCGCTTTGCCGACCGGTATCTCGAAGAGCTGATCGACGAGCAGGACGTCGACGGCAGCTGCCGCCAGCTGGTCCGGGCACTCGGCGAAGCGGGCTTGCTCAGGCTCACGGTCACCGCCCCACACGGCGGCCGCGCCGCCCGCCTCGATGTCCGCAGCCTCTGCCTCGCGCGCGAGCTGCTGGCCTACCGCGCGGGCCTCGCGGATTTCGCCTTCGCCATGCAGGGCCTGGGCTCCGGCCCGATCTCGCTGTTCGGCACCGAGGCCCAGAAGGGCCGATATCTGCCGCCGGTGGCGACCGGCGAGGCGATCTGCGGCTTCGCGCTGACCGAGCCCGAGGCGGGCTCCGATGCCGCGGGCATCAGGGCCACCGCGCGCCGCGAGGGCGACGCGTTCGTGCTCGATGGCACCAAGACCTGGATCTCCAACGGCGGCATCGCCGACCACTACGTCGTGTTCGCGCGCACCGGCGAGGCGCCGGGCGCCAAGGGCCTCTCGGCCCTGATCGTCGACGCCGATACGCCGGGCCTCGAGGTCGCGGAGCGGATCGAGGCGATCGCGCCGCATCCGCTGGCCGAGCTCCGCTTCGAGGGCGTGCGCGTGCCGGCCGCGAACCTGCTCGGCGCCGGCGGCGACGGCTTCAGGATCGCGATGGCGACGCTCGACGTGTTCCGCGCGACGGTCGGCGCGGCGGCGCTCGGCTTCGCCCGCCGGGCGCTGGACGAGGCGCTCGACCACGCCGAGCGGCGCCAGATCATGGGCCGGCCGCTCGCCGAGCTGCAGATGAGCCAGGCGCGCCTCGCCGACATGGCGACCTCGATCGACGCCGCCGCGCTCCTGGTCTATCGCGCCGCCTGGGCCAAGGACCAGGGGGCGGCCCGGATCACCCGCGAGGCGGCGATCGCCAAGCTGTTCGCGACCGAGACGGCGCAGCAGGTGATCGACGGCGCGGTCCAGCTGCACGGCGCCGAAGGCGTCCGGCATGGCAACAAGGTCGAGGCGCTCTACCGCGAGATCCGCGCGCTTCGCATCTATGAGGGTGCGAGCGAGGTGCAAAAGCTCGTCATCGCCCGTGCGGCGCGCACGGCGCGCGCGAAGGAGCGGGCATCAGCGCTGGAGGTGGCAAGATGATCGGCCTGCATGAGGCGACGATCGACCATCCAGCCACCGCCGTGATCCCGACCTAGGCAGCCCCGGTCGGCGGCTTCCTCAGGCGGTGCGCCGCGCGAGCAGCTCCCGGGCGATCCCGGCGATGCCGGCCGCGTCCAGGCGGTAGTGGGCGTAGAGCGCGGCGGGCGGGCCGATCAGCGCGAACTCGTCCTGGACGCCGTGGCGGGCGAACGGCACCCGCGGGCAGTCGACCAGGATCTCGGCGACCGCGCTGCCGAGGCCGCCGATCACGTTGTGCTCCTCGACGGTCAGGACGGCCCCGGTCTCGGCGGCCGCCGCCCGCACCTCGGCCGCGTCGAGCGGCTTGATCGTGTGCATGTCGACGACCCGCGTCGCGATGCCGTGCTCCGCCAGGCTCGCGGCCGCTTCCAGCGCCGGATGGACCTCGGCGCCGGTCGCGATGATGGTGAGATCGCCGCCCTCCCGCAGGCGGGTCGCGCGGCCGAGCACGAGCCCGTCCGGCACCTCGGCGTAGACGTCGGGATCGCGGCCGCGGCCGAGCCGGATGTAGATCGCGTGCGGATGCTCGAGCGACGCCCTGAGCACGGCGCGCAGATGGTTGGCATCGGTGGCGCAGACCACGGTCAGGTCCGCGATCGTGCGCAGCATGCCGAGGTCCTCGGTCGCGTGGTGGCTGGTGCCGTAGAAGCCCATCGAGATGCCCGAATGGGTGCCGATGATCCGCACCGGCAGGTCGGGATAGGCGCAGTCGGTCCGGATCTGCTCGGCCGCGAGGATGCCGGAGAAGGCGGCGAAGGTCGCGGCGTAGGGCAAGAGGCCGCAGGCGGCCATGCCGGCGGCCGCGGTGATCATGTTCTTCTCGGCGATCCCGAAGTCGAAGTAGCGCTCCGGATGCCGGCTCCTGAACTCGATCGTCCGGTTGGCCGAGGCGAGGTCGGCGGTCAGGACCACGATCCGCGGGTCGCGATCGGCGAGCTCGGCCAGCTCCTGCGCCGAGGACGAAGGCCGGCAGGCGGGAGGCGGGCGTGCCCTTGACCAACTCGCTCTCGGTGAGATCCGCGGGTCCGCTCACGCCGCGGAACAGGTCGCTCTGGTCCTGGCCGGTGGTGTCGGGGGCGACATCTTCGGCGGTCATGGTTCAGCTCTCCGCCGCGGCCGGTGCCAGGCCGCGCTGCAGCTCGGCGACCACGGCGTCATAGTCGCGCCCGACCAGGTTGCCGACGTGCCAGTTGAGGTTGCCCTCCATCATCTCGCACGCCGCGGCCCTTGACGGTGTCGGCGACGATCATTTGGGGCGGCCCGACGCCCGCGGGCTTGAGCGCGTCGAGCGCGTCCAGGATCGCCTCGAAATCGTGGCCGTCGATCCGCCGCACCGTCCAGCCAAAACTCCGAAAACGGTCCTCGAGCGGCTCGACCGCCATGATCTCCTCGGTCGAGCCGTCGATGCAGAGCTGGTTACGATCGACGATGCCGATCAGTCCCTGGAGCCGGAAGTGGCTGGCCGCCATCGCGGCCTCCCAGATCTGGCCCTCGTGCAGCTCACCGTCGCCGAGCATGCAATAGACCCGGTAGCTGCGCTCCTGGATGCGACCGGCGAGCGCCATGCCGAGCCCAACCGAGAGGCCGTGGCCGAGCGAGCCCGAGCTGAAGTCGACGCCCTTGATCTTCTTCATGTCCGGATGGTCGCCGAACGGGCTGCCGAGCCGGGTGTAGTCGTCGAGCAGCCCGGCTTGTCGAAGAAGCCGAGGTCGGCCAGCACCGGATAGAGGCCGATCGCGGCATGCCCCTTGCTCAGGATGAAGCGGTCGCGATCCGGCCAGTCGGGCTCGGCGGGCCGCAGGCGCAGATGGGCGTAGTAGAGGGCGGCGAACAGCTCGGCGGCCGAGAAGGTGCTGGAATAGTGGCCGGCCCCGGCGATCCGGGTCAGGCGCAGGGTCTCGAGCCGGACGAAGCGGGCGCGATCGGCCAGGAACTCCGGCGCGACGTTGCGGCCGCGCGCCAGGCGAGCTTCGCTCATGCCATCCCTCAACGCCGGCGGGTGGTCGCGGCGCCCGGCCTGCCGGCAAGGCCGGTCCGCGGCCCAGCTATTGGCGTCCGGTCCCGGCCTGTCAACCGTCAGCGGGTCCTCAGGATCTCGTCGGGACGGGCGCGGGGATCGCGCGGCGACCAGCGGCCGGCGGCGACCTGGGCGAAGAACCCGGCAACCGCCCGGTTGAAGGCGTCCGGCTCCTCGAGGTTGATCGGATGCCCGGTCTTGGGCAGGACCAAGAGGCCCGAGGCCGGGATCGTGCGCTTGAGGAAGATCCCCGGCTGGAGGGTCTGGTCGTCCTCGTCGCCGGCGATGATCAGGGTCGGCAGCGCCAGCTGGCGCAGGCGGTCCTCGAGATCGTAGAGCGAGGGCCGGCGTGCCTGGACGCCGCGCATGGTGTTGGCGGCGCCCCGCGCGTCGTGCTGACCCAGCCAGTCGACCATCTCGCGCCAGCCGCGCGGGTCCTTGGCCTGGAGCTGGACGCGCGCGGCACCCTCGCCGTAGACCGCGGCGAACGCCGGGCTGCCCTGGCTCTCGAAGCCTCTGGCCGCGGCCTCGGCCTGGGTCCGGAACTCGGCCTCGCGCGCCTTCTCGGCGCCGTAGCCGATGCCGGCGATCACCAGCGAGAGCGCCCGCTCGGGATGATCGAGCCCGAGGTGCAGGGTCGCGAAAGCGCCCATCGACAGGCCGACGACATGCGCCCGCCCGATCCCGGCCGCGTCCAGCACCGCGCCGATGTCGGCCGCTGCGCGCGCCTGGGAATAGCTCGCGACGTCCGCCGGCACGTCCGAGGGCGGATAGCCGCGGGCGTTGTAGGCGATGCAGCGGTGGCGCCGGCTGAAGAAGCGCATCTGCGCTTCCCAGCTGCGATGATCGCCCGCGAACTCGTGCACGAACACGACCGGCACGCCCTCGCCCGCGGCCTCATAGTAGAGCCGGACGCCGTCATCGGTGAGCGCGTAGGCCATGGTCCCCCTCTCCTCCTCCCGATAGCGCGGCCTTCCCTGGTCCGAGCCGGAGCCGGACGCCCGCGGCTCATTCGGGAGCCCGGGCAGGTTGCCGCCACGGATGCCCGGATCAGGTCCCACACCGTCCGGTCAACCTTTCGTTAACCATTCATCCGTAGCCTGTTCGAGACTCAGGGGTCCATCGATGGATGCCTTCCGCTCTGCAAGGGTTTTCTTGACGTGTTTGGCGGCGTGGTCTTGGCTTGCTGCCATCCATTCGGCCTTCGGGTGCGGCGGCTAAGCCGCTGGCCTTGATGAGATCCGCGGACCGGCACCCGATCATGCGAACGAGCTCGAAGCTCGTGGACCGACACGGGTTCTGCCGGCCTCGGTCCGACCGATCCTGCCATCACGTCGCGATCGCCCGCGCAGCTCGTGGAAGCTCGAAATGGCGGCCGGGTCGTGGCTCAGGCGGCGCGATAGGCTTCGCCGCGGCTCGACATCGCCCAGAGGATCCGGGCCAGCTTGTTGGCCACGGCCGCGACCACGACGTTGAACGGCCGGCGCGCCCGCAAGCCGTTGACCCAGGACCAAAGCCTGCCGGTATGTCCAGCGCTGACCTTGACCAGCGACCTTGCGCCGTGGATCAGCTGGCGGCGCAGGTAGCCGTCGCCGCGCTTGCTGATGCCGAGCTTGAGCGCCCTACCGGCGGTGGCGTGCTGTCTGCGGACCAGGCCAAGCCAGGCCGCCAGGTGGCGGCCCGAGCGGAACGCGCGCGCATCGGGCACGGTCGCGGCGAACGCGGTCGCGATCACCGGCCCAATTCCGGGCACCGCGACCAGCGATCTGCAGGTTGCGTCGCTCCGGGTCATCGCGACCAGGCGGCGGTCGAGGTCGGCGACCTTGGCCTCGAGCTCGCGAAGTTGGGCCACCAGCAGCTGCAACACCTCGCGGGTCAGCGGCGGGATGCGCTCGTCCTCGACCTCGCCCAGGATCTCCCGCAGCTGGCGCAGGCCGGTCCGGCGCTGCGCCGCCACGATCCCGAGCTCGGCCAGGTGGCCGCGCAAGGCGTTGATCATCGCCGTCCGCTGGCCAATCAGCTGGTCGCGCACCCGGTGCAGCATCAAGAGCGCCTGCTGGCCCTCGGTCTTGACCGGCACCAAGCGCATGTTCGGACGCTGCACGGCCTCGCAGCACGCCTCGGCGTCGGCGGCGTCGTGCTTGTTGGTCTTGACGTAGGGCTTGACGTACTGCGGCGGCATGAGGCGCGCGCTCGTGCCCGAGCCGGATCAGCTCGCGCGCCCAGTGATGCGCGCCGCCACAGGCCTCGAGCCCGATCACGCAGCGCGGCAGATTGACGAAGAACTCCAGCACCTTGGCTCGCGCCAAGCGCTTCCTCAGCACAGCCCGGCCCCGTGCATCGACACCGTGCACCTGGAACATGCTCTTGGCGATATCCAGCCCGATCGTGGTAACCTGCATGTGGACGTCTCCCGCGTTCGTGGTTTGTTTCACGACTACCACCTTGGCACTTCGATGCCGTCAGCGGGAGGCGTCCATCTCATTATGCGACCGTGGGAATCTGTGCCCGCCCCAAAGCAGCTGGACGGGGGGCGGGCGGAGTCCCGTGAACCGGGGCGCGGGCAGGAATGGATGATGTTCGAGGGGGGCAGGGCTCCCCGGCATGGCGGCGGCTCCGGGCTGCGGAGCGCCATCTCAGGGAGCAGGCGATGTCCGAACGAGCGGTGCCGACGGTCCTGATCGACAACGAGCGGGTGCGGGTGACCGAGTGGCGCTTCGCGCCCGGGGCCGCCACGGGGTGGCATCGGCATGCGATGGACTATGTGGTCGTGCCGATGGCCGATGGCGTGCTCGAGCTGGTCCTGCCGGGGGGCGCGCACAGTCGGGCGGAGCTCAGGCGGGGCGTGCCCTATTTCCGGAATGCCGGGGTCGAGCACGACGTGATCAACGCCAACGCCTTCGAGTTCGCCTTCGTCGAGGTCGAGCTCAAGGCCGGCGCCTGATGCGATCGGGTGGAGCGGTTGCCGGAACCCGACGGCCGCGCGCGTTGCCAGGCTGGCGTCGCCACGCCGGCGGGAACGGTCCTCGAGGAGCGCGGGTCGGCCACATGGACGGTCGGCGAAGGGTGCTGCGGAGGCCATGAGACCCGCCATGCCGGTCCGTCCCGGCCGGCTTTGGAGGGTTGAGATGCGTTCCGCTCTGCTCTGGCTGCCCGGGGTGCCGATTCCGGTGCTGATCGTCCTCCGTTGCGTGCTCCACTGAGCGTGCGGCCCTGGGGCTGCCGGCGGTGGGGCCACAAAAGGTTGCCCGGTGCGGCGAAAAGCGACACTCTGAGCGGGCATGGGATCGACGGCGACGCCCGCGGCGTCCGGCCGGCGACCGCTTGCCAGCAGAGGAGGTCGCGGCCATGCAGACCATGGCGCCCGCTGAGATCCTGGAAAAGCTCGCCGGCTTCCCGATCCTGGTGTTCGAGCGCGGCGACGTCGTGCTCGCCCAGGGCAGCGCCACCGGCCGCCTGCTGTTCCTCAAGCAGGGCATGGTCGACATCGTGATGGAGGAGGTGTTCCTCACCCGGGTGCTGGAGCCCGGCTCAGTGTTCGGCGACGTCGCCCTGCTACTCGACCAGGCCCATACCGCCGACGTGCTGGCGGTGCAGCCGTCCAGCTTCTACGTGGTCGAGCACGCCGAGGCTTTTCTCCGGTCCGAGCCGCTCGCGGCGCTCTACGTCGCGACCGTGCTCGCCGGCCGGCTGAACGCCGTCAACCACCTCCTGGTCGAGGCGCGCAACCGGGCGGCCGAGGCCGGGGCCAGGCGCGGCTTCGTCACGGACCTGGTCGAGCGCATGGGCCGGGCGCTGCAGCTCCGCGTGCCGCCATCGCCGTAGCGGGTCGGACGCTGATCCCGACGGCCGGCGCCGCGCGGCCGGGATGGCGGCCGGGATGATTGACGGCGCCGGGGTCGGGATCGTTGAATGGCGCCCGCCTGTGCCACCGATCGACAGCGAGGAAGGAGCCCGATGCTGGAGCTGGCCCGCCGGACCGACGAACCCCCGATTGCGGGTGGCAACCGGACCCACGACTACCTTGCCGCGCTCGAGCAGAAGGTGCTCTGGCTCGCCTGCTGGATGATCCACAACGCCAACCACATCCGGCCGAGCCGGGACGGGCTCAAGGTCGGCGGCCATCAGGCGTCCTGCGCCTCGGTCGCGACCCTGATCTCAGCACTCTACCTGGACGTGCTGCGGCCGGGCGACCGGGTCGCGGTCAAGCCGCATGCGAGCCCGATGTACCACGCGATCCAGTACCTGCTCGGCCGGCAAAGTCGCGAAAAGCTCGAGCGCTTTCGGGCCTTCGGCGGCGCCCAGGCCTATCCGTCCCGGACCAAGGACAGCGACGGCGTCGATTTTTCCACGGGCTCGGTCGGGCTCGGCGCCGCGATGACCCTGTTCGCCTCGCTGACCCAGGACCTCCTGCACGAGCGCCGCCTGGCGCCGGGGGACCAACCCAAGGGCCGCATGGTCGCGATCGTCGGCGACGCCGAGCTCGACGAGGGCAACGTCTTCGAGGCCCTGCTCGAGGGCTGGAAGCACGACGTCCGCAACGTCTGGTGGGTGATCGACTACAACCGCCAGAGCCTGGATCGGGTCGTGCCCGAGCGCTTGTTCAAGAAGATCGAGGACTTCTTCGGCGCGGTCGGCTGGCGGGTCGTCACCTTGAAGTATGGCAAGCTGCTGGAGGCGGCGTTCGCCCGGCCCGATGGCCCGGCCTTGCGCCAATGGATCGACGACTGTCCGAACGACCTCTACTCGGCGATCACCTTCAAGGGCGGCAGCGCCTGGCGCCAGCATCTCGAGCACGACCTCGGCCATCTGGCCGGCATCCGGACACTGCTGGCGGAGCACGACGACGCCGGCCTCGGGCGCCTGATGACCAACCTCGGCGGCCACGATCTCGAGACCGTGCTCGAGGCGTTCAAGGGCGTCCAGGACGACCGGCCGCACTGCTTCATCGCCTACACGATCAAGGGCTTCGGCCTGCCGTTCGCCGGCCACAAGGACAACCACGCCGGCCTGATGACGGTCGATCAGATGGCGGCCTTCAAGGAGGCCAACCGGATTGCGGACGGGCAGGAGTGGGACCGCTTCGCCGGCCTCGAGATCGATCCCGAGGAGCTGGCGGCATTCTGCGCCGCGGTGCCGTTCGCCAGGCGGACCGAGGCGCACGTGAGCGCGCCGGTGCCGGTGCCGCCGGCGCTCGCGCTCGGCCGCCGGGCGGCGCGCGCCTCGACCCAGGAGGCGTTCGGGCGGATCATGGGCGAGCTGGCGCGTGATCAGGGCGAGCTCGCCGCCCGGATCGTCACGACCTCGCCCGACGTCACGGTCTCGACCAACCTCGGCCCCTGGGTCGCGCGCCGGAGCGTGTTCAACCGCGCCGAGCACGCCGACGTCTTCAAGGTCGAGCAGGTCGCCTCGAGCCAGCTCTGGGCCGAGAGCCGGCGCGGCCAGCACGTCGAGCTCGGGATCGCCGAGAACAACCTGTTCCTGATGCTGGCGGCGCTCGGTCTCGCCGGCCCGCTGTTCGGCTCGCGCCTGATCCCGGTCGGCACCCTCTACGATCCGTTCATCGCCCGCGGCCTGGATGCGCTGACCTACGCGAGCTACCAGGACGCCCGTTTTCTGCTCGTGGCGACCCCCTCCGGGATCACGCTGGCCCCCGAGGGCGGCGCCCACCAGTCGGTCGGCACCGGCCTGATCGGGATCGGCCAGCCGAACCTCCTCGCCTTCGAGCCCGCCTACGCCGACGAGCTCGCGATCATCATGCGCTTTGCCTTCGAGCATCTCCAGGCCGACGACGGCGGCTCGGTCTATCTCCGACTTTCGACCCGACCGATCGAGCAGCCGGCGCGCGAGATGAGCGACGCGCTGGCCTCGGGCATCCTCGCCGGCGCCTACTGGCTGCGCGCGCCCGCGGCCGGCAGCGAGCTCGCCCTGGTCGGCTCCGGCGCGGTGCTGCCGGAGGTGCTCGAGGCCGCCGATGCGCTCGCCGAGGATCTGCCCGGCCTCGGCGTGCTGGCGGTGACCTCGGCCAATCGCCTGCATGCCGGCTGGCGGGACGCGCAGGGCCGCCGCACGGCCGGCGACGACGGCGCCCGCCCGGCGCTCGAGCGTCTGCTGGCGCCGCTCGCCCCCGACGCCTCGCTGGTCACCGTGCTCGACGGCCATCCGGCGACGCTTGCCTGGCTCGGCAGCAGCGGCGGCTGCCGGGTCTATCCGCTCGGCGTCGACCGCTTCGGCCAGTCGGGCGACATCCCGGACCTCTATCGCGAGTACCAGCTCGACGCCGCGGCGATCATCGACCGGGCAGCGCTCGCCTGCCGCGACCGGCTGCGCCGCCGATGACCGGACCGCGCCGGAACCGACCTTAGATGGGCGGGCCGCCGGATGCGGTCCTCTCGATCCAATCGGCGGTCGTCTCCGGTCACGTCGGCAACAGCGCCGCGGTCCTGCCGCTGCAGCGTCTGGGCTTCGATGTCTTCCCGGTGCCCACGGTGCTGCTCGCGCACCACCCGGGGCAGGGCCGGGGCTGGCGCGGCCACAAGCTTTTGCCCGCCCAGATCGCCGAGCTCCTGAGCGGCCTCGAGGCTTCCGGCTCCGCGCCGACCACCGAGGTCGGCGCTGGGAGCCGGGGAAGGGGCGCGCTCGCCCGCTGCGCGGCCGTGCTGAGCGGCTATCTCGGACAACCCGAGGTCGCCGATCTGGTCGTGCGCGCGCTCGCGGCGGTGCGCGCAGCCCGGCCGGACGCGCTCTACCTCTGCGATCCGGTGATCGGCGACGATCACACCGGCGTGTTCGTCGCCCCAGGCATCGCGGAGGCGATCCGCGACCGCCTGCTGCCGGCCGCCGACATCGTCACCCCCAACCGCTTCGAGCTCGCCCATCTCTCCGGTCGTCCGGTGCGCGATCTCGCTGGCGCGCTGGCTGCCTCCGAAGTCCTGAGGAGGATGGGGCCGCGGCTGGTGGTCGTGACCGGGCTCGAGCTGCCCGACGCCCCGGACACGATCGGCCTGCTCGCGGATGCCGCCGATGCGAGCTCGCTGGTCACGACGCCGCGAGTGCCGGGCCTGGTGCACGGCACGGGCGATCTTTTCAGCGCCCTGTTCCTCGGCCAGCATCTGCGCACCGGGGCGCCCGAGCGCGCGCTCGAGCTGGCCAGCGCCGCGACCTACGCCGTGATCGAACGCACCCATGCCGCCGGCGCCGACGAGCTGCAGCTCGTCGCGACACAGGACCAGCTGGTCGCTCCGAAGACGCGGTTTCCCGCCCGCCGCGTGCGCTAAGCTCAGAGCCTTGCCGGCGAAAAGGTGACACCTTTTCCGCTTTCGCCGTTATGGGACAGCAGTGGTTCCTGACATCTTTCCTCCCACAACCAGCTTGACCAACCAAGACAGTCGCTGGACACCTTTTCCTCCCCCACGGTTCCTGACACCTTTTTCCCTGACGACATCGACCCGCAACGGCCTGCCCATGGGCACGAGATGGGCGCTCGCTTGAAAAGGTTCCTGACACCTTTTTCACTTTTTGACACCTTTTTCACTTTTTCACTGACACCTTTTTCACCTTTTTTTTCAGGGCCGCGACCAAGATCCCCTGCGCCTGCTCCTGCCGCGCCGGCCGTCCACCCCAGCCCTGCCGGATTGCCCATTCGCGCACGCTCCGCTGTAGAAGCTTGCCATGCTTGCTCTAAGCTTTGGGCAGCTAAAGGCGGAGCAGATCCGCAACCTCTTTCGCGAGCTGCTGCACCAACTCTGCCGCCCCCATCTCGCGTCCGAGCGCCGCCGCCTGGCCGGACCACAGAGAGCTCCACTGCCCGTCCTCCTTACGAAGAGGAGCGATCAGGCTGGTCTCAGTCGGGAACGGCGCTGCTTGATCTTCCATGTCTTCGAGCCGCTCCATCAGTTCGTTGACGATCGAGCGGGCCGGCTTGCCACTGAACAGCGAGGTGACCCTGGTCGAGTCGTCGCTAGACCCGAGCAGCGCCTCGCGGTGGGCGGGGCTCACCTGAGCTTCCGGGCAGAAAAGGAACGCCGTTCCCATCTGCACCGCCGATGCTCCCAGCATCAGGGCAGCGGCAATGCCGCGGCCGTCGGTAATACCGCCGGCGGCGATTACCGGCCGGTCGACCGCATCGACCACCTGCGGTACCAGAGCCATCGTGCCTGCCTGCTGGGTCACCGCGAGCCCGGTGAAGGTGCCGCGATGACCGCCTGCTTCCGAACCCTGGGCGATAATGACGTCCGCCCCCCGCTCGGCGAGCAACCGCGCCTCGGCCGCAGAGGTCGCGGAGCACATGACCACGGCCCCCGTCGCCTTGACCGCCGCCAGGAGGTCCGGTTCAGGCAGCCCGAAGTGGAAGCTCACGATCCGGGGGCGATGGGACACGATCAGCGCCAGATGCTCGGCCCCGAAGGTGTGGAACGGCGCCGAGGGGACGACCGGCTCGTCGAGCCCGCGCTCCGCGAGGAGCGGCGCCAGGCGCTCCCTCATCGCCGCGGATCGCGCCTCTATGTCGTTCGGTTCCGGGTGGCAGAAGAAGTTCCAGTTGAGCCCGCGATTGCTCCGACGCGCGAAGGCTTCGACCTGCTCCTCGATCGACGTGATCGAGCTCGTTCCGAAGCCGAGGGAGCCGAGCGCGCCTGCATTCGACACCTCCGCCGCGAGTTCCGGTGTTGCAGCGCCCGCCATCGGCGCCTGGACGATCGGCAGCTCGATCCCGAGCAAGTCCGTCAATGCGTTCGTGGGCCACATCTCGTCTTGGTCCTTTGCGTGCCTTGGCCACGGCCATCGCAGTGTACCAGCATTCCGAGTGCCGCCACCAGGATCCCCTGTGCCTGCTCCTGGAGAGGAAAAGGTGTCAGAGAGGAAAAGGTGTCAGGAACCACTGCTGTCCCATAGGGGCGAAAGAAGTGGCTCGGTTCCAGATCTGGCGTGGTACAAGGGCTTTGGACACAACCCCTTGAGATCACGCGGGGAACCGAGCCATGGGCCACTGTAGCACGATTTTGCGTCAGATCTTGCATCTCGTGTCGCGACACGGTTTCGAGCGGCTGGCCGCGGAGCATCACCATGGCGCCGCGCTGCGAACGATGACCCGCTGGAGCCAGTTCGTCGCCCTGGTCGTGGCGCAGCTCGCGGGCCGCGGCTCGCTCCGCGACCTCGAAGCGGCGCTCGAGGCGCAGCAGCCCCGGCTCTATCATCTGGGGGCCCGCGTGCCTCGGCGCGCCTCGCTCGCACGGGTCAATCGGGACCAGCCCTACAGCCTGTACGAGGCGCTCGGCGCCCGGCTGCGGGAGCGCTGCGCGGCGCTCGCCCCGCGCCATGGCTTCCGCTTCAAGCCCAAGCTCTACGCGCTCGATTCGAGCTTCCTCGAACTGTCGCTCAGCGTCTTCCCCTGGGCCACCTACAAAGCCACCAAGGGCGCCGCCAAGCTGCATGTGGGCCTCGATCACGACGGCTACTTACCAGCGTTCGTGAGCCTCACCGACGGTCAGACCAGCGACATTGCCGAGGCGCGCAAGCTGCGCTGGCCGCGCGGCAGCATGGTGGTCTGCGACAAGGGCTACACCGACTTCGCCTGGTATCAGGCGCTGATCGACCAGGGCGTCTTCTTCGTCACGCGCGCCCGCGACAATGCCAGCTTCGAGGTCCTGAGCGAGGCCAAGCCGCAGCATGCGAACGTTCGGTTCGACCAGACGGTCCGCATGACCGGCGTCAAGCCCCGGGCGATTGGCCTTCGGCCCCTGCGCCGGGTCGGCTGGCACGACCCCGAGACCGGCAAGGAGTACGTCTTTTTGACCAACGCCCGCCATCTCGCGGCCACCACGATCGCCGCGGTCTACAAGGCGCGCTGGCAGATCGAGCTGTTCTTCAAATGGCTCAAGCAGAACCTGCGCATCACGACCTTCCTCGGCACCAGCCGCAACGCCGTCCTGACCCAGATCTGGGTGGCGATCTGTGTCTATCTGATGCTGGCCTACCTGAAATTCGCCAGTCGCACCGGCCGGTCACTGCAGGAGATCTTGCGTCTGTTGCACCTCAATCTATTCCAGCGCCGCGACCTCGCCGCCCTGCTCGCCGGCCAGGACCGCGAACCGGTGCCAAAATGGCAACAAAATCAACTGGTTCTCCTCTGAGCTCGCTGTGGGACAGCAGTGGTCAGGAACCTTTTCCTCGGGGGAAAAGGTGTCAGGAACCAATTGGGCGGGCTCAGGTCAGTTCACGAGGCGGCGGGCAGGCGCTCCATCTTGGCCTCCGGGAGCGCCGGCGCCTCGGGTACCGCTGCGCCGGCGCGCGGCTCCTCGGCCGCCTCTGGCGTACGGTCTTCGAGGAGCTGGCCGTGGCCGAGCGTCAGGACGCGGTCGAAGAGGGGGGCGAGGGTGGCGTCGTCGAGGGCGCAGATGACCGTGCGGTCGTGGTAGATCTCGAGGAGGCGGGCGAGGACCGTGGTCGCGGCGCCGCGGTGGAGGTCGCGGGTCGGGGCGTCGGCGACCAGGATGCGGGCCTGGCGAAGGGCGGCCGCGGCGAGGGTCGAGCTTCTGGCGCTGCTGGGGGGTGAGCTGGCTGCCGCCGATGCCGACCGTGTAGTCGAAGCCCGCCTCGAGCACCAGGCGGCGGAAGTTCTGCTCCTCGGCGAGGGCGGCGATGATCTGCTCGATGCGCTCGGCGGCGCGGGCGTGCTGGCTCAGGATGCGGCCGAACACCAGGTTGGCGCGGACGCTGAGCTGGGTCAGGTAGCGTTCCGGGTCGAAGAACTCGATCGCGCCGGTCATTGTCGGCGGCAACTGCTCGACGAAGCGCCTGCGCGCGTCCAGGAGCTTCTCGGTCAGCTCCGCCGACAGATCGACCAGGCGGTCGCGGGCCGGGGTCAGGTTGAGGGCGAGGTTGAGCAGCAGGCGGCGCTGCTCGGCGCCCAGCGCCCCGCCCGGCGTCGGGTCGAGGCCGGCCAGCTGCTGGCGGTAGAGGGTCAACTCCTCGGGCCGGAGCGGGCTGAACTCCTGCACCAGCTGGTGATGGACCGGGACGTCGCCGAAGATCTCCGAGAGGTTGTGCCAGGCGGTCCGGCCGAGCTCGATCAGCGGCGCCTCGAGCGCGGTCTCCTTGAGGATCTGGCGGACGTAGGGGTGGCCCGCGAGCGCCCGGGCGTCGAGCTCGGCGGTCCTGGGCGCGCCGAACAGCAGGTTCTCGCCGATGGTCGCGTTGGCGAGGTAGCGCTCGCGCTCGAACGGCTCGGCGAGGCCGGCGTCGTCGCCGGCCGCCAGCCGTTCTCGCAGGCGGGCGCGGGCGGCGAGGATCGCCTCGACCAGGGCCGGATGCTCGACGGGGTCGATCACGGCGCGCAGGCCGAAGCGGAACAGGTCGTCGCCGAGCTCGACCTGGTCGATCGCCGCCAGCACCTTCGCGGTGGTCACGGCGCCGAGGTCGGGTCCGAGCAGCAGGCGCAGGTTGTCGGCGACCGTGCCCTGGACCAGGCGCGCCGGCGCGCCGACGAAGGCGAGTGCCTTGGTGTAGAGCGCCCGCGGCAGCTGGCCGAGGTCCTGGCCGTCGAGGGCCAGCCGGCCGCGGGCCGGCGCGTCCAGGCGCGCGAGCGCGCGCGCGAGCAGATGGGAAGCGCCGCCGTCGGCATCGATCAGGGCGACGTGCTGACCGGCTGGGATGGTCACCGACAGCTGCTCGAGGCTGACCAGCCCGTCCTCCTCGAGGCCCAGGTCCTTGGCCTCGATGCTGCCGGCGATCACGCTGCCGGGGCCGAACCGGGCGGCCGCCTCGAGCTCGGCCGCGAACGGCGGGCGCAGGCCGCCCGGGTCGAACTGGGTGATCAGCTGGTCGTATTTGATGCGGGCGTCCTGCTGGCCCTGGTAGAAGTCGAGCAGCTCCTTCCAGGGTGGCGCCAGGTCCTTGTACGCGGCCAGCACGCCGACCAGGGAGCCGAGCGTCAGGCCGCCGCGCAGTACCAGATAGCCGCCCAGCGACAGGAAGAAGAACGGGGTCAGCTGGGCGATGAAGTTGTTGAGGAACTTGATGAAGAACTTCTTCTTGTAGATCGCGTAGCGGATGTCGAGGATGCGCCCGAGGTGGCCGGCGAAGGTGTCGAGCTGCATCTGGTCGGCGTAGTTGACGTGCACGGCCTCGATCACGCTGGTGACCTCGCCGATGCGCTGCGACAGGTGGCGCACCTCGCGCACGCGGGCGTAGCCCAGGCGGTTGACCTGGCGCTGCAGCTTGGGGATCAGCCAGCCCTGCATGGGATAGAGCGCGACCGCGGCGAGGCCCATGGTCAGGTCCTGGGCGAAGATGAAGCCGAGGGCCGTGATCAAGAGCCCGCCCTGGAACGCCGGCGTGACCAGGGCGTCGCCGAAATAGCCGCCGAGCGCCTCGACCTCGCCGGTCACCATGGCGATCAGCTCGCCCTGGGAGATCTTGCGGAAGTGGGGCAAGGGGAAGCGCAGCACGCGCGCCAGCAGCTCCTGCCGCAACAGGCGCAGGAGGCCCTCGCCGAGCCGGCCCTTGTAGACGTTGATCGCGTATTTGAAGCCGCCGTTGATCAGCACCGTGAGCAGGAACAGGCCGGACAGCAGCGCCAGATATTTGAGCTGCGGGTAGCTGCCGAGGTCGATGCCGCCGAAGCTGACGCTGCGCGGAAAGTCGGACGGCTTACCGCCGAGCGCCTTGTCGACGATCTGCTTGGGCAGATCGAGCGAGGCGTAGTAGACCGGCAGCGAGGCGGCGGTCAGCAGCAGCAGCATGATCTGCTGCGGCAGGCCGAACTGGAGCAGGAAGCCGAACGCGGTCCGCGGCAGCTCCGCCCGGCGCGGTTGCTGAGGCGCGCCAGCAAACCGCGCCCCGGGCGCGCGGGCACGGTCGGCGCCGCCGCCCCCGCCGCTGGTCGCCAGCGAGCCTCGGCATCGAAGGACGAGCCGTTCACAGACACGCGATCACCGTCCCGTCCTTGGCGACCGACCTGCGCATAGCACGGCGGCGCCCCCACGCCTAGCGGTGTCACGCTGGGCGGGCGCCGGCGCGGGCATCAATCGCGACCGGTCAGACTATCTGGGTGAGCGACCCGCCCGCTTCCAGAGGACGCTGAGCTTCACCCTTTCGTGCTGTGTTGCTGCCGCCACGAAACGGCGCGGCTGGCGCCCAGGTCCCGGCGACCCGACCTGGCGCAGATTGTCACCATCACGCCAGCCCTCCGTGACCCGGCCTTCCAACAAAGCACCCTCGTTCCCCTACCATTTCCCCTAAAGAGTCCTGACCCCGTTTCTCCCCTAAGAGTCCTGACCCCGTTTCTCCTGACCCCGTTTCTCCAGCTGACCCCGTTTCTCCAGCTGAGCAAGCTGGCCATCGGGCCGATGTCGGTTAAAGTACCACCATGGCAGACCATCCGCTCGTCCGTTCGGCGGTCGTGACCTGCATCCTCAACGCCACGGCCGGCTCTGACCGGGCCGGGCAGGCGCGCGATCAGATTGCCGCCCGGTTCGCCCGGAACGGCGCGCAAGCGCACATCATCCTTGCCCGGAATGGCAGCGAGATCCCGGAGCTCGCACGCCGCGCCGTGGCGGAGGGCAGCCAGCCCGTCGTCGCCGGCGGCGGCGACGGCACCCTGAGTGCGGTCGCCGCTGCGCTGGTCGGCACCGAGCACGCGCTCGGCATCCTGCCGCTCGGGACGCTCAACCATTTTGCCACCGACCTCAAAATCCCGATGGAGCTGGATGGAGCGATCGCCAACCTGTTCGCCGGAAAACTCGCCCGCATCGATGTCGGCGAGGTCAATGGCCACCTATTTTTGAACAATTCGAGCCTCGGGATCTATCCCGCCCTGGTGCGCGAGCGCGAGGAGCTGCAGACCCACGGCACCGGCAAATGGCTGGCATTCGCGCGGGCTTTTCTGACCATCTTGGGGCGCTACGCGCCGATCCGTGTCCAGTTGCGGGTGGATTCGCGGGAGGAACCGGTCGATGCGACGCCCTTTGTCTTCATCGGCAACAACCGTTACGAGATCGAGGGGTCGCGCATCGGCGAGCGCGCCCGCCTGGACGGCGGCCGGTTATGGATCTGCTGCGCGCCGCCCGCCGGCCGGGCGAGGCTACTGCGCCTGGCACTGCAGGCGCTGCTCGGGCGCGTCCCAGCCGCCGAGTTCGTGACGCACGATGCGCAAGGAGTGTTGGCTGCGGACCAAGGCGAGGCGCCTTCGCGTCGCCAGGGATGGAGAAGTGACGTCTGTTGGAGACCCCTCTCCATTACCGCAGCCGCCCCGGCGCCCTCGGCGTCATCGTTCCGGCCCCCGCGACCAGCGCATCTCCGGTCTAGCGGAAGGATGGCCGGCCTGCGCACCATCGCCCATCTCTCGGATCTGCATTTCGGCCGGCTGGAC
The DNA here is from genome assembly GCA_963730195.1 of uncultured Alphaproteobacteria bacterium. Taxonomy (GTDB): domain Bacteria; phylum Pseudomonadota; class Alphaproteobacteria; order Geminicoccales; family Geminicoccaceae; genus DATAOG01. Next base: position 170,886 of record CAVSRN010000045.1, read on the forward strand.
CGCGCCGTGCTGCCCGCCCTGATGCGCGCGATCCGCGACGCCAGACCCGATGTTGTCGTTGTCTCGGGCGATCTGACGCAACGCGCCCGCCGGCGGGAATTTGCCGAGGCACGCCACTTCCTCGACCGCCTGCCGTCGCCCCAGATCGTGGTGCCCGGCAATCACGATGTGCCGCTTTACGATGTCGCCTCGCGCTGGTTGCGCCCGCTCGCGAGCTATCGACACTATATCAGCGCGGATCTGGAGCCCTTCTACGCCGACGATGAGATCGCGATCCTCGGCATCAACTCCGCCCGGTCGTTCGTGATCAAGAACGGACGCATCAACCGGCTGCAGGTCGCGCGCAGCTGCGCCCGGCTGGAGCGATCGGGCAAAGGCGCCACGCGGATCGTCGTGATCCATCATCCGTTCGATCTGCCAGGAAGCGACGACCGGCGCGGGCTGGTCGGGCGCGCCGAGATGGCGATGGCGGGCTTCGCGCGCTGCGGCGTCGATATGGTCCTGTCGGGCCATCTGCATGTCAGTCGGCGGAGTGCCAGCGCCGTCCGGTATCGGATCCCCGGCTACTCGGCCCTGCTGGTCCAGGCGGGCACCGCCACCTCGTCGCGCCGCCGCGGGGAGCTCAATTCCTATAACATCATCCGGATCGAGCGGCCGAGAATCGCGATCGACACCCTGATCTGGGACGGCGAACGGGGCGACTTCGTGCTTTCGGAGACGGATCAGTTCCAATCGGGACCCGAAGGCTGGTCGCGCATGGCCGAAGGGACGGCAGGGATGCCTCGATGATCCGCGAAGGACGGGCCAAAGGGCATTGCTGGCCTGTGCCGCCGCTTGCCTGAGCCTGTTCGTCGGGCTGGCGGTCGCTACCTCGTCCGGGACCGTCGGGAGTTTCGATCAATCTGTTCGATCGAGCATCCATCAATTCGCCTCCGCCGATCTCACGCTCCTCGCGAGCGGCGTCACCCTGCTCGGCTCGGTTGCGGTGATCGCATCCCTCTTCGGCGTCGTGTTCGTCGGATTCTACGCCAGCGGACGCCGACGAGCCGCCCTCGCGCTGGCGGTGGTAATGGCCGGCGCGGTTGTGCTGGAGAACGGCCTGAAATACGCCCTTCATCGTGCCCGCCCCGAACCGTTCTTCGGCACGGCGCCGGAAAGCTACAGTTTCCCCAGCGGCCACGCGCTCTTCTCGGCGTGCTTCTACGGTGCCCTCGCCTGGATGTTCGCCGCCAGGACCCGCAATGTCGGGGCGCGCGCGGCCATCTGGACGGCGTCGCTGGTGCTGATTGCCGCGATCGGGCTCTCGCGCGTCTATCTCGGTGTCCACTACCCGACCGATGTGATCGGGGGCTACCTCGTGGCGGCATTCTGGCTCACGGCGGTGCTCGCCTCGCGCTTCGGCCGTGACGTTGGTAGGTAGCGAGGTGGAAGGCCGATGGCGTCGTCGATGCCACCGGCACGACGCACCAACTTTGCGACGCCGCAACTTGCTTCGTTGGCGAGAAAGCGTCCGCCCACTCACCCGGCGCCGCCCGCGAACCAGAAGGTGTCGGGGCGGTAGATGCCGAGTTGGGCGCCGGGTTCCCAGTTGAAGATGGCTTGGTCCGGGACGTTGCGCAGGCGCTGGTTGGCGACCACCGGTTGCGGGACGGCACCGATCAGGCCGATCGAGTAGACCTGCTGGCTGTAGATCTCGAGGATCTGCTGCCAGATCGCGCGCCGCTCCTCGTGGGTGGTGCTCACCCGCCAGGCGTTGTAGAGGTCGAGCAGCTGCTCGGCCTCGGGCAGGTCGGGGGGCTGGCCGGCCTCGCCGCGGGTCTCGTAGTACTGGCCCCACTTCGGCCACTCATACTCCTGCTGGCTGGTCGGCGCGAACTCCCAGGGGCTCATGTCGGCGGTGGGGATGCCGTTCTCGAGCCCGAACCAGATGGTCATCAGGGTCTCGCCGGCGAAGATCCGGTTGCGCAGCACCTGCCGCTGGAGCGGCTTGGTGTAGGCCCGGATGCCGAGGTCGGCCCAGTTCTCGCGCACCAGTTGGAGGACGTCGGATTCCTCGGTGCCTTCGCCGGCGCTCTCGATGATCAGGTCCATCGGCCGGCCGTCGGGCAGCAGGCGGGCGCCGCGACCGTCGCGCCGGGTCAGGCCGATCTGGTCGAGCAGGCGGTTGGCGGCGGCCGGGTCGTAGTCGGCCCAGGCGAAGCGGTAGCGCGGCTGATACAGCGGGCTCGCCGGCAGGACGCTGTTGTTGCCGCCGATCGCGAGGCCGAAATAGAAGGTCTGATTGATGTCGTCGCGCTTGATCCCGAGCGACAGCGCGCGCCGGAAGCGGACGTCGCGGAACAGCTGGCGCCAGACCGGGTCGGTCGCGTTGAGGTTGGGATAGAGCGCCAGATGGGCGCCGCGCGCGGTCGACCAGAGCATCGTCCTGAGATGGCTGTGCGCCTCGCTCTGCTTGAGGAAGGTGTAGTCCTTGAAGACCAGGCCGCGCGCCTGCAGGTCGGTCTCCCCGGCGCCGGTCTTGACCGGGATCAGCTTGTCGTCGACCACCTCCAGGATCACCCGGTCGATGTAGGGCAGCTGCTGGCCGGCCGGGTCGACCCGGTAATAGTAGGGGTTGCGCTCGGCGATGAAGCGCTCCGCCGGCGCGCGGGTGCGCATGACCCAGGGCTGGAGCGTCGGCAGGTCCGGATTGTCGAAGCGGTACATGTCGTCGTGGCGGCCGTGCAGCTGCGCCCAGTCGCGCGCGCGGTTCGCCTTGACCAGGCGGGCGAGGGTCGCCGGATCGGCGTAGCGCTCGTGGAACTGCTTCAGGTAGTGCGCCGGGGCGTAGATGAACAGCGGGCGCGCGCCGGCCAGGGCGGGCAGGAAGAAGGGATTGGGCTTCGACCAGGAATAGCGGACCGTCAGCGGGTCGAGGATCTCGACCTCGGGCAGCTCGCCCTCGACCACCAGCTCGCGCGGCGGCCCGACCGGGCTGAGCTTGGGGTTGGTGGCCATGTCCTGCCACCAGTAGCGGAAATCCTCGGTCGTGAACGGCGCCCCGTCCGACCAGCGGTGGCCCACCCGCAGGTGGAAGGTGAAGCTGCGTCCGGCCTCGACGTCGACCGCCTTGGCGATGTCGGGCACCAGCTCCAGATCGCGGTCGTAGCCGATCAGGCGGGCGTAGCCGTAGACCACGAGCAGGCGGGTGTCCCGGTTGCTGCCGATCAGCATTCGCAGGTCGCCGCCCGGATGGCCGAGCTGGCCCTCGATCCTGGCGACGCTCGGCTCCTGCGGCGGCCCGGCCGGCCCCGGTGCTGCGGCCGCCACGGCCGTCGGCGGCAACAGCAGCAGCGCCGCCAGCCGCGCTGCCTTCGGCCACCTGGTCAGGGTCGTCATCCGCTCGTTCTCCTGCCGTACCCGCACGGAGGCCCGCCATTGTGACCGGCCGTCGGCCGCGCCATACTCGCCCACGGCCCGCCGTTCGACCACCGAGGACCACCGCCGCTGCCCGCGATCATCGACATCGTCGTGCCGATCTTCGGCCTCATGGCGTTCGGTTACGGCGCGACCTTCACCCGGGTGTTCGACGCCGCCGCCTCCCAGGCGCTCGCGAGCTTCGTGTTCTACTTCGCGATCCCGGTCATGCTCTTTCGCAACATGGCGGCCGCGACCCTGCCCGACCAGATCCCCTGGGGCTATCTCCTGTCCTACTATCTGGGCGCCGCGGCGGTGTTCGCCGCCGGCATGGGCACGGCGCGCGCGGTGTTCGGCGGGCCGTACGAGCGCCAGGCGATCACCGGCTTCGGCTGCGCCTTCGGCAACTCGGTGCTGCTCGGCATCCCTTTGGTGCTGACCGCCTTCGGCGACCCGGGCGGCCTGCCGCTGTTCCTGTTGCTCGCGACCCACAGCCTGGTGATGTTCACCGCGATCACGGTGGTGATCGAGGTCGGCCGCGGCTCGGCGGCGGGCCTGCGCGAGCTGCCGGTCGCGATCCTGCGCGGCCTGGTGACCAACCCGATCCTCTGGGGGCTGGTGCTCGGCATCGCGTTCAACCTCGCGGGCCTGCACCTGCCGACCACGATCGAGCGCTGGGCGGCGCTGATCGGCGGCGCGGCGGTCCCCTGCGCCCTGTTCTCGGTCGGGGCCAGCCTGCGCGCCTATCGCCTCAAGGGCGCGCTGGCGCCGGCCGCGCTGATGGTCACGCTCAAGCTTATCGTCCATCCGCTGCTGGTGTTCGGCCTGACCCGCTGGGTCTTCGAGGTGCCGCCGCTGTGGGCCAAGGTCGCGATCCTGATCGCCTCGCTGCCGGTCGGCGTCAACGTCTATCTGTTCGCGGTCCGCTACGATGCCGGCCAGGCCGAGAGCGCGTCCGCGATCCTGCTCTCGAGCCTGCTCGCGGTGGTCACCGTCTCGCTGGTGCTGGCCTGGCTCGGACCGCCCTGAGGATTCCCCGCCGCGGCGCGGAGACTGCATGTGCGCAGCCGCCTCAAAGCTGGCAGAATGGCGACCAAGGACGCATCGGGGAGGCAGGGCCATGGTCGATCGGGCGAAGGTCGGAAACATCGCGGACCAGATTTTCGAGGCGCACCAGCGCAAGGCACGCTTCGAGCGCCTGCGGGGCGAGCTCGCGCCCGCTTCGCTCGCCGAGGCCTATGAGGTGCAGGACGCGGTCCACGACCGGTTCACCGCCGCCGGCTGGGGCCAGCTCGGCGGCCACAAGATCGCGCTCACCTCGAAGGCGATCCAGGAGCTCTGCGGGGTCGACCAGCCGGCCGGGGGCGCGATCTTCGCGCGCACCATCCACCAGTCACCCGCGACCCTGCGGCTTGCCGACTTCATGCATCTCGGCCTCGAGTTCGAGCTCGGCGTCCGCCTCGGCTCGGACCTGCCGGCCGCGGGCGCGCCCTACACCCGGGACAACGTCGCGCCGGCGGTCAGGGCCTGCATGCCGGCGTTCGAGCTGATCGAGGACCGCCATGCCGACTACACGGACCTCGATGCCGCCTCGATCCTGACCGACAAATGCTGGTGCGGCGGGGTCGTGATCGGGCCGGAGGTCGCGGACTGGCGAGGCCTGGATCTCGAGACCACGCCGGTCGAGCTGCTCTGGAACGGCGAGCTGGTCGATCGCGGCGTGACCGGCGCCGCCATGGGCCACCCGTTGGAATCGCTGGCCTGGCTCGCCAACCTGCTCGCGTCCCGCGGCCGCGGCATGCGGGCCGGCGAGATCGTGATCACCGGCAGCGCGCTCAAGACCCGTTTTCCCGCAGTCGGCGACGAGATCACCTACCGGATCGCCGGCCTCGGCGAGACCACGGTCCGGGCCGTTGCCTGACGAGGCAGGGCTCGTTCCCGAGCCAAGCCTCAGCTTGCGCCGCAAGGTCCGACTTCCCATGATGAGGTGACGCGCCAAGCAGTGGAGATTGACGATGGGTCGGATTCGGCATGAGCGGATTGTCTCCGATCCCGACATCATGATGGGCAAGCCGACCATCAAGGGCACCCGGATCACGGTCGAGTTGATCCTGGAAGAGCTCGGAGACGGGCTGTCGGTGGACGATGTGTTGAAGGGTCATCCGCACCTGACGCGGCAGCAAGTGCTGGCAGCTCTGCAGTTTGCCGCTGACTATCTGCGTAACAAGGACATCGCGTCCGGCAGCCCTGAAGCAGCATGAGATTTCTGGCGGACGAGTGCCTGCACGAGGAGATCGTGGCAGCACTTCGCGACGCAGGACACGAGGTTGCGACGATCGCTTCGAGCGGTCCTGGCGCGTCGGATCAGGTTGTTCTGGAGCGCGCCGCCCGGAACAGGAACATCCTGCTCACCGCCGACAAGGATTTTGGCGAGATCGCAATCGGGCGCGGTGCGCGCGCTACGGGCATCGTCCTGTTCCGGCGATCTGCGGCTTACCCACTGCGGGCGGCCGCGCGCCTGCTGCGGTTGATCGAGGAGCACGGGGACGAACTGCACTTCTACTACGCGGTCATCACCCCAGCCCGTACGCGGCTGCGCAGGCTCGGAGCGTCGTAAGCCAGGCGCTGATGAGCAGTGACGAACTCTCTGGACGCGATCGGCTGGCCTGCTACCCGTCGCCAGGGGTCGACGGCGGGGTCGGGATGGCGCATCTTGGGGTACGGCTCGCGCTCGGGCGACGCCCCGCGTGGGCCTGCGGCTACAAGGGGTTCCATGACGACTTCAAGCGGACATGGTGGCACGGCGGATCTGCCGGCGCCGGCGGCGGCGCCATCGGCGCGCTATCTCGACGCGCTCAACCCGGAGCAGCGGGCGGCGGTCGAGGCTGAGGACGGGCCGCTTTTGGTGCTCGCCGGCGCTGGCACCGGCAAGACCCGGGTGCTGACCACGCGGCTGGCGCATCTGCTGCTGACCGGGCGGGCGCGGCCTTACCAGGTGCTGGCGGTGACCTTCACCAACAAGGCCGCGCGCGAGATGATCCTGCGGGTCTCGCTGCTGCTCGGGCAGAGCGTCGAAGGGCTGTGGCTCGGCACCTTCCATGCGCTCGGCGCGCGTCTGCTGCGCCGGCATGCCGAGCTGGTCGGGCTCAAGCCCAACTTCACGATCCTCGATGTCGACGACCAGCTGCGGCTGGTCAAGCAGGTGCTCGAGGCGGCCGAGCTCGATCCGCGCCGCTGGACGCCGCGGGTGCTGCTGGCGCTCATCGAGCGCTTCAAGGATCGCGGCCTGACCGCTGCGAACGTTCCCGAAAGCGAGATCGGCGACTTCGCGCTCGGGCGCACGCGCCAGCTCTACGCCGCCTATCAGGAGCGCCTGCTGACGCTCAACGCCTGCGACTTCGGCGATCTGCTTCTGCACGGGCTCACGCTGTTCAACCAGCAGCCCGAGATCCTGGCCGACTATCAAGGGCGCTTCCGGGCGCTGCTGGTCGACGAGTACCAGGACACCAACGTCGCCCAGTATCTCTGGCTCCGCCTGCTCGCCCAGACCCACAAGAACATCACCTGCGTCGGCGACGACGACCAGTCGATCTACAGCTGGCGGGGCGCGGAGGTCGGCAACATCCTGCGCTTCGAGGAGGATTTCCCGGGGGCGCGGGTGGTCCGGCTCGAGCGCAACTACCGCTCGACCGGGCACATCTTAGGCGCGGCCTCGGGCCTGATCGCGCACAACCGCGCCCGCCTCGGCAAGACCCTTTGGACCGAGGGCGAGGCCGGCGCGCGGGTGCGGATCGCGAGCTTGTGGGACGACCAGGAGGAGGCGCGCTTCGTCGGCGAGGAGATCGAGGCCCATCAGCGCGCCCAGGGCCGGCTCGAGGACATCGCGGTGCTGGTGCGGGCGGGTTTTCAGACCCGCGCCTTCGAGGAGCGGTTCATCACCCTCGGCCTGCCCTACCGGGTGATCGGCGGGCCGCGCTTTTATGAGCGCGCCGAGATCCGGGACGCGATCGCCTATCTGCGGGTGGTGCATCAGCCGGACGACGATCTGGCGTTCGAGCGGATCGCGAACCTGCCCAAACGCGGCATCGGCGACGCGACCCTGCAGCTGCTCCGGCGCACCGCGCGCGATGGCGGCCTGACCGTGATCGCCGCGGCGCGCACGCTCTGCACGACCGACGAGCTGCGGCCGAAGCTCCGGACCACGCTGACCGGGCTGCTGCGCGACTTCGAGCGCTGGCGCGAGCTGGCCGCACGCGTGCCGCCGCGCGAGCTCGCCGAGACCGTGCTCGAGGAGGCGGGCTACGTCCGGATGTGGCAGGAGGACCGCTCGCCCGAGGCGCCCGGCCGGCTCGAGAACCTGAAGGAGCTGGCCCAGGCGCTGGATGAGTTCGAGACGCTCGTGGGCTTCCTCGAGCACGTCGGCCTGGTCATGGACAACGCCGCCGACCCGGCCGGCGACATGGTCACGCTGATGACGCTCCACAGCGCCAAGGGCCTCGAGTTCGACACCGTGTTCCTGCCCGGCTGGGAGGAGGGCGTGTTCCCGAACCAGCGCGCGATCGACGAGGGCGGCGCCAAGGCGCTCGAGGAGGAGCGCCGCCTCGGCTACGTCGGCATCACCCGCGCCCGGCGCCTGCTGACGGTCTGCTATGCCGCCAACCGCCGGGTCTACAATCAGTGGGCGGCGAGCCTGCCGGCGCGCTTCATCGAGGAATTGCCGGGCGCGCACACCGAGTTCCTGCAGCGCCAGTCGGTGCCCGAGCCGCAGATGAGCGGCTGGTTCGACGACCTGCGCGCGGGCGGCCGCGGCCCGGGCTTCCAGCGTATGCGCGCGGCCGGCAAGGCGCCGCTTGATCGAGGGCCAGGCCCGCGTGCTGACCAGCGAGATGCCCAAGCGGACCCAGCTGCTCGAGGTCGGTCAGCGGATTTTTCACGAGAAGTTCGGCTACGGGCGCGTGCTCAACGTCGAGGGCAACAAGCTCGAGATCGCCTTCGACAAGGCCGGCACCAAGAAGGTGATCGACAGCTTTGTCACGCCCGCCTGAACGCCGGCGCTCCGGGCGGACGCCCGAGCCGCCGCTCTGGCAGAGCCGGTTCGTGGTGCCCCAGGCGGCGGTGCCGCTGTTCCTGGACGCCCTCGAGGACGAGGCGCTGAGCATCGCGGCCTTCGAGGAGCCGGCGGTCGAGGGCGTGGACGGCGATCTCTGGCGGATCGAGCTCTTGCATCGGGCGGAGCCCGAGCGCGAGGCGCTGGCCGCGCGCCTCGCCCCGCTCGCGGAGCGCGCCGGGCTGATGCGGGTCGACGTCACGGTCGCGCCGGTCGCGGCGACCGACTGGCTGGCGAGGACCGCCGAGGGCTTCCCGGCGCAGCCGATCGGGCGCTTTTGGGTGCACGGCAGCCACATCGCCGGGCCGCCGCCCGCGGGCAGCCTGCCGATCCAGCTGGATGCGGGGCTCGCCTTCGGCTCGGGCGAGCATGCCTCGACCCAGGGCTGCCTGCTGGCGCTCGAGCGCCTGGCGGCCGGTCGGCGCCGGTTCCGGCGCATCCTGGACCTCGGCTGCGGCTCCGGCATCCTCGCGATCGCTGCGGCCAAGCTCTGGCCCGCGCGGGTGACAGCGGCCGACAACGATCCGGTCGCGGTCAGGGTGGCGCGCGCCAATGCCGAGACCAACGGGGTCGGCCACCGCATCCGCGCGCTCGCGAGCGAGGGCTACCGCAACCCGCGGGTGCGCGCCGGTGGGCCCTACCAGCTGATCGTCGCCAACATCCTGGCCGACCCCTTGTGCGAGCTGGCACGGGCCACGGCGCGCCATCTGGCGCCGGGCGGCACCCTGGTCCTCTCCGGCCTGCTCGACCGCCAGGCGCTGCGGGTGCTCGAAGCCCACCGCCGCCACCAGCTGGCGCTCCAGGCGCGGATCGACGTCACCATCTGGACCACGCTGGTGCTCCGCCGCCGGCCGGCCCCGAGCGGCCGTGGGGCAAGGCTCAGGGTTTGAAGTCGGGTCCGAAGGTCCGGCTGTAACCGCCGAGCTCGGCGGTCGTGCAGCGCACCTCGCGCAGCCCGACGGTCGAGGTCTGCCGGTTGATGCAGCCCTCCACCTCACCGGTCGTGCGGTCGACCACCCAGAGCTGCTGCCCGGCCAGGATCTGCGTCCGGTCGGCGCGCTCCGCCGGTGCGGCCCTGGGCTCGACCGCCGAGCCGCGCAGGACCGTCGGCGCCGGGGGCGCGCCGACGCGCTGGCTGAGCACGAGGACCTGAGGGGCGGGCCGTCCGGCGTCGGCCCAGGCCCCAGCCGCGCTGGTCAGCCCGATCCCGAGACCGGCCATGATCACCATCGATCGACGCATGAGTGTTCTCCGAGTACAAATGCCTTGCCGTCTGGTTCGGCAACTTGATTCCGAATATTGAGCCGCATTTATCTTAATTTGCAAATCGGGTCGGCAACAACCGGGCTTCGACTTTCCTAAGTATCGGTAGCAACCGTGAGGCTGCGAAGCAGGCGCCGGCGATCAGGTTAACCTACGGCAAATCTTGGAGATCGAGCGCGGCCGGCGCTGCCTCTTGATGCGGCGTCGGCGAAGTCGTCAAGGTAGTACCCGGGTAATCGGTCGAGGGGACGGAGAGGAGCACGAGCGATGGCGACGGCGACCTTCGGAGCGGGTTGTTTCTGGGGCGTGGAGGCCGCCTTCGGGCGCGTGCCGGGGGTGCGCTCGACCGTGGTCGGGTACGCCGGCGGCAGCCTGGCGAGGCCCACCTACCACCAGATCTGCAGCGGTCGCACCGGCCACGCCGAGGTCGTCCAGGTCGACTACGACCCCGACCAGGTCAGCTACCAGCAGCTGCTCGACGGGTTCTGGGCGGCGCACGATCCGACCCAGCTGAACCGCCAGGGGCCGGACGTCGGCAGCCAGTACCGCTCGGTGATCTTCGTCCACGACCCCGAGCAGGAGGCGCAGGCGCGCGCCTCCAAGGCCGAGCTCGAGCGGTCCGGACGCTACAAGCGCGCGGTCGTGACCGAGATCGCCCCGTTCACGAGCTTCTGGCGGGCCGAGGAGCACCACCAGAAGTATCTGGAGAAGCGCGGTCTCGCGAGCTATGCCCTGCCGTAGCCGGGCGGCCGGCGGACCAGGGTCAGCGCCAGCATCAGCGTCAGGCTCTGGGCCAGCATCTCGCCGCCCTCCTCGGCGACCGCGAGCACCAGTTGCGAGGCGTAGAACGAGTTGATGAAGGCGAGATGGACCAGGTCCATCACGGTCGCGAAGAAGGTCAGCACCACCAGCAGCGCCAGAAAGCCGAGGCCCGCCACCCGGTGCTCGGGCGTCCCGCGCGCACAGCTGGCGGCAACCATGCCGAGCAGCGGCACCGCGACCATGCCGTAGACCATCATCTCGCCGATGCTCTCGGCCTTGATCCGGGGGTGGTCGACCAGCCCGAGCGCCTGCACCACGAGCCTGCCCAGCACCTGGTTGACGGCGAAGGCGTCGTCGACCAGGACGATCAGGAAGATCACGCCGAACGCGAGGTAGAGCGTCTCGCGCGTCCGCCGCGCGAGCCGGAGCAGGAGCCCGATCAGGAGCAGGGTCTGGGCGGAGCTGAACAGCTGCCCGAAGCCGACGTTCGACTCCAGCGAGAAGCGCGGGTCGCGCGGCCAGAGGTCGAGGCCGTGGCGCACGCAGACGTACCAGGCGCCATGCAGGGCGATCAGCAAAAGATTGCAGGCGAGCAGACCGAGCAGCCAGCGAAGCAACGTCGCGTCGGTCAAACTCTTTCTTAGAAGAATTCCATAACTTGTTGCCATGAAGGGATTTCTACTCACCTGTCGCTCGAGCGTGGAACCGGGGTCGCCCGATCCGCCTTCGGGATAGGTCGCGGCGCGCTCAGAGGTGCAGCCGGCAGTCGGTCCAACGGCCGCCCGCGCGGCTGGAGTCGACCGCCGCCTCGACGAACCTGACGCCGCGCGCGCCGTCCAGGACCGTCGGGAAATCGAGCGCCAGCGGGTCGGGCGCCTGGCCGGTCCGGCGGGCGACGATCGCCTCGGCGGCGTCGGCATAGAGATTGGCGAAGGCCTCGAAATAGCCCTCGGGGTGGCCGAGCGCGACCCGGGTCGCGCGCTCGGCGCTGGCGCTCAGCCCCGGTCGGCCGCGGGTCAGAAGCTGGGCAAAACCGTCGAGCGGCCGATGCAGCAGATGGTTCGGGTCCTCCTGCTGCCATTCCAGGCCGCCGCGCTCGCCGAACACCCGGATGTGCAGGCCGTGCTCGGCGCCGGCGGCCGAGTTGGTGACCCACATCGAGCCGCGCGCCCCGTCCTCGAAGCGGAGCAGCAGATGGGCGAAGTCGGCGACCTTGCGGCCTGGGATCGCGCTGCCGACCTCGGCCGCGACCTCGCTGAGCTGGTTGCCGGTGATGAAGGCGGCAAGGTGGTGGGCGTGGCTCCCGATGTCGCCCAGCACCAAGGACGTGCTGCCCTGCGCCGGCTCGAAGCGCCAGTTCGCGGCCGGATCGCGATCGGCTTCGGTCGGCTGCGCGAGATGGCCCTGGATGTACTCGACGTGGACCTGGCGGATCGCCCCGAGCGCGCCGGTCTGGACCATGGCGCGGGCGTGCCGGACCAGGGGATAGCCGGTGTAGTTGAAGGTGACGCAGAACACGAGGCCGCTCGCCTGGACGCGCCGGACCAGGTCCTGGGCATCGGCGAGCGTCGTGGTCAGCGGCTTGTCGCAGATCACGTCCAGGCCGGCCTCGAGGGCGGCGCGCGCGGCCGGGTAGTGCTGGGCGTTCGGGGTCATGATCGCGAGCACGTCGATGCCGTCGGCGCGCGCCGCCTCGCCGGCGATCAGCTGGGCGTGGTCGCCATAGGCCCGGTCCGGGGCGATCCCGAGCTCTTGGGCCGCCGCCCGCGAGCGCTCCGGGTTGCGGCTGAGGACCGCGGCCACCACCTCGTAGTGGTCATCGAGCCGGGCGGCCGCCCGATGCACCGGGCCGATGAACGAGCCAGGCCCGCCGCCGACCACGCCCAGCCGGAGCCGGCGTCCGAAGCGTGCGATCGTCGTGGTCATGGCGGACCTCCCTTGCTCTTGCCGCCCCGATCGGCGGTCGGGGGCGCTGCGGTTCGATGGTTGCGAGCTGTGGCATCCTCCATTATAAGGCGCAAGCTCCGGGCTGGCCCCTGCTATCGGCCGAGCGGAGTTGTCCTCGCGGTGAGCCCTGTCGCCGGCGAACGGAGTTGTGGATGTCGAAGCTCAAGACCAAGCGCGCCGCGGCCAAGCGCTTCCGCTTCACCGGTACGGGCAAGCCGGTGCGCCAACACGCCCATCATCGCCATTACCTGAGCGTGAAGACGCAGCAGTCCAAGGTCGCGACCCGCGGCTCGACCCTGGTCGCCGACGCCGACGTCAGGATGGTCAAGCGCATGCTGCCCTACGGCTCCTAGAGGTCGGGCAGGGGGAAGAGCAGAGATGGCACGGATCAAGCGCGGCGTGATCGCCAAGGCGCGCCACAAGAAGGTGGTGGCGCAGGCCAAGGGCTACCGCGGCCGCAACAACAACTGTTACCGGTTGGCGCTCGAGCGGGTCGAGAAGGCGCTGCAGTACGCCTATCGCGACCGGCGCAACCGCAAGCGCGACTTCCGGGCGCTCTGGATCCAGCGGATCAACGCGGCGGCGCGCGAGCAGGGGCTGACCTACGGCCGGTTCATGCACGGCCTGAAGAACGCCGGCATCGAGATCGACCGCAAGGTGCTGGCCGATGTCGCGGTCCGGGATCAGGCGGGCTTCGCCAGCCTGGCCCAACAGGCCCAGGTCGCGCTCGGCGGGTGATGGGACCAGGTCCCGCGGGCGCGAAAGGGGCCGTAAGGCCCCTTTTTTGCGGGTTCGACGCGCAGGTCGAAGGTGGAAAGCAGACCCATGGAGGTTGATGTCGATCGTCTCGAGCAGGCCCTGCTGGCCGAGGTCGCCGCGGCCGCCGATCTGCCGGCGCTCGAGCAGGTCCGGGTCGGGGCGCTCGGCCGCAAGGGGCGGATCACCGGCCTGACCAGGAGCCTGGCGGAGCTCGACCCGGAGACCCGGCGCGCAGCCGGCCAGCGCTACAACCAGCTCAAGCAGGCGGTCGCCGACGCGATCGGCCGGCGCTCGCGCGCGCTCGAGGCCAGCGCCCTCGACGCCCAGCTGCTGGCCGAGCGGGTCGACGTCACCCTGCCGGTGCGGCCGTCCGCCGAGGGCCGGGTCCACCCGGTCAGCCAGGTCAGCGAGGAGATCATCGCGATCTTCGCCAAGATGGGCTTCGCGGTCGCCGAGGGGCCGGACGTCGAGGACGACTTCAACAACTTCGCCGCCCTCAACATCCCGGAGGGACATCCGGCGCGCCAGATGCAGGACACCTTCTACCTCGAGGCCGAGCAGGACGGCGCGCCGCTGGTGCTCCGCACCCACACCAGCCCGGTGCAGATCCGCACGATGCGCGCCGGCCCGCCGCCCTACCGGGTCATCGCGCCCGGCCGCACCTATCGGCGCGACCTCGACATGACCCACACGCCGATGTTCCATCAGGTCGAGGGCCTGGTGATCGACCGGCGCACCCACATGGGCCATCTCAAGGGCTGCCTGACCGATTTCGTGCGCGCCTTCTTCGAGCGCGACGACGTGCCGGTGCGCTTCCGGCCGAGCTACTTCCCGTTCACCGAGCCGTCGGCCGAGATGGACATCGGCTGCCGCCGGAGTGCCGGCGAGCTGATCGTCGGCGAGGGCGACGACTGGCTCGAGATCCTCGGCTGCGGCATGGTCCATCCGAACGTGCTGCGCGCGGTCGGGGTCGATCCGGAGATCTGGCAGGGCTTCGCCTTCGGCATGGGGATCGACCGCGTGGCGATGCTCAAATACGGCATCCCGGACCTGCGCACCTTCTTCGAGCCCGATCTCCGGTGGCTCCGCCACTACGGTTTCCCTCCGCTCGACGTGCCGACCACCTATGGCGGGCTGTCGCGATGAGGTTCACCCTGCCGTGGCTGCTCGAGCAGCTCGAGACCGAGGCCGAGTCTCGAGGAGATCGTCGACAAGCTGACCATGCTCGGCCTCGAGGTCGAGGCGGTCGAGACCCGGGGCGCCGATCTCACGCCCTTCAAGATCGCTCTCGTGACCGAGGTCCGCCGTCATCCCAACGCCGAGCGCCTCAGCCTCTGCCGGGTCGACACCGGCAGCGAGCTCGCCGAGGTCGTGTGCGGCGCGCCCAACGTCCATGCCGGCATGAAAGCGATCTTCGCGCCGGTCGGCGTCGTCATCCCGGTGAGCGGCGAGGCGCTCAAGCGCGCGCGCATCCGGGGCGTCGACAGCAACGGCATGCTGTGCTCGGCCAAGGAGCTGCTGCTCGGCGAGGACCACGACGGCATCATCGAGCTGGCGCCGGAGGCGCCGGTCGGGCGGCCGGCGAGCGAGGTGATCCACATCGAAGGCCCGGTGATCGACGTCGCCGTGACCCCGAACCGCGGCGACTGCTTCGGGGTGCTCGGGATCGCCCGGGAGCTGGCCGCGGCCGGTCTCGGCACGCTCAAGCCTCGCGATTTCAGCCCCGTGCCGGGTGAATTCGCTGCCGAGCTCGGGATCGGGCTGGACTTCCCGCCCGGCGACGAGGCGGCCTGCCCGCTGTTCGTCGGCCGGGTCTTCCGCGGCGTCCGCAACCGCCCGAGCCCGGCCTGGCTGCAGGAGCGGCTGACCGCGGTCGGCCTGCGGCCGATCTCGGCCCTGGTCGACATCACCAACCTGGTGACGTTCGATCTCGGCCGGCCGCTGCACGTGTTCGACGCCGGCAAGCTCTCCGGCGACCTCAGCCTGCGCCTGGCCCGCCCGGGCGAGGCGCTGGCGGCGCTCGACGGCAAGACCTACCGGCTCGAGCCGGACATGACCGTGATCGCCGACGCCTCCGGGGCGATCAGCCTCGGCGGCATCATGGGCGGCGAGAGCACGGGCTGCACGGCCGAGACCACCGAGGTCGTGCTCGAGGTCGCGCTGTTCGACCCGATGCGGACCGCGCTGACCGGCCGCCGGCTCGGGATCGAGAGCGATGCCCGGACCCGGTTCGAGCGCGGCGTCGATCCGGCGCTGGTCCTGCCGGGCATGGAGTACGCGACCCGCCTGATCCTCGAGCTGTGCGGCGGCCAGGCGAGCCGGCCGATCGTCGCCGGCGCGGTTCCGGGGCCACACCAGCCCTTCCGGTTCCGCATGCAGCAGCTCGAGCGCCTGGCGGGGATCGCGCTGCATGGGGCGGTGATCGAGCAGCACCTGCTGGCGCTCGGGTTCGGTGCCGAATGGGTCGAGGACGGCGTCCTCCGGGTGACCCCGCCAACCTGGCGCCACGACGTCACGATGGAGGCGGACGTGGTCGAGGAGCTGGTCCGCCTGCACGGCTACGACCGGGTGCCGCCGATGCCGGTGCGCCGGACCGAGGCGGTCGGCCCGCCGGCGCTCAGCCCCGAGCAGCGCCTGCGCGCGAGCGCGCGCCGGGCGCTGGCGGCGCGCGGCCTGGCCGAGGCGGTCACCTGGTCGTTCGTCGAGCCGGAGCTCGCGCGCCGCTTCGGCGGTGACCAGATCCGCCTGCGCAACCCGATCAATGCCGAGCTTTCGGTGCTCAGGCCGAGCGTCCTGCCGCATCTGCTCAGCGCGGCCGCCCGCAATCAGGGCCGCGGCCAGGCCAATCTCGGCCTGTTCGAGGTCGGCCCGCGGTTTTTCGGCGCCCAGCCGGGCGAGCAGGAGGTGGTCGCCGGCGGCATCCGGGTCGGCCACAACCACGAGCGCCACTGGGCCGAGGCGCCGCGCCCGGTCGACGTCTTCGATGCTCGCGCCGACGCGCTGGCGCTGCTCGCCAGCAGCAAGCTCAACGCCGATGCGGTCCGGGTGATCGCGGACGCGCCGGCGCATTATCATCCCGGCCGGCGCGGCCGGCTGATGCTCGGGCCCCAGACCGTCCTGGCCGAGTTCGGCGAGCTCCACCCCGCCATCCTGCGCGACCTCGACATCGCCGGCCGCGTGGTCGGCTTCGAGGTCTTCCTGGACCGCCTGCCCAAGCCCAGGGCCAAGGCGGCCCGCTCGCGCGTGCCCCTGAAAGCGTCGCCGTTCCCGCCGGTCGACCGCGACTTCGCCTTCGTGGTCGCCGACGAGGTCGCCGCCGACAGCCTGCTCACCGCGGTCCGCGCTTCCGACAAGACCCTGATCCGCGAGGTCGCCCTGTTCGATCTCTACGAGGGGCCCGGGCTCGGCCCGGGCATGAAGTCGCTCGCGGTCGCGGTCCGCCTCCAGGCCCAGGACCACACGCTCACCGAGGCCGAGATCGAGGCCGCGGCCAGGAAGATCGTGAGCGCCGCCAACAAGGCGACCGGTGCCGTGCTCCGGCAATAGCGGCCTGGAATCGCAAGCGCCGCCCCGGAGGGCGGCGCTCAGGCCAGCAGCACGCTGCTGGAGGGTCATGCTCACCATTTCGGTGAGCATGACGGGTTTGTCAAGAGGCGAGAATCCATGCCGCCGCTCAGAACTTTCGTCTATGTCGACGGCTTCAATCTTTATTACCGCGCCGTCAAGAACACCCCTTATAAGTGGCTGAATATCAAACGCCTCTGCGATCTTGCGCTAGGTTCGCGGTATCGGGTGGAAAGGATCAAATATTACACAGCCAGGATGTCGGATAAGTTCGATTCCGATCAACCTCGTCGGCAGCAAATTTATTTGAAGGCCCTGCAAACGGTCCCAGAAATCGAGATCTACTATGGGAAATTCCTGGTACATCCGGTCAGACTGCCGCTGCAGACGGCTCTGCCCGACGGCACACGGGCGGTGTGGGTCATGAGGACCGAGGAGAAAGGCTCGGACGTCAACCTTGCCAGCCATTTGGTCCATGATGCCCATCGAGGTGCCTTCGAGGCAGCCGCGGTCGTCTCCTCCGACACCGATCTGGTGGAGCCGGTCAGGATCGTAACGCAGGAGATCGGTCTACCGGTCTGCCTCCTGCCGCCGCAAATCGAGGGCTCGAAGTCTCTGAAAGCGGCCGCGACCGAGGTTCGGAAGATTGGTGATGCTCGCCTCAAGCAGGCCCAATTTCCTGATGTCATCCACGGCGGGCGCGGGGAGATCCGCAAGCCCGTCAGCTGGTAATGGTGGTCCAGCCTGCGTCGCTGGCGCCAAGCAAACGTTTGACGCCGCCGGCCCATGCCCGCTATCAGGCAGGCGCCGCGGCAGTAGTAGCTGGAGTCCCAAGAGTCGCCTCCTTCCAATCTCCGGGGCGACCTGCTGCTGACCTTCAACGAACGGGACTTTGCAGGTGCGGAGCGCTTCGCACCCCGGGTCGTGAGGCCGGGGCCGGCATGGCGGGATTGGTTGGAGGGCGAAAGGTGACGAAGGCAAACTATGCGCTGAGGTTGCAGGCCTCGCTGAAGAGCGAGGCGGAGCGGGTGGCCAAAGCCGAGGGCACGACCCTGAACCAGCTCATCAACGTGGCCCTCGCGGAGAAACTCTTGGCGCTGCGCACCGCCGATTACTTCAAGGAGCGTGCCGCGCGCGCCAACATCGGCAGGGCTCTGGAGCTGCTCGATCGCGCCGGCGACGAGCCCCCGCGGGAGGGTGACGAGATCCCAAACCCAGGCCCGACGGGCGGCACCGATAGGATGACCGGGACCTCGCGTGTGAAATCGCCGGAGGCCGCTGCGTGACCGCGCTCGCCCGCATCCGCAACTTCGCGATCATCGCGCATATCGACCATGGCAAGTCGACGCTGGCCGATCGGATCATCGAGCGCTGCGGCGGCCTCGAGGCGCGCGAGATGCAGAGCCAGGTGCTCGACAGCATGGAGCTCGAGCGCGAGCGCGGGATCACGATCAAGGCGCAGACGGTCCGGCTCAGCTACCGGGCTCGGGACGGGCAGACCTACCAGCTGAACCTCGTGGATACGCCGGGCCATGTCGACTTCGCCTACGAGGTCAGCCGGTCGTTACGCGCCTGCGAGGGCTCGCTGCTGCTGGTCGATGCCACCCAGGGCGTCGAGGCCCAGACGCTCGCCAACGCCTATCAGGCGATCGATGCCGACCACGAGATCGTGCCGGTGCTCAACAAGATCGACCTGCCGGCGGCCGAGCCCGCGCGGGTCAAGCAGCAGATCGAGGACATCATCGGCCTCGATGCCGAACAGGCGCTCCTGATCTCGGCCAAGACCGGGGTCGGGGTGGACGACGTGCTCGAGGCGATCGTCGAACGCCTGCCGCCGCCCAAGGGCCAGCCGGACGGGCCGCTCAAGGCGCTCCTGGTCGACAGCTGGTACGATGCCTATCTCGGCGTCGTGATCCTCGCGCGGGTCAAGGACGGCGCGCTCGCCAGGGGCCAGAAGATCCGGATGATGGGCACCGGCACGGTCCATCAGGTCGACCGGGTCGGGGTGTTCACGCCCAAGGCGGTGCAGCTCGAGGCGCCGCTCGGTCCGGGCGAGATCGGCTTCATCACCGCCAGCATCAAGGACATCGGCGACACCCGGGTCGGCGATACGATCACCGACGACCGCCGGCCGGCGGCAGCGCCGCTGCCGGGCTTCCGGCCGTCCCAGCCGGTCGTGTTCTGCGGCATGTTCCCGACCGATGCCGCCGACTTCGAGGATCTGCGCGACTCGCTCGGCAAGCTGCGCCTGAACGATGCCAGCTTCGAGTTCACGCCCGAGAGCTCCACCGCACTCGGCTTCGGCTTCCGCTGCGGCTTTTTGGGACTTTTGCACCTCGAGATCATCCAGGAGCGCCTGTCGCGCGAGTTCGACCTCGACCTCGTGCTGACCGCGCCCTCGGTGGTCTACCGGGTGCACAAGACCGACGGCTCGACCCTGGAGCTGCACAACCCCGCCGACATGCCCGAGCCGACCCAGATCGACCACGTCGAGGAGCCCTGGATCAAGGCCACGATCCTGCTCCCGGACGAGTACCTCGGCCCGGTGCTCGCCCTTTGTACCGAAAAACGCGGCGAGCAGGTCGAGCTCACCTACGTCGGCCAGCGCGCCATGCTGGTCTACCGCCTGCCGCTCAACGAGGTCGTTTATGACTTTCACGACCGCCTCAAGTCCTACTCGCGCGGCTACGCCAGCTTCGACTACCAGCTCGACGGCTACGCGCCCAGCGAGCTGGTCAAGCTTGCCGTCCTCATCAACGGCGATCCGGTCAATTCGCTGGCGCTGATCGTGCATCGGAGCATGGCCGAGGCGCGCGGCCGGGCGCTCTGCCTGCGGCTCAAGGAGCTGATCCCGCGCCAGATGTACCAGGTCGCGATCCAGGCCGCGATCGGCGGCAAGATCGTCGCCCGCGAGACCGTCAAGCCGTTCCGCAAGGACGTGACCGCCAAATGCTACGGCGGCGACGTCACCCGCAAGCGCAAGCTCCTGGAAAAGCAGAAAGAAGGCAAAAAACGCATGCGCCAGGTCGGCAAGGTCGAGATCCCCCAGGAAGCCTTCCTCGCCGCGCTGAAGATGGAGGGGTGAGCGTCCCATGCCGATCTTCGCCCGCCGTCGTCTGCAGGCGATGCTCGATGATCTGGGGCCACGGTTGACAGCCGGAAAGGCCAAGGATCTGCTCAAGCGTGTAGACAACCGGAAGCGGACGGATCAAGTCCTCTCGGCGGAATTCGAGCTAGGGCTCCTGTGGGCCATTGCGCAGGTCGCCCAACTGACCGTCGAGCCCAAGCTGCCTGATGCCGAGCCTGATGCGCTGTCTAATGATCTTTTCGCAAGCGGCCCGGCCATCATCGAAATCACGGCCTTGTCCGACGATACCTTCTCGGGCAAAGCAGACATGGACGGCGCGGCCAACAAAATCGCGCAGTTCGCCGACCAAGTGCGCAAGGGCGCCAGCAAGTATCTGTTCTTCGAGTTTGGCGAGCGCAGCTACTTCGAAGCCGGACGCTATCACCGCGTTCGCCTGATCTCCCGCGCTTTCCAGCTCACGTCGAGGTTCGAGAGCGCCTGCGAGCCTGGCTCAGTGCGCCCGACTGGCCGAACCCACCTGCAATTCGTCTAAAGGACGAGCACGTCGACGTTGTGGTGCGCTGGAAGGATAACGTGCACCCGCTGTTCCGCGTATTTTCGTCGATGCCTCCGATCGCGTACGATGTAGAGGATAATCCGCTCTTTAAGGCGCTTTGTAAGAAAGAGCGGCAGCTGTCGTCCGCCCCCGCGGGTACCCTTAAGTGCATCTTTGTGGGCGATGCGGGCTGCTGGATGCTGCGCGAGCTCCGGTCGTATGATCCAACTCGGCAGGCGAAGAATGGTGAGGAGATCATTCGTCACTTCCTCAAACGGTCATCGGTCGACATCGTGTGCGTGTTTTCGCCCACGCGGCGGGTAGGTTCGTTGAACTCGTTCGGCGGGAAGCCGTTTTGGGGGTTTCACCCCTATGATCGTCAGCAGTCCTGGAGCCAGGATGAGCACAGCAAGCTCGAAGCTCTGGTGGCCGTGCTGCCCGCACCGCGGATCGAGAGCTACCGAGCGCGCTCGCTGCATCGACAAGGTCTGTTCCGCCCGCAGGCCCGCGGCTGGTATGTTGGAGCATCGGTAATGAGCAACTCTATCAGGATTTCGGCTAGGCGCTTGCAGGAGCTTCTCGCCGGACGTCTTCAGCCGCAGCAGTTCGAACAGCGCAGCGGCGTGATGCACCGGCTAGAAGAGGGGCTCAAACACGGCCTAATAATACAGGATGCTCGCGTCGAGAAAGCGGGCCTCGACCAGGATGATGACTATCTAGTCTTCGATCTAGGGCCAGATCCGGCAGCGCTTCCGCTGACGAAGCCGGCGACAAGGGGCTGAACGCCGATGGCGGGCACACGCTACCGGAAGTCGCTGAAGGCATGCGAACTGCCAGCGGAATGGCGGGAGGCCGGGCATTTCGCGCCGGACCAGGAGGTCACGGTGACGATCACGGCGGAACGCCAGGTCGCAGGCGGCCCGAAACGCTTCATTGGCGCCGGCAAAGGCCTGTTCGCCTCAGCCCGCGAGGTTGACGCCTACCTCCGCCGCAGCCGCAACGCATGGCAATCCTAGAAGGTTTCCCTGACGGGAAGCTCTACCTCGACACCAACATCTTCATCTATGCGGTCGAGGCGGTGGCGGAATACTCGGTCGCGGTCGAGACGCTGTTCGGTCGCATCGACGATGGCTCGATTGCCGCCGCTACCAGCGAGCTGACACTGGCCGAGGTTCTGGCCAAGCCATTCGAGGCGGGGCGCCACGACATCGCCAGGATCTACGAAGACATGCTCACGCCGTCGGCGTGGCTCTCGGTGCTGCCGGTCGAACGCGCCACGCTGATCGAGGCGGCGCGACTGCAGTCAAGGCTAGCGTTGCGGCTCCCGGATGCCATCCATGTTGCGACGGCGATCGCGGCCGGATGTACCGCGGTCGTCTCGAACGACCGCCGGCTCCGCGTGCCAGCGGAGCTCAAGCTGCTTCGGCTGCGGTAGCAACTTTCTTCGGTTCTGGCCTCCTGTCCGGGAGAGGCTACAGCCAGATGCAGCTCAGAGCGCGATCGTCGCGCGGATCTCGTCGTAGTCCGCGCGCAGCTGTCCCTCGCTGCGCTCGAGCAGGCCTGCGGCCGTCAACAGCTCGACGTCCTCATGGACGCGTTTGTAATCGCGTCCCACCATGCGGGCGAGGGCGGCGATGCTGGTCGCCGGGTGACGATGGATGTGGCGAAGCAGCGCCAGGCGCTTGGGCGTCAAAGTCCGCGCCAGCAGCTCCCAGCTCTCGAACGAAAGGTGGGTTTCCGCACCGGCTTCGCCGCGTTCGGCCTGATGCCAGGCGCGGATGAAGCGCTGCCCCGACGCCTCGGGACCTTCCCCGACATGAACGCTAACCTTGGTCGTCATCGCCCTCTCGCTCGCGCCGCACGTCGGCAAAGAAATCCGCGACCAGCTCCTCGACCGACGTGAACCGATAGTCCATCTGCCGGTCGCCAAGGTGCTTGTGATCCCCTTTGCCGCGCTCGTTGTCATAGCCGATCACCCGCCTTCCCGGATAACCGTAGAACAGACTGTACTTGAGCCGGTGAGTGCTGGCCGCCACCGGCTCGGGAACGTGCCAGATCGCCATCTCCATGATCGCGCCGTCGTCGAACAGATAGCGATCACGGAAGAGCAGACGGGCCTTTATATGGCGTATGATGCCATAGCTCGACTAGGGCATCAAGCGCCATAGCGCGGCTGCTTCCGAACCATCCACCCATCCCGCGCAGCGGGGTTCACGTGCGCTTAACCCAGCGCCGATAGAGTGGGGTTGTCCGAAGCTGCGACCGACGGTTCGGGGCCGGACCCAACGTCGAACCAGCGGAGATTTGACCATGCGGCAGGTCGTCGTAGCGCTCCTTGCCCTCGCCGGGCTGGCCGCCTGCACCGCGACGATCGAGCCGCCCAGGGCCAAGGTGGTCGTGGTGCCGGCGATCGATGCGCCCTCGCCGCGCTTTTGCCCGCCCGGTCAGGCCAAGAAGGGCAGGTGCTGACCGGCCGCCTCGATCCGGCTAGCGGCCGTAGAACAGCCACGCTCCCCAGGCGAGACCGAGCACGATCCGGTACCAGGCGAAGGGGGTCAGCCCGTGACGGCCGACGAAGCCGATCAGGCCGCGCACCACCGGGATCGCGACCACGAAGGCGGTGACGAACCCGATCGCGATCAGACCGACGCCGCTTTCGGTTAGCGCTGAGCGGGTCTTCCAGAGATCGAACACGGTCGCGCCGAGCATGGTCGGGATCGCGAGATAGAACGAGAACTCGGTCGCGATCCGGCGATCGACGCCCAGCATCTCGGCGCCCAGGATGGTGGCGCCGGCCCGCGACACGCCGGGGATCATCGCCACGGTCTGGCAAAAGCCGATGCCGAGCGCGGTCGTCATCGGCAGGGTCTCGATCTCGCCGTAGCGGGGCTCGGGCGCCAGCCGCTCGATCAAAAGGATCGCGATGCCGCCCAGGACCAGGGTCGTCACCACCACCACCGGCGAGAACAGCACCGTCTTGATGAAGTTGTGGAACAACACGCCGAGCACGGCCGCCGGCAGGAACGCCAGGATGATCGCCCAGGCGAACCGCCTGGCGCCGGGATCGTTGGGCAGGCCGACCAGCACCTGCCACAGGCGCGGGAAGAAGCACACCACGACCGCCAGGATCGCGCCCAGCTGGATCACGATCTCGAACAGCTTGCCGAGCTCGGTCTGGAAACCGAGCAGATCGCCCGCCAGGATCAGGTGGCCGGTCGAGGACACCGGCAAAAACTCGGTGAACCCCTCGAGCGCGCCGAGGATCAGGGCGGACAGCGTGTCGTGACTCATCAGCCGATATCTCCTTGAGCGGCCTTTCTTGGACTAGCATCCGGGGCTTGATGATCGATGAAGCCCGCGGCCGAGCGTTCCTATGGGGAGCGGTGCGACCGCACTCGATACCATCAACGCGGCCCGATGGCCCGCTGCGGTGACGTGGGCACCCCGCCGGCGCGGATCACCGGTCATGGCCCCGGCGGGGAAAGAGGGTCGAGGGCAGATGCAACGCCTGCAGCGTGCTCTCGTACACGCCGTCGACGACCGGCAGCATCCTGCCTGCCACCCAGGCGCGCAAGGTGTAGGCGAGCAGGACGCTGACCCCGGCCACGGCCAACGAGCCGACCATGTCGAAGGGGAAGTGAATGCCGAGATAGACCCGCGACCAGGCGGTCACGAGGCCGAGCGCGCTCAAGATCCATCCCCAGCGGGACGAGGCGCCGCTGACGATCAGGCCGAGCCCGAGGGTCCACAACAGCGTCGCATGGTCGCTTGGAAACGACGTCTCGGGGGCGTGGCGGATCAGGGTATGGCCGATCCCCATGACGAAGGGGCGCGGATGATACCAGGCGGCGCTGATGGCCAGGCTGATGACGAATGCCATCAGCAAGGCCACGGTGACGGTCAGCAAGCCACCGCGCCGTTCCGGAGCCCCCCAGATCCACAGCGCGACGAAGACCGCCGCCCCGAGCCCGACGGGCGCGGTCGCCATCACCTTGGCGAACGCGACCACCCAGGGATCGGGCGGGTCTGGCGCGTTCAGGGCGAGAAACCATTCAGTGTTCCAGTTGCCCATACCTTCCGTTTCCAACGTGCGGCGAAAGCTTGGATGCCTGCTCGCAATGTCAATGCCCAACGCGGTGAAGATTGGCTTAGCGAACCGCCGGGCGGTGAGCTGGCGGCTGAGGCTCGACCAGCAGCCGAGCATGATCCGATACCAGGCGCGCGGCGGCCGCCCTGGCGCCCCGACGCGGTCGGGCAGGCCTCGCCCTACCGGGATGGCGACCACGAAGCCGGTGACGAGCCCGATGATGATCGGATCGAGGCCGCTCGCGGCGCCGGATGACGGCACCCCGAGCGCCATCAGCGACCGTAGCGCCGCTTGCGTTGCTGGAAGGCACGGAGCGCGCGCAGGAAGTCGATCTTGCGGAACGCCGGCCAATAGACGTCCGAGAAGTAGAACTCGCTGTAGGCACTTTGCCACAGCAGGAAGCCCGAGAGGCGGATCTCGCCGCTGGTGCGGATGATCAGCTCCGGGTCGGGCAGGCTGGCGACATAGAGATGGCGGCTGATCGCCGCGGGCGTCACGCGTCCGATGACGTCGGCAAGCGTTGCGCCTCGCCTCGGCCTCGTCGACGAGCAGGGCGCGGACGGCATCGGCGATCTCCTCGCGGCCGCCGTAGGCGACGGCGATGGTCAGCGTGATCGCGGCGTGCCGCTCGGTCGCCGCCTCGGCGGCCCGGATCGCCGCCACGGTGGTCGCCGGGCAGCAGCTCCAGCCGGCCGATCGCCTGGACGCGGACCTGCTGGCGCTGGATCTGCGGATCATGGGCCAGTGCCTTGAGCTTGGCTTCGACGGCGGCGAGAATCCCGGACACCTGGTCGGACGAGCGGCCGAGGTTGTCGGTCGAGCAGACCCAAAGGGTCACGGCCGGGATGCGCAGCTCGGCGCACCAGTCGAGCACGCCGTCGAGCTTCTGCGCGCCGAGGCGGTAGACCTTGCGCAGATCGGTGAGCCCCAGCTGGCGGGCATAGCGGCGATTGCCGTCCAGGATGACCCCGACGTGCCGGGGCGCCGGCCACCTCTGAACCTGGCGCAGAAGATGCTGCTCATAGAGGTAGTAGAGCGCGCGCGCCATCAGCGGGGTGGCCTCGCCCGGTCCGGAGCTGCCACCCGCATCCGCCTCATCGGGGGCCTGACGACCATCGCGCCCAGCCAGCATGGCAGCGCCAGGCCTGGCCATGGGCCCGGTGCCGCAAGGCGCCGGTCGCGGGGTCGCCTCGTCCCACCAGGCGGCGGCCGCCGCGCAGGCGAGACCGAAACCGGCGCCGGCCACTCTGCCGAGCGGCAACGCGTGAGCGGGGTCGAAGTTGACCGGGTCGAGGCTCGCCAGTGCGACCAGGAGGCCGCCACAGGTCCAAAACCCGACCTTCACCAGGCGACTGGTCAACGAGCGCTGGACCAGGTGGGCAACCGTGACCAGGAACGCGACGGCGGTCACGGTATCGGTATCGGGGAACCCGACCTCGTCGCCAGCCAGCCCGAGGCCTCCGAGGGCGGCGGCGGTCATGCTCCCCAGGGCCCAGGAACCGAGCAGCACCGCGATCGGCAGCCACCAGTGCCGGGAGCGGCGGATCGGCAGGAGCAGCGGGATGATCAGCGCCGCCGGGAGCAGGATGGCTCTGCCCCCAGGTCGGTCGAGCCACTCGAAGACGTCCGGCAGCCCGAGCCATGTGCCCTCGGAACCCCAACGGCCCAAGCCGTGGACCAGCGAGAGCCGCACCTGCCAGGCGCCCGCCGCCAATGCGCCCAGAAAGATCAGGCAGCCGGCGGCGCAGGCGGCCATCCAGGGGCGGGTGGTCGGGGCGCGGGGGGCACCGCCGATGGCGACCTCGGTGGGGGCGGATCGGGATGAGATCGACATCGGCTGCAGGGTCAAGGGTCCGGCTGATGGCCCGTGCGGCCCCGCGGCGCGCACAGCGCCAGGGCGAGGCCGAGCATCAGCCAGAACAGGATCGCGTTCCAGTTCGAGAAGAAGCTCATGCTCGAGCGGAGCGGCCAGAGGAAGACCAGGAGCCCCGCCAGCGCGCCGACCGCGAGCGGGTAATCGCGGGCGTCGACCGTCCTCAGGCCCGAGATGAGGTCGCGGCCCCAAAGCGTCAGCAGGGCGACAAAACCGACAAAGCCGATCGCGCCCGTCTCGACCAGCCACTCGAGATAGATCTGGTGCGGGTGGGTGTAGCAGCGGTCCTCGACCGGGCCCAGCGCCTTGAAGTGCTGGTTGGCGCATTGGTGCCGGAAGTTGCGCAGGCCGATCCCGGTGACCGGCTCGGTCCGCCAGATCCTGACGCTGCGCAGGAACAGCTCGCCGTAGCGTCGGTCCCAGAAATCCTCGAGGTCGTGGGTGGTCTGGCCGACCATGCGCTGGGTGAGGTCGGGGCTGAGCACGACCGTGCCCGCGACCAGCACCAGCGCGGCGCAGCCGGCGAGCAGGAGCGGCAGGCGGAGCTCACGCAGCAGCAGGAAGAACGGCAACAGCCCGATCCCGAGCATCACCAGCGCGATCCGCTCCCCGGTCACGGTCACGACCAGGGCCAGGACGATGATCAGGCCGATCGCCAGCGAATTCCGCCAACGCCGGCGCCAGGCCGCGGCCAGGGCGAGTGCCAGGCCGAGCACCGGAAAGCAGGTCTTGACGATGAAGGTGCCGGGCACGGTGTCCGCGAACGGCCCGGTCAGACGCTCGGCCTCGTAGCCCTGGCCCAGGATGTCCTGGCCGGTCGCGAACTGGAGCAGGCTGTCGAGCACGACGAAGGCGATCACCGCGCCGAGCGCGATCAGCATCGCCTGACGGGGGCCGCGCTCGACCAGCAGCCAGTGCTGGAGCGCCGCGCCGAACAGGATGAAGCGGCCAAAGGGCAGGGCGCGGCTGTAGGCGCCGGCGGCATCCTCGGCGAGCGCGCTCGCCAGGATCAGGTACAGCCAGACCGCGAGGCCGGCGACCACCCAGGGCGTGCGCAGCCAGGCCCAGTCGTGGCCGAGCGCGCTCCGCACCAAAAGCAGCAAGCCGATCAGCGACATGGCGACGTCCGCCGGCGCCCGCCCGATCAGGAACAGGACCGGCAGGGCGACGATCAGGAACCGGCCGACGCGCTCCAGCCAGGCGGCGCTCGAGGGCCGGGTCGCGAGCCCGGCGATCACCTCACGCGGCCCTCCTCAGACCGGCGAGGATCGCCTCACGCAGATCGTCGATGGTATCCGCCAGCTGCTTGATGTCGAACGGATAGTCCCGCCAGGCCTGGTCCTGCAGGCGGGCGCGGAGGGCATCGTCCGCGATCACCCGCTCGAGCGCCTCGGCAAGGGCTTCTGGCGCCGCCGGCTCGACCAGCAGGCCGCGGCCACGGACCACCTCGGGCAAGCCCCCGCTCAGGTAGGCGAGCACGGCACAGCCGTTGGCCAATCCCTCGACCGCGGTCCGGGCAAGCGGCTCGGGCCAGAGCGAGGGGATGGCCACGATCGCCGCCTGCCGATAGCGCGCCATGACCTGATCGTTGGGCAGATGGCCGAGCCACTGCACGGCGCCGCCGCAGCGCGCGCAGCGCTCCCGCAAGGAGACCTCGAAGGCGGTCATCTCGCCACGCCGCCGCGTCCGGCTGGTGCCGATGATCTCCGCCCGCCAGCCCGGATGACGCGGCAGCACCCGCTCGAGCGCCGTGACCAGGTCGGCGATCCCCTTCTGCTCGATGATCCGGCCGACGAACAGGATCAGCGGCTCCTTGGCGGGCGGGGCGGCGAGGGTGCGCGGGATCGCGTTGCGCAGCACGTGCAGCTTCCGGTCGCCATGGTCCGCGGCGCCGCCGGTCAGGCCATCGAGGAAGCGCTCGCGGACATAGGCGCTGACGCACAGGATGGCCTCGGCGCGGGCCAGCAGCCGGGCGCGCTCCGCCGGCGTCCGGGCGCTGCGCATGGTCCGCGGATCGTTGCTCAGGCGGAGCGTGAGCGGCAGATCGGTGCGCGCGCCGAGGTGGGCCAGCATGTTGGGCCGGTTGTAGACCTCGACCAGCACGTCCTGATGGCCCGCGAGCCGGCGGCGGAGCGCTTCGGCGAGGCCGATGTTGTGGCCGCGCAGGCCGTGCCAGGCCGGGCGCAGCGGGCAGAAGTCGAAGCCCTCGAAGGGGCGCTCGACCGGGGCGCCGTAGATCCGGATCCGATCGCGCCAGCGGCTCACCCGGGTGACGTCGCGGACGTGCAGGGCGATCGCGCCGGCGCGCTCCGGGCCGAAATGCTCGGCAGGCGGCAACAGGATCGCGATCTCGGGCCGGGTGCCGTCGCCCATGGCTCAGGCGCGGGACCCGCCGCGGCAGGCGAACACCAAAAGGGCGCCGGGTGGCACCAGGATCAGCCAGGTCGGCAGGACCAGCAGCTCCTGGATCGGCGGCCACAGCCAGGGCAGGGGGCCCTTCTCGATCAGGGCCTGGAAGCCGACCAGGCTGTTGGCGTTGATCCGGAACCAGATCGCGCCCGGGCTGAAGATGGTCGGCGCGCCGCCCGCGAGCGCCACCAGATCGGCGAGCGCCGCGGCCGCGCCGGCGATCAGCAAGGCGACGCCTAGCCAGTATCCAAAGCTGCGCATGGCATCGTTCATACGAGCCCCGGGTCCCCCAAGGCAACAGGCACTCGCCGGCGGCCGACGATTGCCTCGCCTCCTGGGGCTGACTATGTTTGGCGCCGGCTCGGAGGGATGGCCGAGCGGTTTAAGGCGCACGCCTGGAAAGCGTGTTGGGGCGAAAGCCCCTCGTGGGTTCAAATCCCACTCCCTCCGCCAGCTTCGCGCCCGACCCGATCACCGCGCGAGCGGCGCGCGGCTCGACCTCGACGACGCCGATCCGGAGTTCTGCCTTGGCAGCGAACCTCACGATCCCTCCAACCCTGCGCCGTCCCGCGCGTCCGGTGCTGGTCCTGCTCCTGCTCCTTGTGCCGCTGCTCACGGCCTGCGGGGTCAACACGATCCCGACCCTGGACGAGCAGGTCAACGCCGACTGGGCGCAGGTCCAGAACCAGTATCAGCGGCGCGCCGACCTGATCCCGAACCTGGTCGAGACCGTCAAGGGCTACGCCAAGCAGGAGCAGAACGTGCTGACCGCGGTCACCGAGGCACGCGCCAAGGTCGGCCAGATGCAGCTGCCGCCGGACATCCTGACCAACCAGGAGGCGTTCAAGCAGTTCGAGCAGAACCAGGCCCAGCTGAGCGGCGCGCTCAGCCGGCTGATGGTCGTGGTCGAGCGCTATCCGGACCTCAAGTCGAACCAGAACTTCCTCGCCCTGCAATCGCAGCTCGAAGGCACCGAGAACCGGATCGCGGTCGCGCGCCGCGACTACATCCAGGCGGTCCAGGCCTACAACACCGAGATCCGGACTTTTCCGGGGCGGCTCTGGGCGGTGGTCTACGGCGCCGAGGCGAAGGCGAACTTCACCGCCAGCGCCGGCGCCGAGCAGGCGCCCAAGGTCAGCTTCTGAGCCCGGAGCCGAGCCGATGCGCCGCGTGCTCCTGATCGTCCCCCTGCTGGCGGGCCTGGTCCTGCCGGCGAGCCTGGCCCGGGCCGCCGAGCCCGAGTTCCCGCAGCTCACCGGCCGGGTGGTCGACGACGCGGGGCTCCTCAACGAGGGCGACCGGCAGGAGCTCGACCGGGCGCTCGCCGCGTTCGAGAAGCAGACCGGCGATCAGATCGTGGTCGCGACCCTCAAGTCGCTCCAGGGCCTGCCGATCGAGGACTACGGCTATCAGCTCGGCCGCCACTGGGGCATCGGCCAGAAGGGCAAGGACAACGGCGCGCTGCTGATCGTCGCACCCGCGGAGCACGACGTCCGGATCGAGGTCGGCTACGGGCTCGAGGGCGAGCTCACCGATGCCAGAAGCCGGACCATCATCGAGAGCGAGATCCTGCCGCGCTTCAAGGCCGGCGACTTCCCGGCCGGGATCAAGGCGGGCGTCGCGGCCATGATCCAGACCCTGGGCGGCACCTACGACCCCGCGCTGCCGCCGGTCCAGGTCCGGGATCAGCGGGCACCCGGGGGCTATCCGCTGGCGCTCGCGCTGCCGGTCATCCTGATCATCCTGTTCAACCGCTTCTTCGGTCAGCGCGGGCGCCGCTACCGGCGCGGCTATCGCGGCCCGGTGATCCTGCCCGGCGGCTTCAGCGGCGGCCGCGGCGGCTCGGGCGGTGGCGGCTTCAGCGGCGGTGGTGGTTTCAGCGGCGGCGGCGGCAGCTTCGGTGGCGGCGGCGCCAGCGGGCGCTGGTGACACATTGGGCGCTGGTGCGATGGCGTTTCTGACCGACCAGGACCGGCAGCAGATCGCGGATGCGATCGCCGCGGCCGAGCGCCGCACCAGCGGCGAGCTGGTCACGGTGATCGCGCAGGCCGCCGACGACTACCGCTACATCCCGCTCTTGTGGCCGGCGCTGGCGGCGCTGCTGCTGCCGGCGCTCCTGCTGACGGTCTGGCCGGAGATCGGCGCCTGGCGGCTCTATCTCGTCCAGGCGGCCGGGTTCGTCGTCCTGGCCCTGATCGCGCACCTGCCGCGGGTCCATCTCGCCCTGGTGCCGGCCTCGGTCAAGCGCCGGCGCGCGAGCCGGCTCGCCCGCGAGCAGTTCTTCGAGCAGGGCCTGCACCTGACCCGGGCGCGCACCGGCGTCCTGATCTTCGTCGCCCTCGCCGAGCACCACGTCGAGATCATCGCCGATACCGGCATCAACGCCCTGGTGCCGCCCGGCACCTGGGACCGCGCGGTCGCCGAGTTCGTCGAGCGGGTCCGCACCGGCAAGATCGCCGAGGGGTTCCTCGCCGCCATCGGCCAGGTCGGCGAGCGGCTGGCCGAGCATTTTCCAAGGCCCCCCGACGACACCGACGAATTGCCGAACCACCTGATCGAGATCTGAGCGTCAGCGGTCCGCGCGCGCGAGCCCGGCGCGGCGCGTTGCGCTCGCGGCGACATCGATCCGGCCCTCTGGATCGAGCACGACGCCATAGACCTCGGCCGCCCGCGCGGGCGTGATCCGGCCCTCGTCGAGATCGTGCTGGACCCGCGCGAGATCGCGCTCGAAGGGCGGGCCGTAACCGCCGCCGCCCGCGGAATGGGACACCACCCGCTCGCCGGGCTCGAGGGTGACGCCGTGGCAGTTGGGCAGGGGGACGAGCTCGCCGCTGCGCGCGCGCTTCAGCGCCCTGACCCGGCTGCCTGGCCCGCCGCCGCGGGCGCCGCCCGCCGGGTTGATCGTGCCGTCGGCGGTATACAGCACCTCGAGGGTGCAGCCCGCGGTCGGGCCGAACTCGACATAGGCCGCGAGCGCGCCCCGGAACCGCCCCGCACCTTCGGTATCCGGCAGCAGACGGCGATCGCTGATGTGGATCGGGTGGTGCAGCTCGTCGACCTCGATGCAGTCGTGGCGGCACATGCCGGCGTTGCCGACGTGGACGATCGTCAGCCAGCCGTCGGTCGTGGGCGTCGCGGCCCCGCCGGTCAGGCCGAGGTGGACCTGGTTGACGAAGCGGGCACCGTCGCGACGCGGATCGCGGCCCGAGATGACGCCGCCGCCGGGCGGGATGATCGGGCCGGTCTCGGCCATGCCGAAGCCGTCGGCGAGCTCGGCGAGCGCCCGCTGGACCGGGTTCGAGACCCGGTCGGCGAGGTTGGTGGTCGCGACCGAGCAGCTGTAGGGGTGGCGCGGGATGCCGACGCAGCAGTTTTCCCGGAGCAGGATCTCGATCCGGCGGAAGCTGCCGGCGTTCGGCGGCACGTGGTGGTCGATCAGGCCGTTGTAGATGCCGACCATGGCGGCGCTGCGGGCGCAGGCCTCGGTGAGGTTGAGGCCGCAGGGCTGGCAGTCGGGGTTGGCGCGCAGATCGACCGTGATTTTCGCCTGTTCGGCATTGACCGCGACCTTGGCGTCGACCGCGATCCCCTCGGGCACGCCGGGGAACGGGTCGTGGGTCGAGCGCGCCGTGACCTCGCCGCTCGGCAGCCTTCGGATCGCCTCGACCATGCGCTGCTCGGAATAGTCGAACCAGTCCTCGGCATATTGGCCGAGCACGTCCCAGCCGACCTCGCGGCCGAGGTCGAGAAGCTCGCGCTCGCCGATCCGGACCGCGCCGAGCGCCGCCAGATAGTCGCCCCACCACTGCTCGGGCACCCGGATGCGCATCCGGCAGATCCGGATGATGTCCTCGATGTCGCGGTAGTTTTCCTGGACCTTGACCGCGGGGAAGATCAAGGCGCCTTCCTCGTAGACGTCGCGGGCGGCGCCCATGTAGGTGGTCGGCCGGGCGTTGCCGCAGTCGGCCTGGTGCGCCTTGGCGAGCACGAAGAAGCGCGCCACGCCGTCGTCGTCGATCACCGGCACGATCAGGCAATGGTCGGCGGCGTGCGAGTTGCCCTCGTAGGGCGAGTTGTGCAGGAAGGCATCGCCGCGCTTCAGCTCCGGGTGATGCCGGCGCACGGCCCTGGCCATCAGGTCCGGGCCGATCATGATGTGGATCGGCAGGCTCTCGGCGGCGGCGAGCAACCGGCAGTCGGCGGTCAGCACGACGCAGGAGAAGTCGTGGGCGGTATTGAGCACGCCCGAGCGCGCGGTCCGGAACAGCGTGTTCTGCATCTTGCGGGCAATGCTCTCCATGCGGCTGGAGAGGATCGCCATGCGCACGCCGTCGGTCGGTGGGCCGGTGTGGGTCGGCTCGGTCATGCCAGTGCGGGTCCTCTCAGACGGCGATCGACAGGCTCAGGTCAGCGCAGCACGAACGGGTTCGGCACGTTGCCGCTGATGTCGATCCAGACGCTCTTCTCCTGGAGGTACTCGCGGATCGCGCTCTGCCCGCTCTCGCGGCCGATCCCGGAGCGTTTGTAGCCGCCGAACGGCGACATGTAGCTGACCGCGCGGTAGGTGTTGATCCAGACCGTGCCGGCCTCGAGCCGCTCGGCCATGGTCAGCGCGCGGCTGATGCTCTGGGTCCAGGCGCCGGCGGCGAGGCCGTAGAGCGTGCCGTTGGCGATCTCGAGCGCCTCGTCGTCGTCGTCGAACGGGATGATCCCGAGCACCGGGCCGAACACCTCCTCCTGGGCGATCCGCATGTCCGGGCGGACGTCGGTGAAGATGGTGGGCTCGACGAACCAGCCCTGGCCGCACTCCGGCCGGCTCGCCGGCCCGCCGCCGAGCACGCAGACCGCCCCCTCGTCCTTGGCGATCTGCATGTACTCCAGCACCTTCTTGTACTGCGGCCGGGTGGTGATCGGCCCGACCTGGGTCGCGTCGTCGAGCGGGTCGCCCATGCGCGCGGTCTTGGCGAGCGCCAGCAGACGGTCGAGGAACTCATCGTAGACCGGTCGCTGGACCAGCGCGCGGGAACCGGCGATGCAGGTCTGGCCGGTGGCGGCGAAAATCCCGGAAACCACGCCCTTGACGGCATCGTCGAGGACCGCATCCGCGAACACGATGTTGGCGGACTTGCCGCCGAGCTCCAAGGTCACGGGCTTGATCGAGCGGGCGGCGGACGCATAGACCACGGCCCCGGTCTTGTCGCCGCCGGTGAACGCGACTTTCGCGACTTTGGGATGGGTCACCAGCGCATCGCCGATCTCGCCGCCGAAGCCGGTCACGATGTTGACGACCCCGGGCGGCAGGCCCGCGCGCTCGAACAGTCTTCCGAACTCCAGCGCCGAGACCGAGGAGAACTCGGACGGCTTCCAGACCGCGGTGTTGCCGGCGGCGAGCGCCGGCGCGAGCTTCCAGGCGGCGAGCAACAGGGGCGAATTCCAGGGCGTGATGATGCCGACCACGCCGATAGGGCTCCTCGCGGGTGAAGTTGAAGACGCCCGGCTTGTCGATCGGGATCACCCGGCCCTCGAGCTTGTCGGCGAGGCCGCCGAAATAGTGGAACCACTGCGGCAGATAGCGCAATTGCGCGCGCATCTCGGTGATCAGCTTGCCGTTGTCGCGGGTCTCGATCTCGGCCAGCCGATCGGCCTCGGTCGCGATCACATCGGCCAGCCGGCGCAGCAAGCGCGCCCCGGGCGCTGGCGCTCATCCGCCGCCAGCCGGGCGCCCTGAACGCGTCGAACGCGGCCTCGACCGCGCGGTCGACGTCGGCGGGCGCCGCCCGCGGCACGAGCGCCCAAGGGCCGCCGAGGAACGGGTTCTCGGACTCGAAGGTCTCGCCCGAGGCGGCGTCCACCCACTCGCCGCCGATCAGCATCTGATAGCGCTGCATCGTACCTGCCTCCGCTCGCTCGATCAGAGGCAAGCCCTACTCGCTCTTCGCGCTCTCCGCCAGGGCCACGCCATCACGAACCAAGGCGATCGCATTAGGCGGAAGCGAGGAGGTTGAGGAGGAAGGCGTCGTCCCAGCCGGCGCGTTTGATCTTGCCGCGGGTCGAGCCGCGGGTGCGGTTGGCGCGCAGGACGTTGAGGGCGAAGCGGCGCAGGCGGGCGAGGTTTTCGGGCGCGTGATCCTTGCGGGCGCGGGCCTGGTCCTCGTCCAGGACCACGTCCAGCACCCAGTGCAGGCAGTTCTCGATCTGCCAGTGGCTGCGCACGACCTCGAGGAAGCGGGCGGCGGTGAGCCGCCGGGAGAGGAGGTAGTAGCGGCTCGCGGTGGTCGCCCGGCCGCCCTGCGCGCGCGTCGCGGTGACCTTGCCGATCGCCTTCAGGCCGGGAAAGCCGTGGGTTTCGGCGAGCCAGGCGACGTCGTGGACGATGGCGGCGCGACGGGTCTCGATCCGGCCGTGGTCGCCGTCGGTGGTGATCGCGACCTCGTCCGCCGCGGCCGCGGGGTCGTCGAGGAGCAGGCGCACGTCCGCGAACAGCGCCGGCCGGTTGGCCTTGAGCGCCAGCACATAGTCGCCGCCGCGATCGAGGATCGCCTGCGCCGTGGCCTTCTGGGCGTGCATCGCATCGGCGGTGACGATGCAACCGTCCACCGCCAGCAGGGCGAGCAGCTCCGGCATGGCCGGGATCTCGTTGGACTTGCCGTCGACCCGCAGCTGGCCCAGCACCAGGCGCGTCTCGCACGCCCAGGCGCTGATCAGATGCAAGGGCGCGCGGCCCTGCTGACGGTCGAAGGAGCGGCGCGCCGTCTTGCCGTCGAGCGCGACCACGCCTTGGACCCGTTCCGACAGGGCCGCCAGGTAGCGGGTGAAACACGCCTCGAAGCCCAGCGGATCGAGCCGCCGGAACACCCGCGAGAAGGTGTCGTGGCTCGGAATCCCGCCCGGCAACCGCAGAAACTGCCGCAGCAGCGGCTCCTTGCTACGCCCGAACAGCGCCATGTCGACACAGCCCTCGGCGCCGCACAAGGTCGCATGCGAGATTTTTCAGAAACTTCTGGGCCAGCAGGATGTTTTTGATTGCGTTGATTGCGTTGATGGCCCCGAGCTCGTCGCTTTAGTAATCATAGAAGGCGTCGGCGAGTTCGACCGACGGGGTGCCAATCCCGTCCTCGCGGTCTTTCACGCGCCATGGACCAATGTTGCAGATGGTGCGGTCGGCCAGGTATTCGACCCGGTTGTTGTGGGTGAAGGCGCCAAGGACGAGCGTTGGCTCAACCTTTGCGCATTGAGTTAGGATGACCCGCGCGATGTAGTCGTTGGAGGCGGCGCCCTGCGAGAAGTTTTGCAGGTTCAGGCTCGCGGCCGACATGCCGTACCGCTCGGCAAAGCCGCAGCAGAATACGTTCGGCCAGGTCAGCTCTTCGGCCACGCCGACGCCGAAGGCGTGGCTGCAACCAACGACGAATACGACCGTCTCCGCCTGCCGGTCGAACTCAGCACGCGGCCAGGAGCTGGAGGACCCTGCGCCAGGTCGTCGCCCGGGTCGAGGCGTCGACCTACGGCAGCGACAGTCGCTTCATCGTCACCAATCTCGCGGGCACGCCGCGTTGGCTCTACGAAGGCGGTCTACTGCGCCCGCGGCCAGGCCGAGAACCTGATCAAGGCGCACAAGCTGCACCTCGCCTCCGATCGCACGGCCTGCACCAGGGCCACCGCCAACCAGTTCCGCCTCCTGATCCACACCGCCGCCTACTGGCTGCTGCACACGTTCGCGGCCTGGCCCCCAGGACCTCGTTCTGGCGCGAGGCCCAGTTCGACACGATCCGTCTCGCGCTGATCAAAGTCGCCGCCCGGGTCACCGAGATGAAGACCCGGATCAAGGTCGCGCTGCCAACCTGCTATCCGCACCAGCAGAGCTGGGCATTCCTCGCCGGCCGCGCCGTCGAGTTGCCGCCCTGATCGGCGGGGCAGCGTGCCCGACCGAGCCCCGTTCCGTCAACCCCAAACCCAACCAAACCCGCTCCGGGCGCCACCCTCGCGCACGTCCTCGATCCGGAGCCCGCCGACACCTCATGAATGATCCGGGCTCTTATGTTTGTCATGTCAAGAATAGATCGTCAGAATTTCACGCCTGCTTCTTTGCCGGCGTTGTACAGATCATGGGCGCGGATGGCTGGCGGCGGGCAGCATGGTCGACGGTTGATCCTGCTCTTATCCGCGGGTCGAGCCGCATGGCCAAGGTTCGTCGAGGAGCTGCCTCTGCCTAGCGCACGGGCGTCGGTGGGTGCACCGGCCCAAACCCGGAACGAGGGTTCTCCCTACCTCGCCAGCCCGCCGCCGGTCATCCGCGCTGGATATTCTCGGGTCCCGTCTCCTTCTTTGCTGGTTGGTGGCGTTGAAGATGCTGGATCAGGTGCGCACCGGCTCGACCATGCGGGCGATGGCCCAGATGAAGCCGACGAGCTCGCGGGCGATGGCGGTGACCACCTTGGGCGCCGCCTTGCCGGTAGCCATCAGGTGGCGATAGCGTCGGCAGAGCCTGACCTGCGCCTTCCACCCCACCGCCCGGATCGGCTCGGGTAGGTGTTCCGTACGCTTGAGGATGATCCGCGACACTCGTGCCGGAAAGCGGTAGGTCCAGGCCGCCTCGACCAGGCAGGTGCGCGCCAAACTGTTGCCGGTTTTGGTAATCGGTCCTCGCCGGGACGTGCTGCCGCTCGAATGCTCCGACGGCACCAGGCCCAGATAGGCCATCAGCTGGCGTGGGTTCTCGAAGCGGCTGAACGAGCCGATCTCGGCGATCAGCGTGATCGCGTTGAGGATCGAGATGCCGCGTAACGCCTGGACGGCCTCGACCACGGGCGCCAAGGCCCAGCGAGGC
Organism: uncultured Alphaproteobacteria bacterium; assembly: GCA_963730195.1. Classification (GTDB taxonomy): domain Bacteria; phylum Pseudomonadota; class Alphaproteobacteria; order Geminicoccales; family Geminicoccaceae; genus DATAOG01. The sequence continues at coordinate 208,503 of CAVSRN010000045.1, forward strand.
AGCAGCTCGACCATCGACGCTTCGATCGCTGTCCCCCAGCGCCTCGGCCCGCTCGATCCGCTGCACGAGCTCTTCCAGCACCAGATGCTGCGCCGGATGCTCGAAACTGAGATCGGACAGCCAGCGGCGATGCACCTTGCTCCAGTGGCGGCCCGGATAGTGCACTCCATGGCGCAACAGAAAGCTCAGCAGCTGCTGGCGGGCACGGCGAATATCACGCTTGGCCAGAGCCTGAAGGCGCACCAGCTCGCGCATCGCCTCGTGCGCCTCGTCCGGTACCCAGACCTCGGTCAAATGCCCGGCGCGAAGGTTCTGCGCCAGGCTCATCGCATCCCGGCGGTCGTTCTTCACCCGGTCGCCTGCCTTGCGCGGGATAAGGGTGGGCGCCACCACATCGCAGCGGTGCCCCAAGCGGGTCAGCAGACGCTGCACCCCATAGCCGCACGGCCCCGCCTCGTAGCAAAAGTAAAGCGAGGCATCGTCCGCCTGCAGCTTCTGGCAAAGCCGGCGCAAAGCATCCGGCGTATTCGGAATCGAGCCGTAGTAGCGACACGACTCGCCAGGGCGCTCGAGCACCGTCGCCACCGAGATCGTCTTCTTGTGGACATCCAGCCCAACAAACAGGATATCGTTGGCCATGTTCGTCTCCGCTCCGTGTCTGAGGATCGGCGCCAACGCGGCGCAACCCTCGTCTAGGTCCAAACGACCCGTCTCGACACGTCGGGGCGAACCACCTCCAGCCGCCCCATGACAAACATCTGGCCTAGTGCACAGGCGCAGACAGACAATTCAGGCCGGAGCCCCGCTGTGCGCGGCGTGGACCGCCATATGGCTGAATCATGTGTTTGCATCGGTGCACTCTAGCGGGTTGCCCAACGCCCGCGAGATGGTGCAGCATGCGCCTTCCCTTAGCCTGCGTCGCCGGCACGTGGCGGCCCGGCCTGCGCGATCGGCGATCGGGCGAAGGAGCTTGAGGAGCGGGGATCGCTGACGCTGGAGGGGATGGCGTACGCCACCGTCGTGTCTGCAAGGTCCCGCTCGGCGGATATCGGTGGGACCCCGAGAGCCATGAAAGCCCGTTAAGTTGGATGTGGTTGTCGATGCTGCTCCATCCGGACAAGTTCGACTGGTCTCTGCGTTCCGTCCTCGCCGAGAAGTACCAGGAGATCTACGACCACGCGCTGAGCGAGGACGAAATCGACGGGATCCTGCGCATGCCCGTGAATGCCTCGGCGGCGAACTACGCGCTGTTCAAGCGGTAGCTTAGCGTTGGGCAGACTTGCGGTGCTGCGGCGGCGGCGGCCCGTCCCGCCCGGGGAATCAGGGCCCCGGCATCGCGCGAGCGCCTCGCCCGCAGATGCCTGATCTCGAGGAGACGGTCACCTCTCTCTACCGGCTGACGCGCTGGCCGGTCGACTGTCGCCATGACCTTCTGGCCCCCTATCCAGGATTTAAGCTTGGCGAGCGCGAGAGCACGGTCCACTACGCAAGACGGCTGGCGCCCGTGGTTGAGGCCCTGATTGCAGCCAGTCCGCGCTCCACGGCTTGGACCCTGACCGCACCTCCCTACCACGCCATCCCGGCTGCCGCCAATTTCCTGTGCCGGGAGATCTTCGGTCTCCTGAAAGGCAGCCTCGGGCCGCCAGTGAAACTGTCCCTCATCGAGATTGAAGAGAAGGTTCAGCTGGAGAATCATCGAACGCACGCCGACTATAGCCGTCTGAGCTCGATCGAGCGAATCGAATTGCGTGAGCGCTCGGCGAACGCCATCGTTCACGATCAGGCTCTATCAGGACAGACCGTCATTTTCGTCAACGACATCAATGTGACAGGAGCACAGCAGCGGATCATGCGGCGCTATTTCGAGGCGGTGGACGCAGCCGAGATCCATTGGATCTATATTATTGACGTCCAGGACGGTCTTGGCAGACAAACCCCTCAAATCGAATATGAAATAAACACTTGGAAATACGGGCCGTTCGATGACTTCGCAGCTATTCTTTCAACAGGGGAGATAAATTTTACTGCCAAATGCATTGCAAAAATCTTCTCGTATGGCGTGGTTGATCTGACGAGATTGTTCGGCATGCTGTCGGTGCGACGCAGATTGAGGATCCTCGAGCTAACCATCGAGGAAGAACGCTATGGTGGTGACG
>CAVSRN010000046.1:0-120667 GCA_963730195.1 uncultured Alphaproteobacteria bacterium
CTCTTGCTGCCGGCGGTGGTCGAGCTCGACCCGGCGGCGCTCGAGCGCCTGGAGGAGCGCCGCGTCGAGCTCGCCGAGCTCGGCCTGGTGCTCGAGCGGGTGCGCACCGAGGCGGTCCTGGTGCGTGAGGTGCCCGCCCTGCTCGGCACCCCCGACGTGGTTGACCCTGGTCCGCGACCTGGCCGACGATCTGGGCTCGATCGAGCAGGCGGTGAGCCTGCGCACGGCGCTCGAGCGGGTCTGCGCGTCGCTCGCCTGTCACGGCAGCGTGCGCGCCGGCCGCCGCCTCAGCCTGGCCGAGATGAACGCGCTGTTGCGCCAGATGGAAGCGAACCCGCACAGCGGCCAGTGCAACCATGGCCGGCCGACCTACGTCAGCCTGTCGCGGGCCGACATCGAGCGGCTGTCTGGCCGCCGCTGACCCGGCCGAACCGCGATGATGACGGTCGTGGCCGGCCGCGCGGCCAATTGCCGCTGTCCGGACCGGGCCCGCCGGCCCTGGACAAGCTCCGCCCGGCACGCCACATATGCCGGACGCCCCCAATTGGCGCGTAGTCTGACCGCCCTCGACCCTCTGGAGTGATTGATGACATACGTCGTCACCGAAGCATGCATCAAGTGCAAGTACATGGATTGTGTCGAAGTTTGCCCCGTGGACTGCTTCTACGAGGGCGACAACATGCTGGTGATCAATCCCGACGAATGCATTGACTGCGGGGTCTGCGAGCCGGAATGCCCGGTCGAGGCGATTCTGCCCGACACCGAAGAGCAGGCCGAGCGCTGGCTCGAGCTCAATCGTGAATACTCGACCGGGCCATGGCCCAATATCACGCGGAAGGGCGAGCCGCCGCCCGATGCCGACGACTTCAAAGATCTGGAGGGCAAGTACGACAAGTACTTCAGCCAGAAGCCCGGCGCCAGCCGTTGACCGCGGCGCCCTCCCGCGGGTCTTGCCCCGCGGAGGGGCGATGGGGCCGGTCGGCGGCCGGGAGTACGAAGGGGCTGTCCATTTCTGTCTGACTATGCTATGAATGTTTGGCATTAATTTCCGTTAACGTTACGGAAAGCTTTCGGTGCGAGGATCCGGCGGCTCGGCGGCCGGGTGCGGGCGTTCGGCGTCGGGCGGCCTGAGGGTGGTCGCGCGAGCGTGCTGAGGTAGGTGGGAGAACGACTTCGATGGGCAAGAACCTGGCCTTCGCCCCGGATGACTACGTCGTCTATCCGTCCCATGGCGTCGGCCGCATCACCGCGATCGAGACCCAGGAGATCGTCGGCGACCTGCTCGAGATGTACGTCGTCTCGTTCGAGCAGGACCGGCTGATCCTGCGGGTGCCGGTCGCCAAGGCGCCGAAATCCGGCATGCGCAAGCTCTCCAGCCGGGACAAGATCCAGACCGCGATGAACGCGCTCAAGGCGCGGCCGCGGCCGAAGCGCGCCGTGATGTGGAGCCGGCGCGCCCAGGAATACGAGGCCAAGATCAACTCCGGCGACCCGGTCTCGATCGCCGAGGTGGTGCGCGAGCTGCATCGCGCCGAGGACGCCGAGCAGTCCTACAGCGAGCGCCAGATGTACCGGGCCGCGCTCGAGCGCCTGGCGCGCGAGGTCGCCGCGATCGAGCGGATCGACGAGCAGATGGCGACCGCCAAGCTGCAGCAGGTGCTCGGCCAAGCCGCCTGAATCGAGCCCTGCGGCCGGCAAGAGGGGGTCTGCGGACCCCTTTTTGCTGGGCGCGCGGTCCGGCGTGCCAACTTGCGCCGTCTGCGATCAGGTCGGCAGCTCGTGGTGGCGCGCCGCGTGGCGGGCCTCGATCGCATCCCAGATCCCGCGCTCGAGCGCGACGCCGTCGAAGCGGTTGATCTCCTGCAGCCCGGTCGGCGAGGTCACGTTGATCTCGGTCAGCCAGCCGCCGATCACGTCGATGCCGACGAACACCAGGCCCTGGGCCTTGAGCGCCGGGCCGAGCGCCTCGCAGATCTCGAGGTCGCGCTTGGTCAGCGTCGACTTCTCGGCCTTGCCGCCGACGTGCAGGTTGGCGCGGGCGTCGCCCGGCGGCGGCAGCCGGTTGACCGCGCCCGCGGCCTCGCCGTCGATCAGCACGATCCGCTTGTCGCCCTGCTTGATCTCCGGCAGGTAGCGCTGCACCATCAACGGCTCGCGCACGGTCTGGGCGAACAGGTCGAGCAGGCTGTTCAGGTTCTCGTCGTCCGGAACGATGTGGAACACGCCGGCACCACCGTTGCCGTAGATCGGCTTGACGATGATGTCCTTGTGCTCGGCCCGGAACGCCTTGATCTCGGCGTGGCTGTAGGTGATCAGGGTCGGCGGCATCAGCTCGGCGAACTGGGTCACGAACAGCTTCTCGGGCGCGTTGCGCACGGCGACCGGGTCGTTGACCACCAGCGTGTCGGGGTGCACCCGCTCGAGCAGGTGGGTGGTCGCGACGTAGTTGAGATCGAACGGCGGATCCTGGCGCATCAGGACGATGTCGAGGGTGCGCAGATCGAGCATCTCCGGCGCCCCGAGCGTGAAGTGGCGGCCGCGCTCGCGGCGCACTTCGAGCGGCCGCGCCAGCGCCTTGACCCGGCCGTGATCGTAGCTCAGGTCGGTCGGCAGGTAGTGGTACAGCCCGTGGCCGCGGCGCTGCGCCTCGAGCGCCAGCACGAAGGTGCTGTCGGCGTCGATGTCGATCCCCTCGATCGGATCCATCTGGATCGCCACGGCCAGGCTCATCGCCATCTCTCCCTGGTCTCGCCCTGCGCCCACGCGGTCTCGGCCGGAGCCTTGACACTGCCGGGCGCGCCACGCTTTGTCCATCCAACAGCCACGCGATGCAACCCGGAGGAGCCGGCGCCATGGCCTACGACCGCGACAACGTCTTCGCCAGGATCCTGCGCGGCGAGATCCCCTGCCAGCGGGTCTACGAGGACGAGCACGCGCTCGCTTTCCGCGACATCAACCCACTGGCACCGGTGCACGTGCTGGTGGTGCCCAAGGGCGAGTACGTGTCGATGGACGACTTCAGCGCGACCGCGCCGCCGGCGGCGATCGCCGGCTTCTTCCGTGCGGTCGGCGAGATCGCCAGGCAGCTCGGCTTGGCCGACAGCGGCTATCGTTTCCTCGCCAACACCGGCGCCGACGGCCATCAGGAGGTGGCGCACTTCCACGTCCACATCTTCGGCGGCGCGCCGCTCGGGCGGATGCTCAGGAAGATCGAAGCGCGCCCGAGCTAGGCCGGACGGCGCGCCCGCTGGGTCGGGTCGGCCGGGCGGATCCAAAGGAACAGGACCAGCAGCGCGAGCGCGAAGCCGAAGGTCGCGCCCAGCGTGTTGGCGGCGGCATCGTTCAGATCGAAGGTGCGCCAGGTGGTCAGCCGCTGCGCGAACTCGAGCGCGGTCCCGCCGGCGATCGTCACCAGCGCCAGCCCGGCCAGCCGGCCAGGGCGGTGGCTGAAGCCGACGGCACCGAACGCCAGGGTGCCGAACAGCAGGAAATGGACCACCTTGTCGGCGCCGTCCGGGACGCCGCCCGGAATCGGCAGCAGCAGCAAGGCGGCGACCACGACCCAGGCGAGCGCCCAGAACGCGGCCAGCACCCGACGGGTGCTGGGTTGAAACAGTCGATCCATGGGCCCCCTTCAGGCGTGCGGACGAGACCGGGAGTCTGCCACGACGGGGACGCAAGATAGGTTAATCGCGTGGTCTGGCAAGCGGTCGCGCGCGACGTCGGCCGCCAGCTCGCTCCGGTCCCCCGGGTCCGGCCCGCAGTTCCGAGCATGTCGTCGGGGCGCGGCGATCCGCCGCGATTGGCGCTTGCCTGGCAACAGATGCTTTATTATAGATCAAGTTAGGAGAGAAATCTAAACCGGTGTCTGCGATCGGGCGCGCAACCCCCCGTGCCCGGGAGGATCCGACAATGACCGAGCCCTATCCGCGCGATCTGGTCGGCTACGGTGGCCATCCGCCGCATCCCAACTGGCCGAACGGTGCCCGGCTGGCGCTCAGCATGGTGCTCAACTACGAGGAGGGGGGCGAGGCCTGCGTGCTCCACGGCGACCCGGCGTCCGAGGCCTATCTGCACGAGATCCCGGGCCAGCCGGCGCTGGTCGGCGAGCGCAACCTGAACGTCGAATCGATCTACGAGTACGGCGCGCGCGCCGGCTTCTGGCGGATTTTGCGGCTGTTCCAGGAGCGCGGCCTGGTGCTCACCGTCTACGCCGTCGGCATGGCGCTCGAGCGCAACCCGGCCGCCGCCAAGGCGATGGTCGATGCCGGCTTCGAGGTCGCGAGCCACGGCTGGCGCTGGATCGACTACCAGGACATGCCGGAAGCCGAGGAGCGCGCCCATCTCAAGCGCGCGATCGAGGCGATCGAGCGTACCACCGGCACCCGGCCCGTCGGCTGGTACACCGGCCGCAACAGCCCCCAGACCCGCCGCCTGGTGGTCGAGGAGGGCGGTTTTCTCTACAATTCCAACTCCTACGCCGACGACCTGCCCTACTGGCTCGAGGTCACCGGCCGGCCGCATCTGGTCATTCCGTACACGCTCGACAACAACGACATGAAATTCGCGGTCAACAACGGCTTCAGCCACGGCGACGAGTTTTTCCAATACTTACGCGACGCGTTCGACGTCCTGTACGAGGAAGGGGCGCGCCAGCCGAAGATGATGTCGGTCGGGCTGCACTGCCGGCTGGTCGGGCGCCCGGCACGGAGCGCCGCGCTCACCCGCTTTCTCGACTACGCACGCAGCCACGACCACGTCTGGATCACGACCCGGGCCGAGATCGCCCGGCACTGGCGCCAGCACCATCCCTACAAGGGCCAGGCGACCCTGGCGGCCGGTCGGACCTAGAGTCAGGCGGCGGGCGCCCGGCGCGCCGGCGGCGCGATCACGAGCGCCGACCGGTCGACCTCCGGGGCCAGGCCCTCGAGCGCGAAATAATAGTAGTGCTGGTTGCGGAACTGCCAGACCGCGGGCCCGAGCTGCGCCGCCGCGGCCGTCGGGTCGCAGCTGCCGATCTTGATGCAGGTCTCGAGGCGCAGGAAGAAACCGTGCACGGTCGCGATGTCGTCGGCCAACCGGTGCTCCTTGATGGTGTCGAGGACGAAGTCGCGATAGTTGCGCACCGCCACCTCGAACCGCTCGCCGGACGCCGCCACGACCCGCTCCAGCAGCCGGCGCTGACGGTCCTGCTCGGCCTGCCAGGCGGTGCTCAGACGCTGCCAGGCGTCGGCCACCGGCGCCTCGCGGAACTCGGCGAGATAGCGCCCGGTCTCGGCGCGCCGCAGCTCGGCCTTGGAGGCCGCGTACTGATCGACCGCAAACAGCCCGCCTGCGAGCAGCAGCAGCACGCCGAGCACCGGCCCGAGGGCGGCCAGCACGGCCGGGCGCTGCTGCCGCCAGAGCGCGGCGACATCGAGCCGCGGCAGCGCCGGCAGAGCCAGGCGCGGATAGCGACGACTGTAGGAATCTCCCATCTGCGACTCCGCTAGGGGCAATAGGGCAGGTTGGGCGCCATCTGGCAGGGGTCCGGCGGCGCCGGCGCCGGTGCCGCCTGCCCGGCCGCCCTCGCCAATGTCAGCAGGGCGATCAGCAGCCCGACCACAATCCAGGTCATCATCGTGCAGGCTCCCCCCGACCCGCGGCCCCCGCCGCGGACGGACAACATGGCACCGGTCGGTTGCTTGAACGCCATCATGGTCAACATCCGCCTAACAACGTGCCCGATCCGGCCCGTCCGGCTTGTGACCTGGCTCACTCTTCGGGATAGATTCCGTCCGTCCCTGGCACCAAGCCGCCGCTGATCGTGCTCGGCTCAAGGCGATCGTGGCGGATCGCAATCACCGCCCAAAGCATCTCGAACGGGCGCGGATCGTGCTGCTGACAGACGACGGCGTCGGCACGCGCTTTATCATGTGTCAAGGAGCGGATTTGGGCTGGGCGCGGCCTGCAGCCGCACCGCGTCAAGCGCTCCAACGCCCCCCGCGGCTGGCTCCCAGGGGCCACCTCCGGTGATCGCCCCGGAGCGCCGCGAGCAACCGCTTCATCGAGCCCCCCACGCCGAGCCCAAATCCTTCGTCTGGACCGCCGCTCCGAACACCATCCTCGGCAAGGTCACGCGGGCGATTCAAGCGTTAGCGCCGCTGCACTAAAAGCGCCAGCTCAGGTTCACGCTGAAGAAGTGGAAGTCGTTCGACTTGTAGTCGCCCTGAAGCCTGCCGGCCAGCGGCCCGCGCTCGACGTCGATCTTGGCGTCGCCGGCGTTCATGTATTGGTAGGCGGCGCCGACCGTGAGGTTGTCGTTGAAGCTGTACTGGAGGCCGGTGCCGAGGCGGTACTGCTGATCGAGAGGGATGTTCGGGCTGCGCTCGCTCTTCGACATCGGCGAGGTCTCGAAGCCGCCGCCGACCGACCACAGCCAGCCCTCGGCGAACGCGTACTGCACCCCGAGCGCCACGCCCCAGGTATCGTCATAGTTGAGGTTGGTGGTCTCGTTACTGACGTTGGTGTCGGACACCGAGACGTCGGGCTTGCCGAACTGGCTCCAGTTCTGCCACACCAGGTTGCCCATGACCGCCCAGCGGCGGTTCAGCTGCTGGTAGGCACTCAGCATGACCTGCTGCGGGATCGTCAGCCCGAGGTCGATCCTGCGATCGAGGAGGTCCGTCAGGGTCGGACCGACGTTGCTGGTGGAGGGCACGTCCTTGAAGTCGAGCTTGACCGGCGAGGTGTAGGTCACGCCGACGCGGGTGCCATGCCAGGGCTCGAGCATGACCCCGGCCATGCCGCCGAAACCGGTGGCGTCGTCGCTGAACTTGAGGCTGCCGTCCGGGCCGCCGTCGAGACTGTTGTTGATCGCCGACTTCTGCTCGAGGTTGCCGTAGAGGACGAAGGGCCCGCCGCCGATCGAGAGCCAGTCGTTGATCTTGTACGCGCCGTTGATGCCGGCACCGAGGGTGATCAGGTCGACCTTGGTGCCGTAGTAGCGCCCGGACCAGCCGTCCTCGTATTGCAGCGCGCCGGCGAAATAGGAGCCGCTCCAGAAGCCGAGCTTGAAGTCCGGCGTCACGCTTTGGGCGTAGTAGAGGCTGCCGCCCGGGATCAGCCCGGAGGCGTTGCCGCCGTTGCCGCCGGCAACCGTGGTGTCCGAGCCGCGATCGAAGTGCACGTCGCCGTAGACCAGCTGGGTGCCGACCAGGAGCTGCGAGCGGTCCAGGCTGGTCATGCCGGCCGGGTTGCCGAACACGGTCGCCGCGTCCTTGGCGAGCGCCGCCCGGCCGGCGCTGGCGGTCCCCAGATCCGGCGTGCCCATCTCGTAGACCCAGAAACCGCCGGCGGTCGCGGACGATCCGGGCAGCATGAGGCTGCCGGCGAGCACGGCAGCCGCGCCCGTGACGCGCCCGCGGGTTGGTGAAGAAAGCATGGGATGATCCTCCGTACGCCGTCCGCGAGATACGGTATCGCTTGCAGCGGGGTCTGAAAAGCGCGCCGCAGCCCCCTTCGATGCCGGCATTGCGGACACCGTCGGCGTCTCTCCGATCAGCGTGGGCCGCCCGTCCAGGGCTGCCCACGCGTCGTCGACAAACTACTCGCTTGCCTTGTTGTTCCGCTGGCCCTGCTCGCTCAGAAGCTTCACGTCGGCGGGCGTCAGCTTCGGCCGATCGATGCTCAGCGTCAGCTTGGTGAGCTCACCGGTGAAGGCGAACGGCACCTGATAGTCCCGGTCGTCCACTGGCGTGCCGGTATCGGCGCCGATGTCGAAGTTCTCGTCCCATTGCATGATCAGCGGGATCGTGTGCTCCATGGTTCTGGCGCGCTACCTCCTTGCCGTCGACCTTGAGCACGCCGGTACCGCCGCGACCGATGCCGCTCACGTTGTTGAAGGCGAGCGTGCCCGCTCCGAGGCCGTCATATTTGAAGTCGAACTCGAGCGTGTGCTTGCCCGGCGACAATGCATCCGGTCCCTCCCAGCGAACGCGCTGCAGATCGAGGAAGTTGTACAGGAACACGGGCTTGCCCTTCAGCAGGTAGAACCCGTAGCCGCCGAACCGGCCGCCCTGAGTCACGATCATGCCTTCGGCGCCGCCCTGCGCAATGTCGACTTCGGCTTTGAAGTTGTACGACGAGTTGAGGATGCTCGGCGCATCGCCGTTCGGCGTGCCGGTGATCTCGCCGGACCAGGTGAACTCGGTGCGGCCGGCGGCGAGATTGGGCCGCGGCTGGGCGAGCCGGGTCGCGACGGTGGCGTCGAGCGGCAGGACCTGGTATTTGTTGGCCTCGACCCAGAACAGTTTTTCCAGCTCCTTCAGCTTGGCCGGGTACTTGGCGGCAACGTTGTCGAACTGGGTCCAATCCTTGGTGAGATCATACAGCTCGTACGGGTAACTGGCCGGATCCTGGCTCACCGCCCCTGCGACGTCCCACGGCGGCCGCATGACCTTGGTGCTTGCGATCCAGCCGTCATGGTAGATCGCGTGGTCGCCCATCATCTCGAAGTACTGCGTCTTGTGCTGCGATGGCGCGTTCGCGTTGTTCGCATCGAAGGTGTACATGAAGCTCGTGCCTTCGATCGGCTTCTGCGGGAGGCCGTCGACCACGTCCGGCGCCTTGATGCCGGTCGCTTCCAGGATCGTCGGCACAATGTCGATCACGTGGGTGAACTGGTTGCGGATACCGCCTTTGTCCTTGATCACCTTCGGCCACGAGATCGCCATGCCCTGCCGCACGCCGCCGAAGTGCGACGCGATCTGCTTGGTCCAGGAGAAGGGCGTGTCGAACGCCCAGGTCCATGGCACCGCCATGTGCGGGTAGGTCTGATCGCTACCCCAGGCGTCGTAGAAGTACTTGAGCTGATCCGCGACCGGGACATCGACGCCCTGGAGCGAAGCGACCTCGTTCGGCGTCCCGATCAGAGAGCCTTCGGCGCTGTTGCCGTTGTCGCCGGCGATGTAGATGATCAGCGTGTTGTCGAGCTTGCCCATGTCCTCGACCTGCTGGATCACCCGCCCGATCTCGTGGTCGGTGTAGGCCCAGTACGCGGCGAACACGTCCGCCTGGCGGATGAACATCTTCTGCTCGTCGGCGGTGAGCTGATCCCAGCGCTTGAGCAAGTCATCCGGCCATGGCGTGAGCTTGGCGTCCTGCGGGATCACGCCGAGCCGCTTCTGATTGGCGTAGATCTGGTCGCGCAGCGCGTTCCAGCCCTTGTCGAACAGGTGCAGGTCGCTGATCTTCTTGATCCACTCCGGCGTCGGGTGGTGCGGCGCGTGGACGGCGCCGGGCACGTAGTAGATGAAGAACGGCTGCTCCGGGTTGATCGCGGTGATGCGTTTCATGTACCCGATCGCATCGTCGGCCATCGCCGTGATCAGGTTCCAACCCGGCTTGCCGACATAGGGGTAGATCGCCGTGGTATTGCGGAACAGGTTCGGCTGCCACTGGTTGGCGTCGCCGCCGACGAAGCCGTAGAAGTAGTCGAAGCCCATGCCGGTCGGCCACTGGTCGAACGGGCCGGCCTGGCTTGCCTGGAAATCCGGGGTGTTGTGGTCCTTGCCGAACCAGGACGTCCAGTAGCCGTGGTCCTTGAGGATCTTGCCGATCGTCGCCTTGTCCCGGGTCATGATGCTGTTGTAGCCGGGGTAGCCGGTCGCTTGCTCGGCGACGACACCGAAGCCCATCGAGTGATGATTGCGGCCGGTGATGAGCGCCGAGCGCGTCGGCGAGCACAGCGCCGTCGAGTTGAAGTTGGTGTAGCGCAGGCCGTTGGTGGCGATCCGGTCGAGGTTCGGCGTCGGGATCACGCCGCCGAACGTGCTGGAGACGCCGAAGCCGGTGTCGTCGGTCATGATCAACAGCACGTTGGGCGCGCCCTTGGGCGGCACGACGCGCGGCGGCCAGTAAGGCGTCGACTGCGCCGCGTTGCGCTCGATCTTGCCACCGAACTTCTCCGGCGGCGGCGGCAGCTGCTTGCCCGTGATCGTCGTGGTCGCGCTCGGCGAGCCCGGCGTGCCGGTGACCTGCTGGGCCAGGGCCGGACTGGCGGCCAGCACGGCCGCCATCCATAGCCCCGCCACCATCGGTGACAACGTTCGCCTTCTCATGATGACTTGCTCCTCGCTGAGGTCTGGATTCCCCGTGGTTGCATAGGGTGCCTCCGCATTTCGGGACCAGGAACTGGACCCGGAGTCGCAACGTCCAGCAACTCGGGGCCGATGTTCGGATGGTTGGCCGCGTAGGGCCCGCGCCCGGCAGTGCTTTGGCGAGATTGGCGAACCCGGGAGCCGATCACGGCACCAGCTCGATCTCGCTCGGCCGCCACTCCTTGGTGAAGAACGGCTCGAGCGGGCTGTAGAGGCGCAGGATCAGGAACCAGCCCTTGCCGGGCATGGTCTGGATCCAGTTGCCCCGCTTGACCCCGTCAGGCTGCTCCGGGCTGAAGTAGACCGTCGTCGCGCCGTCGGCGTCCGCTTCGGCGGCGGGCGACGGATAGCTCTGGCTGCCGGCGCGCGGGTAGCGCTGGGGCGTGTCGAGCATCGAGCGCGTCTGGTTGTCGTAGACCGTCAACGACCAGAAGTTCGCTTCCGGAATGCCTTTGGGCAGCGTCACCTTGTAGGTCCTGGAACCGTCGAGGTACTGCTTGTTCGCATCCAGCGAAGCCAGCAGGTACTGCGAGCCGATGCCGGTCAGGCGCATGGCCATCCCGGGCGTGATGCCGGTGATGGCGTAAAAGAAATTCGTGCGCGCATCCATCGTCCGGTAGCCGGTCGGCGGGAACGGCTTGGCGCCCTCGGGCGTGATCAGCGGGATCGGCGTCTCGAACTGGTAGCCGGTGTCGAACAGGTAGTTCCACCACGCCGAGCCCGGATAGTAGAACCAGCTCGGATCGCGCGGATTCATGAACAGGCTGCGCGAGGTGGCATTGGCGACCGCGAGCGCCTCGGTCAGGATCTTCTTCATCCGCGCGTCGGGCGCGAACGGCTTGCCCTTGACGATGCCGATCGCGGCCAGCGGCCCCATCAGCTCCGGGTCGAGCGAGGTGGCAGGCTCCTGTTGCACGACCTCGTTGAGCATCTCGTAGTAGCTGAAGTCGCTGGGCGGAACGGTGTTCATCGCCTTGCCGCTGCCTTCGTGGAACACGGTCGGCGGCGGTGGCGTGACCCGGCCGAGCCGCGCCTTGCCGGCCAGGAACTCGGCGATCGGCGTGCCGACGCCGCCAGCCTCGTACGGGTAGATCTTGGTGAACTTCCGGATCGCTGCGGCCGCCGGCTTCGGATCGTTCCGGTTCTCCAGGAACGCGCGGCCGAACCACACGACCCGGGTGGTCCGGGCGCGGGCGGTGAAAAATCCGCCCGTCGGCAGCGGTCCGTCATAGTCCGGCGGCAGGATCAGGTATTTCCCGCCTTCGCCGCGATCGGCGCCGGGCAGGCCGATGTCGGTGACCCAGCGGAACCAGTAGTCGTCGATCGCGCCGAGAAACCTGGGGGGCACCTCCAGCACCATGGGCCCCTTGGTGAGGTCGAGGACGCCCAAGGCGTAGACCGTGTCCGCGTTGGCGGTCAGGAACAGCGACTTGGCATCCATCAACTCGGAGAAGACGATGACCTCGTTGTCCTGCACGCCAGCGCTCAGAAAGCCTTTGTGGAGCGCGTTGATGCTGACGCCCTGCATCGTGTCCACGAACGCGCGAAACGCGTATGTGAAGTCGAGGTTGTCGTAGACCTTGTCCAGGGTCGCCTTGCTCGGCGCGCCGTCCTTGAACTCGAGCGGGCCCAGCCGGGTCTCGACCTTGTCCGGCGTCGAGATCGATTGGAGCGTTTCCTTGGACACCTGGGCGCCGGCGGGCAGCGCCGGGAGGGCGACCAGCGCAAGGCCCAGGGTCGCGAGGATCGTTCGTCTCATGGATGGTTCTCCGCTCCGCTCTCGCGGTCTGGTGATTTCGGGAACCGGAACCGGAGCTGGAGCCGCAGCGTCCAGTCGGCGGCCGGCCGGTCGTCGAGTTTGACCATGTCCCGTACGCCTGCATCTGTCGGGTGACCGACAGCTTGCCGAAGCGCATCGGGCGGCCGTGACGCGCAGCCGGCATCGCCGGCCCCGATGTTCGGCGCCGGTCGGATCGCCCGGTCCTCCTCGCGGCCTCAGAACCGGTAGCCGGCCGTGACGCCGCCGAAGAACTGGTTCTCGTCGCCGCGATCGTTGACGAGCGGGCTGTCCTTGGCGTCATTGAGCAGGCGGCTGTAGGCGGCGACGAAGCCGAGGCTGAAGCCATCGAACAGGGCGTAATCGAGGCCAAGGTTGAGGCTGACGTCCTTGATCCCGCTGTCTGCGTTGAAACTGATCGAGCCCGCTGCGCGCCGCGTCCGCGGCGCCGACGCCGAAATAGCTCTCCATGTAGTCGCTGCTGGCGTAGGTGCTCGACAGCTCGCCGTTGAAGGTCAGGTCCGCCAGGAGCGGCGCCTGATAGCGGCCGAGCAAGGTGAGGAGATAGCCGTTGCCGGACTCGACGTCCTGGCGGCCCTGAAACTCGACGCCGAGCACCTGCCGGTCCGACAGCTTGAAGTCGTAGCCGATCAGGCCGCCGACCATGAGCGAGGCATCGACGTGCTGCATGCGATTGACCACGCTGTCACTGACATTGTCGCGCTTTAGGATGTATTGGACCATCGGCCCCGAGCCGGAAATTGGTGTTCGGCAACAGATTCGAGGTCAGCGTCGTGTTTTTCAGCTGGACATAGGTGTCGGGGGCATAGAGGTTGGCGGCTCGCAACACCCACAGCGGCACGGCGTGGTAGTCGTCCGAGCCCTCGTAGGTCGGTGCCACGCCGAGGCCGAGTTTCGCCGCGAGCTGAAGCTTGTCGCTGGCTTGTGCCGACGCCGCTCCGGACCATCCGGCGCCGAGCACCAGCGTCGCGGCCACGACGAGAAGCCGAACGCGGGACATGCCTTGCATCGCTGTTTCCTCCAGGAAATTGGATCCCATGGCTGTAGCCCTCAGCCGGCCGCATGCTGCGCATCGCAGTCCGCAGATTGGTCACGCGACCCTACATGCTCATTTCGGGAACAGGAACTGGACCTGAAGTCGCAGCGTCCAGTCGGCGGTCGGGGCGTCGTCGGGCTTGACCACGTTGTAGTACGCCTGCGCCTGCAGGTTGACCGGCAGCTTGCCGATCCGGATCAGGCGGCCGCCGCCGCCGCCGACCGGCACGGTCCAGGTGTTGTCGCTGCCGTCGGCCTTCCAGTTGGCGGTGATGACCGGCGCAGTCGACACGTACCAGCCCTTCGGGAAGTTGTAGTTCACGAACGGCTGCGCGGTCATGAGGTTGACGTCCTCGCGGTCGCTGTCGCCGGCGAACGACCACAGATTGTTGACCAGCCCGCCGACCACCCATTTGCCCGGCATGGTCAGCAGGACCGCGCCCGGCCCGGCGCTCCACTTCTGGGTGCCGAGCTTCTTGCCGTCGGTGGCGCTCGGGATCTGCAAGACCGGGCCCACGCCCCAGATCACCTTGGAGGCCGCCGCGGGCGACAGGTAGGTCTGGAGCTGGATGTCGGCCAGGCCCCAGGTGTCGCCGCCGTCGATCAGGTCGGGCTGGCGGATCACCGGGATGATCGGCCGCGTGATCAGGTTCCAGCCCTCGGTGACCGTGACCGGCACCACGGGTTGGATGTTGAGCACGTACTGGGTGCTGCTGGAGTGCGGCGCGGCCTTGGCGCCGTAGCCGAAGTTCAGGTTGTTCTGGAGCGGCAGGCTGATCAGATCGGCGACCGGGTTCTGCGTTTTCTTGGCGAGCTCGAGCGTGCTGTCGCTCGCGGCCGGCGGCGCAGCCGGTGCCGGCGCGGCGGGCTGCTGTGCGCCCGCTGTCCAGGGCAGGCCCAGGATCGCCGTAGCGACGAGCAGCCGCGCCGTGCGTCCGATGCGCGCGTGACCGGACCGGCCGGGCCGCGATCGCGCCGCTCCCTCCCCGACTCCCGCTTGCGTCGGCCGCATCGGCCCGCCTCCCCCTGATCCCTCGCGCTCGGACTTCACGACTCAGGCCGCGAGCGGCCAACGGCGCCGCAAATCCGGGTTGCCGCCATAAGCCACGGCGGCCCCGGATATCCGATCACCCGAGCAACAACCGTTTTAGCGTCCGCCACGACCGCCGCCACCCAGCGCGGCGTTGAATTCGTCGCGCGACACGACGCCGTCGCCATTGGTATCCATGTACCGGTAAGCTTGGTTCCACTCGTCCTGATCGAGGTTGTTGTCGTTATTGTTGTCGCTGGCGTCGTACAGGTCGTCGGGATTGGCGCCCTTGGAACTGTTGCCGGCGCAACCGCCGGTCAACAGCGCCAGGCCGAGGAGCAAGGCGCCGGACCCCAGCATGGCTCGCCGGCGTGTCACGATCTCCGTCATCTTTCCGCCTCCTGCTGTCCTGATCGTTGTGGCACCCGATTGCCGCGGCCCTCCTCAGTCGGGCGGAGCGTCGCGACGTGCCCGCTGCCGGAGTTGGCCGCTCGTCAGGACCAGCATACCGATCCCCGCCCCCTGATCACACTCTCCTGATGGGCCTCGCCCTCACGGTTTCGCGAACACGGTCTTCCAGTCGTTCTTCATGCTGATCACGGTCCAGCCCTTCGTCTTCGCCTCGTCCGCGAGCGCCTGGGAGAAGCTGCCGACCTTGGTGTCCGGCAGGCCCTTCGCGGGGCCGTAAGCGTATTCGCGCTCGGCGTCGTCGTGCAGCACGAGCATCATCAGCCGGGCGCCGGCGCCGGCGCCGGCCCACTCCAGCATCTCGCGATCGCCGCCCGAATTGCCGAAGGCGACGTAGGGCCGCTTGCCGATGAAGAGATTGATGCCGATCGCCTTGCCGGCCCGGTCGTCGATGAAGAACACCTTGGGCTCGCGCATCAGCGCCGGCTTGCCGTCCTGGTCGTCGTACTTGGTGACGATGCTCGAGCCGACCACCTGCTCGACCGGCACGCCGTACACCCGCTCGCTGTAGACGCGCACGAACTCCTGGCCGCCGCCGGTCACGATGTAGGTCCGAAAGCCGTTGGCGCGCAGGTATTTCATCACTTCGAGCATGGGCTGGTAGACGAGCTCGGTGTAAGGCCGCTCGAAGCGAGAGTGCCTGGCCTTGGCCAGCCACTCCCGGACGATGCCGAGGAACGCCTCGGTGGTCATGCCGGCGTGGGTGGCGCCGATGATCTGCGCCCAGTCGCCCTCGCCGAACTTGGCCATCGCCGCGCGGTCGCCCGCGAGCACCGCCTTGAACGGCTCCGTGGTCTTCCACTCCGGGTGCTTGGGCGCGAGCTCGGCGACCCGGTCGAACGCGAACATCGCCTGCGCGTAGAGCGGATGCTCGACCCAGAGCGTGCCGTCCTGGTCGAAGGTGGCGATCCGGTCCGCCGGCGGCACGAAGTCGGCGCCGCCTTCCGTGATCACGGCATCGACGAACCCGATGATCGCCTGCCTGGCCGGCCCGTCGTTCCAGGACGGCAGCGGGTCGCTCGATTGCGCGGCGGCGGCGATCGCCCAACATCCGAGCGCGGCGGCGACCACAGCAGCGGTCGCCTTCGAGACCGTAGCCCTCAACACATTCTCTTCGCGCTCCATCGAACATCCCACCGATGGCTCAGTTGCTGCCCGCGACGCTCGAGGTGAGCTTGTCCATGACTTGGTCGATGCCGAAGGTCGCGGCCTTCTGGCGGGGCGGGAACTGCTTGAAGCTCTGGAGCCACTGCGCCACGAACGCCTGCGCCGGGACCAGCGCGAACAGGCGCTCGATCCGCCAGGCGTCGTAACCGATGCCCTCCTCGTCGGCGCGCTCGAACGGGTCGCCGCGCAATGTGAAAAGCTTCGGCACGCGCAGCTGGACGAACGGCTCCTCCCACACGTCGAACCCGTGCGCCCGCTGCTCGAGAAAGGTCAGCTTCCACTGGCCGTAGCGGAGCGCCGCGAGGTCGCCGCCGTCGGTCCAGTAGAGGAACTCCTTGCGCGGCCCGCTCTTCTCCTCGCCCTTGAGGTACGGCAGCAGGTTGTAGCCGTCGAGGTGCACCTTGTAGTCGCGCCCCATCGCGGCGTAGCCCTCGAGCAGCCGCTCCTTGATGTCGGGCTCGCCGACCGCGGCCATCAGGGTCGGCAGCATGTCCTCGTGCGCGAACACGTCGTTGTAGATCGTGCCCGGCTCGATCACGCCCGGCCACTTGATCAGCGTCGGCACCCGGTAGCCGCCTTCCCACTGGGTGTTCTTCTCGCCGCGAAACGGCGTGGTGCCGCCGTCCGGCCAGCTCATCACCTCGGCGCCGTTGTCGGTCGAGTACATCACGATGGTGTTGTCGGCGATGCCGAGCTCGTCGAGCTTGTCGAGCAGCTCCCCGACCATGCCGTCGTGCTCGACCATGCCGTCCGGATAGATGCCGACGCCGGTCACGTCTCGGGACGCCGGCTTGAGGTGGGTCCAGATGTGCATGCGGGTGGAGTTCCACCACAGGAAGAACGGCTTGCCTGCGGTGTGCGCCCGCTCCATGAAGTCGAGCGCGCCCGCGGTCACCTCCTCGTCGATCGTCTCCATCCGCTCCTTGGTCAGCGGGCCGGTGTCCTCGATCGTCTGCGTGCCGTCCGGGTTGGCGATCGATTTGATCACGCCGCGCGGGCCGAACTTCTCCTTGAAGGTCGGATTCTTCGGGTAGTCGGGGTTCTCCGGCTCCTCCTCGGCGTTCAGATGGTAGAGATTGCCGAAGAACTCGTCGAAGCCGTGGTTGGTCGGCAGGTGCTCGTCGAGATCGCCGAGGTGGTTCTTGCCGTACTGGCCGGTCATGTAGCCGTGGCTCTTGAGCAGCCCGGCGATCGTCGGGTCCTCCTCCTTGAGGCCGAGATCGGCCCCCGGCAGACCGACCTTCAGAAGGCCAGTGCGCACCGGCGACTGGCCGGTGATGAAGGCGGCCCGCCCGGCGGTGCAGCTCTGCTGCCCATACCAGTCGGTGAACAGCGCGCCCTCGCGCGCGATCCGGTCGATGTTCGGCGTGTGATAGCCCATCACACCGAGATTGTAGGCGCTGATGTTGTACCAGCCGATGTCGTCGCCCCAGATGATGAGGATGTTCGGCCTCGCCGTGTCCTGCGCCGTGGCGGGCGCTGCAACACCAATGCCCGCGGCGACGCAGGCCGTCACGCAAGTCACCAGGATAACGACGGCGCGTAGAAATCGATCGAGCAACTGCGCGATCATGGCAAGCCTCCTTCATCTTCGAGGAGGGCGGACGCCCCGCCAATGGCGCGCCCGCCCCGTCATCGATATTTCCAGGCCTAGTCGCCGGCGTGGCTGACCATCCGCTGGTTTTTGACCTGCTGGACCACCTGTTCCAGATTGTACGATTCCGGGTCCTGCATCGGCGGGAACTTCGTGTAGGTCTCGAGCTCCTTCAGCCACAGCTGTTGGCCGAGGGGCAGGATGTTCCAGTCGTAGACGTAGGCGGTCACCGGGCCGGCAAGCGCGCCGCCCATACTGAAAAGCGTCTTCTGCTGGTCACCGACGGCGGTCTCGAACGGATCGCGCCTGATGTTGTCGACCTGGGCCCAGTGATAGGGCAGCGCACCCGCGACAAACCCAGCCGGCGCGCTGTCGACCATCGTGAAGTAGATCTTCCAGTTCTTGTACCGGACCGCCGACGGGTCCTTGCCCGAGTAGTAGAAGAAAGTATCGCGCGCCGACTTGTCCGACTTGCCTTCCAGATAGGCACGCTGATCGACGCCGTCGAGCATCGTCTTGACGATCCCGGGGTATTGGCCGGCCTCGATCTGCTTGTTCAGGTCGTCGCCCTTGGGGCCGCCGGCAATGTCGACCAGCGTCGGCAACCAGTCGAGGGACGCGAAGATGTCGTTCTTGACCGTTCCGGGCTCGATCACTCCAGGCCAGCGCACGACCAGCGGAGCGCGCATGCCGCCCTCCCAGGTGGTCAGCTTGCCGCCCTTGAAGGGGGTGGTGCCGCCGTCGGGATAGGTGATCGTCTCGGCGCCGTTGTCGGTCGTGAAGGCGACGATCGTGTTTTCGAGTTCGCCCATGTCTTCCAACTTCTTCAGCACGTAGCCGATGTTGTCGTCCATCTGCTTCATGCCGGCCTCGTTGACGCCCCAGTCCTTGCCGCCGAGCTGGCCGACCATCGCCATGTATTTGTCCGACAGCATCGTCGTGATGTGCATGCGCGCGGGGTTGTACCAGACGAAGAACGGCTTGCCGGTCTTCTTGGGGTCGTTGCGATCGAGGAAGTCGATCACCTTGGCCGAGATCTCCTCGTCCACGGTCTTCGACCGTTCGAGCGTCAACGGGCCCTGGTCCTGGCATGTCTGGTTGGCTGCCGTGCCATCGGAGGACTTGCACCACAAGACCGGGCGCGGCGGCGTCAGGCAGGTCGTGGTCGCCGGGTCCACGGCGCCCGGAACCTCGGCGAGGCCGGGGATCGGCGTGTTCTTGCAGGGCGGCACGATGGCCTGGTCCGTCGGGGTCTTGTTGATGTCGGGGAAGCTGACCCCCTGCATCGCGTCCAGGTGGTAGAGGTAGCCCCAGTATTCCTCGAAGCCGTGCGCGGTCGGCAGCGCATCGGTGTGGTCGCCCAGGTGGTTCTTGCCGAACTCGCCGGTGGTGTAGCCGAGATCGTGCAGGAACTTGGCGACCGCTGGCGTGCCGGGCCGCAGGTAGGACGGGCTGCCCGGGAGCTGCGGCGGGATCATGCCGGTGCGCAGCGGATGCATGCCGGTGAAGAACGCGTTGCGCCCGGCCGTGCAGCTCTGCTCGGCGTAGTAGTCCGTGAACATCGCGCCCTCGTGCCCGATCCGGTCGATGTTGGGCGTCTCGCCGACCATCAGGCCGCGGTGGTAGATGCTCGGCTGCATCCAGCCGATGTCGTCGCCCATGATGAACAGGATGTTGGGCTTCTTCTCCTGCGCCGAGGCGGGCAGCGAGCCGGCCACGGTGGCGGCGAGCGCGATCGATAGCGCGGCGCCGAGCAGTCGTTTCGATAGGGCTTGCACTACGGTCCTCCCTTATTGGATTGACCAGGGTTACCCGGAAAATTTGTCCGGCGTGTGATCTCGGGCGCCGGACTCGGTCCGGTGCCCGGGGCTAGGACGGGAATTTCGCGAACATCTTGTCGACGGCGGCCTGGATGTCCTTGGCCGACTCGCCACCCGCGCTTACGACCCCCTGGGCGTTGCCCTGCCAGAGGAACAGCTTGCTCTTGGGGTCGACCAGCGCGACCATCAGGGTGCCCTCGGTGTAGTTGAACTGCTCCACGTTCCAACGCCCCCCGGTGATCTCCGACTCGTGTCGCTCCTTGACGTGATAGTCGACCAGGAAATCCGGGGGCTCACCGGCCGCGGGCCGAAAGCCGCGCGCCTCGAGAGCCTGATCGACCGCCGCGTGGATCTCCTGCCCGGCGATCGAATCGTCGAGCGTTCCGCCCATCTGCGGGTTCGGCTCCCAGGCGTAGGTGTGCAGCTTGGCGAAGTCCGCGGTCGGCGACGCGCCGGTATTGACCGTGACCGGCGAGCAGCCGACCAGCATGAGCAGAATGGCAACTGCGTAGAGCCTCATCGCCCGATCCTCTATTTGCGATGGATTGACCGATGCCTGCTTAGAATGCGTCCGGTGCGCTGTCACTAGGGGCAGGCACCCAACCTGCCGAGTCGCCCAGCGCCATGATCGGTCGAACGCTCGCGGTCCTGGCCATGCTCATCGTCCCTGCTTACCGGCCTCGAACGTCTCCAGAATGGCCAAAGCCTCCGCCTCGAGCTCCGTCACCAGCCGGCGGTAGTCCTCGGCCTTCGGTTGCGCGCCTTGACCGGCCACCCGCCAGTACGCCAGCGCCCGCAGCGCCAGGCCGTAGTCTTCACAGATCGCGCTAAATGTCGCATCCTCCGCCTCGAGCCGCCGGATGCTCCGAGCGTGGTCGGGGAAGCGGCGGGCCAGGGCGGCGATGGCGTCCACATCCAGCCCTTCTCGATCAGAGCTGTCGAGCGTTGCAGGCCATCCTCAGCCCTCCGGCGCTGCGTCCCCACCAAACGACCAGAGGCGACCGACGCTAGACGGCGGTAGCGCGCGCGGGGAGTTCGCTACGGTTCGTACGGGTGCTGTCGCTCGACGCGAATTCATGGTAGGCGGTTGCTCGGGCAACGCTGTGCGAGCATGCTGCCCGGACGATCAACAGCCGGCAACGAGCGCCAGAAAGCGGATTCAGTCGCGAAACTGTCATAGCTCGGGAGTGTGCTCGGCGGTCCGGAAGCAACAGCGGGCCGGCTGTGGGCCTTGAAACGACATGTCGATCGGCCAGCGATCCAAGGCTGCGATCCAAGCTGTGGCCGCCCGCAGGACCCCCAAAGGGCGGCCCGTCGCCGATGGCGACGCCAATGGCCGCCAGACCGCAGGTGACCACGTGTCGGGCATCGATGACCCTCCCTCGCCCGCCGAGGTGCGCGACCAGGTGCAGCGAATCCTGGACAGTCCGTCCTTCGAGGCCAGTGACCGCCGCCGGCGATTTCTCGGTTACGTCGTCGACGAGCTGCTGGCCGGCCGGGCCGACCGGCTGAAGGGCTACTCGATCGCGACCGCCGTCTTCGACCGCGACGACAGCTTCGATCCGCAGACCGATCCCGTCGTCCGTCTGGAGGCGCGGCGACTGCGCCGCGGTCTCGAGCATTATTATCTCACGGCCGGGCGCGACGATCCGATCCGGATCGAGATCCCCAAGGGCGGCTATGCGCCGACCTGTGAGCGACGGGTGAGCGCGCTTGCCGACCTTTCCCCGGCGCCGGCCGCACCCGGCCCGTCGGACGCGCCGCCGCCGACCGCCGGCCGGGTCCGCATTCGCCGGCATTGGCGCGCAACCACCAGTCTCGCTATCCTCCTGAGCGCGCTGGCGGGGCTGGCGGTGATGACCGCCTGGCTTTGGCTGACCCACGTCGCGGCCGGCCCGAACGTCGCTTCCCAAGCTCAGGACCTGCAACTGGCGGGGCCGGCGGTGGCCGTCGTGCCGTTCGACGATCTGAGCGGAACCGAGCGAGGCCGTCTGTTCGCCGGCGGCTTGACCCAGGACCTGATTGCCAGCCTCCTGCGGTTCCAGGACCTGCGCGTCTACGAAGTTCCCGGCAGCGGCCAGGGGCGGGCAGCTCCGGGCGGTCGCGGCCAGCAGCTCGAGATTCGCTACGAGATCAAGGGCAGCGTGCGGCTCACGTCCGACCGGATCCGCCTGGCGGTGCAACTGCTCGAGGCCGGCAGCGGGCGCTACCTGTGGTCGGAGACCTACGATCGCCGGCTGACGAGCGAGGATGTCTTCGCCGTCCAGGCGGAGCTCGCGGCCGAGCTGGCCGGGCATCTGGCCGAGCCCTATGGCGTCGTTCACAAGGTCAGCGCGGACCTGTTCCGTCGCCACCGCCCGGAGACGCTCGCCGCCTATGAATGCGTCCTGCAGGTGTTCGCCTATCGGCGGACGTTCAGCCAGGAGCTGTACAGGTCGGCCCGAGAGTGCCTCGACGAGACGGTTCGCCGCGACCCGAGCTACCCCGACGGGTGGGCGATGCTGGCGTTCGCGCATCTCGACGAATACCGCTGGTACGGCTTCGGGCCTTTGCACGGGCAGCGGGTGGCGCTGGATCAGGCGTTGGCGGCGGCGCAGCGCGCCAGGGATCTCGATCCGGACAACGTGACCAGCCTGAGCGCCTATGCTGCGGTGCAGTACTATCGCGGGCAGTTCGCCGAGGCGGAAAGCGCCCAGCGCCGCGCCGTCGCCCTCAATCCCAACAATCCGGAGATTTTGGCGCAGCTCGGCTGGCGCCTTGCGTTCGCGCGGGACTGGGACGCGGGCATCAGCCTGGTCCGGCAAGCCACCCGGCAGAGCATGCTGCATTCCGGCTGGTACTATATGATCCTGGCCTTCGACAGCTATCGCCGCGGTGATTACCAGGCGGCACTCGCTGATATGAACCAGGCCGGCGAGCTGGACTTCTTTGGCGGGGCGGCGCTCGTGGCGATGTGCCAGGCCGAGCTCGGCAACCAGAAAGCGGCGCGCCGGGCGCTCGACCGCGCGATCGCCCTCGACCCGACGTTGGCCACCGACCCGCGCGGGGCCTATCGTCTGCACCATGTTCCGGAAAGCCTGATCGACAAGTTCATCGACGGGCTGCGCAAGGCCGGGCTCGAGGTGCCAGGCGCATAGGACTGTCGGGGTATGATGGACCTGCCGAAAGCGAAGTAGGGCATCTACATCGGTCGGAAAGCGGCAGGCCCCTATCGGGTACGCAGGTGGCGGCGAGGTTACTCCAGGTGAGTGGCCGATCTCGAGGGATGGGGGGCATGTCGGTGGAAAACTGGTTCGGCAGCACGGCTATCCGTTCATCCTGCTCGGGACGCTGGTCGAGGGACAACCGGTGATGCTCTTCGGCGGGTTCGCGGCGCACCGCGGCTACCTCGACCTGCTGCCCTGGGTCGTGCTGGCGGGTGCCGTGGGCAATTTCCTCGGGTTCCAGGCGTGGTTTCTGGCGGGACGCAAGTTCGGCCAGCTGCTCCTCGACCGGCGGCCGCAGTGGGCCGCGCGGATCGAGAAGGTGCAGGACTGGCTCCTGCGCTACGACGCGACGCTGATCGTCGGCATCCGCTTCATGCCCGGCTTCGACACCGTCGGCACGCTGGCGATCGGGATGGCGAAGGTCGGTGTTCGACGGTTCACCCTGTTCAATGCGCTCGGGGCTCTGCTCTGGGCGGCGACCCTCGCGGTCCTGGGCTACTTGCTCGGCAGCCTGCTCGAACTGGTCCTCGGAGACCTCAAAGCGGTCGAGAAACCGCTGCTCATCGGCGCCGTCGTCTTGACCGTGCTGTGGATCGCCCATCGCCACGTCAAGGATCACCTCTGGCATGGCCATGTTGGTCCCAAGCCTCGCATCCAAGGCTGACCGCGAGCGCCGTGAGCGGGGTCGCATCACCCAAGCCGGGCCAGCCCTGTGCGATCGGTCACCATTGTCCCGTGGTCGGCATCCTCGTGCTTGACGGGGTCGTCCGTACGTCGTCATCCTGCTGCCCGGTTCGAGCGCGGCGAGAGAGCGAAGCGAGACGGCCGCGTGCTCGTCGGCTGATCGTCTCCTTGTGTATGGCGGTCGCGGTGGCGCGGGGACTGAAAAAGCCCAGCCAACCGCGGGCGGCGCCAAGACCGGCGCGGCCGCTGGTGCTCAGGTCCCGCCGAGCTAGTGAGCAGGTGGAACAACAGGCAATGCTCACCGGTCAGCAGCTGTATGGAGGGAGCACCGGCAACTTGGACGAGGTCCAAGCTTGCCAGGCTCAAGCAGCCCAGAATTTGGAGGCCGGCCGGGGCAATTAAGCATGGTGGCGATGCGTACCGACGGACTAGCGGGATAGCC
The DNA here is from genome assembly GCA_963730195.1 of uncultured Alphaproteobacteria bacterium. Classification (GTDB taxonomy): domain Bacteria; phylum Pseudomonadota; class Alphaproteobacteria; order Geminicoccales; family Geminicoccaceae; genus DATAOG01. The sequence continues at coordinate 23,384 of CAVSRN010000046.1, forward strand.
AGAAGACGCCTTGACCAATTCATCTAGGTCGGGCAGCATCGGGGCTACCTGCATCAATCGAGGGAGCTTACAGTTCATGCGCAAGGTGATGGGACTCGCCACGGTCGTCGCCCTGGCCTTCACGGCTGGCGTCGCCCTGGCAGACGAGGTTTCGGGCAAGATCCAAAGCATCGACACGTCGATGAAGACCTTGACCGTCGGCGACAAGACGCTTCAGTGGTCGTCGGAGAACTCGATGGGCGTCAAGCTCGATGAGCTCAAGGAGGGCGATCAGGTCAAGGTCATGTTCGAGGCGAACCAGAACGGTCACAACGATGTGATGGAAATCACGAAGGAGAAATGACCGAAGCGACGTCGGTGCTCGAGCGGCAGGCCGGCCCTGTCGCTCGAGCAAGGTGGCGAGTGGCTGTTGGCTGGCGAGCGCGTCGCATCCTCGAGATCGGGTGCGACCGCATCCTCGGGGTCGAGGGTCAGCCCCGTCCGCCGGCACCGTTCTGCCTTCTCCAGGGCCGGTCCTGCCTTCTTCAGAGTATGTGCATTTGCGCCTGACGGCGCCCGGCGCCGGTATGGCCAGGGCGCGCGCAGTCCATGGCGGAACCCGCTGGTGCTCTAAGGGTCGCGCGACAGGCCGCGGTCTTCGAGCGCCTTCAGGTACTCGGCCCAGAGCTTGTCCTGGTTGCGGCCGAGGTGGTGAAGATAGCGCCAGGAATAGATGCCGGTCGAGTGCAGGTCGTCGAACAGGATCCGGACCGCGTAGTTGCCGACCGGCTCGAGTTCCATGATGCCGACGTGACGGCGGCCGGCGAGGATCGTCTTCTGGCTCGGCCCGTGGCCCTGGACCTCGGCGGACGGGCTCTCGACCCTGAGCAGCTCGGCCGGGAGCACAAAGCGGGTGCCGTCGTCGAAGGCCACGAGCAACCGCTTCTCGGCACGGTTGACCCGGAGCTCGGTCGGCCAGGGCGGCTGGCCTTGGGGCTGAGTCCCGCGGGGGTCGCCGTGACCGGCGGGCGGATCGCGGGCGGGAGGCTCAGCGGTCATGCTCGACTGATCCCTTGGCATGGGGTTCCAGGACCTGCGGTCCTTGGGGGCGGGGGCCCTTCGGCGGGCGGGCGCGGACCGCGTCCGGGACCCGGTCGTCCTCGTCCAGCGGCCGGGCCTCGTCGACCAGCATGATCGGAATGCCGTCGCGGATCGGATAGGCGAGCCCGGCCTGCTCGCTGATCAGCTCCTGGCGCTCGCGGTCGTAGCGGAGCGGTCCCTTGGTCAAGGGGCACACCAAAAGATCGAGCAGGTTCGGATCGACCGCAGGCGCCCCGGTCATGCTGCCATCTCCGCGGCCCCGAGCAGCGCCCTCAATGCCACAGCCCCGCCGCCCGATCCCGGGTGCCGAGCGCGCCCATCTGGAGGAGCGCGATCAGGACCTTGGCGCGTTGCTCGGGGTCCGCAGCCTCCAGCAGGGCCTGCTTCTCGCAGGGCTCGAACGGGCAGATCATCGCCAGCGAGGTGACCAGGCCCGCGAGCGGGGCGGCCTCGATCTGGCTCCAGTCGGCGCTGATCTCGCAGACCTCGAAATAGCCGCGCAGCGCCCCGACCAGGGGCGGGCGCAGGCTGTCGGAGGGCGCCGGCGGCTCGAGGTCGCACTGCCAGCGCTCGAAGCTCGCGATCACCTGGCGATAGGGCGTGCCGACCGCGAGCTCCTCGACCAGCTCGAAGCGGCAGACCCCGGTCAGCGTGATCAGATAGCGGCCGTCGTCGGTCTCGGCGAAGCTGGTGATCCGGCCGACGCAGCCGACCGGGTAGATGTCGGGCCGGCCCGGGGGGCCGCCGCCGGTCGGCTGGATCATGCCGATCACCCGGTCGGTGCGCATGGCATCCCGGGTCATCTGCAGGTAGCGTGACTCGAAGATGTTCAGCGGCAGGTTGCCGCCCGGCAGGAGGATCGCCCCCGGCAGCGGGAAGACCGGGAAGCGGATCGGCAAGCTACCGCTCAGACCCAATTCGCCGGAGGTCGTCATCCCGCCTCGCCCGCGATCATCCGTGCCGGTGCGCCCTCACGAGAACAACACCGCCGAAAGCTGGCGCCGGCCGCCGACCGTGGCCGGATGCTTGGGCCCCAGCGCTTCGAAGAGCTTGACCAGCTGCTTGCGCGCCGCCTGATCCTGCCAGTCGCGATCCTTGCGGATGATGGTCAGCAGATGCTCGATCGCGGCATCGATCTGGCCGCGCAGGAACAAGGCGGTCGCGAGGTCGAGGCGCGCCTCGTGATCGTTCGGGTCGGCCTGCAGCCTGGCGCCAAGGGCCTTCGGGTCGGGCAGCGTGCCGGCTTCCTCGGCGAGGCTGAGCGCGGCGCGGGCACCGTCGATCTCGACGTGGTTGGCGTGCTCCTTGGGGACCTGCTCGAGCAGCTCGCGGGCGGCGCCGAGCCGGCCCTGGCCGATCCGGCAGCGAGCGAGCCCCGCCAGCACCTCCGGATTGTCGGGCTCGCTCTCGAGCAGGCGCTCGTAGACCCTCGCCGCCCGGTCGAGATCGCCCGCCTCGGCCAATTGCTTCGCCTGCTCGATCGCGACCTCTTCCGGCGCCGGCGCGAGCGGCCCCGTGAGCCGCTCGACGAAGGCCTTGATCTGGCTCTCGGGCAAAGCACCCGCGAAGCCGTCGACCGGCTGGCCCTGGCTGAACGCGTAGACCATCGGGATCGACTGGATGCGCAGCTGCTGCGCGAGCTCCGGGTTGTCGTCGATGTTGACCTTGACCAGGCGGACCTTGCCGCCGGCGTTCTTGACCACGCGCTCGAGGATCGGCCCGAGCTGCTTGCAGGGCCCGCACCACGGCGCCCAGAAATCGACGATCACCGGCTGGCTACGCGACGCCTGAATGACGTCCTGCATGAAGCCCCGGGTGTCGCTGTCCTTGATGACCTCGGCCTCGGCGCTCGGCTGTGCGCGCGCTCCCCGCAATCCCGACAACAGAGCCATAGCGATCCCTTCACGCCCATGCGACCGATCGTTGGCGGCGCTGGCACTAACATGGCGAAAGCCTTCTCGCCGATCAAGGGGAGCCCCCGGGCTGTTACGGTCGCCCCGGGGCCCAGGCGCGGGCCGCCTCGATCCCGGGCATGAGCGAGCGGGCCTTGCGCCACGGGCGGAATCGCTATGAGGTCGAAGGCGCCGCGGGACGGCTCGATCGACCGCTCGGCAAGGCGTCCGCCAGACGGCTGCCGGTCGACCAGGTGGACGCGGCACGGACCCTCTGTCGCGAGCGCTACGGTGGGTTCACCGCCAGGGACTTCCACGACAAGCTGCGCCCCAGCACCACGGCTTCGGGCTGGGTTCCAGCTGGGCCAAGCTGCGCCTGCAGCAGGCCGGTCCGATCGCGCGGGTCTAGACTTGCCGGGCGCGGCGTTCGCGCTCGGTCGCGGCCTGGTCGAGGCGGTCGTCCGGGCCGAGCGTGACGCCATAGTCGCGCCAGGCGGTCTCGGCCGAGATCAGGCCGTCCAGGACGTCGTCTCGAACCCTTGCCGGATCGCGCTCCAGGGGATTGCCGAAGCCGCCGCCGGCCGGCCCGAGGCAGAGGAAGCGATCGCCGGCATGCACCGCCATGTGCGGCACGTTGGAGGGCAGATGCTCGCTGCCGCCGCCGGCGCGCTCCAGGATCAGCGCCGCCGGGTGGCCGGGCGCGCCGCCGAGGAAGCCCCAGGGGCGCTGCCCGTGGCCGTCACCCTCGACCGAGCCGCCGCCCTCGGACAGATATTCGAACTCGCGGATCGAGCCGAGCCCGCCCCGCCACTTGCCGGCGCCGCAGGCGTCCTCGCGCAGCTCGTAGCGCAGCACCCGGAGCGGCAGATGGGATTCGATGTCCTCGATCGGGTTGTTGCGGGTGTTGGCGTAAAGCGTGTCGACCGCGTCCATGCCATCGAGGCCGTCGCGACCGCCGTAGCTGCCCTCGATGATCTCCATGTGCACCCAGTGGCTCTCGTCCTTGATGCCCGAGAACGCCAGCACCTTGAGGTTGCCGATCCCGGCCGCGACCTGCGCCGGCACCGCCTGGCCCAGCGCCTTCATCACCGCATTCGCGATCTGATTGCCGGCGCAGAAGCGCGCGATGGTCGGCGCCGGGAACACCGGATTGGCGATCGAGCCCTTGGGCGCGATGATCCGGATCGGGCGCGCAAGGCCGTCGTTGACCGGGATGTGGCCGTGGACCGCGGTATCGAGCAGGATCGAGCGGATCGTCAGCCAGACCGCGATGTCGACCGTGCCGACGAACGGCAGGTTGATCGGCCGGTTGGGCACCTGGTCCGCCGAGCCCGTGAGGTCGACCGTGATCTCGTCGCCCGCGACCGTGAGGGTGACGACGATCGGCAGGTTCTTCATGCGCGGATCGTCGCTCGCAAGGAAGCCGTCGACCCGGGTCTCGGCGCGGTAGACGCCATCCGGCACCTTGGCGATCGCCGCCCGCATCAGCCGCTCGGCCTGGTCCATGACGGCGGTGCAGGCGGCCTCGACGGTCGCGAGCCCATAGCGCTCGCAGAGCTCGGAAAAACGGTCGGCGCCGATCCGGGCGGCCGCGACCTGCGCCTCCATGTCGCCGACCACGAGCTGGGGGGCCCGGATGTTGTCGCGCAGCAGCTGCCAGACCGGCTCGTTCCGCCGACCCTGGTCGTAGACCTTGATCGACTTGAGCTGCAGGCCCTCGGCGTAGGCGTCGATCGCATCGACGATGCCGCAGCTGCCGGGGGCGAGCGCCCCGATGTCGAGATGGTGCGCGGTGGTGGCGGCGAACGCGACCAGGCGGTCCTCGACGAAGATCGGCACGATGAAGGCGACATCGGGACCGTGGCTCGCGCCGGCATAGGGGTCGTTGTGCATGATCACGTCGCCCGGGCGGATCTGGTCGCCACGCGCCGCGATCTGGGCGAGCACGCCCCGCACATAGCCCGGGATCGGCCCCGACTGGAGCGGCGTCGACTGCGCCGAATTCGGCAAGCCCGCGGCCCTTCGCATCGACCAGCGCCGCGCCGAAATCCTCGAACTCGCGGATGATCGAGGAATAGGACATGCGCATCAGCTTGTAGCCCATCTCGACCGCGATGCCTTCGAGCGCGCCGTGGATCACGCTCGCGGTCACCGGATCGACCTGCGCCGTCTGCGCTCGCTCGCTCATCAAAGGCCTCCGATCCGGATGATCATGCTGCCGCTCGGGTCGACCACGATGCCGTGGCCGGGCGGCACCACCGTCGTCGAGTCGCTCTGGAGAATGATCGCCGGGCCCTCGAACGGTTCGCCGACCGGCAGGCGCTCGCGCGCGTAGAACGCCGTCTCGACCTGATCGAGGCGGCCATCCAGCCGGAACATGCAAGGCCCGGACTTGAGCCGCGCCGCGGCCAGGGAACCGCCGCCTTCGGCGCGGGTGGCAGCGATCGTCGGCACCTTGCCGACGCCGGTGAGGCGCAGGTTGACGATCTCGATCGGGCTGGCCTCGAAGACGTGGCCGTATTCGGCGCGGTGCTGGCGGTGGAAGCGCCCGAACAGGGCGTGCAGGGCGTCGTCGTCGAGCGCGCCGTCCTCGATCTCGATCCGGAGCTCGTAGCCCTGACCGACGTAGCGGAGATCGCCGTAGCGGGCAAAGCTCAGCTGATCGAGGGCGATGCCATCGCGTCGGAAATGGCCCGCGAGCTCGTCCGCCATGGCGTCGAAGTCGCGGTTCAGGCGCTCGAGGTCGAGGGCGGTGCTGAGCTGGAACGCGGTCCGGATCGCATCGTATTTGAGGTCGGTGGTGAGCAGGCCGATCGCCGAGGTGATGCCCGGATGGGGCGGCACGACGACCTCGGGAATGCCGAGCTCGAGCGCCACGTCGACCGCGTGCAGGGGGCCGGCGCCGCCGAACGCGACCAGGGCGAAGGCGCGCGGATCGATGCCCTTCTGCACGGTGCGGGAGCGGATCGCGTTGGCCATGTTGGCGCCGACGATCGCGAGCACGCCGGCCGCCGCCTCGGCGGGCTCGAGCCCGAGCTCGTCCCCGAGCGCCCCGATCGCGGCCGCCGCCGCCGCCCGGTCGAGCGCCATGGCGCCGCCGAGAAAGAACTCCGGGTCGAGCCGGCCGAGCACGACGTTGGCATCGGTCACGGTCGGGCGCGAGCCGCCCTGGCCGTAGGCCGCCGGCCCCGGACGGGCGCCGGCGCTCTCGGGCCCGACCCGGAACGCCCCGCCGGCATCGACCCGCGCGATCGAGCCGCCGCCGGCGCCGATCGTGTGGACGTCGATCATCGGCGCCATCAACGGATAGCCGGCGATCCAGGAATCGCGCGCGCTCGCGGCCGCGATCCGGCCCTCGTCGACGATCCCGATGTCGGCCGAGGTGCCGCCCATGTCGAAGGTGATGAGCTTTCGCCGGCCCGCGAGCTCGCCCGCGAAGGCGCCGCCCAGGACGCCGGCCGCCGGGCCCGAGAGCAGGGTCAGGATCGGCTTCTCCGCCACCATGCCCGCGGTCGCGACGCCGCCGTTGGAGCCCATGACGTGCAGATCGGCGCTGAGGCCGTCCGCCGCCATCTGCCGTTCCAGCCGGTTGACGTAGGCGCGCACCTTGGGACCGACGAAGGCGTTGATCGCAGCGGTCGTGAACCGCTCGAACTCGCGGAACTGGGGCGAGACCGCGGCCGAGGTGGTGACGAAGCACTCGGGATGCACCTCGCGCACGATCGCCGCCGCCCGCTCCTCATGCCCCGGATCGAGGTAAGAGAACAGGAAACAGACCGCGACCGCCTCGACGCCCTCGGCCTTGAGCGCCGCGGCCGCCGCCCGCACCTCGGCCTCGTCCAGCGGCACCAGCACCTCGCCCTTGGGCGGCACCAGGCGCTCGGTCACGGTCTTGCGATGCCGGCGCCGGACCAGCGGCCGGTTCTGCCACGGGATCTCCTGGCGGATCGAGTAGTGCTGCGGGCGCTGATGGCGGCCGATGTGCAGGATGTCGCGGTAGCCGCGCGTGGTGATCATGCCGGTACGGGCGCCGTCGTAGGTCAGGACCGCGTTGGTCGCGATCGTGGTGCCGTGGTGGACGTGGTCGATGGCACCCGGCTCGAGCGCCTCGCGCCGGCAGAGCTCAGCGATGCCCTGCAGGACGCCCAGGGCGGGATCGTCGGGCGTGGTCGGGACCTTGTGGGTCGCGATCCGGCCCTGCCCGGTGTCGGCGAACACCAGGTCGGTGAAGGTGCCGCCGACGTCGACCCCGATCAGCTTCATGCCGCCTCCCAAAGCGCCCCAGATAGGGCCCGGCCCCCAGATGCCTCAGGCGCCAAGATAGAGCCTCTTGACCGTGTCGTCCTCCATCAGGTCCGCCGAGCGGCCCTCGAGCGCGACCCGGCCGGTCTCGAGCACGTAGGCCCGCTGGGACAGCTTGAGCGCCATGCGCGAGTTCTGCTCGACCAGCACGATCGACACCTTGTCCTCGCGATTGATCGCGAGGATCGCGCGCGCGATCTCGCGCACCACCAGCGGCGCGAGGCCGAGCGAGGGCTCGTCGAGCAGCAGGAGCTTGGGCCTCGCCATCAGCGCCCGGCCGAGCGCCACCATCTGCTGCTCGCCGCCCGAGAGCGTGCTCGCCTGCTGCCGGCGGCGCTCGCCGAGCCGCGGGAAGCGCTCGTAGATCCGCTCGAGGTCGGCCCGGATGCCGGCCTTGTCGGCGCGCAGGAAGGCGCCCATCAGGAGGTTGTCGCGCACGTGCATGAGCGGGTAGACGTGGCGGCCCTCGGGCACCATGGCGATGCCGAGGGCGGCGATCTGGTCCGCCCGCAGGCCGTCGATCCGCCGGCCGTCGAAGTGGATCTCGCCGGCGCTCGGCCGGACCAGGCCGGTGATCGCGCGGAGCGTCGTGGTCTTGCCGGCGCCATTCGCTCCGATCACCGCGACGATGTCGCCCTCGGCGAGGCTCATCGACAGCTCGGCGAGCGCGTTGACCTTGTCGTAGTGGACGTCGAGCCCCTGGACGCTGAAATACTCGGTCATACGCCCAGCGCTTCGTCCTCGCGCCCGAGGTAGGCCTCGATCACCGCCTCGTCCTCCTGGATCGCCTTGGGCGCGCCCTCGGCGATCTTCTCGCCGAAGTTGAGCACCAGGATGCGATCGCTGATCCGCATCACCGCGCGCATGTCGTGCTCGACCAGCAGCACGGTGACGCCGCGCTCGCGGATGCCGCGCACCATCTCGACCGTGCGGTCGGTCTCCTCGTTGTTCATGCCCGAGAACGGCTCGTCCAGCAGCAGCGCCTTGGGGCTGGCGGCCATGGCGAGCGCGATGCCGAGGCCGCGCAGATAGCCGTGCGGCAGATTGCGCGCGACCTCGTCCTTGACCCGCTCGAGACCGAGCTCGAGGACGATCTGCCCGGCGCTCGCCCGAAACGCCGCCTCGTCCGCGCGCGCCTGCCGGCTGTTGACGAAGAAGCCGAGCGAGCTCGCGCGGCGGCGCAGGTGATGCGCGACCACGACGTTCTCGAGCACGGTCATCTCCTTGAAGATCGTGGTCTCCTGGAAGGTGCGGACGATGCCGCGGCGCGCGATCGCATGGGCCTGGAACCCGGTCACGTCCTGGCCCTCGAAGAACACCCGGCCGGAGGTCGGCCGGGTGAACCCGGTCATCAGCTTGAACAGGGTGCTCTTGCCGGCGCCGTTCGGGCCGATGATGGTGAAGATCTCGCCGGGCTCGACCTCGAAGGTCACCCGGTCGACCGCGACCAGGCCGCCGAAGCGCTTGGTCAGCTCGCGGACCGCGATCAGCGCCATGACCGGCTCAGAGCGCGCCGCGCTCGAGGCCGGCAGCGCGCGCCGCGCTCGCGCGCCCCGGCCAGCGCAGGCTGAGCAGGCCGTTCGGCAGGCAGAGCATGATCACGATCATCAGCACGGCGTAGATCAGCTGCTGATACTGCTGCAGCGGGTGCAGGACCTCGAAGGCGATGAACAGGAGGAAGGTGCCGACCACCGGCCCGGCGACGTAAGCGAGGCCGCCGAGGAAGCAGTAGAGGATGAAGAACACGGAATCCGGCACCCCGAACACGTTGGGGTAGATGCTCTGCTGGGTGACCGCGAAATAGGAGCCGCCGATGCCGCCGAGGAAGCAGCAGATGGCGTAGGCGAGCACCCGGTAGCGGGCGATGTCGATGCCGATGCTGGTCGCCAGATCCTCGTTCTGCTGCAGCGAGCGGAAGATCCAGCCGAGCCGGCTGGTGGCGATCCGCCAGACCGCGGCAAGCGACAGGATCAAAAGGGTCGCGGCCAGAAAGTAGAAGGCAAGGTGGCCGTCGACCGCCTCGAAGCTCGGGATCAGGGTCAGGCCGAAGACCGCCAGCCGGTCGGGCACCGGGATGATCGGGATGCCCGACGCGCCGCCGGTGAGCTCGCCGCCGTTCAGGAAGGCGAGGCGGGCGGCCTCGGTCAGGCTCAAGGTGATCATGGCGAAATAGACGCCGCGCAGGCGCAGGATGCCAACCCCGAGCACGGTCCCGACGAGGGCGGCGAGCAGGCCCGAGGCCGGCAGGCAGAGCCAGAAGGACAGCCCGAACCGGGTGCTGAGGATCGCGGTCGCGTAACCGCCGATCAGCGCGAACGCCGCCTGGCCGAGGTTGATCCGGCCGATCGCGAAGGTCAGCCAGACGCCGAGGCTGATCACGCTCAGCATCGAGGCGATCGAGACCACCCGCAGGATGTAGGGAGACTCGCCGAAATAGACCGGTATCCCGACCAGATAGACGAGGCCGAGCACCACCAGCCCGGCGAGCCTGAGCGGGCGGGCCAGGATCGGCGTCATCGGGCGCGCGCTCGAGCCGGCATCGGTCAGCCCCAGGGTTTGCCCATGATGCCCTGGGGCCGCACCACCAGGAAGATGATCAGGCCGGCGAAGATCAGAAGGTAGGTCATCGAGCCCGGGATGTAGGCGTAGCCCAGCGCCTCGCAGAAGCCGAGCACGAAGGCGCCGATGATCGCGCCCGAGACCACGCCGGCACCGCCCAGCATGACCATGATGAAGGCCTTGATCGAGATCGAGGTGCCGAGGCCCGAGTTGACCGCGAACACGGTCACCAGCAGCCCGCCGGCGAGGCCGGCGAGGCCGGCACCGAGCGCGAAGCCGAGCGCCGAGTAGCGGTCGATGTTGACCCCCTGGAGCGCGCTCACCTCCTTGTCCTGGGCGATCGCGCGCAGCGCCCGCCCGGGCCTGGTGTACTGCATGAACAGGATGAACAGGACGACCGCGACCAGCGCGATCAGGAACACCACCGCGCGGCCGGCCGGGATGTAGACGCCGAGCAGCTTGTAGACACCGGTGCTCATCGGCGGCATGCCGCGCTGCTTCTCGCCGAACGTCACCAGGACCAGGCTCTCGAGCAGGAGCGCGGTGCCGGCCGCGAGCAGCATCGTGCTCTCCTCGCGCGCCGCCATCCGGAGCGCCCGGCGGAAGAACAAGCGCTCGAAGATCAGGCCGACCAGCGCCAGGGTCGCCACCGCGGCCACCAGGCCGGCCAGGTAGCCGAGACCGAGCACCGTATAGACGAAATACATCACGAAGCCGCCGAGCACGTACATCTGGCCGTGGGCGAAGTTGAGGACGCCCATGATCGCGAAGATCAGGGTCAGGCCGAGCGCCATCAAGGCATAGTTCATGCCGAGGATGGCGCCGTTGACGATCACCTGGTCCATGGCCTCGCGGGGCTGACGGCGGCCGCCCGGCGGCCGCGCCGGGCAGCACGGCCGGTGCGTTCCGGCACCAGCCGCCGCCCGGGCGCGCTGCGGGTTCCTTCGGCGCCTATTCGACGGTGCCGATGAACAGGGTCTTGAAGTCGGGGTTCTGGTACTCGGTCACCACCATCGGCACCCGGATCTGACGCTTCTGCTTGAAGTCGGGCTCGCCGATCCAGCCGAGCTTGATGCTCTGGTCGGTGATGAACGGGTTGGCCGCCTCGACCGTCGGCATCGCCGCCTTGAACGCCTCGACGTCGTCGATCGCCTTGGCGCCCGCGGCCTTGATGGTCTCGAGGATCATCTGCAGCGCGTAGACCTTGGTGCCGGCCTCGTCGTTCCACTCGCCGGCGACCTTCTTGTAGTTGTCGATGAAGCGCTGCATGTAGTCGGTGCGGATCTCGGGCGCGCTCGCGCCGCCGACCGAGACGAAGCCGTTGGCGAGCTCGCCCGCGACCTCCGAGAAGATCTTGGCGTCCATGGCGGTCTCGGTGCTCATCAGGCCCTTGTAGCCGAGCTCGCGCGCCGCCCGGATCATCAGCGGCGCATCCGAGGGCGCGACCCCGGACAGCACCAGAAGGTCGGGGTTCTGCTCGACCACCCGGCCGATCACCGGGAAGAAGTCGGTGGTCCCGGGCTCGTAGGTGCTGTCGGACGAGGTGATCTTGAGCCCGAGCGCGTTGGCCGCGGCGACGCAGTTGTCCCGGCTGTTGAGGCCGCTGGTGTCGTTGCGCGGCACGCAGGCGATGGTCTTCACCGCCTTCTTGTCGCGCAGATACTTGTAGATCACCGGCGCCGACTGATAGCCCGCGACCATGCCGAGCGAGGTGTTCTCACTCGGCGGCGAGAACAGCTCCCGCTGCCAGCCGTAGGAGACGTTGAAGGCGCCGCCGTCGGCGAGCACCGGGATCACCGCCCGCGAGGTCTCGTCGACGTTCGGGCCGATGATGTATTTGATGTGCTCCTGATAGACCAGGCGCTCGGCGCCCGCGATCGCGACCCGCGGGTCGTTCTTGGTGTCGATGCTGACCAGCTCGAGCTTGTAGGGGACACCGTCGATCACGAAGCCGCCGTCCTCGTTGATCATCGCGATGTGGGCCATGGCGGTGTACTTGTTGATCAGGCCCCAGGACGCCTCCGGGCCGCTCATCACCCCGAGCTGCCCGATCTTGATGACCTTGTCCTGGGCCGAGGCGGCGCTGGTGAGCGCGCCGCTCGCGAGGGCGACGCCTCCGACCACGAGCCAGGCGCCGATCCGCACGCTCCTGGTCCAACTGCTGGGTGCCCACATGCTGACCTCCACTGGTTCTTTTTTGTCATTGGTCCACGCCCAGCGTGGTGCGCGCGGCCGCGCAGCAGCGCCGCTGCCTCCCACAATGCTGGCGCAGGCGATCAGCATAGCACGCGGGCACGGATCGACAACCGGCTCGACGGCAGCTCGACGGCGCCTGGTCGTCGCCGCTGCAACCGGCCGCACGCGATCGCCATTGCCGCGCGCCCCGCAATGCTCTTTGCTAGCCCGGTCGCGGCGCCGGTCCGAGCGCCGAACGGAGGCCCGCCATGCCCGACGTCGTCCCGATCCGGCTCGAGCGCCTGAGCGCCGAAGCCTTCGCGCCCTGCGGCCAGCTGGTCTGCGCGCGCGCCGACGAGGCGCCGATCTTCGAGGCGCCGCATCTTCGCTCCTGGCGCCAGGGGTTCGAGGTCCGGGGCTCGACCGAGGTGATGTTCATCCATTACCGGCACCAGCCGATCGCGTTCGCCGCGCTCGAGCGTCACTTCCGGGTCAGCCAGACCTTCATCCCGCTGGGCGGCGCCGGGTCGGTGATGGTCGCCGCCCCGCCGACCGATCCGGACGACCGGGACAGCCTGCCGGAGCCCGGCCGGCTACGCGCCTTCCACGTGCCGGGCACGGTCGGGCTGCTGCTCTGGCGCGCCACCTGGCATGCGCTGACGCGCTTCCCGACCGGCCCCGACGGGGCGGGCTTCGTCTGCCTGACCGACGCCGCGACCCAGCGCGAGCTCGAACGCCAACGCGCCGACGGCACCCCGCCCAAGCTCACCCAGGAGGTCGACTACCGCGACCGCTTCGGCGTCAGCTTCGAAGTGATCGACCCCGACGGGCTGCTGGCTGCCTCCGCCTGATAGCGCCCCGGCTTCGGATGTCAGATAATGAGGTCCAACACGCAGAAGCGTTGGCCGATCGGGGTCGATTCGCTCGGCCCTTGACCGGGGCGAGGCCCAAACGGCTGACGCGCGAGCACCTGATGCCAGATCGTGTGGATGCTCGGCTCCAAGACCACGAGGTTGGGCGCGTGGATGACGTCGCCTTCCGGCGTGTACTGGCCTTCCGCCTGTTGCTGGTCACCGGGCCCGCCCAGACTGAGCGGCCATTTGTGATGCACCGGCCAGCCGAACGGGATCGTCAGGGAGAACGGCGGGTTTTGTATCCGTGTGCGATACCTGCAATTCTCGGGGCGGTTGAAGGCGTAGAGGTCCGAACTCTCCATGACCAGGATCGCTCGATGCGGGAGATCGTAGGTCGGATCGATCTCGCCGGGCTGAGCCCGGCCGTTCGAGGGAACCTGGAGGCCATGAGTCGCATGCCATAGCGGCGCCGGCCACCAGATCGGAATCGCGTCGGGAGCGACAGTCTCGCAGCGCAGCCGCCGCCGCCGTTGCCGCTCGGTCTCTCGAGCGGGATCCGGGCTTGGCGCGACGTTCCCCTCAGGATCGGTGTCAGGAGAGGGCTCGAACTGCAATTCGGTCCGCCATTGACGCCGCAGGAAATCGACCTGCTCCGGCGATAGGCGCCCTTCCCAGTGATAGGCTTCCGGGTCGGGATAGGGCTGACCATTGATACGGCTGATCGTGTCCATCCAGGGAGGTGCCGTCGACGATGGCGTCAGGGTGATGGTCACAAAGACCGCCACCGGTCCTAGCCACCTCAGCAAACCGGCGGCGCGCCCCACACCTGGACCGATGCCTGGGCCCGGTGATGGTGCGGGTGGCGGAACCAGCCTAAGCGCCGGGGCTACGGGAGCCGGCGACGGCAAGGGCGCAGCAACGGTAAGGCCGGCAGGCCGGAGAGCAGGAGGTCCTCACCTAAGCTGGCGCTCCGGCTTTGCTCGGATGCCGCCGCGAGCATACCGGGACCCATTTCGATGCGCCGGCGCATTGGGTGACCGGCAAGGATTTTGCCGATGGGTTCGTCGACACGCTGCCGGTGCGGCGGTTCGTGGCGGCGGCCTGCGTGATCGACTGCGCGAAGGAAGCGGCGGCGGATGAGCGGTTCGTGCTCGAGCCCGCGCACATCGAGGCGTTCGAGGCGAAGCATGGGCGGATTCCGGAGGGCGCGTGGGTGTTGATGCGGACCGACTGGTCGAAGCGGAGCGAGCCGGCGGCGTTTCTCAACATCAAGGAGGACGGGCCGCATGTGCCGGGGCCGAGTGCGGCGGCGGTGCGGTTTCTCGTAAGTGAGCGGGAGGTCAATGGCTGGGGGGTCGAGGCGGTCGGGACCGATCATGGCCAGGCGTTCGCGTTCGAGCCGGCGTTTCCGGCGCATAACCTCATGCATGGCGCTGGCAAGCTCGGGCTCGCGTCCTTGTGCAACCTCGACCAGCTGCCGCCGACCGGGGCGCTGCTGATCACGGCGCCCTTGAAAATCGAGAAAGGCTCGGGCAGCCCGCTGCGCGTCCTGGCGCTCGTCCCGGGCTGAGGGCGTGCTGGCCCTGGTGCCGGGTTCGGTCGCGCCGCGTTCGAGGAATGCCACCGCCGGGCGCGGGCATCCCGCGGCTCAAGGGCAGCCGCTGAGCCCGAGCGGCTGGATTCGCTGCGCCCGGTCAATCCCTCGTTAGCGGTTGCCCCTTAGGCTCGATCTCCCAGACCTGAGTCGGGAGGTCGACGGATGGACAGGCGAAGCTTCGGGGTGCGGGTGGCGCTCGCGGCCGGTTGGCTCGGCCTCTGGCCGGTTGCGAGCAGTGGAAAAGGTGTCAGAGCAGTGGAAAAGGTGTCAGAGAGCAGTGGAAAAGGTGTCAGGAAAAGGTGTCAGGAAAAGGTGTCAGGAAAAGGTGTCAGGAAAAGGTGTCAGTGGAAAAGGTGTCAGGAACCACTGCTGTCCCATAGGGGCGAAAGAAGTGGCTCGGTTCCAGATCTGGCGTGGTACAAGGGCTTTGGACACAACCCCTTGAGATCACGCGGGGAACCGAGCCATGGGCCACTGTAGCACGATTTTGCGTCAGATCTTGCATCTCGTGTCGCGACACGGTTTCGAGCGGCTGGCCGCGGAGCATCACCATGGCGCCGCGCTGCGAACGATGACCCGCTGGAGCCAGTTCGTCGCCCTGGTCGTGGCGCAGCTCGCGGGCCGCGGCTCGCTCCGCGACCTCGAAGCGGCGCTCGAGGCGCAGCAGCCCCGGCTCTATCATCTGGGGGCCCGCGTGCCTCGGCGCGCCTCGCTCGCACGGGTCAATCGGGACCAGCCCTACAGCCTGTACGAGGCGCTCGGCACCAGGCTCCGGGAGCGCTGCGCGGCGCTCGCTCCGCGCCACGGTTTCCGCTTCAAGCCCAAGCTCTACGCGCTCGAATTCGAGCTTCCTCGAACTGTCGCTCAGCGTCTTCCCCTGGGCCACCTACAAAGCCACCAAGGGCGCCGCCAAGCTGCATGTGGGCCTCGATCACGACGGCTACTTACCAGCGTTCGTGAGCCTCACCGACGGTCAGACCAGCGACATTGCCGAGGCGCGCAAGCTGCGCTGGCCGCGCGGCAGCATGGTGGTCTGCGACAAGGGCTACACCGACTTCGCCTGGTATCAGGCGTTGATCGACCAGGGCGTCTTCTTCGTCACGCGGGCGCGCGACAACGCCAGCTTCGAGGTCCTGAGCCAGGCCAAGCCGCAGCATGCGAACGTACTGTTCGACCAGGCGGTGCGCATGACCGGGGTCAAGCCCCGGGCGATCGGCCTTCGACCCCTGCGCCGGGTCGGCTGGCACGACCCCGAGACCGGCAAGGAGTACGTCTTTCTGACCAACGCCCGCCATCTCGCGGCCACCACGATCGCCGCGGTCTACAAGGCGCGCTGGCAGATCGAGCTGTTCTTCAAATGGCTCAAGCAGAACCTGCGCATCACGACCTTCCTCGGCACCAGCCGCAACGCCGTCCTGACCCAGATCTGGGTGGCGATCTGTGTCTATCTGATGTTGGCTTACCTGAAATTCGCCAGTCGCACCGGCCGGTCACTGCAGGAGATCTTGCGTCTGTTGCACCTCAATCTATTCCAGCGCCGCGACCTCGCCGCCCTGCTCGCCGGCCAGGACCGCGAACCGGTGCCAAAATGGCAACAAAATCAACTGGTTCTCCTCTGAGCTCGCTGTGGGACAGCAGTGGTCAGGAACCTTTTCTCGGGGTGGAAAAGGTGTCAGTGGAAAAGGTGTCAGTGTCAGGAACCTTTTCTCGCTCGGCACCTCGCCGAACCTCGGCAACGGCATGCGGCGCGTCCGGAAATGCTCTAACAGGGGCCGATGATTGTCAAGAGGTTGGAAGTAGTTGGAAGTTGGCTTGCAGGCCTGCTGCGGCAGGATCTGTCTCAGCAAGGCCATGCGAAGTCTGGGTTGCGCGGGCGGGCGGGGTCAAGGACGCGCCGCGCGCGCCGGCTTCGCCGGGCGCAGATCCTTGACCTCGCCCGCCAGCGGTGCCATCCCGCTCCGGAACGCGGGGTCGATCTGAGGCGGGCGCTCGATCTTCTGAGGTCGTGGCGATCGAGGCCGGGATGGCACAAAGCGGGGTGGCATGGCACGGCTGACGATCAGCGATCTGCACAAGTTCTATGGCCAGACGCATGCCGTGCGCGGGGTCGACCTCGACATCCCCGAGGGCGAGTTCGCCGTGCTGGTCGGGCCGTCCGGGTGTGGGAAGAGCACCTTGCTCCGTTCGATCGCCGGGCTCGAGCCGATCGATGGCGGCACGATCGCGATCGATGGCGAGGTGGTCAACGAGATGCGGCCGCGGGACCGTAATGTTGCCATGGTGTTCCAAAATTACGCGCTCTATCCGTACATGAATGTTTACGAGAACATCGCCTTCGGCCTGCGCGCGCGCCGCTTTGCCGCCGCCGAGATCGAGCGCCGGGTGCAGCAGGCGGCCGCCGTCCTCGACATCGTCCCCTTGCTCGAGCGCCTGCCGCGTCAGCTCTCCGGCGGCCAGCGCCAGCGGGTCGCGATCGGCAGGGCGATCGTGCGCGATGCCCGCCTGTTCCTGTTCGACGAGCCGCTCTCCAACCTCGACGCCAAGCTGCGCGACGAGATGCGCAGCGAGCTCAAGCGCCTGCACGCGCGGCTCGGCAAGACCATGGTCTACGTCACCCACGACCAGGTCGAGGCGATGACGCTGGCCGACCGGATCGTGCTCCTCAAGGATGGCCGGATCGAGCAGCAGGGGGCCCCCCTCGACCTGTTCGAGCGGCCGCTGACCCGCTTCGTCGCGGGCTTCCTCGGCTCGCCCTCGATGAACTTCGTGCCGGCGGTGCTCGCGGGCGGCGAGCGCAAGGTCGAGGTCGCGATCGGCCCCGAGGTTCGCCTCGCGGTCCCGGCCGCCCACGTCCAGCGCCTGAACGGCCACCTCGGCAAGCCCGTGACCTTCGGCATCCGGCCCGAGCATCTGCACCGGGCCGGCGACGGCGAGCTCCGCAGCGGCCTCGAGCCGGTCACGGTCACGGTCGACCTGATCCAGCCGACCGGCTCGCGGACCTACGCGACCTTCCGCCTCGCCGACACCGAGGTCGTGGCCGAGCTCCAGGCCCACGAGGTCGAACGCCCGGGCGAGCGCCTGACCCTGCACGTCGACATGAACCGCGCGATCGTCATCGACCCGGAGACCGACCGCGTCCTCTGACCGGTGCACGGACCGGGGCCCGCCTGCCGGACCGGGCGCTTCGATGCCGGCGGCGCGCATTGACTTGCCAGCGGGCGGGCCACTAGCATCACCGCGACACCATCACCGGTGTCGCATGGTGATCAGGGGCGCATGACCGAGTTCATCCTGACGGCGGTCGACGGCGAGGTCGGCATCATCACGTTGAATCGCCCGGAGGTCCTCAACGCCTGGCACCAGCCGATGCGTGACGAGCTGGTCGCCGCCCTCGACCGGTTCGAGGCGGAGGCCGGGATCGGGGCCCTGGTCATGACCGGCGCCGGCGAGCGCGCCTTCTGCGCGGGCCAGGACCTGAACGAGACCAGGACGTTCGACGTCGCCCGCGCCGAGCAGTGGATGGACGAGTGGGAGCGCCTCTACCGGCGCATCCGCACGCTGTCCAAGCCGCTGGTCGCGGCGCTGAACGGCGTCGCCGCCGGCTCGGCGTTCCAGGTCGCGCTGCTCGCGGACGTCCGGGTCGGCCACCCGGGCACGACCATGGGCCAGCCGGAGATCAATTCCGGCATCGGCAGCATCACCGGCCCCTGGATCATGCGCGAGATGCTCGGGCTGTCACGGACGGTCGAGCTGGCCCTGACCGGCCGCATGATGGGCGGCGAGGAGTGCCACGCGATCGGCATCATTCACCGACTGGTGCCTCAGGGCGAGGTGATGGCCGAAGCGCTGCGCTTCGCGCGCGAGCTCGCGGCCAAGCCGCCGGTCGCCATGCGCCTCGACAAGCAGTGGCTGGCCGAGATGACCGAGGCCGGCTTCCAGCAGGCCTTTGCCGCCGGCAAGCGCGCGCATCGCGAATCCTACGCGACCGGCGAACCGCGACGGATGATGGAGAAGTTCCTGGCGGACCGGGCCGCGCGTCGCCGCTCGACCAGTTGAGACCTGTCTTTGGCCGACGAAGCCCGGCGCCGTGACCGCTGAACGTTTGCCCCTGCCGCCGGCACTGCCTGCCGCGCCGCCCGACCACGGCAACATCTTCGACCTCCTGACCCGCGCCGCTGCTGCCGAGCCGGGCCATGTCGTCTGGAGCCAGGGCGACGAGGCGATGACCCGCCAGGCTCTCGCCGATCGGGCCTGCGCCATCGGCCGCGCCCTCGAGCGCCGGGGCCTCGGCAAGGGCGATCGGGTCGCCGTGATGCTCGACAATCATCCCTGCCATCTGGCCCTGATCTTCGGCATGGCCAAGGCCGGCGTGACCTGGGTCCCGGTCAACACCCGGCTGCGCGGTGACGGTCTCGCGCATATCCTGGAGCATTCCGAGCCTCGCCTGGTCGTGGTCGAGGCTTCGATGGCGGCCGTGCTCGACCCGGTGCTGCCCGCGAGGCTCCGCGATTGCGTCGTCCTGCGCTCGACGGCGGCCGGAGATGCCTTGTTCGCTCCGCCGCAGAGCGCCGGCGGCGCCTGGGGCCGGGCCGCCTCGGACGAAGGCTCCGCCGCGCTTTTGATGATCAGCTACACCTCCGGCACGACCGGCCCGCCGAAGGGCGTGCTGGTCACCCATCGCATGCTCCAGACCGCGGCCCAGGCGGTCATGCTCCTGGCCGAGCTGCGCGATGGCGACCGCATGATCGTCTGGGAGCCGCTGTTCCACATCGGCGGCAGCCAGCTGATCCCGATCCCGTTGCTGCTGCGCGTCAGCCTGGCGCCGGTCGAGCGGTTCAGCGCCAGCCGCTTCTGGAGCCAGGTCCGGGACAACCGCGCCAGCCAGGTCCACTACCTGGGCAGCGTCCTGCCGGCCCTGCTGAAGCAGCCGCCTGGTCCCGACGATCAGAGCCACGGCGCCCGGATCGCCTGGGGCGGCGGCTGTCCGAAGGACATCTGGCGCGCGGTCGAGGAGCGCTTCGCGATCCGCATCCGCGAATGCTACGGCATGACCGAGGCCTCGAGCCTCGTCAGCTGCAACTTCACCGGCAAGCTCGGATCGGTCGGCCGCGCCCTGCCCTGGTTCGAGATGGCGGTGGTCGACGAGGGCGGGCGGCCGGTCGCGCAGGGCGAACAGGGCGAGATCGTGGTCCGCGAGCGGGCTCCCGGGATGTTGACCAAGGGCTATTTTCGCGACCCGGAGGCGAGTGCCGCGGCGCTCCGCGACGGCCTGCTCCATACCGGCGACATCGGCGCCTGCGATGCCGAGGGCGACTTCCATTTCCACGGCCGCAAGACCGACAGCCTGCGGCATCGCGGCGAGAACGTCTCGGCGTTCGAGGTCGAGCATGTGGTGCGCCAGCATCAGGACGTCGAGGAATGCGCCGTGATCGGCGTGGCGGGCGAGCTTGGCGAGCAGGACATCAAGCTGTTCGTCAAGGCCAGGGCCGGCCGCTCCCTGGACCTGGGCGGGCTCGCGGCCTGGTGCGAGGGCCGGCTCGCGCGCTTCCAGATCCCGCGCTACTACGTCGAGATCGACCACTTCGAGAAGACCGCCAGCCTGCGCATCATCAAGCACGTGTTGCCGCGGGCGACCGGGGATGCCTGGGACCGGCTCGGACCGGCGCCCGGGCGCCGGCAGCCATGAGATACGATTACCTGATCGTCGGCGGCGGCTCGGCGGGCTGCGTGCTCGCCAACCGGCTGTCGGCGGCCCGCGGCCGCTCGGTCCTCCTGATCGAGGCGGGGCCCGACACCCCGCCGGACGAGGTCCCGGAGATCATCGCCGACAGCTATCCGAGCCTCGCCTATTTCGACCCGCGCTATCACTGGTCGGCCCTCAGGGTCGGCCACGAGGCCTATGTCGAGGACGGACCGCCGCTCAGGCTGCGCAAGTTCGAGCAGGCCCGGGTGATGGGCGGCGGCTCCAGCATCAACGGCCAGTTCGCGCTCCGCGGCCTGCCGGACGACTTCGCGGAGTGGCAAAGCCTGGGGCTCGAGGGCTGGTCGTTCGAGGACGTGCTCCCGTATTTCAAGAAGCTGGAGCGCGACACGGACTTCGAAGGCCCCGAACACGGGCGCGACGGCCGGATCCCCGTGCGCCGGGTGTTCGAGAGCCGCTGGCCGGGCTTCACCCAGGCCGTCCGCCAGGCGCTCGAGGCCGAGGGCTACCCGCTCAAGGAGGACCTCAACGCCGACTTCGGCGACGGCTGCTTCCCGATGCCGATCGCCAACCAATACGACCGGCGGGTGTCGACCGCGATCGGCTATCTCGACGAAGCGACCCGGCGGCGCCCGCAGCTGCGGATCCTCGCCGACAGCACGGTGACCGGCCTTCTGCTCGACGGCCGCAAGGCGGTCGGCGTGCGCGCCCTCCTGCCGGGCGGCGCCGAGCAGATCTTCGAGGCCGGCGAGATCATCGTCGCGGCCGGCGCGCTCCATTCGCCGGCGCTGCTGATGCGCGCCGGCATCGGGCCCGCCGACCATCTGCGCTCGCTCGGGATCGCGGTCGCGGCCGACGTCCGGGGCGTCGGCGCCAATCTGCTCGAGCATCCTTCGATCAGCCTCGCCATGTACCTGAAGCCCCCGGCGCGGCTGCCGGCCGGTCGCCATCGCCACATCTTCATGGGCTTGCGCTATTCCTCGAACCTCGAGGGCTGCCCGCAGGGCGACATGTTCCTGCTCCCGGTCAACCGCGCCGGCTGGCACCCTTTGGGCAGCCGGATGGGCACCTTCGTCCTGACGGTCCACAAGTCCTATTCGACCGGGCTCGTGCGCCTGAGGAGCGCCTCGCCGCAGGACGAGCCGATGGTGGCGATGAACCTCGCCTCCGACCCGCGCGACCGGCAGCGCCTGATCGACGGCATGCGCTTCATGCACCGCATCCTGCAATCCCCGCCGCTGCGGGCCGCGATCGATTTCTGGTTTCCGGCGGGCTACAACGACCGGGTCCGCGCGCTGGCCGTCCCGAGCTGGCGCAACTGGCTCTCGACCGGCGCCGCGGCCGGACTGATCGGGCTCGGCGGCGCCGTCCGCGATCTCGTCTACCGGCACGCGCTCAATCCGGCGGTCGACTGCGAGCGGCTGGTGCGCGACGAGGCCTACCTCGGGGCGTGGATCGCGGCCAACGTCTGGCCGAGCTGGCATGTGTCCGGCACCTGCCGGATGGGGCGCCAGGATGATCCAAGGGCGGTCGTGGATGCCCAGGGTCGCGTCCATGGCATCGCCGGCCTGCGGGTGGTCGATGCCTCGGTGATGCCGACCATCGTCTCGGCCAATACCAACCTCACCACGATCATGATCGCCGAGAAGATCGCCGCCTCGATGCTGGCCGGGTGAGCGGCGCGCGGGCACCGGCGCGCGCATGATTCTCATTCACGAGAGCCAATGAGAATTTTTCGTTTTCCCAACGCTTAGGCTGCTCCGATACTTCCGGCGCGTCGTCTTGGGGCTGCCGGTCGAAGGGCCAGCCGACCGGCGCCGCCGAGCCATCGGAAGCTCTTGGATGAGTGGATCAGGGAGACACGGGCAGTGACGAAACCCCTTGACGGCAAGCAGATCGAGGCGCTGCGCAAGATCGATACGCCGACCATCTGCAATCTCCTCGAGATGGTCGCGCCGGAGCGCCGCGGCACCGGCTACACGACCAAGACCCTCAATTGCGTGTTCCCCAACCTGCCGCCGATGGTCGGCTATGCCAAGACGGCGACGGTCCGCGCCAAGGAGCCGGGGCCGCTGGCGGCGACGACTACATGGCGCTTCGGTTCGAGTACTTCGACTATGTGGGCTCCGGCCCGACGCCCCGGATCAGCGTGATCCAGGACCTGGACGACTTCCAGCCGGGCTACGGCTCCTTCTGGGGCGAGGTGAACTCCAACGTCCACAAGGCGCTGGGCTGCGAAGGCGTGGTCACCAACGGCAGCGTCCGCGACCTCGACATGATCGCGCCCGGTTTCCAGCTGCTCGCGGGCGTCATCGCCCCGTCGCACGCCTTCGTGCACCTGGTCCATTTCGACTGCGAGGTGAACGTGCATGGCATGATCGTGCGCTCGGGCGACCTCGTGCACGCCGACCGGCACGGCGCGGTCGTCATCCCGCACGAGGTCGCGGACCAGGTCGCCGGCGCCTTCGATCTCATGAGCCGGCGGGAAGCCGTGGTCATCGAAGCCGCGCGCAGCCCCGATTTCAGCCTCGACAAGCTGAAGGCAGCCTTCAAGAGGTCGGCGGCGATCAAGGCCTAGTCTTGCCTGCGCGCGCGCTTGCCGGCGCGCGCTGGCCGCGACGTCGGATCGGGGGAGCCTGCCGCTGGGATGCCGGGTCGAGCCAGGGAAGAGGCCGCGGCCAGGCGTCCTGGCCTCGCCGCGACCGCCGCGCTTGGAGACCTTGGCATGACCACCGACAAGCCGCCCGCTCGCGCGCGAGGAATCCGTTATCTGACCGCCATCGACGTCGAGGCCGTGGCGCCCTCGCAGGAGGATCTGCGCGACGCGGTCGTCCGCATCTTCCGCGCCACGGCCGCGCAGCGGACGTTCCACGAGCCGAAGCTGACGATGTCGATCGCGCCGGGCCATTTCTTCCAGTCGCTGATCGGCGCCGCGCCCGACGCCGGCCGCGCGATGATGAAGTGGGCCAGCATCGTCGCGGACAATTCCGAGAGGGGGCTGCCGAACGTCACGGCGTTGATCGTCCTCAACGATCTCGAGACCGGTCAGCCGCTGGCGATCCTGGATGGCAACTGGATCACGGCGGCCCGGACGGCGGCCATGACCGCGGTCGCTGCGACCCATCTGGCCCGGGCCGACAGCCGCTCGATCGGCTTCGTCGGCTGCGGCGTGCAGGCGGGCAGCCACTTGGCAGCCTTGATGAGCGCCCTGCCGGGCCTGGCGCGGCTGCGGGCCTACAGCCGTACCCGGCGCTCGAGCGAGACTCTGGCCGAGCAGGCGCGCGGCGCCGGTCTGGTCGCCGAGGTGGTCGAGACGGCGCAGGCGGCGGTGGAGGGCTGCGAGGTGGTGGTCACGAGCGTCCCCGCCCAGGCCGGCCTGGAGCCGTTTCTCGATCCGGCCTGGGTCGCGCCGGGCGGCTTCGTCGCCGCCGTCGATCTCGGCCGCAGCTGGCACGCAGGCGGCCTTCGCTCCAGCTTCGATATCCTGGCGACCGACGACCATCGTCAGAGCGGCGCGCTCGGCGCCGCCGGCAAATTGCCCTTCCCCGGACCCTTCGATGCCGATCTCTGCGACCTCGTCATGGGCCGGCATCCGGGCCGGCGGCGGGCCGACGAGCGGGTGCTGTTCCTGTTCCCGGGCCTGGTGCTGGGCGACCTCGCGATCGCCGCGCTGATCTACGACCGCGCCTGCGCGCAGGACGTGGGGGTGAGGCTGCCGCGATGATGCCGGAGGTTTCCCGCGCCCGCGAACCGAAGCCGACGACCGCCAAGGGAGCCGAAGATGCGACTGACCCGTGAGGAGCAGGAGATGCTCGACGGTGTCCAGGGCCCGGCCAGGCAGGTCGCCATGCAGGGACTGGTTCAGCTCGGCGATGCCTTCGACGCCAAGGAGATGGTGCCGATCGGCTACGCCCATATCTACGCCGGCCTGCCGATGTACGTGCATGACCTCGAGCTGATCGAGGATCTGGTCGCCATGGGCGCCAAGGTCAGCGTGCCCTCGACCATCAACATCGCCAATGCCGACATCGAGAACTGGCGGGCGACCCGGGCGCCGGAAAACCTCGTCCGCCTCCAGGCCAGCACCCAGGCGGCGCACGGCAAGATGGGCAGCTGCTGCACCTACACCTGCACGCCCTATTGGGCCGGGCACTGGCCGGCCTGGAACATGCACATCACCTCGCTGGAATCGACGGTCACGATCTTCGCCAACTCGGTGGTCGGCGCGCGCTGCAACCGCGACGGCTTCTTCGCCGTCTACGCCGCGATCGCCGGCCGCTATCCCAAGTTCGGCTACCACCTCGACGAGACCCGCCGCGGCAGCCACCTGGTCGCGGTCGACGTCGAGCTCGAATGCACGACCGATTTTTCCTGCCTGGGGTTCGCGGTCGGCCGCGTCGTCGGCAATGGCGTCCCGGTCTTCACCGGCTTTCGCCGCCGGCCGACCCTGGACGAGCTCGACGCGCTCGGCGCCGCGCTCGCGACCTCGGGCGGCGTCGCGATGTTCATCATCCCGGGCGTGACGCCGCCCTTTGCGACCGCGGAGCAGGCCTTCGGCGGCGCGCTGCCGGCCGACGCGCTCACCGTCGGCAAGACCGAGGTGAACTCGATCTACGACTACTTCTGCACCGGACCGAGCGCGGATTTCGACCTCGTCCATCTCGGCTGCCCGCACGCCTCCTTCGAGGAGATGAAGCAGTACGGGGAGCTGCTCGGCGGCAAGCGGGTCAAGCCCGGGGTCGAGCTGTGGGTGACCACCAGCCGCGCCGTCCGCCAGATGGCCGCCGACGCCGGGATCGTGCGCCGGCTCGAGGCCGCCGGCGCCAAGGTGATCTCCGACACCTGCCCGATCATGTGCCACTTCGCGCGCACCGCCTCGCCCGACCCGGCGCTCGGGATCGAGCCGCCGCCGCTCCGGGCGGTGATGGTGGATTCCGCCAAGCAGGCCAAATACGTCCGCGACATGATCCAGTGCGACACGCTGCTGACCGGCACCGAGGAGGCCGTGCAGGCGGCGCTCACCGGCGCCTTTCACCCCCGGCGCCTCTGACCCCCAGGCGCCTGCGACTGCGATGCCCGAAGCCGGCCTGCCCTTGATCTTCTATGGCCGCGGCCTCGTCGCCGGCGCCGGTGCCGGCCCCGTGCTCGTGGCGCTGGAGCCGATCTCCTTCTTCGGCGACGTCGACATCCGGACCGGCCGCGTGACCGGGGACATCCCGAGCGTCCGCAATGCCTGCCTGCGCGGCTGCGTCGTGCTTTTGCCGTTGACCCGCGGCTCGGCCGGCGCCTGGCGCATCCTCCACCAGCTGCGCCGGCACGGCAACGCTCCGGCCGCCCTGGTCATCCGGGAGCGTCCGGACCCCAGCGTCGTCCAGGGCGCGATCCTGGGCAAGATTCCGATCGTCTGCGGCGGGCCGGCGGCGGCCTTCAACCCCAAGTTCAACGGAGTCTGGGCCGATGTCGATGCGCAGTCGGGGCGCGTCGCCATCGGCCCCGGCTAGGGCCGGCCGGCAAACGCGCCTGCGCGCCCAACCTTGAGCAGCACCCGCCCTTGCCGATGTCGGAACCCGGCGATGTGTTTCCTCAGCCCTGGATACCAATTCATTGGCGCGATGAAATTTTTTCGTTGTACAACCACCGAGGCCGCATCGAAGATGACCCGGCGATGTCCCCAAGGAGCTGAAAAATGATGGGCAAAACGAGTAGGGGTGGTTTGCGTCTGGCGGGTTCCCTCGGCCGTCGCCAGTTCCTCCAGGCGACCGGAGCCGCGGCCTCCGCCGCCGCGGTCACCAGCATCGGCTTCCCCGCGATCGCCCAGACGAAGCCCGATCAGCTGATCATACCGGACGCCGGCGGCACCTTGCGCGACGCCTACATCAAGGCCCACTACAGCACCTTCACGGCCGAGACCGGCATCAACATCGTGCCCGCCGAATATATGGGCGTGGCGCAGCTGAAGGCGATGGTCGACAACCAGGCCTGGGGCGGCGGCGACGTCATCGCGCTGTCGGCCGGCGAGGCCGCGATCGCCAGCAAGCAGGGGCTGGTCGAGAAGATCGACTACAGCCTGATCGACCGGCCGAAGATCGTGCCGCAGGCGGCCCACGACGACTACTGCCTGACCCTGCTCGCGGCCAGCCTGATCGCCTGGAACACCGACAAGTACGATGCCTCGACGGCGCCCCAGGGCTGGGTCGACTTCTTCACCCCGGGCAAGTTCGAGGGGCCGCGCGGCCTCTGGAAGAACGCCTCGTTGACCATGGACATCGCCGCCATGGGCGCCGGCGTGCCCAAGGACCAGCTGTATCCGCTGGACATCGACAAGTCGATCGCGGCGCTCAAGGGCATCAAGGACGACCTGATCTTCTGGGAGCACGGCGCCCAGTCGGCGCAGCTGCTGATCGACAACCAGGTCGACTTCGAGTTCGCCTGGAACGGGCGGGTCTACGGGCCGAAGATGAACGGCCAGCCGGTCGACTACCGGTTCAACCAGGCCCTGCTCGACGGCGATGCCATGGTCGTGCCCAAGGGCTCACCCAATCAATACTGGGCGCAGCGCTTCATCGCCCACATGATGCAGGCCAAGACCCAGGCGGCCCTGGCCGCGCTGATCCCCTACGGTCCCACCAACACCGATGCCAATGCGCTGATCGCGCCGGAGGTGCAGGCGAACCTGCCGACCGGTCCGGACAACTTCCCCAAGACGGTGCTGCAGGACTTCGGATGGTGGGCGGAGAACGGTCAGAAGGCGTATGATGCCTTCAATGCGTTCCTGCTGGGATAGGAGGCCTGTTGAGCCGCGCCATCGTCCGCAGCCGCGATCGTCGGAGTCGGGCCTGAGCCGGCCAGGCTCCGGCTCGCGTTCGCGTTGGGATCGTCGCGCGGGATAACGATGCCGAAAAGGAAGATCTGGGCGCCCGGCCGCGGCTATCTCTACCTGCTCATCCCGCCCGGGATCTTCCTGACCCTGCTGTTCATCTGGCCGCTCGCCACCGTCGTCTACCAGGCGTTGTTCGAGCCCACGTTCGGGATCGGCAACTTCGTCACCGTGCTCGGCAGCACGACCCATATCCGGGTGCTGCTGTTCACCTTCGAGCTCGCCGGCGAGGTGACCCTGATCTGCCTCCTGGTCGCCTATCCGCTCGCCTATGTCGTGTCGCGCGCCGGCGACAACATGCTGCATCTGGCGCTGGCGCTGATCCTGATCCCGTTCTGGACCAGCGTCGTCATCCGCACCTACGCCTGGGCCGCCCTGTTCCAGCGCTACGGCCTGGTCAACGATCTGCTGATTCAGCTCGGGATCGTCGATCACCCGGTCAAGTTCATCTACAATAAAACCGGCGTCCTGATCGGCATGGTCCAGATCCTGCTGCCCTTCATGATCCTGCCGCTGCTCAATGCGATGCGCCGGATGGATGCGACCCTGATCCGCGCCGCCGAGATCCTGGGCGCCAACCCGCTGCGCGTGTTCCTGCACGTCTATCTGCCGCTGTCCATGCCCGGGGTCACCGCCGGCGTCCTCTTGGTGTTCATCAGCGCGGTCGGCTTCTACGTCACGCCCGCGGTCCTTGGCGGGCCGCGCCAGATGATGGTCGCGGTCCTGATCGAGCAGTACGTCACCCGCACGCTCAACTGGCCGCTGGCCTCGGCGCTCGCGACCATCCTGCTCGTGATCACGACGGTCCTCTATCTCGCCTACGAGCGCGTGACCCGCCGGCTGGGCGGCGCTCTGACCATGGGCCAGGGATGACCGGCCGATGAGCTGGCAGATCGCCCTGCGCCTGTGGCGCCTGCTGCTGCTGGGGTTCGCCGGCCTGGCCTTGCTCTATCTCGTCCTGCCCACCTTCGTGATCGTGCCGCTGTCGTTCAGCAGCAGCCTTTACCTGACCTTCCCGCCGCCCGGCTGGTCGACCCGCTGGTACGTCAATCTCTGGAACACGCCGATCTACGACGTCGCCCTGCTCCACAGCGTCCTGATCGGCCTGCCCGCGGCCGCGCTGGCGGTCCTGTTCGGGACCATGCTGGCGCTCGCGCTGGTGCGCGGGCGGGTCTGGGGCGCCCGCGGCCTGAGCGCGCTCGCGATCGCGCCCTTCCTTTTGCCGCAGATCATCCTCGCGATCGGGCTCTACTCGATCCTGGCCAAGTTCGGCCTGACCGCGAGCTACATCGGCGTCATCATGGGCCACGCGGTCGTCGCCACGCCGCTGGTCTTCATCACGGTGTCGGCGGCTTTGCGCAGCTATGATGCCACCTTCGAGCTCGCGGCCATGACGCTCGGCGCCAATGCCTGGAAATCCTTCTGGTTCGTCACCTTCCCGATGATCCGCCTGGGCGTGCTCGCCGGCGGCATCTTCGCCTTCTCCTTCTCCTTCGACGAGATCATCCTCGCCCTGTTCCTGACCAACACCCAGACGACGACCCTGCCCAAGCAGCTCTACAGCGACCTTCGCTACAACATGACGCCGACGATCGCGGCCGCCTCGACCATCATCATCATGATCTCGCTCCTGCTGCTGACCGCGGTCGCCGTGATCGAGGGCCGCGCCCGGCGCCGGCGCGCGGCCACCGGCTCAGGAGGCGCGCCGTGAGCCGCGAGCCGGCCGCCCCGGCCGCAACCGCCGCCGCTCGCGGCGGCCGCGGGGCGCGGGTCGTCTATGACGGGGTGGCCAAGCAGTACGGCGACTTCCAGGCGTTGTTCCCGACCACGATCGAGATCGAATCCGGCGAGTTCTTCTCGATCATCGGCCCGAGCGGCTCGGGCAAGACGACCCTGCTCGGCGTCACCGCCGGCTTCATCCCGCCGAGCCACGGCCGGATCCTGGTCGACGGCCGCGACATCGTCGGCATCCCCGCCTTCCAGCGCAACATCGGCATGGTGTTCCAGAACTACTCCCTGTTCCCGCACATGACGGTCGCCGAGAACATCGGCTTTCCCCTGCGCATGCGTAAGACGAGCCGCGCCGAGGCTGGCGAGCGCATCGAGCGGATGCTCGAGGTCGTGCGCCTGAGCGGCCTCGCCGACCGCTATCCGGCGCAGCTTTCCGGCGGCCAGCAGCAGCGGGTGGCGCTCGCCCGCGCGGCCGTCTACGACCCGCTGCTCCTGCTCATGGACGAGCCGCTCAGCGCCCTCGACAAGAACCTCCGGGAGGAGATGCAGCGCGAGATCAAGGCCTTTCAGGCGGCGCTCGGGACCACCGTCATCTATGTCACCCACGACCAGCACGAGGCCTCCTCGATGTCGCATCGGATCGCGATCATGAGCGGCGGCCATCTGGTCCAGGTCGGCAGCCCGCGCGAGCTCTACGAGCAGCCGCGCAACCGCTTCGTCGCGAGTTTCCTCGGCGAAGCGAACCTGTTCGAGGTCGTGGGTCACGGTCCGGCGCCGGCGGGCCACACCCTGGTCGAGACCCGCGAAGGCTTCCGCATCGCCGCCGCCTGCAAGCCGCCCGGCGGCAGGTTCTTCCTGTGCGTGCGCGCCGAACGGATCTCGGTCATGCCGGCGAAGTCGAGCGCGCCCAACCAGATCGACGGGGTCGTGACCGACGTCGTCTACTCCTCGGGCACCGCCCACTATCGGATCCGGGTCGCGCCGGACACCGAGGTCAACCAGAAGATCCAGATGGGCAGCCTGGCCAGACCGTTCGAGGTCGGCGAGACGGTCTACCTGTCCTGGGACGCGGGCGACAGCCAGCTGATCGCCGAGGAATAAGGGAGCCATGCGGGCTCCGCCCGTGCCGGCAGGGGGGAACGGACTTAGATGATCTTCGACTACCTGATCGTCGGCGGCGGCAGCGCCGGCTGCGTGCTCGCCAACCGCCTGTCCGCGGATCGCCGCCGGCAGGTCGCGCTGGTCGAGGCCGGCCCGGACACCCCGCCCGAGCATATCTCCGACGAGATCTACGGCCTCTCCTTCCTGCCGCATTACTTCAGCGAGGGCTGCTATTGGACGCGGCTCGAAGCCTATGTCGACCCGATCGGCAATCGCAGCGTCGAGGAGATGATGCGAAGCCACAAGCCGCGCCGCTACGAGCAGGCGCGGATCATGGGCGGCGGCTCGACCGTCAACGGCCAGGTCGCCCTGCGCGGCCTGCCGTCCGACTACGACGAATGGCAGCAGCTGGGCGCCGATGGCTGGTCCTGGCAGGACTGCCTGCCCTATTTCAAGCGCCTGGAGCGCGACATGGACTTCGACGGCCCGCTCCACGGCAAAGAGGGGCCGATCCCGATCCACCGCACCTTTCCGCCCGACTGGGGCGCCTTCTCGCTCGCGTTCCGAGAGCGCTCTGGCGAAGAAGGGGATTCCCTATTACGACGACTGCCATGCCGATTTCGGCGACGGCTGCTTTCCCTTTCCGCGCAACAATATCCTCGCCCATCGGGTGTCGACGGCGATCGGCTATCTCGATGGCGCCACCCGGTTGCGCAAGAACCTCCATATCCTGGCCGAACGCCATGCTCGAGGAGCTGGAGTTCGAGGGCCGGCGCGCGGTCGCGGTCGCAATTCGGCGCGACGGCCAGCGCCAGAGGATCGAGGCCCGCGAGATCATCGTCTCGGCCGGCGCGCTGCACTCGCCCGCGATCCTGATGCGGGCGGGCATCGGTGAAGGCGACCAGCTGCGGGCGCAGGGCATCGAGGTCCGCGCCGATCGTCCGGGGGTGGGCGCCAATCTGCAGGAGCACCCGCTGGTCGGCCTCGGCATCCACCTCCGGCCCGAGGGCCGCCTGCCGGCGACGATGCGCAACAACTTCATGCTCAACATGCGCTTCTCGTCGCACCTGGAAGGCTGCCCGGGCCAGGACATGAAGCTGTCGGTCTCCAACCGCTTTGCCTGGAGCAAGGCGGGCGCCCATTTCGGCACCGTCCAGCTCGGGCCCAACAAGTCCTATTCCAAGGGCTTCGTCCGGCTGCGCGACCAGGACCCGCGCTCGGAGCCGATCGTCGCCTTCAATCTGCTGGCCGACCCGCGCGATCTCCGCCGGACGGTCGATGCCGTGCGCTTCGCGATCGACGTGCTCCAGACGTCCCCGGCGAGCGAGCTTGCCCATTCGATCTTCCCCGGCATCTATGGCGAGATGATCCGCAACCTGACCACCCAGTCGAGGCTGAACAAGCTGGTGACCGATCTCGCGGCGCATCTCCTCGACGTCGGCGGCGCCGGCCCGCAAGCTGGTCATGAGCCTGGCGATGAAATCGAAGGTCGGCATCGAGGACCTGGCCGGCGACGACCGTAAGATGGAGGACTGGATTCGCGAGGGGGTGCAAGGCGACTGGCACGCCTGCGGCACCTGCAAGATGGGCGCTGCGGACGACCGTTCGGCGGTCGTCGATCCCGAGGGCAGGGTCTATGGCGTCGAGAGCCTGCGCGTGGTCGATGCCTCGATCATGCCGACCATTCCCGCCGCCAACACCAACATCACCACGATCATGATCGCCGAGAAGCTGGCCGACGCCCTGGCCGGCCGGCCCGCCGCCTGACCGAACGCGGCCGACCGGAGGCGCCCTGACCGGAGGCGCCCTTGCCTGATCGAATGGCCATGAGATACCCTTGTCGCTTGCGCGGTGCCTTTGAACGAGCGGCGATCGATCGCCGACCGAGGGGCAGGACGTCAGTCGTCCCTTGGCGGGAGGCGGGGCAGGCCGGACGAGCGATGGAAACCCAGCTGCCACCCCTGACGGCGCTTCGCTGCTTCGAGACCGCGGCGCGCCGGCAAAGCTTCACGCTCGCGGCCAATGAGCTGTTCCTGACGCCTTCGGCGGTCAGCCACCAGATCAAGTCGCTCGAGGCCTTCCTCGGCGCCCAGCTGTTTCTCAGGGCCGGCCGCAAGATGCTGCTGACCGACGCCGGCGCCTCCTACTACGAGCATATTCGCAGCGCCTTCAACGAGATCCTGGCCGCCACCCGGGCGCTCGCGGAACCGAAGCTGGGCGCGACGCTCAAGGTCAATGTGGCGCCGCATTTCGCCTCGGTGTGGCTGATGCCGCGCTTTGCCGATTTCGTGCGCACCCATCGCAATCTCCAGCTGCAGGTGTTCACCCACAGGCATCCGGTCAGCTTCGCGGACTCCTCGATCGATTGCGAGATCCGCTACGGGCATGGCAAGTGGCTCAATCTCTGCTCGGACCTGTTGCTGCACGACGTCCTGACGCCTTTGTGCAGCCCCGGCCTGGCGGCGAGCGGCGGCCTCGCCAAGCCCGCGGACATCACCAGGCACACGCTGATCTACAGCAACCGGCGGACGAGCTGGAGCAGCTGGGCCGCCCAATGCCATGTCTCCGGCGTCGAGCGGGCGAGCAAGCTTCGGGTCGATCGCTCGACCCTTGCCCTCGACGCCGCGGTCGCCGGGATCGGCATCGCGCTCGAGAGCGTTCTGCTGGCCGATCAGGCGATGACCGCCGGCGAGCTGGTGGCGCCCCTGAAGCAGCATTGCATCAGCAAGGAGGCCTATTACCTCGCCTATCCCAAGAGCCACGCCAAGATCGAGCGCGTGAGCATCTTCCGGTCCTGGCTCATGGACATGCTGAAGGAGCAGAAGCTGGAGCTGGCGGCGGCGAGCCGCGTGGCCGCGGCGGGCAAGGCCGCCTAGATCGACACGGCGGCGCCGGCGAGCGGATGACCCCGATTCACCGCCCGAATGAGTTTTTTTCGTTTCTCATGGCCCGCCCCGCATCTGATACTCGCGCCGACACCACGCGGCGGGCGGTTCCTGCGATGCCAGACCCGGTCTCAGAGCGCTTTCCTCCGCCACTCGACGTCGGCACCTCGCGGCCATGAAGGTCGTCGTCATCGGTGCGGGCGTCGTCGGTATCTGCTGCGCCAGCTATCTCCAGCGCGACGGCCACGAGCTCACCGTGCTCGACCCGGTCGCCCCCGGCGGCAGCTGCTCCTTCGGCAATTCCGGCAGCATCGCGCCGGGCTCCTGCGTGCCCCTGGCGCTCCCGGGCGTGCTCCGCAAGGTTCCGTCCTGGCTGCTCGACCCCGAAGGGCCGCTCAAGGTCGACTGGCCCTACCTGCCGCGCGCCTTGCCCTGGCTCGTGCAGTTCCTGCGCTCGAGCCGGCCGGAGCGGGCCGCGGCAGCGTCCGCAGCCCTGCGCGCGCTGCATCAGAACACCTTCGAGAACTACCTGCCCCTGCTCCAGCGCTCGGGCGGCGGCGATCTGATCCAGCGCCCGGGCCAGCTCTACGTCTACGACAGCGAGGACGCCTTCCGGCACGACCAGGCGTCCCTGGATCTGCGGCGCCGCCAGCATGTGCCGATGGAGGTCCTCGACGGCGATGCGGCGCGCGCCCTGGAGCCGAGCCTGTCGCCCCAGATCCGGCGCGCGGTCCTGTTCCCCGATGCCGGTCATTGCGTCAATCCGGAGGGCATCGTGCAGGTCCTGGCGGCGGCGATCGAGCGCCATGGCGGCGTCTTGAAGCGCGAGCGGGTGGTCGATGTCGAGCGCGGCCCGGCCGGCCTCGAGAGCCTGCGGACCGATGCCGCGACCTATCATCCCGATGCGGTCGTGGTCGCGGCCGGCGCCTGGTCGGGACAGCTCGCGGCCCGCTTCGGCCAGCGCATCCCGGTCGAGACCTTGCGCGGCTATCACGTCGTGTTCCGCGATCCGGGCATCGAGACCAGGATGTCGATCCTGTCGGTGTCCGGCAAATTCTCGGCGACGCCCATGGCGATGGGTTTGCGCTGCGGCGGCACGATCGAGATCGCGGGCTTCGACAAGCCGCCGGACTACCGGCGCGCGGACGTCATCGCGCGCCAGGCCAAGCGGCTGTTCCCGGCCCTGCGCACCGAGCCCGTGACCCAGTGGATGGGCCACCGCCCCGGCACCCCGGATTCGGTCCCGGTGATCGATCGCGCCCGTCAGGCGCCGAACGTCTACTACGCCTTCGGCCATGGCCAGACCGGGCTGATCGGCGCCTCGACGACCGGCCGGCTGATCGCCGATCTCGTGGCCGGTCGAGCGCCCGCGATCGACCTGGCGCCCTTCCGCGCCGACCGCTTCGGGTGATCAGCCGATCCTCTCGCCGCGCGGCAGATGCGGATCGGCCGGCAGCGCAGGCTCCGGGACGTCTTCGGTCAGAAGATCGGCGATCGGCACCAGGCGCGCCGGCGGCCGGGCCCGCGGCATCTCGACCGCGCCGACCGGACAGCCGTCACGGGCGGCCAGCAGGCTCGCGAGCGTGCTCTGGCAGAACCGGCCCTGGCAGCGGCCCATGCCGAGACGGGTGGCGCCCTTGAGTGCCATGGCGCTGGCGCCGGTCCTGCTCGCGAGTTCGAAGAGCCTCGCCGCGGTCACCTCCTCGCAGCGGCAGATCAAGGTCTCGGGCGTGATCAGCCCGAGGAAATCCGGCGGCCGAAAGAGGCCTTCGAGCGCCGCCCGAAACCGCTCCATCCGGGCGAGCCGCCGACGCAGCTTCGCCTCGCGCTCGCCGCCGCCGCTGGTGCTCCGCCCGAGACCGCGGCTGGCCGCGAGGCCGGCGAGCGCCCCCTCGAGCAAGGCGATCTCGGCCCCGCCGATCCCGGCTCCGTCGCCGGCGGCATAGACCTGGGCGCAACTCGTCTCCAGATCGGCATTGCGCACCGGCAGCCAGCCGCCCCGGAGCGCGGCATGGGCGGTCCGGCAACCGAGGATCCGGCAGAGCTCGCTCGAGGCGCGCAGGCCGAAGCCGGTGACCAGGATCTCGGTCTCGATGGTCCGGGCGCGCGCGTGGGCGACCTCACCGTCCTCGCCGATCGGCGCCACGCACACGGCCTCCAGCCGGCCCTTGCCGAGGGCTTCGATGACGGTTGCGCCGGTGCGGAAGGGCACGCCGTGGCGCATCATGAGGCCGCGATAGGCGAGCGCGAGGCGCAGGGTCCGGGGGCTCGCGGTCAGCGCGCCGAGCCGCGGCAGGAGCCGGCGGCCGATCGGCGCCGCCTCGAGGACCTCGGCGATGCTCGCCCCGCCGCGCAGCAGGCTGCCGGCCGCCACCAGCAGCAGCGGCCCGGTGCCGGCGACCACCGCGCGCCGCCCGGGCAGCAGGCGTTGCTCCTTGACCAGGTTCTGGAGCCCGCCGGCGGTGATCACGCCCGGCAGGGTCCAGCCGGGAAAGGGGACCGGCAGATCATGGGCGCCGGTGCAGAGAATGACGCTCCCGGCCGCCAGCCGGCCGGCCGCCCGCGGGCCGGCGAACGAGAGCACGCGGGCCTCGCTGATCGACCAGACGGTGGTCTCGGGCCGGTAGTCGACGGCGGGATGGCCGACGATGCGCAGCAGATCCTCGGCCCGTGCCTGGTCCTGGTCGAGGTCGGTCGTCGCGACCCGGCGAAAGGCGGGCGCGAGCTGGCGGAAATATTGGCCGCCGGGCTGGCGGTTGTCGTCGATCAGCGTGACCTTGGCGCCGCATGCGACCGCTTCGGCGGTCGCCGCGAGGCCGGCGGGCCCGGCGCCGACCACGGCGATCTCGGCCGCCCTCATGCCGGGACTCCGCCTGCGACCGGGCGCGCGTCGCCGTAGCGCGCCGGATCGAAGGCATCGATCGGCAGCGACGTCCGGCCCTGAGCCAGGAGCTCCGCCAGCAGCTGGCCCTGCGCCAGCCCCAGATGAAAGCCGCCCCGCGCTCCGGCCGAGACATAGGCATCGCGATGGCCGGGAAGACGTCCGAGCAGGGGCAAGGCATCCGGGGTCACGGCCTCGAAGCCGGCCCAGCTGCGCACCAGGCGCAGACGCGCGAGCCCGGGGACGACCGCCGCCGCCTGCTTGAGGTTCTGGATCAGGCGCTCGTGGTCGAGCTCGCGGCGGCCGGAGGCGTAGCCGCCCTGTCCCTGCCAGCCGCCGCCGATCAGGATCGTGCCGTTGCGGTGCTGCTTCAGGGACAGCACGCCGCCGATGTGGGTGATCACGCGATCGATCAGCGGCGGCGCCGGCTCGGTGACCGAGAGCATGTTGACATCGACGTAGAGCGGCAGCGTCGCCCCCAGCATCCGGCCGAGCTCGGTGGTCCAGGGCCCCGCCGCCAGCACCAGGCTGCGACAGGCGATCGTTCCGGACGGGACGGCCAGGCGATAGCCGTTGCCGTGGCGCTCGATCGCCGTGACCGGGGAGCGTGCCGCGAGGCGCGCGCCGGCGCGCGCGACGGCTGCCACCAGCGACGGACCGGTCAACAGCGGGCTGGCATAGCCGTCCGCGGCGCAAAAGGTCGCCGCGCGCACCGACGCCCCGAGCCAGGGCGCGAAGGCCGCGAGCGCCGGCCCCTCGAGCCCATCGGTCGCGACCCCTGCGAGCGCCTGCTGCCGGGCATAACGGCGGAGCTCGTCTGCCTGCGCCTCGGAGGTCGCGACCCGAAGCCCGCCCGGCCGCGCGAAGCCCGTGTCGATGCCTGTCTCCTGCAACCGCTGCCAGAGATCGAGCGCGCGCCGGGCCAGAGCCAGGACCGGCAGGATTTTGACCTGCAGCGAGAGCGTGCCGGCGTTGGCGCCCGAGGCCTCGCTCCACGGCTCG
Organism: uncultured Alphaproteobacteria bacterium; assembly: GCA_963730195.1. Classification (GTDB taxonomy): domain Bacteria; phylum Pseudomonadota; class Alphaproteobacteria; order Geminicoccales; family Geminicoccaceae; genus DATAOG01. The sequence continues at coordinate 60,021 of CAVSRN010000046.1, forward strand.
GCGCGCTCGAGGACCACGACCTCGACGCCACCCCGGGCAAGAAACAGCGCCGCGCTCAGGCCGGCGATGCCGCCACCGACCACGGCGACCTCGGCGTCTCCCGGCGGGCTGGACCAGCCACTCGACATCCTGGGCGACGATCCTCGCTCCTGCCTTCGATCGGCTATGATCGTTCCGGTCCTGGCCAGGTGGAAACGAAAAGAACTCACCGCGACTATGAATTCAACTCAATCGTCCACCGTGTGAGAAAATTTCAGTTCACATCAATTTCGGCATCGAGGATCATCCGGATGGCTCGGTGGAGACTGAATGATCGTGACTTGTCCGAGCGAGGTGCGGATCTTACCCATGGCGAAAGCAGTGCGCATCGAGCGCGGGCTGGAGCGCGGTGCGCCGTTCGAGTTCCAGGTGGATGGCGGCAGCGTGCAGGCCTTCGCCGGCGAAACCGTCGCGGCCGCGCTGATGGCCGCCGGCCGGCATGCGCTGCGGGTCACGGCCGGCGGCGAAAGCCGGGGCTACTGGTGCGGCATGGGGGTGTGCTGGGAGTGCATGATGTGGCTCGAGGACGTGGGCAGCGTGCGGACCTGCCAACTGGCGGCCGCACCGGGGATGCGGCTGCGCAGCCTGCGCGGCCCGGCGCCTGCTCCCACGCCCGACCACGGTGCGGCCTAGCATGACCGGGCCGGCCGATCTGCTCATCTTCGGCAGCGGTGCCTTCGCCGCCCGGATCGTGTTCGACATCGCCGCGACCGCGATCGAGCCCGTCACCGTGGCGATCGCCGGGCGCAACGCGCTCCGCCGGGACTGGCTGCGGGTGGCCGCCAACGCCCGGGCCGCGAACTTCGGCCGGCCGGCATTCTTCGATGCCCATGCGGTCGACCTCGCACAGCCGGATGCGGCCGACGGCCTGATCCTCGCCTGTCGTCCCAAGGTCGTGGTCCAGGCGGCCACGACCCAGACCTCCGCCGTCATCAGCGGCCAGAAGGATGCCTGGGGCCAGCTCGTGGCCGAAGGCGGGCTCGGCATCACGGCCGTGTTCAACGCGCTGTTCTCGAGCCGCGTCGCCCGCGCCCTGCAGCGGGCGGGCTCCAACGCCCGGTTCGTCAATTGCGGCTTTCCCGACGTCGTGAACTCGATGCTCGCGGCCCTCGGCCTGCCGATCACCTGCGGCTTCGGCAATGTCGCGATCCTGGCGACCGCGTTCGCGGGCGAGCACGGCATCCGCGCGCAAGGCCGGTTGAAGGTGCTGGCCCACTACGAGACCATCGGCGCCTGGCGACGCCCCGCCGAGGAGCGCGCCGGCATGCCGGCGGCGCGGGTCTGGATCGACGATGCCGAGGTCCTGGACATCTATGCCGCCTTCCGCGGCGTGCGGCTGACGCCGGAGCCGGTGATCGACATCTCGGGCGCCAACGGCGTGCCGCTGATCCTGGCGATGATCTCGGGCCAGACGTGGCAGGGTCACGCGCCGGGGCCCAACGGCCTGCCCGGCGGCTATCCCGTGGCCTGGCGCGACGGCCGGCTGGATCTGGACCTGCCGGCGCCGCTCGGTCGCGCCGAGGCGATCGCCTGGAACGCCCGCTTCAATACCGAGCTCGGCCTGTCGGTCGACGCTTCGGGCCACGCCCGCTACAGCGGCCGCCTGCACGAGAAGCTGCGGGCGATCAGCCCGGCGCTCGCGGAAGGCTTCGCGCTGCGCGACATCGAGGCGGTCCACGAGCAGATGGCAGACCTGCGGGCGAGGCTTCAGGCGCGGCCCGCCTCCTGAGACGAAGGGCCCGGGGCGTTCAGGCCGGCGGGATGACCCCTTTGATGAACACGAAACAGCCGTAGAACCGGGATTCGCCGGTCGCCACCACGCAGTAGGCCCGCCTGGCGCGCTCGTAGAAGGCAAAGCGCTCGATCGACCCCATCGGCCAGGGCTTGCCCTCGGCCCGCTCGATCTCGCGCTGAACCTCGGCCTGGACGGCTGGAACCTGGTCGGGCTCGCCGACGACCTCCATCCTGAGCGCCGCATGGTCGACGAAGGTGTCGAGCGGCAGGACCGAGAGGATCGCGCGCGTCGCCTGGGCGGCGCTGACCCCGTCGATCCTGAGCAGCCTGCCGAGCACCGTCTGGCGGGCCACCGAATCGGCCGGAAAGTTGGTGTCGCACAGGATCAGCTCGTCGCCATGGCCCATCGCCCGCAGGGCGTAAAGGACATCCGCATTGAGCAGCGGATCGATGTTCTTGAGCATCACGATCTCTCCCCTTGCCGCTATTTGACGGCGCCCGCGGTCATGCCCTTGATGATGAAGCGCTCGAGGAAGATGCCGACCAGGACGAGCGGCGCGATCGCCGCCGTCGACAGCGCCGCCATCGACCACCAGTTGATCCCCTGGGAGCCGGTCTGGCTCGCCACCATCACCGGCAGGGTCTTGGCGTCGGTGCTCGTGAGCAGGGCCGCGAAGAAGTACTCGTTCCAGCACAGCACCAGCGAGAGGATGAAGGCCGCCACCATCCCCGGCAGGGCGAGCGGGACCACGATCCGCAGGAACGCGCCCCAGACCGACAGACCATCGACCAGGGCCGCCTCCTCGAGCTCGATCGGGATCGCGCCGAACTGATCGCGCATGATCCAGATCACGATCGGCAGCACCATCAGCGTATAGAGCAGGATCAGCCCCACGCGCGTGTCGAGCAGCGCCAGCTCCTTGTACAGAACCAGAAACGGCAGGGCCAGAACCACCGGCGGCAGGATCAGCTGCGACAGGAAGAAGAACGAGATGTCCTTGTTGCGCATCGGTCCGAACCGGTAGGAGAAGCGGGTCAGACCGTAGGCGGCCAGCGAGCCGATCACGACCGCTAAGAACGAGGCGCCGGCCGAGGTGACGACGCTGTTGGTGAACCGCTTCAGGAACTCGTCCCTGACGGTCGAGATCTCGCCGATCGTGTCCGGCGACAGGCCGAGCGAGCGCCAGCCCTTCCAGTCGGGCTGAAAATCCCACCACGGCAAAAGGTGCCCATGCATCACGTTGGCGGCGGTCTTGAACGAGGTCGACACGGTCCAGTAGATCGGAAACAGACAGACGAACGCCCAGAAGATCAGCGCGCCGTAAATCAGCATGCGGCCGGCATAGTGACTGCGACGGCGCCTGGTCCCGCTGGCGGCGGCAGTCTTGAAGGGCAGCGCGGCGGTTTTCACTCGAGCAACTCCGGGGGACAGGAGCGCGATGGTCCGCTCAGGTGGCCCTGCGCAGCCAGCGATCGGCCAGCTTGAGCAACGCCGTCACGAACACGATGATCAGGACCAGATAGACCATCGCGAGCAGCGTGCCGTAGCCGACGTTCGAGCGGTCGCGATACTCGCGGAAGATGAAGCTGGTCACCGAGTCGGTGGCGCCGCCGGGTCCGCCGGCGGTGACGTTGATGATGATGTCGGCGAGCTTGAGCTTGAAGATGACCCGGATCACGATCGCGGTGATGCTGACCGGCAGCATCAGCGGAAAGACCACCTGCCAGAACCTCTGCCACTGGTTGGCGCCGTCGACCTCGGCCGCCTCCATCACCTCCTTGGGCAGCGCCTGCAGGCCGGCCAGCAGCATGACCATCATGAACGGGATGAACGTCCAGGCGTCCATGACCATGATGCTGAGGCGCGCGATCCCGGGCGTCGCGAAGAACGCCGGGCTGTCCCAGCCCAGATGACGCGCGAGGGTCGCCGCCGGGCCGAAGCGGAATTCCATCAGCGACTTGCCGATCATCCAGCTGACCGCGACCGGGCTGAGCATGAGCGGCAGGAGGAAGACCACCCGGAAGAACTTGCGCGCCCGGATCTGGGCGTTGAGGAGCAGGGCGAGACCGAACGCGAGTGCGTATTCGACCAGCACCGCCAGCACGTAATAGACCATGTTGAGCAGCGCGTTCCAATAGAACGGGTCCTGGATCATCTGGCGGAAGTTGTCGAGGCCGTTGAACCGCCGGCCGGCGAACGCGCTCAGATTCCAGTCGCTGAAGGCAATGGAAAGACCGAACAGCATCGGGAAGATCACCATCGCGACCGTGAACAGGACCGCCGGCAGCACGAACAGGGCGCGCCGACCCATCTCGCCGCGCACCAGCACCTGGCCGACGCCGAGTGCCACCGCCCAGACCACGAAGGCGTAGAGCAGCGGCCGCCAGTTCTCGAAGCCGAGCGTGATCGCCCCGGTCTTGTCCAGCAGCTGGAGGACCAGCACGGCCGCCAGCGCCAGCGAGGCGAGCACCATGATCGCCCGGCCGCCCACCCGCCGACCGGGCGACCGATGACCGGCCTCGACCACGTGCAGTCGGTCGGCTTCGAGAGATGACGCGGCCATCTTCGGGTTCACAAACCTCGCCGATCCGGTCCTCACACCAGCGCTTGACGGGCCGATCGGCTGGCGGCGGGAGCGCCGCCAGCCGGGCGCGCAGTCGGGTCGCCGCGCCGCAAGGCGTCGGCGGGGCTAGACGCCGAGCGATGCCTTGTAGAGCTCGATCTGCCGCTCGCGGCCGATCTGGTCGGTGAGCTTCTCCCAGGCCGCCGCGATGTTGTCGGCGCCGGTCTGGGCGTCGAACTGACCGGCATAGATCTTGGCGAGCTCGTCCTCGGCCACGCTGTAGTACTGGAAGATACCCGGGATCCGCGGCTCGATCGCGGCATTGGGGTGATTGTAGGAGTTGGACTCGGACGCGAGATAGTTCGAGATGAACGCCTCGTCGTAGCCGGCCGCCACCCATTCCGGGATATTGAAGTGGCTGTTGCGATAGGGCTGGAAACCGGACGGATAGGCGGCGCACCAGAGCGAGATGTCGCGGCCGCCGAGGTGGGCGGCAGCACTCCAGGCCGCCTTGTGCTTGACCGGGTCGCCGTCGACCCGGGCCATGACGTACACGCCCCAGCCGAGATAGGCCATGTTGGGGGCATAGTTCGGGCCGTCCGGGAGCGTGTCCCACTGGCCGGTCGCCTGGTTGTAGACGTCGTCCGAGCCCGGCAGGATGTCGAAGGCGACCACGTCGCCGATCACCGAGCTGTCGCTGGTCCTGGCGTTCGAGCCGATATCACCCCACCAGGCCAGCATCGAGCCGGTGCCGGCGAGAAACTGCTGGAAGCCGGTGGTGCCGGGATCGGCGTTGAGCTGGTCCGGCGGCTGCGAAGGGATCACGTCGAGCACGTCCTGGATCGCGCGCACCCAGGCCGGGTTGTTGACCCGCGGCTTCATGGTGTCGACATCGAACAGCCAGGCCGGGTCGCCCGGGTGCTTGGCGTAGGCGGTCGCCCGGCTGCCGAGGAAATAGAAGCCGAACCCGCCCCAACCCTTGAGCGGATCGAGGTAGCCGTAGGCATCGAAGCCGCCGATCTTCTTGCCCTTGAGGAACTTGGTCGCGGCCTGGACCTGCTGCCAGGTCTTGGGCACCGCCCAGTCACCGTCGTGGCCCTCGGCCTTCCAGGCCTTGGCAAGCTCCGGATCGGCGAAATAGTCGGTGCGGTAGTTGAAGTTGTGGCAGTCGCCGTCGATCGAGATCCGGTAGGTCTTGCCGTCCCAGGTCCCGACCGGCGCCTTGAGGTAGCCGACATAGTCGTCCATGTCGATCTGGGCCGCGACCCAGTCGGGCATGACCGAGGCCAGCCCCTTGCCGCAGACGTCGCCCTCGAAGGGGGCGCCCATCTCGATGACGTCGAAATCGACCGTGCCGGTTGCGATCGACTGCTGCAGGCGCGCGTTGTAGTCGGCCTGGGCGAGATCGATCCAGCTGATCTTGGCGCCGGTGTACTGCTCCCAGGGCTTGAGAAAGCCGCGGAACAGCAGGTTGTGCAGATTCTGATTGTTGAGCCCCATGAAGGTCAGCTCGACGCCTTGGAACTCGCCGGCCTTGACGCTCGCCTTGGTCGGCTCGAGACAGAGCGCGCCGACCTTCTGCCAGTCGGCGTCGGTCGGCGACCCGACGCCGACCCCCGGGATCTGCAGGAGCTGCGTGCGCAGATCGCTCGCGGCCCGCGCGCGCGTCGGCCACGCGCCGAGCGCGCCCAACGCGGCCGCGGCGCCGATGCCGGCGGTTCCCTTGAGGACGCTGCGCCGCGCCGTCTGCAGCTTGAGCAGCCGATCATAGACGTCGGTCTTCATTGCATGGCCTCCCAATGGTGTTGGTCGACGCCGCCTGTGCGCTGTCGCCACCCCCCGTGTAGCTCAATCTCGACATGTAACCCAGGCAGATTCGGAATTATCCGGCGGGCCTGGCAGGTGTCAACAAACCGGGATCAACCCGGGCAGCCTTAGGGTCCCTGAAGGTTCGGATAGAGCGGCTTCAGGCGTTGGTAGGCGTCGCGGAAAAGTCCGAAGGCGTGGGCGTAGGCCGCCGCCCTCGAAGGCTCGGGGGCGACGGTCGCCGCGGGCCGCACGAAGCGCGTGATCTGATCGAAGTCGCCCAGCGCGCCGACCCCGACCGCGGCGACATAGGCAGCGCCCAGGCAGGAGCCGGGGTGGCCCTCGAGCAGCTCGATCGGCTGGCCGAGGGCATCGGCGGCGATCTGCATCCAGATCCGGCTCCTGGCGCCGCCATCCGAGGCGATCAGCCGGCGGGCGGGCGTGCCGAGCTCCTCGAACACCTCCAGATGATGCCTGAAGCCGAACACCACCCCCTCGAGCGCCGCCCGCCAGATGTGGGCAAGCGTGTGGTGCAGGCCGAGGCCGATCAGCGTGCCCCGGGCGTAAGGATCGTGGATCGGGGTTTTTTCCCCGAGAAAGTAAGGCAAAAGGACCAGCCCGTCGGCGCCCGGCGGCAGTTGTGCGGCGAGCCGGTCGAGATGCTGGTGCGGCGTCTCGCCGGCCGCGGCCTCGGCGCCTCCGAGGGTGCGCACGATCCAGTTGAGCAGCGCGCCCGAGCAGGCCATGCAGCCGTTCGGCATGAACAGGCCGGGCACGATGTGATGGTCGAGGAACAGGCGCGGGTCGGGCCTCGGCCGGCCGGTCGCCAGCAGGATGTCGCCGGCGCCGCCGAACTTGAGCAGCACGTCGCCCTCCTCGCGGATGCCCGCGACATAGGCCGAGACCACGTGATCGGCGCAGCCGGCGACCACCGGCGTGCCGGCGGCAAGCCCGGTCGCGGCCGCCGCCGCGGGCGTGACCTCGCCGATCACCTCATGCGAGCGCCTGACCGGCGGCAAAAGGTGCGCCTCGATATGGCCGAGCGCCACCAGCTCGGGATCGATCGCCCCGCTGGCAAGTCCGAAAAAACCGGATTCGAGGGCCCAGTTGTGCTCGAGCGCGCGCACGCCCGTGAGCCGCCAGTTGATGTAGTCGTAGGAGCCGAACACCGTCGCGATGCGCCCGAAGACCTCCGGCTCGTGGCGTTCGAGCCAGCGCAGCTTGGCCGCGACCAGCTGCTGGTTGATGCCGTTGCCGGTGCGCTGCACGAACGCCGCCGGGTCGATCTCGCCGGCGAGCTCGGCGACCTCGCGGCCGGTGCGGCCATCGCTCTGCTGGATGCTGCGCCGCAGCAGCCGGCCGTCCGCGTCGAGCAGGACGACCGCGGGCAGCATGCCCGTGACCCCGACCGCCGCGATCTCGTTTTTTTTGACTTTCGAACGCGCCAGGAGCTCGCCGACCACGGCGCAGGCGTTGGCCCACCACTGCTCCGGGTCCTCCTCGGCCCAGCCCTGATGCTCCGAGAACAGCTCGGTCGGCCGCTCGGCGAGCGCCAGCGCCCGGCCCTCGGTGTCGATCAGGATGCCGATCGTCGAGGTCGTGCCGATGTCGATCCCGATCGTCAGCGCCATCGGTCAGCGCAGCTTCGCGACCCGGTCCATGAAGCGCTCGACCCGATCGCGATCGACCGGGTTCCAGGTGTCGCCCCCGACCTTGAAATGGGTGCCGATGACGCAGCCGTCGGCGACCTCGAGGATGGCCGCGACGTTGTCGATGTTGACCCCGGTGTTCGCGAGCACAGGGGTTCCGGGAACCGCGGCCTTGACCCGCTTCAGCTCCGACCCGTCGACCGGCTGGCCGGTGAGCGGCCCGGAGACGCAGATCGCGTCCGCCGAGCGACGAGAACACCGCGCTGCGCGCGCGCAGCTCGATCGGCCGGGTGTCGAGCGAGGCCGCGAACTCGGCGTTGACGTTGAACAGGAGCTTGAGGTCGGGCCGGCCGAGGCTGCGCCCGGAGGCGTAGCGCGCCGGCGCAGTCCGGCTGCCACAGCCCCATGTCGGAGGCGTAGACGCCGCGTGAACACCTCGCGCGCGAAGCTGGCTCCGGTCGCGACCGCAAGCGCCACCGTGGCGTAGGCGTCCCACAGGTAATTGACGCCGAACGGCACCTTCAGCGCAGGCTTGAGCGCGGCGACGATCGCGCTCATCGCGGCCAGGCCCTCGGCCGGCGCCTGCAGCACGTAGGGCCGGTCGCCCTCGTTGCCGAACATGATCGCGTCGACCCCGCCGTCCTGCAGGCGCTCGATATCGGCTGCCACGGCCTCGATCAGGCCCTCGACGCCGCGGCCGGCATCGTAGCCCGGCGAGCCGGGCAGGGGCCTCAGGTGGGCCATGGCGATGACGGGCTTAGGCCTGCTGAAAAGGTCGGACATGGCGCGCGGGCGCGCTCCTCGGGCGATGCCCCCGGACGGGCGATCGCCTTGGTGGTTTCGGGGTCGAACAGATGAATCGCATCCGGATCGATCAGCACGCGCTGGCCGCTGCCGATCCGGGCGCTGAAATCGCGGCCCATGCGGGCGGCGATCTCGGGCGCGCCCTCGCCCGGCAGGCTGCCGATGAGGATCACCTCGGGCCCGAGCGCCTCGACCGCGACCACCTGGAGATCGACCGCCGGGCCTGTGGCTCCACTGCCGGACAGACCGATGTCCTCGGGCCGGATGCCGAGGATCACCTGGCGATCGCGCCAGCCGTCCGGAGCCGCCGTGAGCGGCAGCCGCAGGCCGCCGGAGACGACGTCGAGACCGCTGCCGGTCGCCGCCGCCTCGATCCGGGCGTCGAGCAGGTTCATCGGCGGGCTGGCAAGGAAACCCGCGACGAAGGTGTCGGCCGGGTTGCGGTAGACCTCCATCGGCGGGCCGACCTGGACGATCCGGCCGGCGTTCATGATGCAGATCCGCTCGCCCATGGTCATGGCCTCGACCTGGTCGTGGGTGACGTGGATCACGGTGCGGCCGAGCTGGCGGTGCAGCTTGATCAGCTCGGTGCGCATGCTGGCGCGCAGCTTGGCGTCGAGATTGGAGAGCGGCTCGTCGAGCAAAAACGCGACCGGGTCGCGGATCAGCGCCCGGCCGAGCGCCACCCGCTGGCGCTGGCCGCCGGACAGTTCGCCGGGCTTGCGCGCGAGCAGCTCGCCGATCCCGAGCAGACCCGCGACCTCGCGCACCCGGGCCTCGATCTCGGCCCTGGCGTGGCCGCGGATGCGCATGCCGAAGGACAGGTTGCCCTCGACCGTCATGTGCGGGAAGAGCGCATAGTTCTGGAACACGAAGGCGAGATTGCGATCGCGCGGATCGACCTCGTTGACCCGCTCGGCGCCGATATGGAGATCGCCCGCGGTGATCGTCTCGAGGCCGGCGATCATGCGCAGCGTGGTCGACTTGCCGCAGCCGGACGGCCCGAGCAGGATCATGAACTCGCCGGCCCTGACCTCGAGGTCGATGGCGTCGACCGCGCGCACGTCGCCCGGATAGACCTTGGTGACGCCCGTAAGCCGGATATCGCTCATCCGCCTGGCTCCGCTCACACCAGGGATCGCATGTAGCGATGCAGATAGGCGGTCAGCGTCAGGACGATCAGCAGGAGGATCACCGCCATCGCCGCCGCCTGGGCGATGTTGAGGGTGACGAACGCCTCCCGGAAGATGAAGTAGCTGATCAGATCGGTCGCCTCGCCCGGTCCCCCCCGGGTCATGATGTAGATCAGATCGTAGGTGCGGACCGCGAAGATCAGGCGGATCAGGAGGGTCACCATGATCACCGGCCGCATCAAGGGCAGGGTCACGTGGACGAAGGTCTGGAGCGTCGAGGCCCCCTCCATGCGGGCCGCCTCGTAGGGCTCGCGCGGCAGGGCCGAGAGGCCGGCGAGCAGGAGCACGATCATGAACGACACCTGGTGCCAGATGTCGACCAGGACGATCGTCCAGAAAGCGTTGCTCGGGTCGCCCAGCCAGTTGACCGCACCGATGCCGATCCTGCTCAGCAAATAGTTCACGATGCCGAGCTCCGGGTGCAGGAACATGCGCCAGATCAGCCCGACGACCACCGGGTTCATGAGCAGCGGGAACAGCAGGATCAGATAGTAGATGTTCTTGCCGCGCTCGACGGTGTTGAGCATCAGGGCGACCGTGAAGCCGATCAGGAACTCGAGGATCACGACCGCGGCGACGAACCGCAGCGTGGTCCCCAAGGACAGCCGGAACTCATGGTCGCCGAGCGCGCTGCGGTAATGATCGAGCCCGACGAAGTCGTCGAGGACCGGGTGGATCAGGGTAAAGTCGAAGACGCTGGTATAGAGCGCGAACAGGATCGGGAACAGGATGACCAGGATCAGCGCGAACAACGCCGGCGCGGCCATCAGATAGCCGAACTGCCGGTCGCGCCGGGCGATCGCGCCGGTCGCCGCCGCCACGCTGGCCATCCCGTCCCTTTCCGTTCGGTCGCTTGTGCGGATCAGTCCTTCAGCTTGTCATCCTTGCGCAGCAGGTCGCCGAACTCCTTGTTGGCGGTCGCGAGCGCCGCCTCCGGCTTTTCCTCGCCGGTCACCGCCAGCGACAGCTCGCGGCCGAGCACCTCGACGAATTGCGGCGTGTAGGTGAACACCGGGAAGTTGCGCGAGGTCTCGAGCACCTGGCGCAGCGCCGGATAGTACTCGAACTTGGCGAGCAGCTCCGGATCCTCGAAGACGTCGGTGCGGGTCGGCGAGCCGCCGAGCAGCGCGCGTTCCTTGGCGACCTTCGGGCTCTCGATCCACTTGAGGAAGGTCCAGGCGGCCTCGGGATCCGGGCTCGACTTCGGGATCGCCCAGCCCCAGGCGCCGTTCAGGCCGCCGTTCGGCACCGCCGCGATCTCCATCTTGCCGACCACCGCCGACTGCGTCGGGTCGTCGTAGGCGGTGCGGAACATGTTGTAGGTGATGTAGCTGTACGCCTTGCCCTGGGCCGCGACGTTGAAGGCCTCGTCGAAGCCGAAGCTCGCCGCCCCCGGCGGGCCATACTTGCTGAGGTTGGTCCGGTAATCCTCGAGCGCCTTGGCCGCCTCGGGCGTGTCGAGCATCGGCTGCCAGTCGCCTTCCTTGTAGTACTGGCCGCCGTTGGCATAGAGATAGTTGGACCACTCCATCGCGATCGGGTCCGGCCGCAGGCCCTGGTTGACCACGCCGTAAAAGTCGATCTGGCCGTCACCGTTGGTATCGCGCGTGAAGAACTCGACCTGCTTCATGTACTCGTCCCAGGTCTGGGGGACGCGGAGCTCGATGCCGTATTTTTCCTTGAAGGCCGCCTGCTCCTTGGGATCGTTCAGCAGGTCTTTGCGGTAGGTGAGACCCATGGCGTAGTTATAGAAGGGCAGCATGTAGGTGACGCCATCGACCTTGCCGACCAGGTTCATCAGCGAATCGAAGTAGACCGAGGTATCGAATTGGTCCGCCTTGATCCGGTCGTCGAGCGGCTGCAGCCAACCGGCCTTGGTGAACTCGCCGACCCAGTAGAAATCGACCACGATGACGTCGTAGCTGCCGGTCGGCGCCACCAGCTGCGGCACCAGCTTGGTGTGCATCTCGGCGTAGTTGACGACCTCGATCTCGACCTTGATCCCGGTCGCCTGCTCGAACTCGGGCACGACCTGCTGGACGAAGCGGGTGTCGGGGACGCCCTCCATCAGGATGTTGATCGTCTTGGCCTGCACCGGTCCGGCCAGCAGCCCAGATCGCGGTCGCGAGCAGAATTCGTTTCATGCCCCTCTCCCTTGGTGCCGTGGTTGGCCCGGAGCCTGCCCTCATTTGAGAGCGCCGAGCGACAGTCCCTTGATCAGGTATTTGCGCAGGAACGGCAAGAGCACGAACACCGGCAGCACCGCCAGCAGGGTCGCGGCGGCGAGCAGGGCGATCTCGACCCCGCGATGGGTCTCGAGGGTCGAGAGCCCGACCGGCAGGGTCTGGGTCTGCCGGCCGGAGAGGATCAGCGCGAACAGAAACTCGTTCCAGCTCAAGATGAAGCCGAGGAGGCCGGCGGCGAGGATGCCGGGGGCGGCGACCGGCACCGCGATCCACAAGAACGCCTGGAAGCGCGTAGCACCTTCGATCCGGCCCGCCTCCTCGAGCTGGCGGACCTCGCCCTCGAAGAACGCGACCAGCATCCAGGCGAGGAAGGGCAGGTTCAGCGTCAGATGCGCGGTGATCAGAGCGGTCCGGCTGTTGAGCAGCCCGACGCCCAGGAACAAAGCGAACAGCGGCAGCACCAGGACCACCGGCGGCAGCATCTGACTCGCGAGCACGCCAAGACGCAGGGGTGCGCCGCCGGTGTTGCAGCGGGCGAAGGCATAGGCGAGCGCCACCGCCAGCGGCAAGGCGATCGCGGTCGAGCCGATCGCCACCACCAGGCTGTTCAGGAACCAGGTCGCAAACGGGTAGGCGGTGAAGATCTCGGCGTAGTTGGCGAGCGTGGGCGTCGTCCACTCGGGCGGGATCTTATAGGCGGTGAGCTTGTCGGCGAGGCTGACCCGCAGCACCCAGAGCAGCGGCAGCGCGATCGCCGCCGAGAACAGGATCAGGATCGCGTGCGGCAGGGCGGCGGCGAGCGTCCGGCGCACGGCCGCCCCACGGCGCGCGCGCGGCGCCCTGACCCGCCCTTCCGCGAGGGTCGCCATCTAGTCCATCCGCACCCCGCCGGTCACGTTCAGGGCCTCGCCGGTGATGAAGCGGGCGGCATCGCTGGCCAGGAACAGGACCGCGGCCGCGACGTCCTCCGGCTCCTCGAGGCGGCCGAGCGGGGTCATCGCCACGTATTCGTCGAGCACCGCTTGCGGGCTCATGGCGCGCAGCCCGGCCTCCCAGACCACCTCGCGCGCCTGCATGCTCGTGCGCACCAGCCCCGGGCAGACGCAGTTGACCCGGATGCCGTGGGCCGCGACCTCGCGGGCGAGCGCCTGGGTGAAGCCCACCACGGCGAATTTGCTCGCCGAATAATGGGCCAGCAGCGGCGCGCCCATCTTGCCGGCGAGCGAGGCGGTGTTGACGATCACGCCCGGCACGCCCGCCTCGAGCCAGGAGCGGACCGCCGCCTGGTTGGTCAGGAACACGCCCTTGGCGTTGACCGCAAAGTTGTGGTCCCACTCGGCCTCGGTCAGGTCGACCACCGGCCTCATGGTCGAGACCCCGGCGTTGGCGCAGACGATCTCGAGCCCGCCCAACCGGTCCCGGACCTCGCGGACCACGGCGCCGGTCGCGGCGGCGTCGGTGACATCGAGGCGAAGCGCGATCGCAGGCTCGCCAAGCTCGGCGGCGACCGCCTCGGCAGCCGGGAGGTCGAGATCGGTGATTGCCACCTTCGCACCCGCGCCCCGAAGCGCCCGGGCGATCGCCCGGCCGATGCCCGTGCCGGCGCCGGTCACCAGCGCGCGTCGGCCCTGGAGCGAAAAGTTTTCCACCACCTCCCCCTTGTCCTCGCAGCAGCTCCGCCACGACCGGACTAAAACACGGCCAGCCGGCGCGGCCAAGGGGCAGCCCCGCCCGAAGCGCCGCCTCGCACGGTCGGCTCGCCCTCGCGGCGCTGGTCAGAGGTTGGGAAAATTCGCCTTCAGATCCTCGATCGCCTGATCGCCGATCGGCACCAGCCTGCCGAGCGCGCTGCTGTCGATGATCGAGCGGGCGCTGAACTCGGCCACTTCCAGGCGATCGAATGCGTCCAGCACCGAACGCCCGGTCACCAGGACGCAGTCATTCTGAAGCAGGAGAATCGGCGTGGTCGGCGACAGGCGCCCGACCACCCCCGCGCCGCCCGCGAACTGCTCGCCGTAGGGGACCAGCGGCACGTCCTTGAGCGGCAGGTAGCTCTCCGGGATCGTCCGGGTGTCGAAGCGCCGGCCCGAGACCGCGAACGCCATCGCGTTCGGCGACTGGGTCAGGATGATGCTCTGCACATGGGGATGGCGCCGGTAGATGCTCCGGCCCAGCGCCTCGCTGCCCGGGACCTCGTAGGCGGCGTAGCCGACCGGGCCGCAGACCCTTTGCGCCTGCGGGATGATCCCGGTCGCCGGCGTCTGGCGGACGACGCTGAACGCGACCAGCGCCGGCGGATGGCCGTGGATGATCGCGCTCAGATCGGGCCGGCGCGCGTAGAATGTCAGACGATCCCGCCGCCGAAGGACGCGGTCTGGGGCCGCTCCTCATGCTTGCGGGCGCGATAGTGCGAGGCGCGGTAGACCGCGAGCGGATCGAGCGCCCCGCCGGAGCGCATCCGCGCCTCGGCCAGGATCGGGCCGACGTCGGTCTGGAACGCCTGCTTCAGGACGCCCTGCGCCATGAGCGCATCGTTCGCTTCCTGGTGACCCCGAAGGGCTTCCCGGTCGACCAGCAGCGCCTGGGCGAGCGCCCGCTGGATCGCGATCGCACTGGTCATGAGGCTCTCGATCGGGTCGGTGACGTTGTGCGACTGATCGATCATGTAGGCGGGCGCGAAGCCTTCCCGGCCGTCATCCTCGGCCGCTACCAGCTCGCCGAAAATCAGAAAAAGCTGGAACGGGTCGATCGCGCCGGCATCGAGGTCGTCGTCGCCGTATTTGCTGTCGTTGAAGTGGAAGCCCGCGAGCTTCTGGAACTGGATCAGGCGCGCGACGATCTGCTCGATGTTGACGTTCGGGGCATGGTGGCCGAGGTCGACCAGGCACTTGGCCTTCGGCCCGAGCTCGTGCGCCGCGAGATAAGAAGTGCCCCAGTCGCCGATCACGGTCGCATAGAAGGCGGGCTCATAGAACTTGTGCTCGAGGAACAGCTGCCAGTCGCCGGGCAGATGAGCGTAGATCAGGGCCATGCTCTCCAGGTAGCGCTCGAACGCTCTGGAAAAATCCTGCTGGCCCGGGAAGTTGGCGCCATCGGCGATCCAGACGGTCAGCGCCTTCGAGCCGAGCTTCACACCGGCCTCGATGCAGGCGAGGTTGTGGGCGACCGCCTGGGCGCGCACAGCGGGATCGGTGTGGGTCAGCGAGCCGAACTTGTAGGAGCGCGCCTGGCCCGGCTGGTCGGAGAAGGTGTTGGAGTTGACCGCATCGAAGCCGAGCCCGTGCGCGGCCGCGGCCTCGCGGAGCTCGTCGTAGTCCTCGACCGTGTCCCAGGGGAAGTGCGGAGAAACGGTGGGCGTGGTCCGGACCAGCTGCTGGATGAGCGCGCAGTCCTCGAGTTTTTCGAAGACGTTGCGGGGCTCGCCCGGGCCCGGGAAGCGGCCGAAACGCGTGCCACCGGTGCCGACGCCCCAGGTCGGCAGCGCCACCTCGAAGCGCCGCAGCCGCTCGATCACCTCCTCGACCCTGATCCCGCGCCGCTCGAGCTGGCGGCCGAGGTGGGCGAGGTCCTCGGCGTGTGCCGGAGCGGCCTTCCGATTGTGCTCTTCGATCAGACCGCCGTCGATGCGGTAGCCGGCCATCGCCTGGTCTCCCTGATGGTGATGTGCCTCAGCGCGTGAAGGCGGTCGGGTTGCCGCCGTCGACGTTCAGGATGTTGCCGGTGGATTTCGCCGACAGGTCGCTCGCCAGGAAAAAGACCGCTTCGGCGATGTCCTCGGGGAACACGCTCCGCTTGAGCAGCGAGCGCTGGCGGTAGTGCTCCTCGAGGCCGTCCTTGTCGATGCCGTAGGCCTTGGCGCGGCCCTCGCGCCAGTCGCCGGACCAGATCTTCGAGCCTCTGAGCACCGCATCCGGGTTGACGACGTTCACCCGGATGCCCTGCGGCGCGCCCTCGAGCGCGAGACAGCGGGCGAGGTGCATGGCTGCCGCCTTCGCGGTGCAGTAGGCGGACGCCTCGGCCGAGGCCGCGAGCCCGTTCTTGGAGCCGACGAAGACGATCGAGCCGCCGAGGCCCTGCGCCCCCAGCACCCTGAAGGCCTGCGCGCGCGACCAGGAAGGCGCCCCGCGCGAGGACGTTCATGTTCCGGTTCCAGAGCTCGAGCGTGGTCTCGGTCAAGGGCGCCGAGGTCGCGAGGCCGGCGTTGGCGACGACGATGTCGACACCCGCCGAACCGGCAGCGCGGTCGCCTGGAGCAGGGCCTCGACCGCGGCCTCGTCGGTGACGTCGGCCTGGTGCTTGGCCACGAGGTCGGCGCCGAACCGGGGCGCAAGCCCGCCTTCGACGTCGCCAGCGCCTCCGCGTCGATGTCGGCCAGCATCACGCAGGCGCCCTCCGCGAGTAGCGCGGCGTGCTGTGGCACGCCGATGCCGCCGGCGCCGCCGGTGACCAGCGCGACCCGGCCGGCGAGCGCCTTCGGCTTCGGCATCCGCTGCAGCTTGGCCTCCTCGAGCAGCCAGTACTCGATGTCGAAGGCTTCCTGCTCGGGCAGGCCGCGATAGGCGCTGACCGCCGACGGCGCCGCGCATCACGTTGATCGCGTTGACGTAGAACTCCGCCGAGATCCGCGCCGTCGCCTTGTCCTTGGCGAAGGTGATCATGCCGACCCCGGGCACCAGGATAGACCACCGGCGTTGGGATCGCGCATCGCCGGGCTGTCGGCGTGCTTGCAGCGCTCGTAGTAGGCGCGCGTAGTCGGCGCGGTAGCCTGCGACCATGGCCCGACAGGCCGCCGAGCGTCGCGTCGACGTCCGGCGCTGGCCGGGTCGAAGTCCACGACCAGCGGGCGGATCTTGGTGCGCAGGAAATGGTCCGGGCAGGACGTGCCGAGCGCCGCCAGCGCCTCCATGCTCTCGCGTTCACGAACTCCAGCACCGCGTCCTGTCGTCGAAATGGCCGACCATGGGCTGCTGCCCGAGACCATGCCGCGGATCGCCGGCATCAGCCGGCCGCGCGGCGCGACGGCGCTGGTCGGCCGGCGAGCGGCTCGTGTCGCGACCCGCCGAACGGCTCGTCGCGCGTCATGCGCGTCGAACCAGTCCATCGCGCCGTCTGATGATCCGAAGCGTCGGTCTCGTAGCAGGTCCTGCGCGTCGTCGGCCCAGGTGAACAGGCCGTGGCTCTCCAGCACGACGCCCTTCGCCTCGGGGATTCTCGCGGCAGAACTTCTCCAGCCACAGGCCCAGCTCGTAGCCCGGCCGCTTCCAGGGCAGCCAGCCGATCTCGTCGCCGAAGATCTGCTGCGTCAGCTCCCGCGAGTCGCGCCGCGGCGGCGATGGCGATGATCGCGTCGGGGTGCATGTGGTCGACGTGCTGATGCGGCACGATAGGCGTGCAGCGGCGTGTCGATGCGAGGCGGCGCGGGGGTTGAGGTTGAAGGTGCAGTGCGGCAGGTAGCCCACCATCTCGTCCTCGTGCTCCGACCCCGCGATAGAGGCCCTTCAGCGCGCGCAGCTTGTCCATGTAGAGCGTCGCGAAGCCGTCCATCTTGATCGAGCCGATGTCGCCGCCCGAGCCCTTGACCCAGAGCACCTCGACCTCCTCGCCGGTCAGCGGGTCGCGCTCCATCACCTTGGCCGAGGTGTTGCCGCCGCCGTAATTGGTGATCGCGCTTGTCCGAGCCGAGCAGGTTCGAGCGGTAGAGCAGCTTCTCCGGCTCGCTCATGCCGCGGCGCGTGCGCGTCGTCCCAGCAGGTTCTCGAGCCGCGTCGGTGGCAGTCTTCAGCATGCCGATCCTCCCGATCGGGCTGCGTCGGTCGATCTTCAGGAACGGTCGACCGACAGCCCACGACGTGTCAATCAATAACGCTCATATTCGATCATGCTGCGCTGCAGAACAATCATGATCGATCGAATTTGATTGACAGTGATCGGATCAGCTCGCCGATGCTCCGGCAGGGAGGACGACGATGCACGAACGCGAGCGCCACAGGATCATCCTGTCCGCCGTCCAGGAGCAAGCCCGTCGTGACCGTCGCCGAGCTGGTCGAGCTGACCGGCGCGTCCGAGGCGACGATCCGCCGCGACATCGCCACGCTGCACGTGCAGAAGAAGCTGCGCCGCGTGCGCGGCGGCGCCGAGGCGGTCAGCCCGCCGCAGTTCGTCGGCCTCGCCGGCCGGCCGTTCTCGGTCAACCAGACGCTGCACACCGCCAGAAGCGCGCCATCGCCCGCGCGGCGGTCGAGCTGTGCGAGGACGGCGAGCCGATCATCATCAACGGCGGCACGACGACCTTCCAGATGGTGCATCCGCTGGCGCCGCAGGCGCCTGCAGGTCTTCACCAACTCGTTCCCGATCGCCGAGCACCTGCTGAAGCACTCGCAAGAACACCGTCATGCTGTCCGGGCGGCACGATCTACCGCGAGCAGAACATCATCCGTCAGCCCTTCGAGCAACGACGTGACCGCAATTTCTACGCGCGCGCGCATGTTCATGGGCGCGCAGGGCGTCGGCCGCTCGGCGCTGATGGAGGCCGACCCGCTGCTGATCCAGGCCGAGCAGAAGCTGATCGGCCAGGCCGACGAGCTGGTCGTGCTGGTCGACAGCTCGAAGTTCGCGCCGCCGGTCCAGCCTGATCCTGTGCCCGCTCGAGCGGATCACCACGGTCATCACCGACGAGGGCATCGACGACGCGCGACGCCGCGATGCTGGAGGCGGCCGGCGTCACGCTGATCGTGGCGCAGTCGGCGCCGCGGAGACGCGAGCGCTCCGAGCGGCCGGATCAGGCCGCACGCTCATCGAAACACGGCGAGGAGAGGACATGAAACTCGCACGCAGACTGACCATCGGTCGGCCGCTCGCGGCCGCAGCTGCTGGCCTCGACCGGCGCCGCGGCGCAGGACGACCGATGCGCATCGCGCTGGTCGTCAAGGCGCTCGGCATCGGCTTCTTCGAGGCCGCCGCCAGGGCGCCGAGGAGGCGGCGCAACGAGCTCGGCAACGTCGAGATCATCTACACCGGCCCGACCGACACCACCGCCGAGGGCCAGATCGAGGTCATCAACTCGCTGATCGCCCAGCAGGTCGACGCCATCGCGATCTCGGCCAACGACCCCGACGCGCTGGTGCCGGCGCTGAAGAAGGCGATGCAGCGCGGCATCACCGTGATCTCGCTGGGATTCGGCGTCGCGCCCGAGGGCCGCGAGATGCACCTCGACCCGTCCTCGCACGCGCTGATCGGCAACATGATCATCAAGCTCGCCGCCGACGAGCTGCCCGATGGCGGCGAGGTGGCGGTGCTGTCGGCGACGTCGACCGCGACGAACCAGAACACCTGGATCGAGGAGATGAACAAGGTCGATGGGCGACTACCCGACATCGAAGGTGGTCGCGACGGTCTACGGCGACGACCTGGCCGACAAGTCCTACCGCGAGGCGCAGGGCCTGATGCAGGCCTACCCCGACCTCAAGGCGATCATCGCGCCGACCTCGGTCGGCATCGTCGCCGCGGCGCAGGCGGTGGCGGACGCCGGCAAGGTCGGCGAGGTCAACGTCACCGGCCTCGGCCTGCCGTCCGAGATGGCCGGCGCACGTCGAGTCGGCGCGTCGAAGTCTTCGCGATCTGGAACCCGATCGACCTCGGCTATGCGGCGACGCATGCTCGCCTACAACCTCGCGACCGGCAAGGCCAAGGCCGAGCCCGGCGCCGAGATCGCCATGGGCCGGATGGGCACCGTCACGCTCGACGACAACACCGAGGGCGCGATGGCCGACCCGTTCGTCTACGACGCCTCGAACATCGACGAGTTCAAGATCTTCTGATCCGGGACGCCGCGCGTCCGGCCGCGCATCTGAGCCGGGCGCGCGGCGCGTTCCGCCAGAGCGCAAGCCAAGGCAACGATCGCCGGCCTCGAGCTGGCGGCAGGGAGCACAGGGTCATGGGCCAGCCGATCCTGGCGCTGCGCAACGTCTCCAAGAGCTTCCCCGGCGTGAAGGCGCTC
The DNA here is from genome assembly GCA_963730195.1 of uncultured Alphaproteobacteria bacterium. Lineage (GTDB taxonomy): Bacteria > Pseudomonadota > Alphaproteobacteria > Geminicoccales > Geminicoccaceae > DATAOG01. The sequence continues at coordinate 79,992 of CAVSRN010000046.1, forward strand.
GTCGCGTGCCGCTCGAGCTCTACCCGGGCGAGGTGACGGCGCTGGTCGGCGAGAACGGCGCCGGCAAGTCGACGCTCGTCAAGATCCTGACCGGCATCTACCAGCCCGACGAGGGCGAGATCCGCCTCGACGGCACGGCGCTCGACCTGCCGACCGCCGCGACGCGGCGCGCCGGGCGGGATCACCGCGATCCACCAGGAGACCGTGCTGTTCGACGAGCTGTCGGTGGCCGAGAACATCTTCCTCGGCCACGCGCCGCGCCGGCCGCTTCGGCCTGATCGACTGGGCCGCGATGCGGGCGCGCACCCGGGAGATCCTGGCCCAGCTCGAGGCCGAGCTCGACCCGGACGCCAGGCTCACGACGCTCTGGCGTCGCCCAGAAGCACCTCGTCGCCATCGCCCGCGCGCTCTCGGTCGACGCCGGGTCGTGATCATGGACGAGCCGACCGCCGCGCTCTCCCAGAACGAGATCGAGGAGCTCTACGCGCTGGTCGAGCGCTGAAGGCCGAGGGCAAGGCGATCCTCTTCATCAGCCACAAGTTCGACGAGATCTTCCGCATCGCCGACCGCTACACCGTGTTCCGCGACGGCGAGATGGTCGGCGAGGGCCTGATCGCGCGAGATCGACCAGGACCGGCTGGTGACGATGATGGTCGGCCGGACGGTCGACCAGATCTTCCCCAAGCGCGAGGTCGAGATCGGCGAGGTCGTGCTCGAGGTCGAGGGCTACAGCCACCCGACCGAGTTCGCGGACATCGGCTTCACCCTCCGCCGGGGCGAGATCCTGGGCTTCTACGGCCTGGTCGGCGCCGGGCGGCAGCGAGTTCATGCAGGCGCTCTTCGGCGTCACCAAGCCGTCGGCCGGCGAGATCCGCCTCGGCGGCCAGCCGATCCGCTCAGCCCGCCGACGCGATCGCCGCCGGCATCGTCTACGTGCCCGAGGACCGGCAGCACCAGGGCGCGATCCTGCCGCTGCCGATCTTCCAGAACGTCACCCTGCCCTCGCTCGACGCGCACCACCCGCCACGGCTTCCTCGACGAGCTGGCCGAGTTCGCGCTCGCCCACATCTACGCGGCCGCCTCGAGGTCGCCGCGCGCTGGATGACGCGGTCGGCAGCTCTCGGGCGGCAACCAGCAGAAGGTCGTGATCGCCCGGTGGCTGGCGACCAGGCCCAAGGTCATCATCCTCGACGAGCCGACCAAGGGCATCGACGTCGGCTCCAAGGCCGCGGTGCACGACTTCATGGCCGAGCTCGCGCAGAGGGCTCGCGGTCATCATGGTCAGCTCCGAGATCCCGGAGGTCCTCGGCATGGCGGACCGCGTCATCGTCATGCGCGAGGGCCGGATCAAAGCCCGGCTCGACCGCGCCGATGCCACCCCCGAAGCGCTCGTCCCCGCCGCCGCCGGCGCCCTGCAGGGAGCCATCCATGCCTGATCTGCGAACCCTGCTCAGGCGGCGCGAGCTCGCGCTCGGCCTGATCGTCCTGCTCCTGATCCTGGTCGTCGGCGCCCGCGCGCCGGTCTTCCTGACGCCCTCCAACCTGGTCGAGCTGTTCAACGACACCTCGATCCTGATCATCCTGGCGCTCGGCCAGATGACGGTGATCCTGACCCGCTGCATCGACCTCTCGGTCGCCGCCAACCTCGCGCTGACCGGCATGGTCACGGCGCTCCTGTCCGCGCACATGCCGGAGCTGCCGATCGTGGTCACGCTCGCCGTGGCGCTCGGCGTCGGCCTCGGGCTCGGCGCGATCAACGGCTTCCTGGTCGGACGCGATCGGCATCCCGCCCATCGTCGTCACGCTCGGCACGATGACCATCTACCGCGGCATGGTCTTTCTCCTGACTGGCGGCGACTGGGTCAACAGCCACGAGATGAGCGCGGCCTTCATCGCGTTTCCACGGCCGACGCTCCTCGGCCTGCCGGTGCTGGCCTGGATCGCGATCCTGATCGCGCTTTGCGCCTGGTCGTCCTTGGCCATACCCGCTTCGGCCGCGCGTTCTACGCCGTCGGCGGCAATCCCAGGGCCGCGGTCTACACCGGCATCCGAACTGGACGAATCCAGTTCCTGGCCTTCTTCATCTCGGGCGTGCTCGCCGGGCTCTGCGGCTATCTCTGGGTGTCGCGCTACGCGGTCGCCTACGTCGACATCGCGATGGGCTTCGAGCTCGAGGTCGTCGCGGCCTGCGTGATCGGCGGCATCTCCATCGCGGGCGGCATCGGCACGGTCGCCGGCGCGGTGCTGGGCGCGCTGTTCCTCGGCGTGGTCAAGAACGCGCTGCCGGTCGTCGACATCTCGCCGTTCTGGCAGATGGCCATCTCGGGCGCCGCGATCATCGTCGCCGTGGTCTTCAACTCGCGCGGCGAACGCCGGGTCGGCCGCCTGATCCTGAAGGAAGCCAGCATCGCCGCCGCCCGCGGCAGCCAGGGAGCCGGAGCATGAGCACGCTCGCCTCGACGCCCTCCGCACAGGCATCCGGCCTCGGCGCCATCCCCGACCGGCTGCCGGTCGGGCTCGGCTGAGCGGCTGCTCCGCTGGGAGGTCATGCTGCTGCTGTTCCTGGCCGTGGTCTTCCTCCTCAACGCCCAGCTCTCGCCCTACTTCCTCGACCCCTGGAACCTCTCGGACGCGACCTTCAACTTCACCGAGAAGGCGATCATCGCGCTGCCATGGCGCTGCTGATCATCGCGCGCGAGATCGACCTCTCGGTCGCCTCGATCATCGCGCTGGCCTCGACCGCTGATGGGGGCGGCTGCGGCCGGGATGGGCGCCGGGCCTCTGGTCCTGCTCCTGATCGGCCTCGCGGTCGGCCTGCTCGCCGGCCTGGTCAACGGCTGGCTGGTCACCCGCTTCGGGCTGCCCTCGATCGTCGTCACGATCGGCACGATGAGCCTCTTCCGCGGCATCAGCTACATCATCCTGGGCGATCAGGCCTACGGCAGCTATCCCGCCGGCTTCGCCTACTTCGGCCAGGGCTATGTGGTCTGGGTGTTCTCGTTCGAGTTCGTGCTGTTCCTCGTGCTGACGCTCGGCTTCGGCGTCCTCCTGCACCGGACCACGTTCGGCCGCCGGATCTTCGCCATCGGCCAGAGGCCGGAAGCCGCGCGCTTCTCCGGCATCGACGTCGAGCGCGACAAGCTGATCCTGTTCCTGCTGGTCGGCCTGATGTCAGGGCTCGCCGCGGTCCTCCTGACCTCGCGGCTCGGCTCCACGCGGCCCTACATCGCGACCGGCTGGGAGCTCGAGGTGGTCACCATGGTGGTGCTTGGCGGGGTCAGCATCATGGGCGGCTCGGGCACGATCCCGGGCGTGTTCATCGCGGTCTTCCTGATGGGCCTCGTCACCTTCGGCATGGGCCTCCTCAACATCCCGGGCATCGTGATGGCGATCGTGATCGGCGCCCTGCTGATCGCCGCGATCGCGACCCCGATCCTGATCCAAAGGCTCGGCCGGCGGGGCTGACGATGACCACCGCCGTCCTCGACATCGGCAAGACCAATCTGAAGCTCGTCGTCCTCGACGACGACGGCCACGAGCTCCATGTCGCCAGGCGTCCCAACCGGGTCGAGCCCGGGCCGCCTTACCCCCACTTCGACGCCGAGGCGCTCTGGGCCTGGATCATCGAGGCCCTGCGCGCCGTCCCCGATCGAAGCGCGATCGAGACCCTCGTCCCGATCACCCACGGCGCCACCGCGGCGCTGCTCGCGGGCGACCGGCTGGCGCTGCCGATCCTGGACTACGAGCACGCCGGCCCGGACGAGCTGGCCGGCGACTACGGCGCGCTCGCCGACGACTATGCGCGCACGTTCAGCCCGCCCCTGCCGCTCGGCCTCAACCTCGGCCGCCAGATCTTCTGGCAGGCAAGACGCTTCCCCGATGCCTTCGCCCGGGTCACCGATATCCTGATGTACCCGCAGTACTGGGCCTGGCGGCTCACCGGCAAGAAGGCATCCGAGGTCACCTCGCTCGGCTGCCATACCGACCTCTGGCGACCCCGGGAAGGCCGCCCGAGCGGCCTGGTCGAAGGCGCCGGCTGGAGCGCCTTGTTGCCGCCGATCCGGGCCGCCTGGGAGGTGCTGGGCCCGCTTCGCCCGGAGGTCGCGGCGGCAACCGGGCTTTCCCCGGTCTGCCGGGTCCTGACCGGGATCCACGACAGCAACGCCTCCTACCTCGCCTACCTCGCGAGCGCGGCACCGCCGTTCACGGTCGTCTCGAGCGGCACCTGGGTCATCTGCATGGCGGCCGGCGGTCGGCTCGACCGGCTCGCGCCCGGGCGCGACATGCTGGCGAACGTCGATGCGACCGGGGCGCCGGTGCCGACCGCACGCTTCATGGGCGGCCGCGAATACAAGGCGATCCTGGGCGACGTGCCGCCCGCCGAGGCCTCGCTCGCCGACCTCGACGCGATCCTGGCCAAGGGGACGCTGGCGCTCCCGAGCTTCGCGCCCGAGAGCGGGCCCTTCCCCGGACGGCGCGGGCGGATCGTCGGCCCCGCGCCGGCGACGGCCGGCGAGCGCCGGGCGCTGGCGGCGCTCTATGCCACGCTGATGCTCGACTTCGTGCTCGAGCAGCTCGGCGCCGCCGGCCCGATCTTCATCGACGGCCCGTTCGCCCGCAACCCATCGATCACCGACCCGCTGGCGACGCTTCGCCCCGGGCAGCCGGTGCATACGCTCGCGGCCACCTGCGGGGCCGGGAGCGGCGCCCTGCTCCTGACCCGCTGGCCCGCCGCCCGAACGCCGGTGATCGAGCTCGCGCCCGCGCGGCTGGCGCTCGCCACCCGGGCCGCCACGCTGCGGGCGACCCGGCTCGCCTGGCGCTCGATGCTCGAGCCGGGATGACCCCCGGGGCGGGTCAGGCGGCGCTCTGGGCGCGCCCGCGATGCAGGCGGACCCCGAGCGCGCTGCCGATCAGGATGACCGCCCCGATCACCATCGCCTGGTCGTAGAACTCGAGCCCGAGCAGGTTGAGGCCCTTGTCGAGCAGCACGATCACCGCCGCCCCGGTCGCGGTACGGAACACGCCACCGTCGCCGCCCATGATGCTGGTGCCGCCCAGGACCACGGCGGCAATCGCCATCAGCAGCAGATTGTCGCCGAGGACCGGCCCCCCCGAGCCCAGCCGCAGGACCACCGCGACGCCGGCGCAACCGGCGAGGCTGCCGGACAGGAAAAAGGCGGCGAACCGCGTCCGCGTCACCCGCAGCCCGCTGAACATCGCCGCCCGGCGATTGGCGCCGACCAGGAACAGCTCACGCCCGAGCACGCTGCGCGCGAGCAGGATCGCCACCGCCAGATAGACCGCCGCCGCCAGCCAGAGCAGGTCGGGCACGCCCAAAAGATAGCCCCGGCCGATCGCCACCGCCGCCCGCGGCAGGCGCCCGACCGAGTGGCCGCCGGTCAGCAGCATCGCCACCGCCCTGACCGTCAGCAGCATGCCCAAGGTGTGCAGGAAGGCCGGGAACCGCAGCCAGGCGACCGCGATGCCGTTGACGGCGCCGACCGCCATGCCGGTGGCGACGCCGGCGGCGGCCCCGAGCGCCACCGAATTGGCCTCGCGCATCACCCAGGCCCCGACCACCGAGGCGAGGCTGAGCGTGGAGCCGATGCTGAGATCGATCTCGCCGAGCAGGAAGACCAGCATCGCGCCGACCGCGGCCACGAACAAGGGCGCGAAGAAGCGCGCCATGTTGCTGAAATTGGCGGCCGAGGTGAAGCCGTCGACGGTGACGCAGAAGACCACGAACGCCACCACCAGCACCGGCAGCATCGGCGCTTCCTGGAGCAGCCTGAGCCAGGCCGGCGGCGCGCGCCGGACCGGGGACGGCCGGTCGCTCACCCGCACCCGGGCACCGCCTGCCGCCTCGCCATCGAGCATCGATGTCATTCGGGAACCCGGCACCGCGCGGGCCGGCGCCCCTCCGTGCCAGGAGGGGCGCCGCCCTCGCTCAGGCGCAGCCCCAGATCTTCGGGGCCATCTCGGCCACGTTGTCGGGGCCGTAGGGGATGCCAGGCAGGAACTCGGCCTGCGGCGAGATCTCCTCGCCGTTCGCGGCCTTGATCGCGGCGTTGACCGCGCGCTTGGCCATCTCCGGCAAAGGCGTCGCGATCTCGAGATCGATCAGCCGGTCCCTGACCGCCTTGCAGCCGAGCGGCGTGCCGTCGATGCTGACGATCGTGATGTGCTTGGGATCACCGACCGGCAGCAGCAGGTTCTTCTGCTTCAGGACCGAGAAGATGCCCTGCAGCGCGTCGTTCCAGGGCGCATAGATGCCGGCCAGGTCGGGGTGGGCCTGGAGGGCGTTCTCGGTCCCTTCGAGCGCCTTCTGCGGGTTCCAGTCGGTCGGCACCTGGGCGACGATCTCGATGTTCGGGGCCGCCTCGAGCGCGTCGTCGAGGCATTTGGAGCGCCGGATGCCGTTGTCGTTGGCAAGCCCGCCCTGCAGCTCGAGCAGCTTGAACGGCTTGCCGGCCGCGGCCTTGACGAAGAACTCGCCGGCGACCTTGCCGTCGGCGCACGGGTCGCCGCCGACGTGATAGGTGACCGACTTGAGGTCGGCCGGCGCCTGGTCCATCGAGACGAACGGCACGCCGGCGGCGATCGACGACTGGGCGAGATCGACCGCGGCCTCGATGTCCCAGGGGATCGCGACGATCGCGCTCACGCCCTCCGAGACGAAGCTGTCGACCTGCGAGGCCTGGCGCTGGGCGTCCTTGTCGGCGTTGGCGAATTTTTCCTTGACCCCGGCCGCGGCGATCGCGTCCTCGATCGCCTTCTGCTGGGCGACGCGGAACGGCTCGATCTTGTCGAACGAGACCCCGATCGTGATGTCCTCGGCCGCTGCGGCCGTGGTCCCGAGCAACAGCAGCGCACCGGCTACCGCGGCTCCCTGAACAGCTCTCGACATGACAGCTTTCGACATTGGCTTCCTTGCCTCCCTGTTGTGGCGGGACCCCTCGGGTCGCCGCTCGTCACCGATCAAGTCGCTCACCGCTCACCGGCCGGATCCCTGGCCCGCCTCAGGTCGCCACCGTCGCGCCGGCGCGCTCATGCCAGCTGCGCACCGCCGCGTCCAGGGACACGGCGCCGACCAGGATCAGGCCGCGGACGACGTCGTAGGCATAAGGGTTGGCGCCGATCAGGTTCAGGCCGTTGTCGATGATCGTGAGCAGCAGGGCGCCCATCACGCTGCCGGCGATCGCGGCCCGGCCGCCGAACAGGCTGGTGCCGCCCAGGACCACCGCGGTGATCACCGTGAACTCGAAGCCGAAGCCCAGATCCGAGTTGATCACGCCGACCCGGCCGACCACGATCAGGCCGGCGGCCGCCCCGCAAAAGCCGGCCAGGCCATAGACCAGAAGCAGAAGTCGCTGGATCGGGATGCCGGTCTCGACGGCCGAGCGCGGTGAGCCGCCGAGCGCCAGGAGCTGGCGCCCCGGCACCGTCCGGGCGAGCGCCACGGCCCCGGCGAGCGCCACCAGGGCCGCGGCCAGCACCGGCAGGCCGACGCCCGCGACCTGGGCGCGCGCGAACCACAGGATCGGGCCGCTGACCGCGGTCAGCGCGGCGCCGGTGAGGTGGAGCGCGAGACCCCGATAGAGCGTGAGCGTGCCGAGGGTCGCGATCAGCGGGCTGAGCCCGACGCGACCGATCAGGAGCGCGTTCAACGCCCCGAGCGCGGTCCCCGTCAGCAGCGCCAGCGGATAGGCGAGCGGGCCGACCAGGGTCGTGAGCTGCGCCTCGATCCGGGTGCCGGCGAGGAAGGCGGCAAAGCACAGCGAAAGATTGGCGATCGAGCCGATCGAGAGATCGATCCCCCGGGTCGCGATGACGAAGGTCATGCCCACCGCCGCGATCACCGTGGCCGATGCCTGCAGCAGGACGTTCTTGAGGTTGTCGAGGTCGGCGAAGCGGCCGGACAGCAGGGAAAAACCGATGCAGACGAGCACCACCGCGAGCAGCAGCGACACTTCCTGCGCGGCGGCGCGCGACAGGCCAGGCCTCATGCGGCGGCCCGCCCGGTCGAGGCCAGCGCCATGATATGATGCAGATCGGCCTCGGCACGACCGAGGTCGGCGACCAGGCGCCCCTTGTGCAGGACCAGCACGCGGTGCGCCAGCAGCCGCAGCTCGGCCAGATCGGACGTGATCAGGAGAAAGGCGACCCCGGCCGCCGCCCGCTCCAGGATCATCCGGTGGACCGCCTCGCGCGCCCCGATGTCGACCCCTTTGGTCGGCTCGTCGAGGATGCAGACCGAGGGATCGCCCTCGAACCAGCGGCCGAGGATGGCCTTCTGCTGGTTGCCGCCCGAGAGCGTCACCATCGGGGCCTCGAGACCCGGATGGTCGACGCCGAACGCCGTCGCGATGTCCGCGGCCAGGTGCTTCTCGCGGCCCAGCGCCAACAGGCGCAGGCGCCCCGTCTGCAGCTCGGCGAGGCAGGGCGCCGTCAGGTTCTCGCGCAACGGCCGGGCGAGGTAGGCCTGGTCGCGGCGTCGGTCCTCGGACACCAGGACCAGCCCGCGGGCGCGCGCCGCGCGCGGGCTCCGGTCGACAAACGGCCGGCCGGCCAGGATCACTTCGCCGGTGCCGCGGCGCAGCCCCAGGAGCAGCTCGGCGGACTCGCTGCGCCCTGCGCCCACCAGGCCGGCCAGTCCCAGGATCTCCCCCGCCCGCAGAGTGAAACCAATGTCCTGCACCAGGCCGCCATCGGAGAGGCCGCTGCGCCTCGAGGACCACCGGCGCCTGCTGGAGGCGCGCCGGCAGGGCCGTCACCGGCAGGCCCAGGTCATGCCCGACCATCAGCCGGGCGAGGCGCGCGAGCGGGATCTCGGCGGGCGTGCCGTCGCCGACCACGGCGCCATCGCGCAGGACCACGATCCGATCCGCGAGCTCGTACACCTCCTCCATGAAATGCGTGATGTAGAGGATGCCGAAGCCACGGGTCCGGAGCCGGCGCACGACCTCGAACAGACGCTGCCGCTCCGGCAGGCTGAGGCAGGTGGTCGGCTCGTCCAGGATCAACAGCGACGACGAGCGGTGGATCGACTTCGCGATCTCGACCAGCTGGCGCTCGCCGAGCGACAGCGCGTCGACGTCCGCGCTCGGGTCGATCGCGCTGCCGAGGAGATCCCCGAGCAGGGTCGCCGCGGTCGCCCGCATCGCCTTGTAGTCGACCAGCCCCGCCCGCCGCGGCAGATGCGGCAGGTGGATGTTCTCGGCCACCGACAGGTTGCCGAACAGGCTCAGCTCCTGATGGATCGTGCCGATCCCCAGCCGGTCGGCGAGCGCCGTCGAGAGCGCCGGGTAGGTCCGGCCGAAGAACTCGATGGCGCCGGCATCGGGCGCGATCACCCCGCAGAGGATGTTCTTGAGGGTCGACTTGCCGGCGCCGTTCTCGCCGACCAGCATCACGACCTCGCCCGGGCGGACGATGAAGCCGACGCCCTCCAGCACCGCCACGCCCGCGAAGCTCTTCTCGATGCCGCGCAGGGCCATGAGCGGAGCCCGTCCCCCCTCGGCCCCGGCCGCTGCTGCCCGGTGATTCGCCACTTCCCTCCTCGCTCTCACGGCGTGGTCGACGGCCTCGCCTTGGCCCGATCCTCGACCGAATAGGCTGGGGCGTCAATCCGCGACCGCATGAGCCGGGCGCCCGAGCGGCTGCCAGAAAAAGATCACGAAGATACTTGCATGATGATAGTGAGTGCGCTACATAGCCTTTCATGATGAAAGCGACTGAGGCGTGACCGCCCATGCAACGCAAGAGCTTCGGTGACATGCCGTGCCCGATCGCCCGCAGCCTCGAGCGGGTCGGCGAGTGGTGGAGCATCCTGATCCTGCGCGACGCCTTCCACGGCCTGACCCGCTTCGATCAGTTCCAAAAGAGCCTCGAGATCGCGCCCAACATGCTGACCCGGCGGCTCGGCGCCCTGGTCGAGGCCGGCCTGCTGGAGCGTCGCCGCTACAGCGAGCGGCCGCCGCGCGACGAGTACCTCCTGACCGCGCGCGGCCGGGACTTCCGGCCGGTGCTCTGGGCGCTGCTCGCCTGGGGCAACAAGCACTTCGCCCCCGAGGGCAGAAGTGTCGTGATCGTCGATGCCGTGACCGGCGCCGAGGCCGATCCGGTGCTGGTCGACCGCGCGAGCGGCCGGCCGCTGGTCGAGCCCGCGTTCCGGTCGGCTCCGGGGCCGGCCGCCAGCGAGCGCACGCGTCAACGTTACGCGGCGAGCGCTCCAGCCGCCGGGGAAACCCGGCCGGCGCCCGGCAAGCGCACGGCGCAGAAGCGGGAGAAGGCATCATGACCAGCACCGTGCTCGAGCGCGAAGCGGTGATTCCGGCGCGCGTGCGGTGGGATCCGCGCCGCGGCCTGCGGCAGCTGGCGCTCGCCGGTGTCGTGCCGCTGGTGGCGCTGACGGCCGCCTGGTACGGCCATCACTGGTGGACCGCCCTGCGCTTCATCGAGAGCACCGACGACGCCTATGTCGGCGGCGACATCACGGTGATCGCGCCCAAGGTCGCGGGCTTCATCGCCGAGGTCGCGGTCGCCGACAATCAGGCCGTGCACGCGGGCGACCTGCTGCTCAAGCTCGACGATCGCGACTATCGGGCGGCGCTCGACAAGGCGGCGGCCGCGGTCGCCGCGCAGCAGGCGGCGCTCGCCAACCTCGATGCCACCCGCCACCTGCAGGAGGCGATGGTGACCGAGGCCAGGGCCGGGATCGCCGCGGCCGACGCCGAGGCTGCCCGCTCGCAGTTCGACCTGGTCCGCTATCGCCGGCTGGCGTCCAACGAGTTCGCCTCGACCCAGCGCCTGCAGCAGGCCGACGCCGATCACAAGCAGGCGGTGGCCGCCGCCGACCAGGCGCGCGCGACGCTGGCCGCGGCCGAGCGCCAGCTCGAGGTGATCGACACCCAAAAGCAGGCGGCCCAGGCGGCGCTCGCGGAGGCGACTCGCGGGCCGGGAGATCGCGGAGCTCAACCTCGGCGACACCGAGATCCGCGCCCCGATCGACGGCGTCGTCGGCAACCGGAGCGCGCGCTCGGGCGCCTTCGCGAGCGTCGGTGCCCAGCTGATGTCCCTGGTGCCGGCGCGCGGCTTGTGGATCGATGCCAACTTCAAGGAGAGCCAGCTCGCCCTGATGCGCCCCGGACAGCCGGCCGCGGTCGAGGCGGACGTGCTGCCGGGCGAGGTCTTCTCCGGCCACGTCGCGAGCCTCGCCCCGGCCACCGGCGCCCAGTTCAGCCTGCTGCCGGCCGAGAACGCGACCGGCAACTTCACCAAGATCGTGCAGCGCGTGCCGGTGCGCATCCTGCTCGACGGCGATGCCGCCACGCTCGGCCGCCTGCGGCCCGGCCTGTCGGTCACCGCGAGCGTCGATCAGCGCGACGCCCTCCGATGAGCGCCGCCGCCGCCGGGCGCGCCGCGGCGGCTGCGGGCACGGAGCCCGCCGAGCTCTCGACGCCCGCCAAGGTGCTCGCCTTCGCCACCATGTGCGTCGGCTTCTTCATAGCACTCCTCGACATCCAGATCGTCTCGGCCTCGCTCAAGGACATCGGCGGCGGCCTGTCGGCCGGAACCGATGAGACCACCTGGGTCCAGACCAGCTATCTGATCGCCGAGATCATCGTGATCCCCTTGTCCGGCTGGCTGTCGCGGGTGCTCTCGACGCGCTGGCTGTTCTGCATCTCGGCCGCCGGGTTCACGGCCACCAGCCTGCTCTGCGGCTGGGCCTGGGACATCCAGAGCATGATCGTGTTCCGGGCGCTGCAGGGCTTCCTCGGCGGCGCGATGATCCCGACCGTCTTCACCACCGCCTTCATCTATTTCGGCGGCCACCAGCGGGTGATCGCGGCCGCGACCATCGGCTCGATCGCCTCGCTGGCGCCGACGCTGGGCCCGACCATCGGCGGCTGGATCACCGACAACTGGTCCTGGCACTGGCTGTTCTTCATCAACCTGGTGCCCGGCATCTTCGTCGCCGTGGTGGTGCCGATCCTGGTCCGGATCGACCGGCCGGACCGGTCGCTGCTGCGCCGCGCCGACTACCTCGGCATGGTGCTGATGGCGCTGTTCCTGGGCGCCCTCGAATACACCCTCGAGGAGGGGCCGCGCTGGGGCTGGTTCGGCGACCACACCATCCGCACGACCGCCTGGATCGCGGGCCTGGCCGGGATCGCGTTCCTCTGGCGCAGCCTGACCCACCCTGACCCGGTGGTCGACCTGCGGGCGCTCAAGATCCCGAACTTCGCGCTCGGCTGCCTCTTCTCCTTCATCGCCGGCATCGGCATCTTCGCCACGATCTATCTGACGCCGCTCTTCCTCGGTCGGGTGCGGGACTTCAGCGCCTTGCAGATCGGCGAGGCGGTGCTCTCGACTGGCCTGTTCCAGCTCTCGGCGATCCCGGTCTACACCTTCCTCGCCAGGCGCATCGACCTGCGCTGGCTGATGATGTTCGGCTTCGCCTGCTTCACCCTCAGCCTGTGGTTCTTCGCGCCGATCACCCACGACTGGGGCTGGCGCGAGCTGCTGCTGCCCCAGGCGCTGCGCGGCTTCTCGCAGCAGTTCGCGGTCGCACCGGCGATCACCCTCGGGCTCGGCAGCCTCGCGCCCGAGCGCCTGAAGCTCGCGTCCGGCCTGTTCAACCTGATGCGCAACCTCGGCGGCGCGATCGGCATCGCCGCCTGCGGCACGATCCTCAACGACCGCACCAACCTCCATTTCCTGCGGCTCGCCGAGCATCTGACCACCGCCAACCCGGCGGTCGCGGACCTTGTGCAGCGGGTCGGGGCGACCGCGGCCGCCGGCGGCGACCCCCAGCACGGTCATGCGGTGGCCCTGCGGCTGCTCTGGTCGCTCACCTGGCGGGAGGCGCAGACCCTGACCTTTGCCGACGCCTTCCTCGCGGTCATGGTCTGCCTCGCGCTCGCGACCGTGATGGTGCCGCTGATGAAGAAGGTGGTGCCGCCGAAGGCGCCGCCGGCCGATGCGCACTGACGATCGGCCGGGCCGATGGACGGCGCCCTACTTGATCCGGCCGCGCGCAGCCACGCGCCAGACCGCCTCGATCCGGCCGCCGCGCAGGCCGACGATCTCCTCGTGCAGATGCACGGTGGTGTCGGAATAGCCGACGATCAGCTCCAGCTGGTCGCCGACCTTGGGCGTCGCGCTCGGGGCTTCGAGCTCGATGGTCGTGTGCTCCGCGGACAGCTGCAGCGAGCGTACCGGCGGCAGCCCCAGCGGCTCGGGCAGTGCGGCATCGCCGCTCATCGCCTTCTTGCCGGCATCGAGCACGATGCGCGTTGCCGTCGGGCGGCTGGTCACCGTGGTCAGCAGCGTCAGCGCGCACGGCTGGTCGAGGTGATAGTGGGTGCGATAATGCACGTCGCTGAAGATGGCGCCGCCCACCTGCACCTCCGTGACCCCCGGCTGGCGGATGCAGTAGGGAAAGGTGCCGGTGCCGCCGCAGCTGACGATCGGGGCGTCGTGGCCGGCGCGCCGGCAGGCCTCGGCGCTGGCGACCAGGCGGGCGATCGCCGCGGCCACGACCCGCTCCTTCTCGCCCGGGTCGGCGATCGTGACCGCGTGGCTCTCCCAGCCGATCACCCCGGCCAGGCGCAGGCCCGGCCGCTGCGCGATCGCGTCGGCCAGGGCGACGACCGGCGGTCCCGGAGCGACGCCCGCCCGGTTCATGCCGATGTTGACCTCGATCACGACGCTAAGCTCGCGGCCGCCGCCCTGCGCCGCCTCGGCCAGCTCGGCGACGTTCGAAACGCTGTCGACCGAGACGATCACCGGAGCCCGCTCCAGGAGCCGGATCAGGCGGCCGACCTTGCTCGCGCCGACGATCTGGTTGGCGATCACGATCTCGGTGATGCCCGCATCCGCCATCACCTCGGCTTCGCCGAGCTTGGCGCAGGTGATCCCGATCGCGCCGGCGGCGAGTTGCTGGCGGGCGATCTCGGGGGTCTTGTGACCCTTGATGTGCGGCCGCCAGCCGACCCCATGGCGGCGGCAGGTCTCGGCGATCCGGGCGATGTTGGCCGCCATCACGTCGAGATCGACCAAGAGGGCCGGCGTCTCCAGCGCGGCCTTGGGCAGGCCGACGAGGCTCGCGGACGCTTGCATCATGGGCCTCCTCAGTCGGTCTGCGGGGCTTGATGGAGGCCCGCGGCCCAGTAGGCATGCTCGACCAGGCGCAGGGTCTCGAGGTTGTCGACCGCATCGGTCTCGAACCCAGCACCCGAGGCGAGGCTCTCCACGAAGTGACGGATCGTGTTGTCGAAGCTCGCCTGGTAGCCGGTGTCCAGATCGAAGGACTCGCTGCGCGGGCGCGGCCCCTCGAGGTGCAAGGTGCCGCCCTCGAAGGCGGCGCTGGCCTTGCTGCCGACGAGCTTCAGGCGATCGCCGGTGCGCGGGGCCAGGCCCGGCGCCGCCATGGTCCCGCTCACCAGCACGGGCGCGCCGGTGGCGGTCTCGAGGAACATCGCGGCCAGCGTCTCGCCCCGCACCTCGGCAAGCGTCCGCGCCGCGCGCGCGCCGACCACCCGCAAGGGTCCGCACAGGAAGCGCATGACGTCCAGATGATGGATCAGCACCTCGGCGATCATCAGCCGCTTCTCATTCGCCATGAACGGCTGGCGCACCAGGGCAGGCGCCCGGCCGCTCTCGTCCGGCAGCAGGCCCGACGACATCATGGTCATCTGAGCATACCGGAGCTCGCCGAGCTCGCCCTCGGCGATCCAGCGTCCGAGCGTGCGGTACCACGGTCGAAAGCGCCAGTTCTCGTGCACCATCAGGCGGACGCGGCCGCCCAGCCGGCCGAGCAGCGCCTTACCCTCGGCAAGCGTCGGGGTCAGGGGCTTCTGGCACAGGACGTCGATGCCGCGCGCCGCCGCGGCCTCGATCCAGCCCGCATGCTCCGCCCGCGGCGCGGCGACGTCGAGCGCCCCGACCCCGGCCTCCTCGAGCATCGCCGTGGCGTCCGTGAAGACCGCGTCGATCCCGAACTCCGCGGCCCGGCTGCGGGCGCGGTCGGCGTCGGGATCGTAGACCGCGACCACCCGGGCGGCGCGCGCGACCCGGCGCCACGCGACCAGGTGATGCCAGCTGATCATGCCGGCCCCGGCGAGAGCGACGCTTGAGGACCGTTGGGCGCGGTTGCGGGTCGACCATCAGGCTGTCCTCCGAAATGGGCATCAGCGCGCGCCGGTGAGCGCTTTGCCGGTGGTGGCATCGAACAGATGGAGCGCGCCGACGTCGAGGCTGATCGCGACGCTCGCGCCGCTGCGCAGGCCCGTGTCGCGGCCGATCCGGGCGATCAGCTCGGCGCCCTCGAAGCTCAGGACCAAAAGCGTCTCGGCGCCGAGCGGCTCGACCGCATCGACCCGCACCGGCAGGGCGACGGTCTGGCTTTCGAGACCGGGCGGCGGCGCCTCGTAGAGGTCCTCGGGTCGCACGCCCAGGGTGACCGCCCTGCCGGCGTGGCGGGCGAGCGGCGCCGACAGCGCGGCCGGCAGCGCGAACGCGGTCTCGCCCAGCCGGAGGCGCAGCCCGCCGTCGGCAGCCTCCAGCCGGGCCGCGAGCAGGTTCATCGGCGGGCTGCCGAGGAAGCGGGCGACGAACGTGTCGGCCGGCCGGCGATAGACCTCGAGCGGGCTGCCGATCTGGACCACCTCGCCCTGGCTCATGATGCAGATCCGGTCGCCCATGGTCATCGCCTCGATCTGGTCATGGGTGACGTAGACCGAGGTGGTGCCGAGCTCCTTCTGCTGCCGGATCAGCTCGTTGCGGGTGGTGACGCGGAGCGCGGCGTCCAGGTTCGAGAGCGGCTCGTCGAACAGGAAGACCTTGGGATCGCGCACGATCGCGCGCCCGAGCGCGACGCGCTGCCGCTGGCCGCCCGAGAGCGCGTGCGGCTTGCGCCCGAGATAGGGCGTGAGGCCGAGCTTGTCCGCGGCCTCGCGCACCCGGCGATCGATCTCGTCCCGCGCGACGCGGCGCCGCCGGAGGCCGAACGCCAGGTTCGCCTCGACGTCCATGTGCGGGTAGAGCGCATAGGACTGGAAGACCATGGCGATGTCGCGATCCTTGGCCGGCACGTGATTGATGACCTTGCCGTCGAGCGCCACGGTGCCCGAGCTGATCGGCTCCAGCCCGGCGATCATCCGCAGGATCGACGACTTGCCGCAGCCGGACGGCCCGAGCAGGACCATGAACTCGCCGTCCGCGACCGTCAGGCTCACCTCCTTGACCGCGAGCTCGCCGCCCGCGGCATAGCGCTTGCTCAATCGGTCGATCGCGATGACGGCCACGCCCTCTCCTAGCGCACGGCGCCGGCGGTCATGCCCTTGACCAGCGCCTCGGAGAACAGGGCATAGAGGAGAATGATCGGCGCGATCGCGATCATCAGGCCGGTCGCGACCATGCCGACGTCGAGCTGGTGGCCGCCCATGAAGTGCATGATCCCGAGCGGCAAGGTCCGCATGCTGTCCTCGGTCAGCAGCACGACGGCATACAGAAACTCGTTCCACAGGATGATGCCGTTCAGGATCACGGTCGTGACCACCGCCGGCAAGCCCACCGGGAGCGTGATCCGCCAGAAGATCTCGAGGTCGGCGTAGCCGTCCATCCGGGCGGCGTCGAACAGATCCTGCGGGATCTGGGCGAAGAAGCCCTCGAGGATATAGACCGTCATCGCCAGCTGGGTCGCGACATAGACGATGATGAGGCCTTGGAGCGTGTTGTACAGCCCGAAGTCGACCATGATCTGGAACAAGGACAGGATCAGGAGCTGCGGCGGCAGGACCATGCCCGAGAGGATGATGAAGCGCACGGCGCGGCTGCCGCGGAAGCGGTAGCGGGCGAGACAGTGCGCCGCCATCGCGCCGACCACGGTCAGAATTGCCACGGCGCTGACGACCACGATCAGGCTGTTCCAGAAATAGGTGCCGTAGTTGGAGTTGACCCAGGCCTGCTCGAACTTTTCGAAGTGGAGCGTGACCGGCAAAGCGTAGGGGTTGGCGAAGATCTCCGAGGTCGTGCGCAGCGACATCGCCGCGACCCACAAGAACGGCCCGCCGGTCGCGAGCGTGTAGAGCACCAGAAACAGCAGCAGCGGCGTCCGCCGGAGATGCGCGAGCCAGAGCGTCCGGCGCCGCATCGTCTAGAACTCCAGCCGATCGCGCTGGCGCAACAGGCGCGTCATCATCGCGACGAAGATCAGGATCATCGCGAACCATAAGACCGCGATCGCCGACGGATAGCCGAGATCGAAGGTGTTCCAGCTGAAGGCGCGCTTGTAGACGTAGGTCGAGACCGTCTCGGTCGACCACAGCGGGCCGCCGCCGGTCATGATCCAGATCAGGTCGAACACCATCATCTTGCCGATGAACGACAGCACCAGCAGGTTGACCAGGGTCGGCCGCAGCATCGGCATGATGATGTAGACGAGCTTGGCCCACCAGCCGCAGTAATCGAGCTCGGCGGCGCCGAGCACCTCGTCCGGCAGCGCGTAGAGCGCGGCCAGGCAGATGATCATGTTGAAGCCCAGCCACTTCCACAGGTGGGTGACGAGCACGGCCCAGAGCGCGGTCTTCGGATCGCCCAGCCAGGAGTGCTCGAGCTGCCCGAGCCCCAGCCAGCGCAGGACGAGGTTGAGGGCGCCCCAGTCGTAATCGTAGATCCACACCCAGATGATGCCGACCACGACATAGGACATCAGCACCGGCGTGAACCAGACGATCCGCCACACCCGCGCCAAGGGCGCTTTCGAGAACAGGCAGAGCGCCAGCAGCAGGCCGCCCGCGACATCGGCGACCGTGCCGACCAGCGCGAACAGCGCCGTGTTGCCGACCGCCTTCCAGATGACGTGGTCGTGCGTCAGCAGGGCGGTGAAGTTGTGCAGCCCGACGAAGCTCGCGGCGTTGCGCGGTCCGATCGTATGCACGCTGTTGTAGAAGGTGCGCAGCACCGGATAGATCGTGAAGGTCGCATAGATCAGCAGCGCCGGCGCCAGGAAGACGACCAGCACCCGCCACGAGGTCTGACGCGCGTCGACCACCCGGCCGCCGGCGGCGCGGCCGGTGCTCCATGACATCGTCATCGATCCGTGCGGTGCCGCGCGGCCGCAGCGAGGTTGCCCGCCTTCGACCTCAGCCCTGGTAGCAGCCGTCGTTCATCATGCTGATCGCGTCGTCGACCGACAGCAGCCCGCCCGGGAACGCCGAGTTCATCACCTGGCTGAAGGTGTCCTTGCATTCCCCCTGCATGTGATCGAGCGGCATGCCCACGAAGTACTTGGCGCCCTCCTGGCGCGCCATCAGCTCGGTGAAGTAGGCGGCGTAGGGGCCGGTGAACGAGCCGGCGTCGGTCTTGACCGCCGTTTGCAGATAGATGGTCTCGAGCCACATCTTGCCCATCTCGGGGGTCGACATGGCATTGAGGAACTCCGCCGCCTCCTGCGGATGCTTGCTCGCGGCATTGATCGCGAAGCTCGAGCCGATCGCCAGCGTCTCGCATTCATTGCAGGCGCCACCGTCCATGGCCGCGAACCGCATGATGCCGAGCGGGAAGTCGGGCGGCTGGCCGCCGTTCTCGACCGGCACGAAGGCGCGGCCCGTATACCAGCTGCCCATCGGCAGCATCAGCGCCCCCGGCTTCTGATAGAAGTAATAATGGGACTCGCCGAGCTTCACGGTCATGAAGTTCTTGGGATAGGCGCCGGCGTCGACCAGCTCCTTGACCCACTTGAAGACCTCGACGACCCGCGGGTCCTCGAACGACAGCTTGCCCTCGAGTAGCTTGCCGTAGTCGTCGGCGCCGAGCTGGTGCAGCAGGGCCTCCTGCAGGATGTAGGCGCCGGGATAGGGCCGGTCGCCGACCCCTTGGGCGATCGGCGTGATGCCGGCGGCCTTGGCTTTCTTGACCAGGTCGAGGAACTCAGCCTGGCTGAGCTGCCCATTTTCCGGCAGCGTCACGCCCAGCTTCTTCATGATGTCCTTGTTGTAGTAGATCTCGTTGGTATAGGCCTCCTGCGGCAGAGCCCAGGTCTTGCCGTCGTGGGTCCAGACCGCGCGCGCCCAGTCGTTGATCGTGCTCCAGTCCACCAGATCGTCGAGCGGGATGATGTAGCCGTTGGTGATGTACTCGGTCTGATCCGGCTCGAGGTAGAGGACGTCGGGGCCCTGGCCGGCCGGCAGCGCGGTCTTGAGGGCCGCATAGAGCGCAACCTTCTCGTACCAGGTGATCTTGACGTGCAGGCCCGGATGGGCCTTTTCCAGGTTCTTCGCGGCGGTC
The DNA here is from genome assembly GCA_963730195.1 of uncultured Alphaproteobacteria bacterium. GTDB lineage: Bacteria > Pseudomonadota > Alphaproteobacteria > Geminicoccales > Geminicoccaceae > DATAOG01. Next base: position 99,288 of record CAVSRN010000046.1, read on the forward strand.
TCCCGGAACGCCACCTTGGCCGGCTCATCGGCCTCGTGGCTCCAGACCGTGATGGTCACGTCCTCGGCGTTCGCCGCGCGCCCACCCCATGAAACCGCCGCCGCGGCGGCCAGCGCCGCCACCAGACATGCTCGCGTGCAACCCGTCGCCATCTGCCGGTACCCCCCTGTTTGGCCGCGCCTGATCGAAGGGCCCGCTCTGGCGCGGCGCTCATCGAACGCGCCCTTGCCGATCACGGTAGGTCACGCTCGAAATCGAAGTCAATCGATTCGCCCCGTGAGTTGCCGATTGCTGATCGCAAAGTCGGCGGCGACCCTCGCGCCGGCAGCCGGGACGCGCGGATCAGTCGATGTAGTCGATCGCCGCGCCAGCCTCCGGGTGGAGAAAGCGCAGCAGGGAGTTCGATCTCGCCGGTGGCGATCTTGGCGCCGAGCTCGGCTTCGAGCGCCTCGACCGCGCGCACCTTTGCGAGCACCGCCTCGACCTCGCCGCGGGGCACCACGATGACGCCGTCACGGTCGCCCAGCACCAAATCGCCGGCCTCGATCGCCACGTCGCCGATCGCCACCGGCAGCCCGACCTGGCCGGGGCCGTCCTCGCCGGCGGCGCTCGAGACCGTGCCGCGGCAGAAGATCGGCATCTTGAGCCGCAGCAGGGCGTCGAGGTCGCGCGCCGGGCCGTCGGTGACCACGCCGACCGCGCCCCGCCGCCGCGCCAGGGTCGCCAGGTGCTCGCCCATGACCGCGGCCGTGCTGGTCAGCCCGGCGGCGATCACCATGACGTCGCCCGGCTCGAGGCATTCGACCGCGACCAGCGCGGCGCGCAGGTCGCGCGCGCCGAGCTGGATGGGCAGGGCGGAGCCGGCCAGGCGTGCGCCCGGGTCGATCGCGTCGATCGCCGGGTCGAGGGCGCCGGCGCCGCCCCGCGCATCGGCGACCACGGCCGTGCCGACGCGGGCGAAGGCGTCGACGATCGCCCGATCGAGGCGCGCGAAGCTTTCGCCTGACGACCACACGCTTGGCGGTATCCGACATGACGGCTGCCCTTCCGGCTGATGGTTGCAAAGGTTGGTCGGACCGCGGCCCGGCGAGCAACGGCGCCGATCGATCGGCCTGCGGCGGACCCGGCGTGTATACGGAGTCCCCACCCGCTTGGGTAGCGCCCGCAGAGCGCGCCAATTCACGGAATCCGGTTGCGTCCCCAAAAAGCGGCTGATAGCGTCGATCCCTCAGGGTGTTCGTTGCCGGCTGATCTGATGCCCGCGCAAGCGCCGCGGGCCGCCGGGGTCATTCGCGGCACAAATTGGACGGGATGGGCAGGGGCCACGCCTCGACCGGCTGGCTCGTGCTCATGGCTCGTCCCGCGAAGGCGGCGTTGCAGACCGGCCGGTTCAAACCAGAAGGGGAGGGGCTCGAATGATGAGACGGAGAACACTGCTCACCAGCGCGATCCCGGCAGCGGCAGCGCTGGCGCTCGCGACCGGCGCGCCCGCGGCCTCGGCCAAGACGGTGCTGCGCTTCGGCCACGAGGTTCCGGTGACCACGGCCGCCGGCCAGATGTACCAGCACTTCGCCGACCGGGTGGCCGAACGCACCGGCGGCGAGGTCGTGATCGAGGTCGCGCCCGGCGCTCAGCTCGGCTCCGAGGCGGAGATGATCGAGCAGGCCAAGAACGGCATCATCGACATCGTCGAGGCCTCGATGGGCGGCCTCGGCATCCTGGTGCCGGCGCTCGAGATGTCCTCGGCGCCGTTCCTGTGGCAGAGCTGGGACGAGTTCGCCGCGGTCGTGCGCGGCCCGGCCTTCCAGCCGCTGTGGGACGAGCTCGAGAGCAAGCACAACCTGATCCCGCTGACCAAGGTCTGGTACTGGGGCTGGCGCAACTTCACCACCCGCGACGTCGCCGTGCACACCCCCGCCGACCTCAAAGGCCTCAAGATGCGCGTGCCCGAGGCCCCGGTCTGGGTCGAGATGATCAAGGCGGTCGGCGCCTCGCCCACGGTCATCCCGTTCAACGACGTCTACACCGCCCTGCAGCAGAAGGTGGTCGACGGCGAGGAGAACCCGGTGCCGGTGATCTACGGCCAGAAGTTCCATGAGGTGAACCCGTACATCACCCTCGACCGGCACATGCTGACCAGTCTGCCGATCTTCGTGAACAAGAACTCGCTGGCCAAGCTCGAGCCGCGCCAGCAGGTCATCCTGTTCGAGGAGGCCGAGGCCGCCTCGGCCATGAACACCGTCTTGCAGATGCGCCGCGACACGCTGATGCTGGAGAAGATGAAGCAGCGCGAAGGCGTGCAGATCATCGAGGACGTCGACCAGGCCGCCTTCGCCGAGGCCATGCAGCCGGTCTACGACGCGCTCAAGGACCGCTGGGGCCCGGACAATCTCGAGCGCGTCAAGGCGGCGATCGCCGAGATCCGCGCCTACCAGTAACCGGTCGGGCAGCATCGCGGGTCGCTGGACATGAGTGACCGGGCCTCGATCAGGAGCTTCATCATCCGGGTGGATGAGGCGTTGCTGCGCGTCGAGGACGCGTTCATCGCGCTGCTCCTGGCCGCGATCTTCGTCATCATGATCGCCAACGTCTTCTGGCGTTACGTGCTCGGCAGCGCCTTCCTCTGGAGCCTCGAGATCTCGATCATCATCTTCAGCTTCCTGGTGTTTTTCGGAGCCAGCGCGTCGTTCCCGCATCACCAGCACATGCGGGTCGACGCGCTGATCCGGGTTCTGCCGGCGTCGATCCGCGCGGTGGTCGGGGCGGTCGCGGTCGTTGCGACCTTCGTGATCATCGCCGTGCTGCTGACCATGGGGATCGAATACTGCATCGCCGTCGCCGACGACCGGACGCCTGAGTTCGGCATCTCCTTCGCCATCTGGTACGGCGCCATGCCGGCCAGCATGGTGACCTCGCTCGTCCACGTCGTGCGCCTGGTGGTCGACGAGGGGCCGGCCGACGCTCTGAGGTCGAGCGCCGAGACCGAGCTCGGGTAGCGCAGACACCAGCAGCCCATGGCCGCGTCGCTCCTGCTCGTCTTCCTCGGGCTCGCCGCGATCGGCGTGCCGGTCGCCTTCGCGATCGCCGGCTCGTCGATCTACGTCATCTGGGACAACGACATCTCGCTCCTGATCGTCGGCCAGCGGGTCGCTTCGGGCATCCACTCCTTTCCGCTGCTGGCGGTGCCGATGTTCGTGCTCGCCGGCACGCTGATGAACGAGGCCGGGATCAGCACCCGGCTGTTCGCCTTCGCCGGAGCGCTGATCGGCCGGGCGCGGGGCGGGCTCGCCCAGGTCAACGTGCTGTCCAGCGTGTTCCTGGCCGGGCTGTCCGGCTCCTCGCTCGCCGACTGCGCGGCGACCACCCGCGTCTTGGTGCCGGAGATGATCCGTCACGGCTACCCGCGCGGCTTCAGCACCTGCGTCACCGCCGCCTCGGCGATCCTGGGGCCGATCATCCCGCCCTCGATCGTCATGGTGATCTATGGCTGGCAGGCCGAGGTCTCGATCGGCGATTTGTTCATCGCCGGCATCCTTCCGGGTCTGCTGATCGCCGGGCTCCTCATGCTGGTGGTGGCGATCGTCTCGCGCATCAACAATTTCCCCGAGGGCCAGAGCTTCTCGCGCGCCGTGCTGTGGCGCGAGTTCAGGCGCTCGTCCTGGGCGCTGCTGCTGCCCATCATCATCATCGTCGGCTTCCGTCTCGGGGTGGTGACGCCGACCGAGGTCGGCGCGATCGCGGTCGCCTACACGCTCTTCATCGGCACGGTAATCTACCGGGCGCTCGACTGGCGGGCGCTGCCGCGCATCCTGGCGCTGACCGCGCGCGACACCGGCGCTATCCTCCTGATCGTGGCGGCCAGCGCGCTGTTCGGCTGGACGCTGACCATCGCGCGGGTGCCGAGCCAGCTGGTGGCGCTCCTGACCGGCATCAGCGGCGACCCGACGGTCGTGCTCCTGCTGATCGACCTTTTGCTGATCGTGGCCGGCATGTTCATGGAGGGCACGGCCATCCTGATCATCATGGTGCCGATGCTGCTGCCGCTCCTGAACCTTTTGCACGTCGACCTCGTGCACTTCGGCATCATCATCATCGTCGCGATCCTGATTGCCGAGGTGACGCCGCCGGTGGGCCTGATGATGTACACGGCCTGCGGCATCTCGCGCACGCCGGTCAGCGCCTTCATGCGGTCGATGTGGCCGTTCCTCGGGGCGCTGGTGACGGCGCTCTTGCTGATCACCGTCATTCCGGGCATCGCCACGGTCCTGCCGAATCTCCTGCGCTAGCTGTGGTTTGCTGGGGGGAGGCGGCCACGAACAACCCGGTACGGAGGGACAACGTGCTCGAAAACAGCGTCAAGGACCGGCTCGCCCGCAACGAGGTCGTGGTCGGCACGTTCATCATGGAATTCGCGAGCCCCGGCCTCGCGCGGATCGTCGCCGCCGCCGGCTGCGACTTCGTGGTCCTCGACATGGAGCACAGCGGCTTCTCGTTCGAGACCGTCAAGCAGCAGGTCGCCCAGGCCCGCGGGGCGGGCCTGGTGCCGGTGGTCAACCCGCGCGGCGGCCACCGCTTCGCCGAGAACGAGCAGCTGCTCGACATCGGTGCCATGGGCCTGATGGTGCCCTGCGTCGAGACAGGCACCCAGGCCGAGGCGATCGTCCGCGGCACCCGCTATCCGCCCGACGGCACGCGTGGCGCCGCCTTCGGCGTCGCCCACGACGGCTATCGCGTGGGTGACGTGCCGGCGGTCATGAAGCGGGCCAACGCCTCGTCGCTGATCACGGTCAAGATCGAGACCGCCGAAGGTGTCCGCAACGCCGAGGAGATCATCGGCGTGCCCGGCATCGATGTCGCCGTGATCGGCCATACCGACCTCTCGCTCAGCCTCGGCATCCCGATGCAGCTCGAGCATCCCGACTTCCTCGCCGCCATCGACCACGTGATCGCGACCGCGCGCGCCCACGGCAAGGCCGCCGGCTGCGTGGTCGGCGACGTCGAGCAGGGCCGGGCGTGGCTCGGGCGCGGCTTTCGCATGATCATCTACTCGGGCGACATCTGGCTGTTCGGCAACGCGCTCAAGGACGGGGTCGACGGCCTGCGCGCCTGACCGAATCGTCCAGCGGCCTCGGCCCGCGGGGCGCCGATTGTGCTACGCTCGCCGCCCGCCATCGGCCAAGGGGGCGTGAGGTGAAGATCGACGTCGGCCTGCGCAGCGACGACCTGCACGCGCTCGGCGGCGCCGCGGCCGCCTACGAGCGTCTGGGCGCCGATGGCCTGTGGAGCTACGAGACCGGCCACGACCCGTTCCTGCCGCTGCTGCTGGCGGCGCTCGCGACCGGGCGCGTCCAGCTGGGCACCGGGATCGCGGTCGCCTTCGGGCGGACGCCGTTCGCCATGGCGCAGACCGCCTGGGACCTGCAGCGGGTGAGCGGCGGGCGCCTGCTGCTCGGGCTCGGGACCCAGGTGCGGGCCCACGTCGAGCGCCGGTTCTCGGCCGAGTTCGAGCATCCGGCGGCGCGGATCGTCGACTACATCCGCTGCCTCCGGGCGATCTGGGACAGCTTCCAGAACGGCACCCGCCCGGCCTACGAGGGCCGTTTCTATCGCTTCACCCTGCTCAGCGACTTCTTCAACCCCGGGCCGATCGCGCATCCCAAGATCCCGGTCTCGCTCGCCGGGGTCGGCGAGCCCATGGCGCGCGCCGCCGGCGAGGTCGCCGACGGCTTCCACGTCCACCCGCTGCACAGCCCGGGCTACCTGCGCGACGTGGTCCGGCCCGCGATCGCCGCGGGCGCCCGCGCCGCCGGGCGCGACCCGGCCAAGGTCGACCTCATCACCTCGGTGTTCATCGTCACCGGCGAGACCGAGAGCGAACGCGCCGCGGCCGAAAGCTACGCCCGCCAGCAGATCGCCTTCTACGCCTCGACCCCGACCTACCGGCCGTTTCTCGCCTACCACGGCCTCGAGGCGCTGGGTCAGGAGCTGAGCACGCTCGCCCGCGCCGGCCGCTTCGCCGACATGCGGGTCCCCGACGCCCTGCTCGAGGCGGTCGCCGTGAGCGCCGAGCCGGCCCGGGTCGGCGCCGCGATCCGCGCGCGCTACCAGGGCGACCTGGTCCAGCGCGTCTGCCCCTACGGGCCGATCCCGGCGGACGACCCCGGCGGCCGCTTCGCGGCGCTCATCGCCGGGATCAGAGCCGCCTAACCGCCTACCAGAGAGTATAGCCGCCATCGATGACCAGGGCCGCCCCGGTCATGAAGCGCGACGCATCGCTCGCGAGATAGACGGCGAGCGGCCCGAGGTCCTCCGGCTGGCCGAAGGTCGCCATCGGCGTGCGCTCCCGGATGCCGTCGATGACCTCGGGGCGCTCGCGCGCCCAGCGCTGGTTGGGCTCGGTCATGAACAGCCCCGGGCAGATCGCGTTCACGGTCACGCCGTAGGGCGCCCAGTCGGCCGCGGCCGCGCGGGTCAGCTGGACCACGGCGGCCTTGGCCGCCTCGTAGTGCCGGCCGCCGATCTTCTGGCCGGCGACGAAGGCATTGATCGACGCGATGTTGATGATCCGCCCGCCCTGGCCGCGGTCGACCATGGCGCCGCCGACGACCTTGGTGCCGATCAAGGTGCTGGTCAGGTTGAGGTCGACCAGCTCGCGCCAGCGCTCGACCGGCATCTCGGCGATCGGGGTCGGGTCGCGGCGGCCGCCGAGGTTGTTGATCAGGATGTCGAACGGTCCGTGCTCGGCGAGCGCGCGCCGGCAGGTCGCCTCGCAGGCGGCGGGCGCGCCCATGTCGGCCTGGATCGGCCAGGCCTGGCGCCCGAGCGCCCGGATGTCGGCCGCGGTGCGCTCGAGGCTCGCCGGGTCGCGGCCGGTCAGCGCGACGTCGGCGCCGGCGTCGGCGATCGCGAGCGCCATCGCGCGGCCGAGCCCGCGGCTGCCGCCGGTGATCAAGAGCCGCTTGCCGTTCAGTCGAAACCGGTCCAAGACGCTCATCGTGGCTCCTTTGCCGCTCGTGGTGATCCCATGGCGCCCCTCCAGCCCCCGTCCGCGCCGGCGCCGCTCGAGCACAGCCAAGTCTCCCTTGGTCTATTGCAGAAGTCGCCGCGGCCGCGTAAGGCAGCAGGGGACGCGTTGTTCCTGCGAGGAGGATAGTAGTGATCAAGACTTCTGAGCATCCCGACGTCGTCGGGCTCACGGCCGAGATCGTCTCGGCGTACGTAGCCAACAATCAGATCGCGCCGGCGGACCTGGCGACGCTGATCGCTGCCGTCGGCAAGCAACTCGACCAGGTCGGCAACGAGGTCGAGCCGCCGGTCGAGGAGCAGCCCAAGCCCGCCGTGCCGGTGCGCCGTTCGATCAAGCCGGACCGCCTCACTTGCCTGGCCTGCGGCAAAGAGCAGAAGTTGCTGAAACGGCACCTTGCGGTCGAGCATGATCTCACGCCCGGGCAATACCGCGAGCGCTTCGGGCTCAAAGCCGACTACCCGATGGCGGCGCCCAACTACAGCCGGCTGCGCCGCGAGTTCGCCATGGCGATCGGCCTCGGTCGTCCGAAGAAGCGGACCGGACGAGGGCGCAAGCCCGCCGCGCCGGGCGGAGCCGCTCCCGCCACCCAGGAGTAGACGCACGAAGATGCCCCCGAAGACCGGCGGCTTCGGCAGCGTCCTGCGCCTGCGCAACCTCGCGATGATCGAGAACATCCGCCGCGCCCAGGACCCGGCCTGGCGCGAGCGGCTGGAGCAGCAGCAGGTCGTGGCCAGGCTTGGACGGATGTTCGGCCGCGCCGAGGATCCGCTCCAGGCGCTGCACGACCACGCCCGGACGCTCAAGGAAGAATTGCGGCGCTCACCGCCGCGCACCGGACCGCCGGTGATCATCGTTCCTCGCGCCGGAACGGTGTCAGCAGCGCGGCCGGGGCGCGCGCCCGCCGCGCCAGGACCGCCATCGCGATGATGGTCGTAAGGAACGGCAGCATCAGGAACAGCTGATAAGGCACGCCGAGCCCGCCGCTCGCCTGCAAGCGCAGGCCGAGCGCGTCGAGGGCGCCGAACAGCAGCGCCGCGCCCGCCACCCGCCAGGGGTCCCACTGGCCGAGCACGACCAGGGCGATGCACACCCAGCCGCGGCCCGAGATGACGCCGAAGGTGAAGGCGTTGAACTGGGCGAGCGCCAGATAGGCGCCGGCTATGCCCATCAGCGCGCCTGAGATCATCAGCGCCTGGTAGCGCGCCCGGGCGACGTCGACGCCGGCCGAGACCGCCGCCAAGGGGTTCTCGCCGACCGTCCTGAGCGCGAGCCCCCAGGGCGTGCGGTAGAGCACCAGGGCCGCGAGCGGCACCAGCAGGAAGGCGAGGTAGACCAGCGCGAACTGGTCGAACAGCACCGGCCCGAGCCAGGGCAGCTTGGCCAGCCCCGGCAGGGCCAGGGTCGCGAACGGCTTGACGTGCGGCGGCTGCGACGGCTGGCCGAAGATCAGCCGGTAGAAATAGAAGCTGAGGCCGGTGCACGAGCATGGTCACGCCCAGCCCCGAGACGTGCTGGCTGAGGCCGAGGCTCACGGTCAGGCCACCCATCAGCAGCCCGAACAGGGTGCCAGCCGCCGCCGCGGCGGCGATCCCGAGCCAGAGATCGCCCGTGAACCAGGCGGTCGTGAAGCCGACCATGGCACCCAGCAGCATGATGCCCTCGATCCCGAGATTGAGCACGCCCGCGCGCTCGGTGACCATCTCGCCCAGGGTCGCGAGCAAAAGCGGCGTCGCCACCCGGATCACCGCGGCGAAAAAACCGACCTGCAGGATCTGACCCAGGATCTCGTTGATCGCGGCCTCCGCTCAGACCGCCGCCGGCCGGCCGAGGCGCAGGCGATAGCTGGTGAACAGCAAAGCGGTCAGCATGCAGATCAGCGCCGTCCCCTGGATCACGTCGCCCAGGAACACCGGCACGCCGGTCTGGCGCGCCATGCTCTCGGCCCCGGTCGCGACCGCGGCGAAGAACAGCGCCGCGGGCACGACGCCGAGCGGGTTGAGCGCGGCCAGCATGGCGACCACGATCCCGGTGTAGCCGTAGCCGGGCGAGAGGCCCGCCATCACCTGATAGTGGAGGCCGCCGACCTCGCCGGCGCCGGCGAGCCCCGCGAGCCCCCCGGAGATGGCCGCGGCCAGCAGCATCACCCGGCCGACCGGGATGCCGCCATGGGCGGCGGCGCGCGGGTTGGCGCCGACCGCGCGGATCTGAAAGCCGAGCGTGGTGCGCGTGATGAGCAACCAGACCACGATCGCCGCGAGCCCCGCGAGCAGCACCCCGAGATGCAGCCGGGTCGCCGCCAGCAGCACCGGGAACTCCGCCTCCGGCGCGGATGTCGGGCGAGTCCGGATAGCCGCTCAGCGGGTCCTTCCACGGCCCGTCGAGCAGCGCCGTCATGCCATAGAAGATGACGAAGTTGAGCATCAGCGTCGCGACCACGTCGTCGACCTTGAGCCGTATCCGGAGGACCGCCGGCACGGCCGCGGTGGCGGCCCCGGCGAGCGTGCCGGCGAGGATCATCGCCGGCACCAGGGACCAGGCCGGCAAGCCTTCGCGGGCGCCGACGAAGGCCGCCGCCATGGCGCCCGCGAGCAGCTGGCCTTCGCCGCCGATGTTCCAGAACTTGGCGCGAAACGCGACCGCGACCGCGAGCCCGGTCAAAACCAGCGGCGCCGCCTTGACCACCGTCTCCGTAAGGTGAAAGCGGCTCCCGAGCGCGCCCACGAACAAGGCTCGATACGCGTCGAGCACGTTGGCGCCGGCGAGCAGGATGAGCGTGCTGCAAAGCGCCAGGGTGGCAAGGACCGCGAGCAAGGGGAGCGCGATCCCGAGCCAGGCCGGGGTGTCGGGGCGCGGCTCCAGCCTGAGCCCGGTCACGTGGCCCCCTCGGCCCCGGCCATCAACAGCCCGATCCGGGCGACCTCGGCCCCCGCTGCCGGCATGACGTCGAGGATCCGGCCCTCGTACATGACCGCGATCCGGTCCGCGATCTCGAACAGCTCCTCGAGGTCCTCGCTGATCACGATCACCGCCCGGCCGCGCGCCCGGAGCCCGAGCAGCTGGCGATGGACGAACTCCCTGGCCGCGACGTCCAGGCCCCGGGTCGGCTGGGCGGCGACCAGGACCAGGGGCTCGAACGCGAGCTCCCGGGCGAGCAGCGCCTTTTGCAGGTTGCCGCCCGAAAGCGTGCCGGTGCGCGCCTCGGGCCCGGCGGGCGCGGATCCCGAACTTTTCGATCTGGGCGACGACGAAGCGTCTGGCGGCGCCCTGGTTCAGAATCCCGAGCCGGCTGAAGGGCGCCTCGCCGACCCGTGCCAGGATCATGCTGTCGGCGAGCGGCAGGCTGCTCAAGAGGCCGGCGCCGAGGCGATCCTCGGGCACGAGTGCCACGCCCGAGCGACGCATCCTGCGGGCGCCCGCGCCGGTCACGGTCCGCCCGGCGACCTCGATCCGCCCGCGTGCGGCTTTGAGGGTGCCGCCGATCAGCTCCGCGAGCTCCCCCTGGCCGTTGCCCGACACTCCGACGATGCCAAGGATCTCGCCGCCCCGGACGCTGAGCGAGACGTCCTTCAGAGCGACCGGGTGCTCGGGCGCCAGCCGCGTGCTCACCCCGTCCAGGGCCAGGAGGACCGGCCCGGGTCGCGCCGCCTCGCGCGCCGGCGCCGCGAGCTCGTGGCCGCACATCAGCAGGGCCAGCCGGCGGGCGGTGACGGTGCCGTCGTTGGCGGTCTCGGCGACCACGGCGCCCTGCCGCATGACCACCAGACGGTCGGTGATCGCGCGGACCTCGTTCAGCTTGTGGCTGATGAAGATGATGCCGACGCCCTCGGCCGCCATCGCCCGGATCGCGGCGAACAGCCCTTCCGTCTCCTGCGGCGTCAGCACCGAGGTCGGCTCGTCGAGGATCAGGACGCGGGCGCCGCGATAGAGCGCCTTGACGATCTCCAGGCGCTGCCGCTCGCCGACGCTGAGCGCGCCGGCCGGTCGCTCGGGGTCGAGGCGGAGGCCGTAGCGGGCGCCGATCCCGGCGAGGCGGGCGCGCGCCCCGGTGCGGTCGATCAGCCCGCGCCGCCCCGGCTCGCCGACCATCAGGTTCTCGAGCACGCTGTGCCGGTCGACCAGGTGGAAATGCTGATGCACCATGCCGATGCCCGCGGCCAGCGCATCGGCCGGGCTGCGGATCGTCACCGCCCGCCCCTCGATCCGGATCTCACCGGCATCCGCCCGGTAGATGCCGAACAGGATGTTCATCAGCGTGGTCTTGCCGGCGCCGTTCTCGCCGAGCAGCCCCAGCACCTCGCGGGCATGGAGGCTGAGGCTGACCGACCGGTTGGCGTGCACTGGACCGAAGCGCTTGTCGATGCCGCGCAGCTCGAGCAGCGGTGCGGACTCGGTCATGGGCGCCGAACCCGGCCTCGGCACCCCCAGCGCCAGGCGCGCTGTCCCACGACCAACCTCCGGTCAAGCATGGCCCCTGACCCGCCGGCCGGCCGTCCATGCGACCCGGGCAATCGGTTCGTTGCCGGCAAGCGCCGGGCGCGGATTCCCACGGTCACATGGACCACCCGAGGAAAGCGTTAACGAGCAAAAGTTAACCTTCGGTTAAGCATCGCCCCCTAACCTGCTGGCCGGTCCATGCGACCCTGGGAATCCATTCGTTGCCGGCAGGCGCCGGGCACGGATTCCCACGGTCGCATGGACCACCCGAGGAAAGCGCTAACGGGCAAAGGTTAACCATTCGTTAGCAAGCTCGATGCTTCCCGGCCGCGTACGTCGACACCGCGCTCACGGCGAGCCGCTGCCGGGGCAGGCGGCGGCGCAGCCCGAGCCGTCGCCCCGGTGGCGTCCGGCGGCGCCGGCAGGCTCGGGGCGAGCCGGGGCTATTGCGACTGCGGCGTGCTCTCGTCGACCGGCACCCGGAAGTTGCCGTCCTTGATCTCCTGGGTGCGCTCGGCGACCATGGTCTTGACCTCGGCCGGCAGCTTGTCCTCCCAGGCGTGATAGGGTGCCAGATACGAGCCGCCCTTGCCCATATACGAGAACTGACCGAAGTCCTGGGAGGTGAACACGCCCGCCTGGACCTGGCTGATCACCTGCTTGACCGTCGGCCACATGTCCCAGATGACGCTCGTGACCACGGTGTCCGGCGCCAATTCCGACTGGTCGGACATGTTGCCGATCGCCGGGATGCCGCGCTCAGCCGCCGCCTCGATGACGCCGAAACGCTCGGCATAGATCACGTCGACCCCGGCCTCGATCTGCGCGATCGCCGCCTCCTTGGCCTTGGGCGGATCGAAGAACGAGCCGATGAACGAGAACTTGCACCTGACCGCCTCGTTGACCTCCTTGGCGCCGGCGCAGAACGCGTTGGCCAGGCGGTTGACCTCGGGGATCGGCATCGCGGCGACCACGCCCACGGTGTTCGACTTGGTGAGCTTGCCGGCGATCATGCCCGCCAGATAGGCGGGCTCGTGGATCCAGTTGTCGAACACCGCGAAGTTGGGCTCGGCCGGCCCGACGCCTGAGCCGAACGCGAACGCCACCTTGGGATAGTCGCGCGCCACGTTGCGGGTGATGCGCTCGGTGCCGAACGCGTCGCCCATGATCAGGCCGTTGCCCTGCTCGGCATACTCGCGCACCACGCGGGCAAAATCGCTGGCCGAGACGCTCTCCGACCAGGTATACGCGATCCCGAGCTCGTCCTTGGCCTTGAGCAGGGCCACGTGGATCTGATTGACCCAGGGCTCCTCGATCGGGGTCTCGAACACCGCCGCGACCTTGAGCTGATCCGCCGCCAGCGCGCCACCGCCTGCGGCCGCAGCGCCCACGCCCACCGCCACCGCCAGAGCGATGCCTGGCCACCTCTTCCCGCCGCCGACCGTCATGCCATTGCCCTCCGCTCGGTTTTGATGATTGTTGCAACCTTGCATTCCGTCGTCTCAAAGCATCAGGACCGGCCGATCGGGGGCCGGTTGTCAGCCCTCCTCGGCAATGTCCTCGTTCCACAGCTCCGGCCGCTCGCGGATGAAGCGGCGCATCAGCTCGAGGCAGGCCGGATCGTTCAGCAGCGCGACCGCGACCCCGCGCTCGGCCAAAAAATCGCAGTTGCCCTCGAAACTGTCCCGCTCGCCGACGACCACCCGCGGGATGCCGAACTGCAGGATCGTGCCGGCGCACATCATGCAGGGGCTGAGCGTCGTGTACAGCACGGTGCCGCGATAGTGCGGCCGGCGGCCGGCGCGCCGCAGGCAGTCCATCTCGCCATGGGCGATCGGATCGCCGTCCTGGACCCGCCGGTTGTGGCCGCGCGCCAGCAGGCGACCGTCCAGCGCCAGCACCGACCCGACCGGCACGCCACCTTCGTCGTAGCCGGCCTGCGCCTCTTCCAGCGCCAGGCGCATGAACCCGTGATCGTCTCCGGCGGGCGCGACGAACGGCATCCAAGCCTCCGCTCCGGCGCATGGACCAGCCAGCGACTGTAACAGGCTTCCCGGACGAGGCAATTGCCCGCCGTCTTTCCTCTTTCGAGGACCGCGGTCACGTCATGGCGACCGACATGAGGGATCGCGAGCCATCCTTGTTGCCCCGATCGTCAAGGTGGATGATGGTGCCCTGTCGATTTCAGATCGGCCAGCGAAGCACGGATTCCGCACGCGGCCTCAGGCCCTGCTGGAGATGAGGGTCGCGCCCAGACGAGTGCAGGGGGGAGGCGCTGGTTTGTTGCACGCGATCGGCTTCGACCTCGGAACGTCCTGTCTCAAGGCCGTGCTGGTCGACGAGGCCGGCAGGGTGATGCGGACGGTGCAGCGGTCCTATCCGCTGCAGACCCCGCTTGCGGGCTGGGCGGAGCAGGACCCCGAGGTCTGGTGGCAGGCGCTGCTGGTCACCAGCCGGACGCTGCTCGAGGGCCTGCCCGCACCCGACGCGGTCGGCCTGAGCGGGCAGATGCACAGCGCGGTCGTCCTTGGGGTCGAAGGACATTCGCTCCGCCCGGCGATCCTTTGGAACGACCAGCGCACGGGCCGCGAGTGCGCCGAGATCCGGGAACGTCTGGGCGATGCGCTGGCAGGCTGGACCGGCAACCGGATCCGGGCGGCGTTCACGGCGACCAAGATCCTGTGGCTCCGCCGCCACCATCCGGAGCTGTACGCGCGCCTGCGCACGATCCTGCTGCCGAAAGATTTTCTCAGGTTGCGGCTGACCGGCACTCTGGCGACCGATGTCAGCGACGCTTCGGGCACGGGCCTGTTCGATGTCCACTGCCGGCGCTGGTCCCTGAGCGCGCTCGAGGCGCTCGAGATCGCGCGGGACTGGCTGCCGGAAGCTCACGAGTCGCCAAGCCTGGTCGCGAGCGTGGACCGGGCGGGCGCCGCAGCGAGCGGGCTTCGGGCCGGCACGCCGGTCGCTGCCGGCGCCGGCGACCAGCCGGCAGCAGCGCTCGGCAGCGGCGCCGTGAGCCCGGGCATCCTGTCGATCACGCTCGGAACCTCGGCCGCGGTGCAGCTCGCGACGACGGTCGCCGTCCCCGATCCGAACGGCGTCTTTCAGACCTTCTGTCACGCCCTGCCCGGGACCTGGCAGCTCATGGCGGGGGTGCTGTCCGGCGGCGGCTCGCTCGACTGGTTCGGCCGCCTCGCCGGCATCGCGGGACCGGGGACCGCCGGGGCGGCCGACGGCGGCGTCGACTTCGAGCAGATGTGCCGGATGGCGGAAGCGGTCCCGGCGGGCGCCGAAGGGTTGCTCTTTTTGCCCTATCTCACGGGCGAGGGGGCGCCGCACGTCGATCCCGACGCGCGCGGCGCCTGGTTCGGCCTGACCCGTCGCCACGACCATCGTCATCTCGCCCGGGCCGTGATCGAAGGCGTCGCGTTCGCGGTCCGGGGTGTGGTCGAGGCAGCCGAAGCGCTCGCGGGCACGGCCCGGGAGATCCGCGTGGGCGGCGGCGGCAGCCACGGCCGGATCTGGCTCCGGACGCTGGCCAACGCGCTCGGCCGGAGGGTCACCGCGGTCAGCACCCGCGACGCCTCGGCGCGCGGCGCGGCCCTGCTCGCCATGGCCGCCATCACCGGCAGCGATCCGCGGCGGCTGGCGGCGGCCTGGGTGGACCCGGGGCGGCCGATCGATCCCGAGCCGGAGGTCGTTGCCCGCTACCAGGCGCAGTATGCGATCTTCCGCGAGCTCTATCCGACGACGCGCCACCTGATGCATCGGCTCGCCGATCTGGATCGAACCGAGGAGCCTGCGAGCGGTCCGTGAGCGCTTACCCGCCCCCCCGCTCGAGGACGGCGCCGAGCGCCGTCATCTCGACGAACACCAGATCGGCGCCCGCGGCCTCGAGCCTTGGCGCGTGGGTTTCGGAGCGCGCGTGGCTGGCGCCGGCGAACCCGAACACGGTCATCCCCGCCGCCTTGCCGGCGCAGACCCCGACCTCGCTGTCCTCGATCACGAGACAGCGCGCCGGCTCGGCCGTCATCCTCGCCGCCGCCAGCAGGAACAGATCGGGCGCGGGCTTGCCGTGCGCGACCATGGTCGCGCTGAACAGGTTGGGCGCGAGGCGATCCAGCAGGCCCACGAGCTCGAGCGAGCGCCGGATCCGCTCGGGGTGACTGCTGGAGGCGACGCAACATCTCGAGGCCAGCGCATCGAGCACCGCCGGGACGCCGGCCACCGGCAGCAGCCCGTGCTCGAAGGCCGCAAGGATGTTCGCCCGCAGGGTCCTCTGGAACGAGGCGGGCAGCCGGCAACCGTGCTCGGCCTCGATCGTCCCGAGCATCGAGCCCGTGCTGACGCCTAGAAAACGCTCGCAGAGCTCCCTCTCGGAGATCTCGATCCCGGCCTCGGCCAGCGCCGCGGCCGTGACCTTGGCGCTGATCGGCTCGCTGTCGACCAGCACGCCGTCCAGATCGAAGATGACGAGATCGAAGCGGGACCGGGTCACCAGCAGCCAGTGCCGCCGTCGGCGGCGACCACCAAATCGCTCATCACCGCCTCCGGCCCAGCATCAGCTCATCCAGTTGCCGCCGTCGACGTTGAGCGTCTGGGCGACCACGTAATCGGCATCCGCCGACGCCAGGAACACCGCGGCGCCGACGAGATCCTCGGGCACGCCCATCCGGCCGTAGGGCACGGCCAGGCCGACCTGGCGTTTCTTCTCGCCGATCGGCAGGCCCTCGTACTTCGCGAACAGGGCGTCGACCTGGTCCCACATCGGCGTGTCGACCACGCCGGGTGCGATGCCGTTGACGTTGATGCCGTGCTTGATCAGGGCCTGGCCCGCCGACTGGGTGAGGCTGATCACCGCCGCCTTGGTGGCGCAGTAGACCGCGACCAGCGCCTCGCCGCGCCGGCCGGCCTGGCTGGCGAAGTTGACGATCTTGCCGCCACGCCCCTGCTTCACCATCTGCGCCGCCACCGCCTGCAGCATGAACAAGAGGCCCTTGACGTTGACCGCGAACTGCTTGTCGTAACTCGCCTCGGTGATCTCGAGCAGCGGCGCCAGGTCGAAGATCGCGGCGTTGTTGACCAGGATGTCGATGCCGCCCGCTTGCCCCACGACCGTCTCGACCATGGCATTGATCGACGCCCGCTTCGTGACGTCGAGCCCGACGCCGAACGCGCCGCGCCCGATTTCCCGCGCCAGCACCTCGGCCTCGCCCTTCAGAATGTCGGCGACCGCGACGCGGGCACCCTCATCGGCATAGCGCCGGCAGATCGCCGCTCCGATCCCGCGCGCGCCGCCGGTGACCACGGCGACCTTGCCCTCGAGTTTCATTCGGGTGTCTCCCCTACCAGCAGCAATAACCGCCGTCGGCGAGCACGATGCTGCCGGTCATCAGGCTCGAGGCGTCGGAGGCGAGGAACAGGGCGACCGAGCCGATCTCCTCCGGCTGGCCGACCCGGTGCATCGGCGTCATCTCCAGCCAGACCGCGGCCATCGCCTCGTCCTCCATGCCGAACACGGTGAGCGGCGTCTCGATGTAGGTCGGCGCGACCGCATTGACCCGGACCCCGCGCGCGCCCCACTCGGCCGCGAGCGAGCGGGTCAGGTGATGGACCGCGGCCTTGGAGGCATTGTAGAACGACTGCGGTTGCGGCTTGTTGACGATGAAGCCGGACATCGAGCCGACGTTGACGATCGCGCCCTTGCCCTTGGCCAGCATCTGCCGGCCGAACGCCCGGCAGCACCAGAACAGGCCGTTCAGGTTGACCTCGATGTGGAAGCGCCAGTGCTCGTCGCTGGTGTCCTCGGCGCGCACGTCGCTCTTGGCCACCCCGGCGTTGTTGACCAGGATGTCGCAGCCGCCGTGCTCGTCCAGGACCCGGGCCGCCATCTCGTCGACCTGGGCGGACTTGGTGACGTCGAGCGGCATGGCGTAGGCTTCGATGCCGAGCGCCCCGAGCTTCGCCCTGGCCTCCTCGCCGCGATCGGGCAGCAATTCGCCGATGATCACCTTGGCGCCCGCCTCGCCCAGCGCCTGGGCGCAGGCGAAGCCGATCCCCTGACCGGCGCCGGTCACGACCGCGGTCCGGCCTTTGAGATCGTATCTCTCGAGATACATCCGCCGCTCCCCCTGTCCCTCAGGCCGCCGCGTGCGCGGTCGGATCCTTGATGTCGGCGAGCGGATGGCGCCTGGCCCGTCGGACCGCGCTGCCGTCCTGCTTGAACAGGTGGCAGACCCGGCCGTCGATCACGACCCCGATCCGATCGTGGACCTTGGTCGGGTTCTCGCCGTCGGCCTGGACCACCAGCATCACGCCGTCGGCGATCTGGGTGTAGAGGTAGGTGTCGCCGCCCAGACGCTCGGCGACCAGGACCTCGCCGCTGACGTCGCCACCCTCGCTCGTGACCCCGAGATGCTCCGGGCGGACGCCGAGCGTCAGCGGCTCGCCGTCCGCGACCTGGCCGGGGGCGACGTCGACCTTGATCCGGTCCTGGTTGGCGAGCTCGACCGTGACGCCCGCGGCATCCGAAGCGACCGCCTTGGCGTCCATGAAGTTCATCTTGGGCGAGCCGATGAAGCCCGCGACGAACAGGTTCTCGGGGTGGTGGTACAGCTCGAGCGGGCTGCCGGCCTGCGCGATGAGGCCGCCCTCGAGGACCACGATCGTGTCGGCGAGCGTCATCGCCTCGACCTGGTCGTGGGTGACGTAGATCATGGTGGCGTTGAGGGCGTCATGCAGCCTGGCGAGCTCGATCCGCATCTGCACCCGGAGCGCGGCATCGAGGTTCGAGAGCGGCTCGTCGAACAGGAACACCCTGGGGTCGCGCACGATCGCCCGGCCGATCGCGACCCGCTGGCGCTGGCCGCCGGAGAGCGCCTTGGGCTTGCGGTCGAGGAAGCTGTCGAGCTGCAGGACCTTGGCCGCCGCGTCGACCTTCTGGTCGCGCTCGGCCTTGGAGACGCCGGCGAGCCGGAGCGCGAAGCCCATGTTGTCCCGGACCGTCATGTGCGGATAGAGGGCGTAGGACTGGAACACCATCGCGAGCCCGCGCTCCGCCGGCGGCACGTCGTTGACCCGCTCGCCGTCGATCAGGAGATCGCCCGAGGTGATCTCCTCGAGGCCGGCGATCATCCGCAGCAGGGTCGACTTGCCGCAGCCGGACGGACCGACAAAAACCACGAAATCCTTGTCGTTGATGTCGAGGTCGACGCCCTTGATGACCTCGACCTCGCCATAGCTCTTGCGCAGGTTGCGCAGTCGAAGGGTTGCCATCCGTCGTCTCCCTATTTGACGGCGCCGAAGGTCAGGCCGCGCACGAGTTGTTTCTGGCTCATCCAGCCGAACACCAGGATGGGCGCGATCGCCATGGTGGAGGCGGCCGAGAGCTTGGCCCAGAACAGGCCCTCGGGGCTGGAGAAGGACGCGATGAAGGTGGTCAGTGGTGCTGCCGAGGAGGTGGTCAGGTTGAGGCTCCAGAAGGCCTCGTTCCAGGCCAGGATGACCGCCAGCAGGCCGGTCGAGGCGATCCCTGGCAGCGACAGCGGCAAGAGGATATGGCGGAGCTCCTGCTTGGGCTTGGCGCCGTCCATGCGGCCGGCCTCGAGGATGTCCTTGGGCACCTCCTTGAAGAAGGTGAACAGCATCCAGACCACGATCGGCAGGTTGACCAGGGCATCGACGATCAGGAGCCCGGTCCGGGTGTCGAGCAGGTTCAGGTCGCGGAAGATCAGGTAGATCGGCACCAGGACGCCCACTGGCGGCAGCATCTTGGTCGACAGCATCCAGAGCAGCAGGTCCTTGGTCCGCTTGCCCGGGAAGAAGGCCATGGCGTAGGCGGCCGGCACCGCCAGCACCAGGGCGAGCAGGGTCGAGCCGAACGCGATCACCACGCTGTTCATGGCGAATCGGAAGTAGTCGGCGCGCGCCTGGACCTCGACGTAGTTCTCGAGGGTCGGGACGAAGAACAAGGACGGTGGCGTCTGCACCGCGTTGATCTCGGTCTTGAAGCTGGTCAGGACCATCCAGAAGATCGGGAAGAAGATCAGGGCGGCCGCGCCCCAGCCGAGGGCGGTCATGAGGAGCTTCTCGCGCAGCTTCGGAGCCATCTTCGGCCCTCCCTCAGGCGTCGAGGTTTTTGGCGACGGCCCGGATCAGGAAGATCGCCACGATGTTCGCGAGAATGATCGCGATCACGCCGCCGGCCGAAGCGCCGCCGACGTCGAACTCGAGCAGAGCTCGCATGTAGATCAGGAAGGCGAGATTGGTCGAAGCGAGGCCCGGTCCACCCGAGGTCGTGACGAAGATCTCGGCGAAGATCGTGAGGAAGAAGATCGTCTCGATCATCACCACGACCGAGATCGCGCGGCCGAGATGGGGCAGGATGATGAACCAGAACATGGCGAGCGGGCCGGCGCCGTCCATGCGCGCGGCTTCCTTCTGCTCGTGGTCGAGCGACTGGATCGCGGTCAGCAGGATCAGCAGGGCGAACGGGGTCCACTGCCAGGCGACGATGATCACGATCGAGGTCAGCGGCAGACTGGCGAACCAGTCGATCGGTCCGAAGCCCAGACCTTTGGTGATCCAGGCGAACAGGCCGTTGACCGGGTGCATCAGCATGTTCTTCCAGATCAAGGCGCTGACCGTCGGCATGACGAAGAACGGCGCGATCGCGAACAGGCGGGCGACGCCCTGGCCGACGAAGTCCTGATCGAACAGGACCGCGAGCAGGGTTCCGAGCACGACCGTGATCACCAGGACCCAGCCGACCAGCAGCAGGGTGTTGATCATCGCGGTCCAGAGCGCCGGGTCGGTCAACAGGTAGCGGTAGTTCTCGAGACCGGCAAAGCCCGTGATCGTGGGCACCACCAGGTTGTAGCGCTGGAACGAGAACCAGAGCGTGAGCGCGAGCGGCACGATCATCCACAGGAACAGGACGATCACCGAGGGGGCGAGCAGCGGCGTCGTGTTGACGTCGCGCCGGCTGCCACGCCGCTTGCCGGCCGCGGCCACCGGGGTGGCGCTCGCCTGTGCTGACACTGACTGGACCATGACGGGCCTCCCTGGGGTCGGGCTCGAGGCGGCAGGTCCTCGGGGCCGGGCGCTCCTGCTGGCGCCGGCCCCGAGGGCAGGGGTCTCCTACTTCGGATAGCCGGCCTGCTGCATGGTCCGCTCGGTGCTGCGCTGGGCGGCGCTGAGCGCCTGGTCGACCGACATCTGGCCGGTCAGCGCCGCCGCGACCATCTGCCCGACCTGGGCGCCGAGCGCCTGGAACTCCGGGATCCCGACGTACTGCACGCCGCTATAGGGCTTGGGGTTGGCGGTCGTGTTGATCGGATCGGCGGTCTCGATCGCCTTCTCCACGAAGGCCGCGAACGGCGCCGCATTCTGGTAGGCGGGGTTGTCGTAGGTCGACTTGCGCGTGCCGGGCGGGACCGCGACCCAACCGTTCTTCTCACCGACCAGATTGATGTAGTCCTTGGAGGTCGCCCACTCGATGAAGGTCTTGGCGTCGTCCTTGGCATCGGACGAGGTCGGCACGCCGAGCGCCCACGACCACAGCCAGTTCGCGCCCTTGGGCCAGGTGTCGATCGGCGCCTGGGCGAAGCCGAGCTTGTCCGCGACCTGCGACTGCGCGGGGTTGAACAGGAGGCCGGCGGCGACCGTGGCATCGATCCACATCGCGCATTTGCCGGTCGAGAACAGCGCCAGGTTCTCGTTGAAGCCGTTGGAGCTCGCCCCCGGAGGGCCGTAGTTCTTCAACAGATCGACGTAGAAGCTCACCGCGTCCTTCCACGGCTTGCAGTCGAGCTGGGGCTTCCAGTCCATGTCGAACCACTGGCCGCCGAAGGTGTTCACGAGCGTGGTCACGAAGGCCATGTTCTCGCCCCAGCCGGGCTTGCCGCGCAGGCAGATG